>JANYGZ010000068.1 GCA_025362235.1 Ferruginibacter sp. | reverse complement strand
GGTATCTGTTGCTATTTAATGAACCAATCATTATTAAAAATATTGAATTATGAAAAAGCTTGTACTAGTTGTTCTTACTGTTTACCTACTTGCACTAACCTCAAAAGCCCAGGTTACACAAATAAATAATAACGCCAGTTTACACCCGGTAGGGTTATTAAATAATAACCTGGCAATTGCGATTTCTGGTGTTGACCAGACACTTTGGGTAACAGATGCAACAGCCGGGGGCACTTTTCAATTAAGTACAACAATATTTGATTCGGGCGGAGTAGTTCTCAATGGTAAATATATTTTTGCCGGCTCTACAGCCGCTGAGGGTTCTGAAATTTTTATTACTGATGGCACCATTGCCGGCACACAAATTATAAAGGATATTGTACCGGGTGCAACCGGCAGTACATCAGCATCAGATGAAATGACATTGCTTAATGGATATGTTTATTTTATTGCCACTACTGCTGCCGAAGGCAGTGAATTATGGAGAACTGATGGTACTGCAGGAAATACTAATATGGTAGCAGATATTATACCCGGGCCTACAAGTAGTAATGATCCTGGTAAATATAACCTAACATCTACAGGCACATATCTTTTGTTTGATGTAAAAACAGTTGCCGAGGGTAATGAATTATGGCGCTCGGATGGAACAATTGGAAATGCTGTATTATTAAAAGATATCGTAACCGGGCTAGCATCTTCCAATCCAACTTCTTTTTTTCCATTTAGTAATAATATTTTGTTTTCAGTTACTGCCGCAGATGGTATACATGGAGAAATATGGCGTACTGATGGCACAGCAGCTGGAACCGTTCTATTGAAAGACAATCTGAATGGAGTTACTATTGGCACCCCTCCTTTTACTTACCAGTTACCTTTTCTTGTTTTTTTTCATGCGTTTAATGGCAGGGCATATTTTGTAATTGATGATGGTGTTTATGCATCGGGTATCTGGAGTACGGATGGTATTGATGGAACAGCAGCCCATACTTCTTTTTTAGCAGATGAGGGTATTGCGGCGGGAGCATATTCATATGCTAGCGCTGCATTATTAAATGATGCATTTAACTTGCCTGGTAAATTTATTTTTCCTGTTATAGATGGAATTAGCCGGTTTGAACTTTGGGAATCTGATGGCAGCACTGCTGCTGGCACAAAACTGTTTATGTCTTTTCCTCCCAATGCCAATAATAATTTCCCACTAATTTATGTAAATATTGGTTTTAACTCAAGTACCCGAATCTTTACTTATCCTTTATACAATGGCTATTTTTTCTTCACTGCCAATAGCAATGCAGAAGGGAATGAATTATGGAAATCGGATGGAACGGTTGCAGGCACCTCGAGGGTAACAGATATTAATCCTGGACTGGGTGATGGTGTAGGAAAGAATGATCCATCATATTTCTATACCACTGCAGGTTTATACTTTGCGGCAAATAATGGTACCCAGGGAATTGAATTATGGAAAACAGATGGCACTGCTGCAGGAACAACTATTGTGAAAGATATTAATCCAAATGCCAGCGTAACTGCAGGTGACGGTAAATCTGACTCTGATCCCGGCCTCGATTTCATTGTAAATAGCCGGATAATGTTTATGGCAACAGATGGTGATGATGCCAATAAGACTGACCTGTTTGTTGTAGATGGAATTTTTAATCCACTACCAGTGCAATTATTAGATTTTACTGTGGTACCATCTAACAATGACGCCCTTTTACATTGGAGTACCTCGCAGGAAATAAACAGCAAAAGTTTTACCATTCAATCAAGCGCCGATGATAAAAACTGGCAATCTATCGGAACCGTTAATGCTGCAGGAAATTCTGCTGTAAAAAATAATTATTCGTTTAAGGATATTGGTGTTGCCAATAGTGGTAAAACTATTGTTTACTACAAATTAATAATCACAGATATTGATGGAAAAACTGCCCAGAGTAATATTATTTATTTGAAATTAAAAGGCGATAAAAATTGGAATGTACGACTGTTATCAAATCCAGTTCGTGAAAATGTAAAATTACTTTTCGAAGGTGTTAGTGGTAATGTAGACTTTTCCATTACAGATATGGCAGGCCATTTGCTGTATAAAAATAAAATTCAAAATCAAAACGGCTTGCTTACTATTCCGGTTAATTTAAGTGCAGGCATGTATATATTAACCGCAAATTTAAATAAGGATAAAAAAGTAATCAAGTTTATCAAGAAATAGTAACGGATTTAAGCAGTACTCTAGAAATTTGAATAAATAATAACAGTGAATTAAAACATATTAACCTTCTACTATTAAAACTTAAAAAATTATTATTATGAGTGTTCCAAGCATCCCCACCGATTTCACCCACCATTTATTGCCTGAAAAGAATTTTGAAGTAGATTCTACTATTGATGGTGGCCTTGATACCCGATTATCCGGGGCTTTTGGCGCTATCCATTCAGGAAGCCTTGAAACAAAAATGAGCGGCAACCTGAATACCGATAATGTTTTAAAACTCACGGGTGACTCTGCATCACCGGTTGCAACCGATAGTAAAATTGAAATACTGAACCTTCCCAGGTTTACGCTTCAGGATATTAAAGACATGATGAAAGTAAGGGTACGGATACCCAATTACTCCAACATGTGTTTTAAAGTGCTGGGTATGGAAATGTTCAGCCTTTGTTTGAGTGGCGAGAGCCAGGTAATTACAGAGCCTTACATACCCAACGCTGCAGAACGATGTGAGACAGATTGCTGCGAGCCTGATACCCGCCCTTTTCCTGAAACATCAGAAAAAGAAAATGACAATATTGTTAAAATACCTGTAAACGTAAAAAAATAAAACACAAAAAATGTTAACAGTTACATCTATTGCCTTTCACGAAAAACTACATGTTGGTACTGAAGAAATTATCCTCAATGGCCCTCCATCAGATCTTAGGGGTCATATGCTTTTAAGTAACAACAACGAAGAATCGCTGAGAGTTAAGGCACTACCCCTTATTTATGATGCAAAAATTGGTAATAAAATGAGTGATGGGTTTCAATTACGGTTATCGTGCCGCTTAAAGCCTGGTGAAGAAAAAATGGAAAGCATATGGCATAAAGTGCATCCCAATACATTACCGGGTATTTACGAAAGTTCAATAATGGCAGGAGGGCAAAAACGTAAAGTGAAAATGGTAATTCAATCGCATATTGATATTAGTATTTATCCCGATTTTTTTTCATTCCAGGATACCAGCCCTGGCAAAATACATACCGCCATATTCACCCTCACCAACCTGGGTAATATGCCTTTTCAGGTGCCTGAAATAAAACATGTTGCACCGTTGGATATGGATCTTTTATGCCGTGCTTTTGGGTTTGGTTTTAGAAGTAAGGGTGTTGAAGGCTTTACTGTAACGATGGACGAAATAACAAAAAATATCCGGGCTAATCTGACTGATTGGTCGCCGGCTAGTGTCGATGAAATTGGCAAAATTGTGGCACCCGGTGAAAGTTTAATTATTCACCTGAGTATTACGCTACCCGCCAACAGCGATTCCAGAAAAGATTACGATGGCAATATCCGTTTCTGGGATAAAGACATTGCTTTTGCAATAAAATCGCACAACGAAAATCTTAAAAAATAAATTACATGGAAAATAATCAAAATACTGTTGATGGTCTGCAACAGGTACTTACAGACAGTATTCAAAAAATGGCCAATCTTTCTCTTGGTAACATGAAGCCCTTTATTGACGGAATGATGAATAACCTGACTGCAATAAATAAAACTGTTATTGCTACCGGTATACCCATTATTAAAATCCCTACAATAAAAATGAAGGATTGTAATTGTTGTCCGCCAGAAAATGTTTGCCCTCCTCACTGCATGGCAAGTATTAGTAAATGTGCTATGGCTGGGGAGCGGATTTTGGTACCCTTTAAAATAAAAAACACCTGCAGCATTTCAAAAACTTATCGAATAGGTGTAAGGGAATTAAAAAGTGATGATGGCCAGATGGCTCCTGCCCAGCCCCTGTTAGATAAACAATCAGTCACATTGGATCCGGGAAGAAGTGAAAAAGTTTTAATGACAATTGATCTTGAAAAATTCAATAACGGTTCTGTATATACTACCGAAATTGTTTTACGGGAAAATGAAATTAATCAAAATATCTGCTTTACACTTTCACTTGATGGCGGTTGTAATACCGTTGTAGCCGAACCTCAGGATGAAAAAAAATACCGCTTACGCTGGCAAAACTGGCAAAGCCATTATTATTGCGAACCACAAAAAGACAGGGTTGCCACAAATTAGTTTCCATCGAAGTTGTACAATAAAAAAAGTACTTAATGAGCGAAGAAAAATCATCTTTTACAAAAGATATAGAAGAGCTTGTAAGCAAATCAATTGAAGCCAATAAAATTTTCCTTGCCGAAGGAACCAGGTTGGTAAAACAGTTTGGAAACAAAAAAAACGGCCAGGAAAAAATAAACATCTTTCAACCTGAATTAATTTCCAATGTATTTAATGCCTATACAAAATTAAATATACAACATTTAAAAAACGTTATTGACCTTGGTATATCATTGGTAAAGCAAGCAGGTACTAAAGAGCCTGAAGGCAACTTTGCCAAAGAAGGCAAAGCAGCAGAAGCAGCACCAGCCTTTGTTTTAAAAGCATCTGTTTACCCGGCAACTGATGCGGTTCTTCAGTTTTTACTTGACAACACAAAAGAGCAGGAAGTAACCTGCAGGCTGGTTAATACAGATTATACAAAGCAGTCAAACCCGCCAGTACAATGTGTTTTTAAAACAAGTTTTTCTCCGCAATCTTTTGTATTAAAACCAGCTGCATCTCAAACAATAAATATTGATATCAGTATCCCTGCAAATGCTGGGCCGGGAGTTTATATCAGCAATGTACAGGTGCAGGGTTTTGAACCAGCCTATTTTTCAATTTATCTTACCATCATACAAAAGCAATCCAAAACACCAGCTAATGAGAGAAGGAAAGGCAAATGATGCAAAAAATAAACAACCGAAAGGCAGCTCGCTTGCAGGTGATTTGTTTGATGCACTCAATCCGAATGATTTACTTTCGAATGCCCAAAAGGTTATTAATACTGCAGTAAATGTTTTGGAGGAAGAGATTGCCGCCGGGATCTTGGCAGCAAAAAAAATTGAAAAAAAAGTAATAGATGTAGACGAGATAAGAGACAACCCCGAAGACCTGATGAACCGCATCCGCAGGGATACACATGAAGCGGTGGATCTTTTTATGGATGCAATTGCTGCTATTTCAAAACAATTGGGTTTGCTCTCTACTACTATTGTAAAAGAAACAGAAAATGTACATAAGGCAACACCCGCTGCCAATGAAAAAAACAGAGAAGCCATAGCTGCTGTAATAGAACATGAAGAACCGTTACAACCCGGTCAAGCGGTTACTTTATATATGTCTGTTGCGGATGACACAGCTACAAAGTCAGTAAAAATACAATTGCAAAAAACTGATTTTTGCGGTCCGCTGCAACAAAAAATACTTTCCAAAAACTGGCACATAAAACCAGCAGCATTTATATTGAAACGGGATGAGGCAAAAGAAATTACGATTCACATTAAGCTGCCCGCTAATTGTAAAGCCGGTCGTTACAATGCCTTATTATATGATCCTCTAAACCCATCTGTAAGAACTGTCATAGGTATTGAGGTACTTTAAAAAAAGCAATATGTACGAGGCATTGATGAAATCTATGTTACAACAATATGGGGCTGATACGCTTAAAGGAATCCATCATTTTATTCCTGATAAAGAACCCCGTAAATATTTATACAACCTGGTACACGATTATCCAAACAGGGGTGGTAAAGGCTTTCGGCCAAGCTTATGCATTGCCTCCTGCAAAACTTATGGAGGCTCGCTTGATGATGCATTGTATTCAGCAGTTTCACTTGAGTTGTTGCATAATGCTTTTCTGATACACGATGATGTAGAAGACGAAAGTCTTTTCAGAAGAAATAAACCTACCATGCATGAGTACAGCAACAAAGCCATTGCCATTAATGTGGGCGATGCCATGAATGTGCTTGGCCTGTATCCTTTGTTTATGAATAAGGAAAAGCTGGGGCAAAAAATATCACAACAAATTTTTTTAGAAATACAGCACATGGTTACCGAATCGGTAGAAGGCCAGGCATTGGAATTGGGCTGGCGCAAAGATAATATTAGTGATCTTAATGACAGCGACTACCTGCGCATGATTTTAAAAAAAACCTGTTGGTACACCTGCATGCATCCTTTGCGGATTGGTGCAATTATAGGCAGTCGTGGAAAGGTAAAGCCGGATATTTTTAACCGGCTGGGATATTTTATGGGCACCGCTTTTCAAATACAGGATGACATACTAAATCTTGTAGCAGAAGAAAAAAAATATGGAAAAGAAATAGGAGGAGATATTTTAGAAGGTAAGCGTACACTTATGCTCATTCACCTGCTGCAAAAAAGTAAAGCAACTGAAAAGAATGGGATCAGGAAATTTCTTTCATTACCCATTAGGGAAAGACAAAATGAAAAAGCAGCCTGGATATTGAATCTAATGCAACAACATGGTTCTATTGTTCATGCAAAAAATACGGCAAGATATATGGCAGGAGCGGCGCTTAAAGAATATTATACCATCTTCTCCAGGCTGCCAGATTGCAAGGACAAATCTTTTATTGAAAGTATTATTCTTTATATGATAAACAGGGATTATTAATTTATGATAAGCATTAAACCAATAATTAAATATGATTGCGATGTGCTAATTGCAGGAGGTGGGCCTGCAGGCAGCGGACTTGCTTTTCATTTGGCAACTAAAGGGTATAAAGTAATTGTGGTGGAAGCAGAAAAATTTCCACGGGATAAAGTTTGTGGTGATGGTGTAAGCCCCATTGCTCTTGCAGAATTACATGCCATGGGAATAACCGGTACAGAAAAATTTGCACTGGCCAATGAAATAAATAAAGTAGGGTTGTTTTTAAAAAATGACAAGGTTTTTATAAACCTTTCCAAACCGGAACACCTGCCTTTTCATGCAAGGATCATTCCGCGTATTGAGCTGGACAACTGGATATTTGAAGCAGCAAAAAAAGCTGGTGCAGTGTACATGGAAAGTACACGTGTAATTGGTTATACCATTACACATAATGCCGCCATCGTAGAATTAAAACAGGGGCAAAAAAAGCTTTCACTAAAAGCAAAAATATTGGCAGGTGCAGATGGCAGCAGCTCTACCCTTGCACGACAAATGAATGGGGCCAAGCCTAATGATGAGTTTCAACTTCTTGGCCTTCGTGCCTATTATGAAAATGTAAATGGCCCCACAGACCGGGTAGATATTTATTTTACCGGTGAAAGTTTTCCAGGTATTTTCTGGATGTTTCCAAAAGGCCCTAATGGCGCCAATATCGGGATGGCAATGGTTTCTAAAACCCTGCCACAAAAACCATCTCATGTAAAGGAAATGCTGATTAATCATATAAACAATAATACTGACATAGCTGAACGAATTGGAAATGGAAAAATGGATGGAAAGATAGAAGGCTGGCCCATTACATTTTTTAATGCACAAAGCAGCATTACTGCTAACCGGCTTATATTGGTGGGAGATGCCGCAGGCCTTATTAATCCACTAAGCGGCGATGGCATTCAGTATGCGCTGTTAAGTGCCCGATGGGCATCAGAAACATTGGAAACCTGTTTGCAAAAAAATGATTTTTCATCTGAAGCAATTTATGCCTACAGAAAAAAAGTGGATAAGGAACTGGGCTATGATTTTGCATTGTCAAATTTACTGGTACAGTTTCCCCGCAATAAGACTTTTACACCGGTATGGATGTTGATACTTACTGTAATGATTTCTCGTGCCAAACAAGATAAAGAGTATGCCGATATCATTGCTGGTATTTTTGAAGGTACCTATCCCTCATATAAAGCCCTCGCCCCTAGTTTTATCCTAAAATCTTTATTACAGGGAGGAAAAGATATTGGGAAAACACTTAAAGATTTTATGGCCGATCCTGCTTCTATGATGAACAGCGGTTTAAATATTACAAATACAGCTTTATATATGATGGAAGCCATAAAAGATAATCCGCAGGAAAATGGCCGGTGGGTTTTAAATACTATTTCAAAAACAGCCGCTGTTGCCGGGCACGTATTTCAGCAGGTGAGGAAAAAGTAAAAATAACCTGCCATTGTATAGATGCTTTCACTTAAAATATTACAATTGAAAATAAAGCGGGGTGAATTATCTTTATACTCACTTTAATTAATTTATTATGGCATCAATTGCAATTATTTCTTCCAGTGTGCGCATTGGCAGAAATAGCCACAGGGTAGCTTTGTATTTTAAACAGTATATTGAACAGCACCAGCTTGCTTCGGTAACTATTTTAGATCTGCAGCAATACCAGTTTCCCATTTTTGAAGAGCGCCTTCGGCTGCAGCCAAACCCCTCAGAAAAAGTACTGGAATTTGCTGAAAAAATAAAAGCGTCCGATGGCGTAATAATTGTAACACCCGAATACAATGGCGGTTACCCGGCCAGTTTAAAAAATGTAGTTGATCTTTTGTATAACGAATGGCACCGCAAGCCTGTTGCAATTTCAACTGTATCAGATGGTATTTTTGGTGGCACCCAGGTTATGACTTCCCTGCAATTTTCTTTATGGAAAATAAGGGCATGGACAGTACCTGCCATGTTTCCGGTGCCCTCAGCACAGAAGGCATTTGATGAAAATGGAAACCCCGTTGATAAAGAAGGAACAGATAAAAGAGCAGCCCTTTTTGTGCAGGAACTGATGTGGTGTATTGAAGCGAAAAATAAAATGAAAGCCTGATAATTATTATACAAAGCATACATGCAAAACAATTATACCATTCCTTCACAAACAAGTATTGGCCATGTGCATTTAAAAGTTGCTGACCTTAAAAGGTCTTTAGATTTTTACCATGGGCTTTTGGGGTTTGAAATAACTCAACTATATGGTGATAGCGCTGCTTTTATATCTGCCGGGGGATATCATCATCATATTGGTTTAAATACCTGGCAAAGTAAAAATGCAACACCTCCCCCAGGTCATCATACCGGGCTTTACCATGTGGCAATATTATACCCTACCCGCAGGGATCTTGCCATTATTTTTAAACGTTTAAGCGATGCCGGTTACCCTTTTGATGGCGCTTCGGACCATGGGGTTTCAGAAGCCCTTTATTTAAGCGACCCGGACAAGAACGGTGTTGAATTGTATTGGGACAGGCCCAGGCAGGAATGGCCATTAACTACTATCGGTAATATTGATATGTTTACCAAGCCACTCAACCTGCAGGATTTGCTGAAAACAATTGACTAAAGATTTAGTGAAAACTGTTTTGCGCAGGGTTATTTTTATAATAATTAATGCCAGTAAGGATTTTATTATTTTTGCCAGCCATTTAATTCAGACCAATACCACATAAATTAATAAACTTTTATACCCGATTTTATTGTTATGTCATCCAAGAGTTTAATCACATTTTTTACACAATAAGCCAATGATCCCTGCTACCTGATTGTATTTCAGTAATTTTAAAAAAAGAAATTATAACCAGGATGGCCAGTAAATTTTTAAACCGTTTTTCATTATCGCTTGCTTTGTTCCTCACGGGCATTTACGTTGCAGACGCTCAAAATAAGTTAAAACTAAAATATAAAAACTCTACCGTATATGCGGGTATTGAAGTAGGTTCAAAAGGTGTAAAAATGAGTTTTTTGGAGATTGGTAAAAATGCTAAAAAGAATGGTGCATTCAATATTTTAAAAGATACTGCTATTAATACAGATTTTATTTCATTTACCGAACCAACTTCCCAGGCCACAGTAAACGCAATGAGTTCCCTTTACACCACAGCCTTAAATGCCTACGATATTCCGGCAGAACGAATTTTTACTGTTGTAAGCAGTGGTGTAAAAGTTACTGCTGAAAAAGAAGAGAAGAGCAATTGGATTAAAAACCTTGCTGATTCTGTAAGACTAAAAATTAAAGAGCCAAACCGGCGTATTGAAGTAGTAGATGTAATAGAAGAAGCCCGTTTATCACACCTGGGCATCATTCCTGAATCAAAAAGATTCACTACTTTTTTAATTGACATTGGAAGCGGAAATACTAAGGGCGGTTATTTTCCAACAGGTAATGTAAAGGATTTTAAACTTTTTCAATTGACATGGGGCACTAAAAGCACGGCTAATGCCACTGAAAAAAGAATGGAAGATGATAAGTCAATCGCCAACTTTAACAAGCAACTATCCAGGGTACTTGCCGGCGCTGTTAATACGGAAGTAATTTATGGAGTAAATTCCAGTGGAGCATATAACCTTAGTGACAATATTGCTTTTAGCGGTGGTATTGTTTGGTCTGTAGCTACCTTATTATTTCCTGAACTGATAGATAACTCGATTGTGTCAGTAACTTTTGAAGACGTTCAAAAATTCAGTGAAAAACTATACACCAATTATCCTTCTCTTTTAGATTCGGCAATTGTAAAAAATCTTAAAGACAGTA
The DNA here is from genome assembly GCA_025362235.1 of Ferruginibacter sp. Lineage (GTDB taxonomy): Bacteria > Bacteroidota > Bacteroidia > Chitinophagales > Chitinophagaceae > Ferruginibacter. Next base: position 51,289 of record JANYGZ010000068.1, on the reverse strand, counting down.
CACTTGATAAAGCAGCTATTGCTAAAGAAATAAAAAGGGTCCACCAGGTTTTTGACCAAAAATCTTTAATGGCAGGCACCGGTTTATTGCTAAAAATAATGCGCCAGTTTGTAGGTATATATGAAACAAAGCAATTCTTTTTTGTAAAGAACGGACAGGTGGGATGGATTTCTGCATACGTAGATCAAAGCATAGTCAAATAATTTACTTGTTTCTGCTAATTATTGATACAGTAAATAGTAAAGATTTATGAGAGATACTAAAACATCATTATTACTTGTACTGTCTTTACTACTTCTTTCTTTGTCGTTGGTATTACTTTCTATCTGGGGTTATAACTTTTACTTTGCCAGCCAAAACGATAAGGTAAAAACTAATACGCCAATAAATATTGTTTCTGCCGTTGGACAAAATACAAATGCCATTCGTGATTCTCTTGAAAAAATTTATACGTCTACAATTAACAAGCTGGATAGCCGGATTGATTCTACAAAAAATGCGGCAGATTCTGCGATAGGAAATGTAGATAACAATTTAGCCGAGATCAATAAACTAAAAGAAGAAATTACAATAATTTTAAAGAAAAATAATGGCGTTGCTGACCTTGGTACAGCCCGTGAAAAAATTGATAAACTTCAACAAAAAGTAGAACAGCTCCAAAACCGTAACCTTGATGTAGAAAAAGAAAACAAAAGATTAAATGCATTACTGGTTCAGCTTACCAGCGATAAAGCTGGTGTTGAGGAAAATAGTAAACACCGAAATTCGATAGCCAGGCAGGTAAGTGAAAACATCGACGCAACACCCGGGTTTATTGCATCGGATATGCACCTGGCAGCCCTGGCAGTAAATGATGATGACATAGAAAAAGAAACTTCTGAAGCGGATGAGACAGAAAAAATAACCGGGTCTTTTATCGTAAAGGGTAGAAATAATTCAAGCAGCACTATAGATGTAATGGTGGTGGTATTACAACCTAATGGTAAGGTATTACAAAACTCAGTATGGGAATCAGGTACATTTGATACTCCCGAAGGAAAAAAAACTTACTCACACAAAGTACATTTTGAGTACCAGAAAGGCGAAGCAAAAAAATTACTGTTTTCTTTAAGTACCGATAAATTTGAAAAGGGGAATTATATATTTCAAGTTTATTACAACGGATCGGTTATTGGCAGAATGGTAAAAACATTATCATAATTATTGTTGCTTTAGTAATTGCCCGGCACAGGAAACCTACAGCACCTTGTCCACACATCATTCCTGCGCCTGTTCGTAAAGTATTCCTGCACCAGACTGACACTGCCGGGCTTTATTGTTTTATTTACTTTTCTTTCCACAAAAAATTATAAATATCTTGACCTCTACGCTTACTTAAGTATAAAAACAATTTATCTTTTTTTGACAATATTTTTATCGTATCAATATTAATAATCGGAATAAATCCATCATCGTAACCCCAAGCACTCACCCTTCCTTTATTTTTACTATTCGGCAAATTTGACGATACGCATTTCTCTAATTCTTCTTTCGGTGGTGTTAAATCTATTTGCTCAGGTTTAATATCGTATAATTTGTTTCTAATAATTATCATTGAGTCATTCAACTGTTTATAAGTACAGTTTATATTTACTCTTTTATGCTCCTTACTTATATTGGGGCATTTGTAAATAATCGCCAATTGACAATCTGCTGTATCAAAAACAAAATTTATAGTTCTGATACTACTCTCAAAAGTGAAAGTCTTATTAGACATAGCCGTTAATCCATTAGAACCTAGCTTACTACTACCAGTACAGCTAACGAAGGTTACTAAAAGTACCAGCGCCATTTTTGAAATAAATATTTTCATCGCTTATTGATTATCAAAATTGTCCATCAGGTCAAGGGCTCCAGCCCTGTGCCTATTTGTTATTAATTTTTGCACAATCAAAACTATCCAGAATTTAAATAATACACTACAACATGATAATAATAGAAGGTTCCTACTTATTTTCTTCCAAAAGATTTAATGCAAATTTCAATTGTTGCTCCATACTGATATGGGTATTATCTATTACAATAGCATCTTCAGCTTTTCTTAAAGGGCTTACTTCCCTATTTGAATCAATATAGTCACGCATCTCCAGATTATTTTTTACTTCTTCAATTGTTATGTTTGGATTTTTTTCAAACATTTCTTTAAACCTGCGTTCAACCCTTACCGATATATCTGCCGTCATAAATATTTTAAGTTCTGCATTTGGAAATACCGTGGTTCCAATATCCCTTCCGTCCATTACAATGCCTTTCTTTTTCCCCATTTTTTGTTGCACCGCCACTGCAAAATCTCTCACAATTTTTATAGTCGCTACCTCACTTACATTTTCCGCAATTACCAAATCTCTTATCATATATTCCACACTTTCTCCATTTAAGAAAATTTCTGATTGGCCTGATTTTGCATTGTAATTAAATTCTAAACTAATATTTTCTAATGCTTTCTGTACCTCTTCATTATTTGTCCAGTCAATATGATGACGTAAAAAATATAAGGTAATTGCCCTGTACATGGCCCCACTGTCAATATAAATATAGCCCAGCTCCTTTGCCAGTTGTTTTGCCAAAGTACTTTTGCCGCAAGATGACCAACCGTCAATAGTGATAATAATTTTTTTCATCATTGCAAAAGTCAGTCAAAAAAATTAACCCTCAAAACAAAACACTATAATCTTGATTTATAAGCAAACTTCAAATGGATCATGCTGAAAACATAAAAGCCATCTTTAAAGATGGCTTTTATGTTTTATATTTATTTTCTAAAAAATCATGCTTCTGATTTTGCTTCTTTGATAGTTGCTACGGGCTTTAATGTAAACAGTATTTTTTCTTTTGCTTCATCTAAATCGGCTATCAAAACATCTCCTTCTTTTACAGCCATATTTAATATTTCTTCCGCTAAAGGATCTTCCAGGTATTTCTGAATGGCCCTGTGTAATGGCCTTGCACCAAACTGAGAATCATAACCTTTATCAGCAATAAAATCTTTTGCCTGTGGTGTCAACTCCATTGAAAAGCCCAGGTTTACCAAACGTTTCATAACACCCTTCATTAAAATATCTATTATCTCAAAGATATTTTCTTTGCTAAGTGAATTGAATATTACCACATCATCTATCCTGTTTAAAAACTCGGGGCTAAATGTACGTTTCAATGCCTTTTCAATAACTGCCTTATTATTCTCATCTGCATTTAAAACCCTTGCTGCAGTTGCAAAACCTACGCCTTCGCCAAAATCTTTTAACTGGCGGGCGCCAATATTGGATGTCATGATGATGAGGGTATTTTTAAAATCAATTTTTCTACCCAACCCATCTGTTAACAATCCATCATCCAATACCTGTAATAAAATATTATAAATATCGGGATGCGCTTTTTCAATTTCATCTAATAGTATAACACTGTATGGTTTGCGTCTTACCTTTTCCGTTAGTTGACCACCTTCTTCGTAACCAACATATCCAGGAGGGGCACCAATCAGTCGGCTTACGCTGAATTTTTCCATGTATTCACTCATGTCGATCCTGATTAAAGAATCGTCATTATCAAACATGTATCTGGCCAATGCTCTTGCCAGCTCTGTTTTACCTACACCGGTTGGACCAAGGAAAATAAATGTACCGATTGGTTTTTTAGGGTCTTTTAAACCAACACGGTTACGCTGTATGGCTTTCACCACTTTTGAAATCCCTTCTTCCTGACCCACAACAGCAGCTTTTAAATCATCAGCCATGCGGCGGAGTTTTTCAGTTTCAGCCTGTACCATCCTTTTTACTGGTATGCCTGTCATCATACTAATAACTTCTGCTATATCTTCTTCTTCTATCGGAAAGCGCTTATGCTTGCTTTCTTCTTCCCAGTCATTCTTCGCTTTTTCCAGTTCTTCCTGTAAACGTTTTTCTGTATCCCTTAAAGAAGCGGCTTCTTCAAAACGCTGGCTTTTTACAACCTTGTTTTTTTCGAGTTTTATATCTTCTATTTTCTTTTCCAATTCAATTACCCCTTCTGGAACATTGATATTTTTTATATGCTTTCTTGCGCCTACCTCGTCCATTACATCAATGGCCTTATCTGGTAGTAACCTGTCAGTCATATAACGCTCACTTAATTTTACGCAGGCGTCAATTGCTGTACTGCTATAGGTAACATTGTGATAATCTTCGTATTTGCTTTTAATATTTGTAAGGATTTCTATTGTTTCTTCAACGGATGGCTGTTCAACAATTACCTTTTGAAAACGACGGTCCAATGCACCATCCTTTTCAATGTGCATCCTGTATTCATCCAATGTAGAGGCACCAATACATTGTAATTCGCCCCTTGCCAAAGCAGGTTTAAAAATATTGGAAGCATCCAAAGAACCACTTGCACCACCTGCACCAACAATGGTGTGTATCTCATCAATAAATAAAATTACATCCCTGTTTTTTTCAAGCTCATTCATAATGGCTTTCATCCTTTCTTCAAACTGGCCACGGTATTTTGTACCTGCAACCAATGCTGCAAGGTCAAGCGATACAACTCTTTTATCAAACAAAACCCTGCTTACTTTTCTTTGAACGATGCGTAATGCAAGCCCTTCCACAATAGCAGTTTTACCCACACCTGGTTCACCAATTAAAATAGGGTTGTTCTTTTTACGGCGGCTGAGTATTTGTGATACTCTTTCTATTTCTGTTTCCCTGCCTACGATAGGATCCAAAGATCCATTCTCTGCTAACCTGGTAATGTCACGTCCAAAATTATCTAACACAGGCGTTTTTGTTTTTGGCTGATTGGCCGCTCCCCCACGTTGTGCTTTTTGTTGCTGGCTGTATTGCTTTTTTTCTTCATCAAAATCATCTTCATTTTCATCACTAAATTCTGCCGCAGGCGGGTTGCTGGTAACAAAACCTAATTCGTTTTTAAAAATGTCATAATCCACGTCAAACTGATTTAAAATCTGTGTAGCAATATTTTCCTTATTTTTTAAAATAGACAACATCAGGTGCTCACTTTCTACCATTACACTTTTATGTGCTTTTGCTTCCAGTACGGTAATGCGAATCACCTTTTCTGCCTGCTTTGTTAAAGGAAGAGAATTAATATTAGCAATGTTTTTTCCTGTCTTATCTTTTACGGCCACCTCTATTTCCTTACGCAATTCGTAAAGATCTACATTCAGTGACTTAAGGATTTTAATGGCGGTATTTTCACCGTCCCTTATTAATCCTAACACTAAATGCTCTGTGCCAATAAAATCATTTCCCAGGCGCAGTGCTTCTTCCCTGCTATAAGAAATGATCTCTTTTACCTGTGCTGAAAAATTGTTATCCATCCGATTGAATTTAGCTTGTACAATAATAACGATTATTTATTAGATATAGTTTGCCGAAAAGCTGAAATGTTAATATGTTAAAAAATTAAGAAAATAGTATTTTTTCAATAATACAAAATATATAATCACGGTATAAAAAGAAGATTACAAGCGGCTAAACTTTTAAAAAAGTGTCACTACTGTTTTTCTCAAAAAATTGATTAAGAATTTTTCTTTACTTTACAAAGAACATAACGTCGAGAACTTCAAACTTATTTAATGAATGTCAAAATAGATACCAAAGAAAAATTTAATGTTATTACGCCGAATGAAGTAAATCTTACTGCTATAATGACAGAAGAACTAGTAAATATGTTGCTTACTTACCAACAAAAAGGCATTCCGCATATTGTTTTAAATATGCATTTAGTAAATAGTGTTGATGAAAATAGTGGTGAAAAGCTGGCAAACCTGCAACAAAACTTTTACGAACACAATTGCTCTTTTGTAATATGCAACTTGCAACCGGCGGTAGAAGGCCTGCTTGATAAAATGGAATTACTGGAGGTAATGAATGTTACGCCTACCGAAAGCGAAGCATGGGATATTGTACAAATGGAAGAAATTGAAAGAGAAATACTTGGCGGTGATGAAATGTAACTGCAAATTGAAATTTGATTTACGAGGAGTCAATATTATTGGTTTTTAATGTGTTTATTATATATTAAGTTTATTTTTACAATAAATTTCTAACCCTTTATAAACTATGTTAGCATTAACCATACTTGGTAATAACTCTGCTATACCTGCATGGGATAGAAACCCTACTGCGCATATACTTCAATGTATTGACGAGTGTTACCTTATTGATTGCGGAGAAGGTACGCAAATTCAAATGGCCAAATACAAGATCCGCAGAAGCAAACTCAACCACATTTTTATTTCGCATCTGCATGGTGACCACTATTTTGGTTTGATTGGTTTATTAACCAGTATGAGTTTATTAAACCGCACACAGGGCCTTCATTTACATGCTCCTGCTGCGCTTGAACAAATCATTACATTACAATTAAGCGTAGCAGATGTAAGGCTGAGTTACCAGCTTTATTTTCACGCCATTACTTCAGAAAGCATCATTGTAAAGGATAGTAAAATTATTGTTGAAAGCTTCAGGGTGAGGCACCGTATAGAGTGTTGGGGATTTCTGTTTACAGAAAATAAAAACCCCCGGAAGATAGATAGCCAAAGGGCCAAGGCTTATGAAATACCTACCAGTTTTTACGAAAAATTACAAAAAGGGGAAGATTATATTACAAAAAAAGGCACCATTATACCGAATGAAGAAGTAACTACCGAAGCTGTTAAAGCAAAAAGATATGCCTATTGTGCTGATACCATTTATGACGAAAATCTGGTAGAAAAGATAAAAAGTGTTGATTTATTATATCATGAAACTACTTATTTGAAAGCACTGCACCTGCGTGCAGCAGAACGTTTTCACAGTACTACCATCCAGGCTGGGGCCATTGCCAAAAAGGGAGAAGTAAAGAAATTACTGATTGGCCATTTCAGCAGCAAGTACGAAATACTGGATGAATTTTTAGCCGAAGCCAAAGAGGTTTTTGAAAATACTGAACTGGCAATACAAGGAACCAGTTTTAGGATTTAACTCCGCATAGTCCGGAAAATTACGCAATACCTTTTTAAGAAATAGGATTAAGTAACATTACTTTCCTAAATCAATCACATTATTAAATCCATCCGCCATTATCCATTTGTAAAAACTACCAAACCATTTACGCCATGCCTGTTCATTATGGCTGCTTTCCGGATCAACTGCATAATAAATCATAGCAGAAGATTTTTGACCTAATATATTAACTACTTTCTCTACTTCCTGTACATCACCATCGCCTTCTTTTTGTCCAATATAAAAAAATAATTTCCCTGTTAATTTATTTCCCTTTGCAATTGTCTGTTCTTTTATTTGATTGGCTGTTAAGAACGAAGGCGAAAAAATGCCTGCATTACCAAATGTATCAGGATACTTTAGTGCAGCATAATAAGCAATCAGCCCACCCATTGAACTACCAGCAATAGTAGTATTGCCTTCCGAGGGCATTGTTCTGTAATGCTTGTCAATAAATGGTTTTAAAGTTGTTGCCAAAAAATCAACATACAGGTCACCTTCTCCTTTACCAAATTGTTTATACTCATAAGGATTATATTCGGTCATTCTTTCAGGGCCATTATCAATTCCTACCACAATGCAGGGAGGCGTACCTTTTTTTATCAGTGAGTCAAGGCATTCGTCTACTGCCCACTCGTCACTAAATGCAGTGAATTCATCAAAAATATTTTGCCCGTCCTGCAAATACATTACAGGGTATTTCTTGTTACAGGTATTATAGTCTGGAGGCAGATAAATGGATATCCTTCTTTTTCTGTTTAATTGCGGTATTAAAAAAGCGGTATCAATAATTTTTACATTAACTGATGCAGTATGCTTTTTAGCTGTTACCGAAAAATCATCCTTCCATTCAGCAACAGTAATATAAATAGTTGTATCGGATACCAGGTTAATTGTACGGTTGCTTATATCCCCTCCGTCTATAGTACATTCAGCTTTTTGCCATTCTCCCCTGGTGCATTTAAATTGGTAATTAGCCACAGGCAAATTTTTTATTTGTACCAAAGCACCATCACTAACGGAAAACCTATACTCATCTTTACCGGGGTTCCAGTTATTAAAATTACCCGCCAAAAAAATTGTGTCGGTTGTATGGGCCTCCGGACGGGATTGTATACGGAAATTAATTGTGTATTGAGAAAATACCCTTAGGCCAATCAATTGCAGCAAACATAACAACACATATTTACTTTTGACCCTTTTTAGCATTCCGCAATCTTTTGTTATTATTTATTACTTACCGCAGAGGGCTTTTACTTTTTGCTGTACACTTTCACTTAATGGTGTTACTGGTAACCGCACAATGTTTTTAATAAGCCCCATTTCGTATAAAAATGCTTTTACACCGGCAGGGTTATTTTCTGTAAATAATAAATTATATACTTCCAGTAGAGGGTCATTTAATTTTTTTGCCGTTGTAAAGTCAAATTGCAAACCGGCCCTCACCATTGCGGAAAATTCTTTTGGGTAACAATTTGCGGCTACACTTATAACTCCATCAATACCACAGGCGAGTTCTGGTAAAACCAAATCATCATCGCCGCTAACCACTAAAAAATTATCAGGCCTATCGCGTAAAATCTGCATACATTGGCTGATATTATTACCAGCTTCCTTAATGCCTGCAATATTAGCTACTTCATGAGCCAGCCGCAACGTAGTAGTAGCTTCCATGTTACGGCCAGTTCTGCCCGGCACATTGTATAAAATAATTGGTTTAGGAGATGCTGCTGCAAGAGATTTATAATGCTGAAAAATACCCTCCTGTGATGGTTTATTGTAATAGGGGCTGGCACTTAACACTGCTGCCGCTTTCTGCAGTGGATAAGTCTGAAGCTGCTTTATTACTTCCTTAGTACTATTGCCCCCAATACCAACTACAACGGGTACACGCCCATTTACTTTATCAAAAGTAAAATTTACAATATCAAGTTTTTCCTGCTTATCTAATGTAGGTGTTTCACCTGTTGTACCCAGCGAAACAACATATTCTACTCCATTACTGATTATAAAATCAATCAACTTTCCAAGCGCTGTAAAATCCACTGATTCATCTTCATTAAACGGCGTTACAATTGCCACGCCCGTACCTTTTAACTGTTCCCGTATATTCATTGCTGTATTATTTTTGGTGAAGTTATTATTATGCAATGAATTTGTAAAACAAAAATCCCCTTGCAATGCAGGGGATCTGAATTTTATATTGATTTTCGATCAAATTACTAATTACTTGCCAACAGTTGGCCGGATGACTTGTTCAAAATTTTAGAGTGGCGCAGGTAATTATTATCAGGACTAAAAATAAACAGGCAGGTGCCATTTTTAATTACATCAATAATAGCTTTATGCAACCTTTCTGGTAACGCAGGACAGCCCCAACTGCGGCCAATATAGCCCTTTGAACGTATCATATTTTCGTTTACATATTCTGCACCGTGTATAACAATATCTCTTTTATTGGCATTGTCATTTATTCCTTTTTCAACACCTTCTAAACGCAGGGAATATCCGTTTCCACCCATGTAAGTACCTAGGGTTTCATAAAATCCAAGACTACTTTTAAGGCTTGAGGGCTTATTTGAAAACTGCCTCGCAAATGCTCCTCCTGACTGCATGCCATGTGCAACATAGGTATTGAAAAGCAATTTGCTATTCACTAAATCAATAACATATAATCTTTTTTGTGAAGAAGGCTTACTAAAATCAATAATTGAAATAATATTTTTGTTACTCAATTCACCCTCAGATTTCATAATATCAAAGCCTTTGATAGCATAATTATATGCCTGGCGGGTTAATCCAGCTGAACCAAGATGTAAACTGTCATAAAGATTTTCCGTACAGGTTGGATCGCCGATAGCTGTCCACATTTGAAAATCGGCCAATACATATGTATATGTGTGTAATTCTGCTTTATTATCGAGGATAGTATCCACTGGTTTAGCTTTTGCAAAAACAAAGGGAACGTGTACACAAAAAATAAATAGTGAACTAAAAAATACGTGCACTTTTTTGAAGACGAATTTTTTCATAAAGATTATAAATGGATTTAGAATTCTCTAAAACGGATTGCAAATTTCGGGCTAAATACCTTTTAGTTTTGTTAAAATGACTCTGCCTGTTTACAATTCGCCGTTTAAACCACAAAAAATTAAAATCAACTAAATACAAAATGCTAATAGGTAAGCAGTTAGCACTTCAATTGTTATTTTTAAAAATGTGTGAAAAAAGAATTCTTATAAGCTTAACGAACAAGTAAGGGTTATATTGTAAGTTAAGAATTAAATACTGTAAAAAAAATTATACGGATGAGATTATCAATGTATTATCAATAAAAATTAGTTTGTATACCTGTTGCTGCTGCTCTGTCTAAAAACCACCAAAGCTGGCCCTTAACAGGGGCTATCAATTGTGCAGGAGAATTTTGAATATCCTTTTTGCCTTCTATAACCTGTTGTACTGCAATGGCTTTAGTTTTTCCATATACTAAAAACGCTATATGATAGGCGCTGTTAATTAGGGGGGCAGTAAACGTAATACGGTAAATTTTTTGATCTTCTAGAAAAACTGCTTTTATCGAAGAGGTCGTATCATTTAATACGGATGTATGAGGAAAAAGGGAAGCCGTATGAGCATTATCACCCAGCCCTAATAAAATAATGTCAAATTGTATTTGGTTGGTACCAAAGTAGTTTTGAATATCCTTTTCATATTTTTCAGCAGCCTGATCTGGTTGAAGGGTCGTATCAATTGCAAAAATATGCGCTGGTTCTATTTGCAAGGGTTCAAACAAGGTTTCCCTGGCCATTCTATAGTTACTTTGACTATCTTCCTTTGGAACATAACGCTCATCTCCAAAAAAGAAGTCGAGCTTTTGCCATTTTATTTTATTCTTAAAAGCAGGGGAACTTAATAACTCGTATAGTTTCTTAGGAGAATTGCCTCCTGATAACGCCACTGAACATTTCCCTCTTTCGGCAATTGCCTGGGTGGCTACTGCAACAAAGTACAAAGCGAGGTTTTCAATTACTTCCTCTTCCGTTTCAAAAATATTTATTTTCACAGTGCTATTTTTTTCCATTAGTGGGCAATGTAAACCAATGAAAACCATCCCGTGCTATCAATGCCTCTGCCAGTTCCGGTCCCCAGCTATCGGCAGAATAATTGGGGAAATTTAAACTTGCCCTGCCTTCCCATGAACTTAAAATAGGCATCAGTAAATCCCAGGCAATTTCTACCTGGTCGCCACGCATAAATAAAGTCTGGTCCCCTGCCATCGTATCAAGCAATAAAGTTTCATATGCTTCAGGTGCCTGGCTGGTATAAGTTCCTTTGTAGTCAAATACCATGTCCACTGTGTTCAATGCCATTTCAAGTCCGGGGCGTTTTGCCTGTACCTGCAGGCGTATACTCATTTCGGGTTGTATGCTTATAATGAGCCTGTTTTGCTGCCAGCTTTCACTTGCCCCTGCCGGAAAAATCTGGTGTGGTACATCGCGGAATTGTATGCTAATTACCGAAGCTGTCTGGTGCATACGCTTACCCGTTCTAACATAAAAAGGAACCCCTTTCCACCGCCAGTTATCTATAAAAAACTTAATGGCCGCAAATGTTTCTGTAAAAGATTCAGGTTGTACTTTTGGTTCTTCACGATAACCAGGCACTTCTTTTCCTCCCATCCACCCTTGAGAATATTGGCCCCTTACCGTAGAAAAGCGCACATCTTCCGGGCCAAATTTGCGCATGGCATTCAGCACATCTACTTTACGGTTTCTTACTTCATCTGCATTAAAATTATTAGGCGCTTCCATAGCTACGAGACAAAGTAACTGCAATAAATGATTTTGAATCATATCTCTCAATGCACCGGACTTATCATAATAATCACCCCGATCTTCCACCCCCAACTGTTCTGTTACGGATATTTGTACATGCTCAATATAATTACGGTTCCAGATAGGTTCCAGCAAAGCATTGGCAAACCGGAATGCCATTATATTTTGTACCGTTTCTTTACCAAGGTAATGGTCTATCCTATAAATTTGGCATTCATTGAATATACCTTCCAATAATTTATTGAGCGACCGGGATGTTTCAAGGTCGCGGCCAAATGGCTTTTCAATTACAATCCTCGTTTTTTTTGTATCATCTGCCAGCTTGCTTTTAGACAAATTTTCTGCAATAATGGGGAAATATTCAGGCGAAACTGCGAGGTAAAAAATAACGTTTGCCTTTGTACCCCATTCAGCATTGTGCTTATTAATATGAGTAGCAAATTCTTTATAATTTTTACTGTCTTTTACATCAGCAGCCTGGTAAAAAAGGTGTTTATTAAATTCATCCCATTTATCTTTTTTTGCTTTTCCGGTTCTTGAATATTGGTTAATTCCATCCAGTATTTTTTCAGCAAACTGTTTATCTGTTAAAGCGGTTCTTCCGGTACCAATTACAGCAAACTGATCTGGCATCCATCCTTCTAAAAAAAGATTGTATAATGCAGGCGCAAGTTTGCGTGCATTAAGATCGCCTGTACCACCAAAAATAATAAATATAACGGGCTGGGATTTTAGGCTTGCATACATATTTTAGTAGTTAATTATGAGTTGTAAGTTACGGGTTTAGGCGTTTAGGGATTTATTGTAATTGGGAGTATCAATTAATAAATTATCAGTTATCCATTACTCTTTTCTACCCATTGTGTATGAAAGAATCCTTCTTTACCAATAAGTTCATAAGTGTGTGCACCAAAAAAATCACGTTGTGCCTGAATTAGATTTCCGGGCATTGTTTTATTTCGAATGTTATCAAAATAGCTTAAAGAAGCAGCATAAGCCGGTACAGCAATGCCTGTTTCCACAGCCTTTGATACCACTGACCGTATGCCCGGCAAATTTTCTGTTACCAATTTTTGCACTCCTTCATCGAGTAACAAATGTGTGAGATTATTATTTTTTTGATAGGCATTAAAAATATCATTTAAAAAAACAGAGCGGATGATACATCCGCCACGCCAGATTTTTGCAATTTCAGGCAACTGAAGATTATATTTATATTCGACAGAAGCTAGTGAAAGCAAATGCATTCCCTGGCTATATGCTATGATCATACTGAAAAAAAGTGACTGTTCAAGTTGTGCCAGGAAAGCATCTTTATCTACCTGCAATACCAAATCTTTATTGCTATAAATTGCTGAAGCTTCTTCTCTTAAACTTTTATATTTTGACAGGTCACGCATAGATACCGCAACATCAATAGTTGGTATGGGACTCTGTAAATCCATTGCCACCTGCGATGTCCATTTACCGGTTCCCTTTGCCCTCGCTTCATCTTTAATATCATCCAATAATAAATGATCAGCACCCGGAGCTTTGTATGTAAAAATATCTTTGGTAATTTCTATTAAAAAAGATTGAAGCTTTCCTTCGTTCCACTGAGCAAATATTTTTTGTATGGCTTCATTATCTAACTGCAACCCTTTTCGCAACAACTCATATGTTTCAGCAATTAATTGCATCAGTCCATATTCTATCCCATTATGCACCATTTTTACAAAGTGGCCTGCAGCTCCCGGCCCAATATAAGTTACGCACGCAGCTCCGTCTACTTTTGCTGCAATGGATTCTAAAATTGGTTTCATTATATTGTATGCGTCCCTGTCTCCGCCAGGCATCATGCTTGGTCCCCTTCGTGCTCCTTCTTCGCCACCCGATACACCCATACCAAAAAAATGAAGTCCTTTAGTTTCCAGGTAATCAACCCTGCGATTGGTATCTGTAAAATGAGAATTGCCGCCATCAATTAATATATCTCCTTTATCCAGCAAGGGCAGTAATTCGTCTATTACACTATCAACAATTTTCCCCGCAGGTACCAGCATCATAATTGCCCTGGGACTTTTTAAGCTGGCTACAAATTCTTTAATTTCACTAAACCCTTTTACATTGCCTTTATCACTTTCCTGTTCCAATAATTTTCCCTTTGTTGCATCCTTATCGTAGCCTGCACCCGCCACTCCGTGATCACCCATATTTAATAAAAGATTACGCCCCATGGTACCAAGGCCTATCATCCCAAAATCGTATTTTATAGTTGAGTTGCTCATTGGTTAAAATTTTCTTTTTTTAAAGTTTCCAATATTTGTTTAGTCGTTTCAAAACTAAGGTGTTGAAATGAACGGATGCCTAATTTATGCGCAGCATTTACATGCATAATCCTGTCATCAAAATATACACATTGATCAGGTGCAGCTTGTGCTATACCCATTGCCAGTTTAAAAATACCGGGATCTGGCTTGCGCATATTTACCTCGCAGGATGAAATAAATGCATCAAAGGACAGGTGTAATTTAAATTTCTGCACCCGGTAATCATTTAATTCTTTGCCTTCGTTATTGATGGAAATTATACGGAAACCACAATCTTTTTTCCACTCCTTCAGCCACTGCAACATTTCCGGCAATTCTACCGAACATGAGTACATAAAATCCTTAAAGTCCTGCCGTACGAAATCTCTTGGTTGATTGAATATCACAGTATCTAAATATTCATCCAACGTAATACTACCAATCTCATATACATTAAATATAAAATTGTGCAACGCCTCTGTTTTTTCAAAATCCAATCCAAATTTTTCTGCTGCCTTTTTTCTTGACTCATGTCCCCATCCATTACTTAACAGGATACCCCCAACATCAAAAAACAAAATTTTGAGGTCGCTTATTTTTTGCATGATATTTTTATTTTTCTTGTAACTGTACCTTTTTTAAACGGCGCAAATGTCTTTCAGCTCCTGTAAAACGGGCATTCAAAAAAGCGGTAATTAAATCCTCTGCTGCCATGTAACCAGTTACACGGCCACCCAGGCAAAGAATAGTAAGGTCATCATCTTCTACACCCTGGTGTGCCGAAAAATAATCAGTTATTAATGCGGCCCTTACTCCCGAAATTTTATTGGCAGCAACTGATGCACCTACTCCACTGCCACAAATTGCAATGCCGCGATCTATTTCTTTATTTGCAACAGCTTTTGCCAATGGCAAAACAAAATCCGGGTAGTCATCGTCTTTATCAAATGAGTACGCACCAAAATCTTTTACCTCATGCTTAAGAGATAAAAGAAATGGATGAATAATTTCTTTTAATTCGTACCCACCATGATCTGCTGCTATACCAATTTTCATATTTTACATGTTGACGATAAAATTATTTTTGTGTTAACCATAACCTTGACCCCCCCTTAATCCCATCCTGGTTACTAACTATTTTTATATTTTTATCAAGTTTAAAAGTAAGCCTCTCTGCATTTCCGCCACTAATATATAACCTGTCGTAATTAAACACCGTTTTTACAACCTTTAATACTTTTTTCATACGGTTGTTCCATCCGGCTTTTCCTGCCTTTTTATAAGCTTTTTCACCAATGTATTCATCATAGGTTTTATTTTTTGCAATAGGGTGATGCGCCAGTTCAAGGTGAGGCAATAAATTTCCATCAAGTAATACAGCCGTGCCAAAACCTGTGCCAAGGGTAATTACCATTTCTAACCCCTTGCCACTAACAACACCCAAGCCCTGTAAATCTGCATCGTTAACAACTTTGGCCGGTTTACCTAAAGCGGTTTGCAGTTTTTTTGTAAAATCAACATCGGCCCAATATGCCGTACCAAGATTTGGCGCTGTTTTTATAATGCCGTTTTTTACAAAACCAGGAAAGCCCACTGAAATTTTATTGTATGCGGGAAAATCTTTTACCAATGTTTTTATTGCAACAATAAGTTTATCAGGCGTTGCCTTTACCGGCGTTACCACTTTTTCATAATCCATCAGCAGCTTGCCTTCACTATTTAACAGTGTTGCTTTAACATGAGAGCCGCCAATATCGATGGTTAAAATCTTTATTTGAGCTGTTGTCTTTGCCATATTTTTTAATTAATATTTAAGTTTTATAAAAGTAAGTGGTATCACCTGTTTTCTATAACTGTTATAATACCCGACCTGCCGGCTTTATTAAACACTTTAAATTTTATCATTCCCTTTTCAGTAACAGGCATACTGTATATTTTACTTTTAAGCGTTGGTTCTTCGCCGTTAGTAGTATACCTTATGGTTAAACCAGGGAACTGCACATTGGCAAAAACCTTTCCGTCTTTTAAAACAGCGCCTGCAAACGGTATACGATAATTATAACCCCCACCATAATTATCCAAACGTGGAAATTCTCTTGTGCCTATTGTGTTTACATATTGGCTCCATGCTTTGTTATATAAATCTACAGCCTTTATTGCATCAGTTTCTGTTGCCCATTCCGGATTTTTAGCCCAGGCTCTTTCAGCTAATGCAGTCATGCGTGGCAGCAGCATATATTCCAATTGTTTTGGCCCTTTAAGTGTTTCGCTCCACATAGCGCACTGCAAGCCTATAATATTTTCTTTGCCATAATCACTAAGCCGCAGTTTAGAATCGTAAAAGGATTTGTCATACGGTTTACCATATATATCTGCTTTAACATTTTTAAGATAATCATATGGAATAAAACTATAGGTTTTTTCAAGATCGGTATAACCACCCCAGTAATAACCAGGCTCGTCATAAGTTTTATACTGCGCCATATCCAGGTAAAAATTGCTTACAAATGTTATCACTGTTTTATATCCTGCATTGGCCAGCCTGTATGCAAGGTCTTCGCTGCCCTCTGTATTGTTCCAAATATATAATTTAAAATCCTGGTTTATAAAATCGGGGTTGGGGATATTTATTTTCTTACCGTCGATTATTGTTCTGCGAAAGGCTATTTCTTCCCAGCCTGAAATAGTAAGGCCTTTCGCTTTTAAAATGTTATTGACTTTTGATAAATAATAATACCACAGGCCATCTGTATTTTTTATAGAAGGATCATCTTTTTTCAGTTTGATACAATCCGGTGATTGCTCCCATACACCGGCAGGAACTTCATCGCCGCCCAGATGAATAGTTGTTAAAGGCACCCCGGCCTGCTCATATAGTTTTGCAATTTCTGTTATAACCTTTTCTACAAATGTATATACTGAAGGTAATGCAACATCCATCACATTATCATGAAAGTCCTGCGCAGTGGTATAAACAGACTTGTCATTTACATCACGAAGAAAATATTGCAATGCTTCTTCTTTTTTCCCTTCTTGCATCAACCGCTCATACCGGGCATCCATTGCTTTAATTGCTGCCCTTGCATGGCCCGGCGTTTCAACTTCAGGAATAACTTTTATATGCCTGGCATTTGCATATTGCAGGATTTCTATAAAGTCGGCCTTTGTATAAAACCCACTTCCATATAAAGAGTCCGTAGCTGCACCTGAACCATAAGCTGCTGGCATATGATTTTTTTCACTAAGGGTATGACCGCGTTTTGCACCAAACCCAGTTAATTCTGGTAACCCATCAATTTCGATACGCCAGCCTTCATCATCGGTTAAATGAAAATGAAATGTATTTAATTTATACAAAGCGATAAGGTCTATTAACCGCAGCACTTCACTTTTTGTTTGAAAATTACGGCCTACATCGAGCATAAATCCACGATAACCAAAACGTGGTGCATCCGTAATGACAACACCCGGCACTACAACCGATTTTTTACTTTTTCCTATTCCCCAGGAGTTGGGTGACAACAGGCTTTTTAAAGACTGGATACCATAAAAAATCCCTGCAGCCGTAGATGCAGCAATAGTAATCCCATCTGCATTACTATTCAGTTCATATCCTTCAGCCGGAATACCCATTTTTTGCACCAGGCTGATGCTCTTACCTGTAGCAGGTTTAAAAGAGATAGATGGTTTTGTACCGAGTAATTGCGACAGCTCTGCAGCTAACATATTGGCATCTTTTTCAAATGCGGTATCTGTATTTATTTTTACCCTGTTATCCAGTAAAAATGAAGTCCCATTTTCCTGGTAACTAGTGGGTGTAGGAAATACCTTGACAGTATTTGCTTCAGTTACTTTTTCAATTGCCTGGTTGCGATTGTAAACAGCTGTTGCAAAATCAGACATTATTATACCATCAATAGGTTGTAGAGGAACGGGCGCCTTAGTTACATTTTTTATATCAATTCCTTTATCGGGTTCATTATCCCAAACAATATAAAAACCCTCTGGCTGATCATTTTTATTTAACATCGGCGCATCAAATACAAATTCAGTTGCCACGGTTTCGCCGGGCTTTATTCCATTGAATGAAAACGTTGGAGATAACTGAAATAAGTTTCCGTTGAATCTTTTTAAAATTAAAACAGATTCGCCTGCTTTTGAACCAACATTATTTTTTGAATTGAAATAGATGTTCCAGCCAGTGGCAGGTAAAATTTGTTTTGAATTATTTTTAATAGATACCCTGGCCAATGCCTTGTTTTTACCTTCGTAGTTATTGTTAACAGCAACAACAGCAATAGCAAGATCACGTGGATTAAAATCTTTTTTGGATTGTGCAAATCCTATTACAGGAACAATTAGCATGGCAATTAAAAATTTCATACAGAAAGCAGCAGTTGTTTTTTGGTGTTTTGTCATCTTAATAAAAGTGGAAGTTTTTATGTACATAATAGGCACTAAAGTAAAGCCTTTTAGAGAAATATTGAGGGAGAATCTTTATCCCTTTTTAATTCAGTAAGCAAGGTATAAAATAACAAAGTACCGTTAATGCTATTAACGATACTTTATTTGTTATGAAATTTATGAGTGAACCTAAAAATTACCGCTATAATTTATTCCCTTCTTTTGGGAAAACAACAGCAGGTTTAAACTTTTTTGCTTCTTCAAAATCGATGGTTGCGTATGATATTACTATTACAATATCCCCTTCTGCCCCGCGCCTGGCAGCAGGCCCGTTCAGGCAACAAACACCGGTACCTCTTCCCCCTTTTATTACATAGGTTTCAATACGGCTGCCATTATTTACATTTACTACCTGTACTTTTTCATTTTCAATCAGGTTGGCTTCGTCCATTAAATCTTCATCCAACGTAATGCTGCCCACATAATTCAGGTTTGCTTCGGTAATAACAATGCGGTGAATTTTTGATTTTAATATTTCTATTAACATTAGCTGAATATTTTTTTAGAGATGCAATTTAGTCAATTGTTAACATTTTCAACAATTGTGTTGAAAGTTGGCAAACAAACGACAGTTATAAATTTGCATCCCTTCTATTCAGCCGGTTATCTTTCATAAAGATTATCAAATTGAAAAAATATTTTGACTATTTTTTCAATTTGGCCACCTGGTCATTGTAAAACTTAACAGTCTCAATTACATCAGGCACGTTATGTTCCCAGTTAGATTCATGTTCAATTGAAAACATCCCCTTAAATTTTTGCCTGTTCAACTCAGCAAAAACGGGTGCAAAATCAATAACTCCTTTTCCTACAATAGTATCGGCAGCATCAGTTTTATCAAAAACCTTAACATCTTTCAAATGAACGCCATAAATATGCCCTTCCAGTTTTTTCAGGCAATCAACAAGGTTTAATCCATTACGTGTCCAGTGGCCAAGATCGGCACAAGAGCCAATATTAGAATGCCCTTTAATAGCAGCCAGCACCGAATCAGGATGCCAGTAGGCATTAGGTTTAGGATGATCGTGAATAGCGATTTTTATTCCAAATACTCCTGCAAGACTGTCGGCCAAGTCCCATTGCGTTTTAATAGGTTCAGAAGTAATATAGCTTAGCCCGAATTCTTTAGCCAGTTCAAAAGTTTTTATCCATTCGTCTTTTCCATTAGGCGTTGTAACACCCATTGCTACCATTTGAATGTTATGCAATTTCAATACATCTTTTAGTTTTTGCCTGCCTGCTGGCGACATCCTGATGCCAAAAGTATCTTTGCTTGTTTTATCAAAGGGTTGTCCAAGGAAAGCTTCTATGTATCTAACACCGGCACTGTCGGCCTTTGCTATTGCTTCGCTTTGTGTAAATAAACGGAATGTCCAAAGTTGTACTCCTATTTTCCAGTCGGCGGTGTTATCTGTAATGGCAGCAGCACTGCTGTCTGTTGTTGTGGCAACCACTTCTTTTGGAGTGGATGAATTATTACAGGAGGTAAAAATAAGAAAGGCTGCAATGCAGCTGAAAAAAGAAATTTTGTTTTTCATTTAATAATTTTTTTTAAATTAAGTATGGCAAATATTCAGGCTACAATTTACTATTTACAGCGGTAGCAAAAAAGTTTATCTTTCTGTAAATATTTATTTCACTTTTAAAGTAAGCGCATACAAATAACCATCAGCACTGCCAACATACAGTATATTATTTTTAACAACCGGTGATGAAACTACCGGCCCTAACTTATAAAAATCCTCCATCACTTCCTTATTGGCAGCGTATAAATTCAAATCAGTATTTTTAGCGGTGTACATAAAATTAAGTGTATCATTTTTTAATATGGTGGAAGCATATTCTTTTCTTGTTTCGGTTGAAAAAAAAGTTGCTTTTTTTGTTGGAGCATTAATATCAATTGAAAATATATTACCAGTAAAATCTCCTACATATGCTGTATTTCCGGCAATTGCAGGCGAACCAAAAACATATCCATTGGTTTTAAACCTAAAATTTTCCTTCCCGGTTTTTACTTCTAAACCCAATAGCAAATAGGTGTCGGAGGTGCCGACATATATTGTTTCATTTTTAATAATTGCCGAACTGATAATCCATGAATTTTCTGCATCATATTTCCAGATAATATTTCCATTATCCGCATCTAATGCATAAAAATGTGCATCTCTTGCACCAAAATATACAACGCCATTTTGAACAGTTGCCGAAGCCTGAATACCCGTCATTGCAGTTTGACTACCTGTTTTAAACTTCCATTTTTCTTTACCAGTCTTTGCGTCTATTGCATACATATATGTGTCCCAGCTGCCAATGTAAATATTTCCTTTATACAAGGTTGGACTGGAATGAATAATGCCATTAGTTTTGAAAGCCCATAATAATGATCCATCCGCTGCATTAACAGCATACAAATTTCCATCACTGCTGCCAAAATATACTGTAAGTACATCATCAATTTTGTAAACAATGGGAGATGAAAGAAAACAATCCCACAGATCGTCCATATAAATGCCTGATGGCTTCATACCCCAGTACGATGTATCGCCGATGTGCTTTTCGCCACCCGTTTTAAATTTCCAGTTTTGTTTACCTGTATTGATATTGATTGAATAATAACCATCAAAACTTCCAACATACACATTATTGCCATAGACAGCTGGTGAAGAATGTACAGCTCCCGCTGTTTCAAATTTCCATTTTTGTTTACCAGTTTGCAAGTCAATAGCGTAAAGGTTTTTATCTTCGCTGCCCACCAATGCAAGGCCATTAATTATAGCAGGTGATGAAAATATTTTACCGCCTGTTTTAAATTTCCATTTAATCCCTTCAACAGGTTGATAGGGCTTACTATTATCCTTATCAGGTAATACATATCCGTGAAACATAGCTGACGAAGTACCAATGTTTTGTTGAGCATTTATTGTAATTGTAAAAAAAATGCAAGTAAGAAGCGATAAGGTTTGTTTCATTTGTGGAAAATATGTAGATGGAAAATAACAAGCAGTTCTAAGATATTCTTGGTAAGGCAATTTATTCTCCATTATTTTGTTAAGCTTTCTTGTTAAAAATATTCATTTTTGTTTAATAAACAACGCCAGCCTGCAGTAATATTTCATCCATTATTTTACTTACAGATAAAGTTAGCCTGTGAGGTATTTTATTGCTTTGTAAAAGCCTGTTATCGAGGCAATGCATCACTTCTTTTATTTCATGTTCAAAACCATTACAGCCGTGGGGCATGGAAAAATGCTGCTTCGTGCCATCATTTAAAATGAGGGTAAAATCAGAGGCTTTAAAAAAAGGGTTTGCAATTTTAATACTGCCCTTGGTACCAATAATTTCAGCCTCAATGGATGTATTAAAACCAATAGATGATAATAAATGTGCCGTTTGTCCATTAGGATACTGCAATATAATATTAGCATACTCATCAACACCTGTTGCAGTAAGTTTTGAAACTGTTTTAATATCCGAAGGATCACCAAAAATTAAAGTGGCTAAAAAAATTGGGTAAATACCTACGTCCAGTACTGAACCCCCACCGAGGCTTTTATTATAAAGGCGGCCATTAAGATCAACCGGTGCGGTAAAACCAAAATCAGCTGTAAGATATTGAGGTGTACCAATGATATCATCTTTAATTAAGGAAACAATTTTATCAATAAAGGGCATACAGCCTGTCCACATACCTTCCATTAAAAAAAGTTTATTATTTGTAGCTGCGTCAATCATTTCAATTGTTTGCTGCGAGCCTAACGAAATTGGTTTTTCACATAGTACCGGCTTATTATTTTTTAAACAAAGCATAGTTTGTTCATAATGAAAAACATGGGGCGTAGCTATATAAATAATATCTATCTCTTCATCTTTTACAAGATCGCTATAATTGTTGTAAACCTTGGTAGCTTTATATTTACCTGCATAAGCCTTTGCTTTGTCCATATCACGGGAAGCAACTGCATACACTTCTGACCCTTCTGTAAAACAAAGTGCCTCACCAAACTTTTCTGCAATTCTGCCTGCGCCTAAAATTCCCCAACGGTAATTTTTGTTCATAATTATACTATTATAAAAATCTTACATTAATAGACGGCTGCAAGTTTTTCAACATCCACCTTGAACAGCCGAAATGGCCAGTATTTCCTAACGGGCCTTCCAAATAATTAAACCCAAATTTTTCATACACTTTCATTGCCTGTTCTAATTCAGGCATGGTTTCTAAATATACCTTTTCAAAACCATAAGCAGTCGCTTTTTGTAAACAGGTATCAATTATCATTTTGCCGATACCCTTTCCTCTTGCAGCGGGAAGTAAATACATTTTTACCAATTCACAGGTTTTAAAAGGCAGGCCTTCTGTTGGATAAATACCGCCGCCGCCCACCAATACGCCACCCATTTCTGCAACAAAATAAACTGATAAAGGGTTTTGAAACAATTCAAATAAATGATCCGTAGCCGAATCATAATAAACCGTACCGGGATGATTTGCACCAAACTCAGCAAGCGTGTCCCTGATTGTTTTGGCTAAATCAGCATTATCTTTTTGCTCAATAATCCTTATCGAAATTGCCTGCTCCATACTTTCTATCTTAGTTGCCTGAACTCTTTTATTTTTCTATAGGATAACCTTTATCACATAGGGCAATCCTGTTACTTATAAAATAAAATTAATCATTTCATGTCATACAATAAATCCAAAATTGTTATTATAAATAAAGATCCCGTTGTTTCTACAACGGGATCTTTTAAATATCAATTGACAATAAGGGCAATAAAATAATTTTACCTTTTGTTATTGGCTGTTTTTTATTTTTTATCAACCACAATAAAAACTGCGCCCAATGCAGGTAATGATACTTTTATACCATTTGTTGTGACAGCCGAACGGGCTTTAAGTGTAGTATACGTAACCGGCCCGCCAGCATCGCCGGCAGGTCCGTTGTCGTTTACCAAAACTTTTCTTGAAAACTCGCCATTATCATTACTGCCCTGAAGGCTGTACCAGTAAAAGCGGTTGCCGCTGTAAAAATTTTTCATTTTAACTTCTACAGTTTGTGCAGTTGATGATGTATTTACAATGGCAACATTTACCTGCCCGGAGGTATAGGTAGATGCGTAAGCCTGCACACCGGCGCTTCCTGTAACGGTGCTGTTAACCAGCCTGTCGCCTAATAATTTTTGTAAATAATACATATAGTAAAAACTGGGGCGTGGGCTCCATTTTGCAATACCACCCGGTTCATCACCATTACTAAACAACCCATGGTCATCTCCATTGTTCCAGCCATTTAGCATATCCCAGCGTGCCGACATACCATATTTATTTTTTAACGCTTCGCCCATCACCAAAACAGCAAAAACACCACTGGTATTGGATACCTGTTGTTTTGAGCCCGTAGAAAACATGTTCCATTCATCCATAGCAATGGGCTTTATAGCAGTACCATACGATTGCAAAGTTTGTTTTACATATTCCATCATTGTTTGCGGAACAGCTAAAGCAGATGATAAAATAATATTTGCATTAGCGTTGGTATTGTAGGGTGTAAAATAATTATGCACCACAAAAAAATCTGACTTATTATTTATGCCCGGCATCATACCTGCATTCCATGTTTTACGTGTATTGGTTTGCCAGGATTCCGGTGAAGGGGCCTCCGCAGTTACCGCACCTATATAAATTTTTTTACCAATTTCTGTTGCTGCCTTTTGCATAGAATCTACAAACACTTTGAAATGCTGGGCATACAAAGCACCTGTTAAAAATTCGGGTTGCCCATCTTTATTGGCAGAAACATCAATACGGTATCCCCATTCCCAGTTACCATAATTTTCATTGCCAATTTCCCACAATTGTGTACGGCCATTATCGTAACGAACCCAATCGGCTGCAAGATGTGCCGCATCTGCCACAGGGTTTGTACCTATCCCATACCTTGCGTAACCATAATTGATAGTGATGATGCCTTTATTATTGGTTTGCTGCAACATAGTATAATAATTATCGAGGTTGCATTGCCAGTTATAATTTGTTTTGCCATAACTAAAACCTGAAGGCTCTTTGGTACCATCATCTTTTGTAAACATAGTTGGCGCACCAGGTGGATTAATACCTTGATCTGCATTCCAGAAATAAGCATCGCTGGAGCTGCCACCCGGAAAGCGTATGATGTGCGGATGAAGATTGGTAATTGGCTCTATAATCCTTGGGTCGCCTGCAACAGGCCCCATCCACCAAACCGCATTATGCCCAAATTCGGTTAAGGGAATTTTAGTAATAATAGAAGTTGCATCTACAGTAACGGTATTGGTAACTGTTGCAGGAATGGTTGATTCTGTATAAGCAGGAGCAGTAAAGGCTTTAGCCTGCCAGTCGTCTAAAAAAAAGCCGATTGTATTTGCTGCTGACGGGTCAACCCCGGGTACTATTGTAGTATCGGCACCACCACCTGTGGGCGGTATTACCGGCGGAAGTACTACAGGTGGTACGGGTGTTTTTTTACAAGATACAGCAGCCAGTACCAATACTATTGAAACCAGTTTTAAAAGGCGTTGAAAATAAATTGACATTTTTTTAATTTAAACTATTTTTTTAATTGATTGAAATGATAACGCTTCTGTACGTATCATAATTTTAACAGGCTTTTTTCTATAACTTGTACTTCATCATTTTTTTTCTGATTAAAATATCTAAAAAGCACAAGTTCACATTTAATTTTAAAACATCCGCTATCTCAATTAAATTATTTAAGCAGCGGATGTTTTATTTTGTAAAAGATATTATCTTAAGCCCACATGGTCAACATAAACAACTCCGGCAAAACCTGCAGATTGCAGTATTATTTCTTTTAAAGGATTAGGGTTTCCGAGTGCAGATAAATTGATGCTATAGGTTGTCCATTCACCTCCTATGATTGTTACAACATAGGGTGTTCCCCAGTTACCATTAATTACCACATTTAATTGTTTACCTGCTGTACCAGCTTCGCCAAATACAGAAAACTCCAGCTTGGTATAGGCACCTGTAGCAGGGCCGCCATCGTTGTGAAAAGTTATCCCTTCATAACCACCGGAACCATAGGTAACTTTAATTGATTTATCGCCCTGGCGAACATTTGCTGTACTATTAAAATCCCTTGTTGCCCATGACCAATCCTGGAAACCATTTTGTAAGGCATCTGTATAAATTGCATAAGGAAAATCAGCCAGTGGTGGAAGGCCGCCGATTAAATCCAGTACAGCAGCAGACTCAACAGTGAGTGAAGAATTTAAAACCGACAATATTATTTTACCTTTTAATGTACCTGTAGGTACGGTAACTACAATCTGTGTTGCCGACTGGCTTACAAAACTTGTTACTGGTGCAACAATTCCTGTAAATGAAAGTCCTGTAACAAGGTTAAGGTTAGTACCCGTAATTGTTATATCTGATAAAGGTGCAACAGGGTTGGGTGCAATAGTAGTGATAGCCGGTAACAGTACATCCAAATCCTGGCTTGATTGAACGGTTACATTTGAATGTGCAACCAATGTTAGTTTTCCTTTTTTTGTGCCTCCCGGAACTTTAACTACAATCTGGCTGGCAGATTGGCTTACAAATGTAGAAACTGGTGTTGATAGGCCCGGAAATACCACTTCTTTTGCTAAATCTAAATTGGTACCTGTAATAGTAAGGTTGGCTGCATGTAAAACAGGGTTAGGTGATAATGCAGTTATTGCTGGCAACGTTACAATTAGTAGACTATCTGTCTCAAACGTTAAAGGCTTAGTTCCTCCGCTTGAAATAATAAGTGTTCCGGTTTGCGCATTATCAGGAACCTTAACCACTAATTCATTTAATGACTGACTTACAAATGTTGTTTCAGCAATGTCCTTGTTAAACCTGATCTCTTTTATCCAATTTAAATATTCTCCTTTAATGGTGATGTTTTCTCCGGGACGGGCTTGCTTTGTCATGGATGTTATTATAACCGGCACTTCAAAATTTATTTTTGTTTTGGAAACTACATCACCATCAGGAGTTTTAAGTGTAGCATACCCTTGTACAGTGGAAGCGGGTATAACAAATACAATCCGTTCAGCAGTATGTTCGGTAAATGATCCAGCCGCAACAGTAGCACCTGCCAGGTCTATCTCCGTAACCTTATCAAGATTTTCTCCGATAAAAATTATATTTTCTCCATGCTTTGCACCTGTAGGGCCAAAACTCAGCAATTCCACTTTACCTGAATTTTCTACCGTATCTTTTTTACAAGAAGTTACCAGGCTTATGATGATGATAAGGCAGCCCAGGGAAAGAAATAGTTTATTAAATATTATTTTTTTCATTTTTTTCATTTTTTACATACAACGTGCAACAATTATTTTTACTTTTTAATGACTTTTGGAACTACCCTGAAATTATCAAAACTCATATCACAATCAAGATCACCGGGACCATGAAATAACAACCGGGTATAATATCCCTTTGCGCTTACCGTAAGCGGAGCTCCATAACTTTTAGCGATATTTTCAAAAGGGATAGTTACCGTTTGCCACTGACCCTTTGTATCGTATGGCGGAAACCACCTGTATTCGTCATTATTAAAACCGTCAGCAAGGCCTACATTAATTTTTAGTACATTACCATTGTAAGGCTTCATTGTATTTAACTCAAATTTCAGGTTATAATCAGATGGCTTCAGGATTGCTTCATCCGGCACATTCTTACTTATATCTCCCATTGCATCTGGCGGCCCACCTGCCACTTCATTCCATGACCATGAGCCTATTGCTTTTTTAACACGGATATAATTTCCATTAATTGATGGCGGGTCGCCGGCCCCGGGATTAGAAACAACATAAGATGAATTCCACCATCCTGTATAGGGATCGCTGCTTATAAAAATATTCCTGTTGTCCCTAAACCAAAAGTCTGATTTGGTTTCACCAAAATTTGTTTTGATGGTAATTTGTCCTGGCTGCGCACCTGTTGGCACCCTTACTTTTATTATTTTATCTTCCACCGATACCACTTCGCCTACCACTCCTCCTGCAAAAGTTACTGTAAGGGGTTTATAAAAAAAATCACCGTTAATAGTAGCAACATCGCCTGTTGCAACATATTCGCAATCCATTAATTTTATTAACGGCTTACTGATCTGCACCTTAAAATCATACAGCAAACTGTCGTTGTTTGAAAATATAATTTTAAGCTTATTGGTAATAACCTGTGGTATTTTAGATGGAACACTCACAAGGATACTGGTGCTGGTGATATAGGTTGGTGTTAATGATGCTTTTTGATCATTAAACCAAATTTCAACTGCACTCTGCAAATTTTCCCCTATAATGGCAATCAGGTTTCCCTGGTTTGCAGCAACTAATAAAGAGTCGGAGGATGTTGGTTCTGTAATTCGCACATACCTTATCCTTGGTACACCATCGTTAGGAAGTGCCGCTTCCTTTTGACACGAGGAATAAATACCTGCTATTGCAATTGCCATAGTAAGTAACAGTATTGATTTATATATTTTTTTCATAATTGCTGTGTATTTAAAAAAACAATTGTGTTTAGCTGTATTAATAATCTACCGGTGGTTTTAACAGGTTAGGCGCCTGGCTTAATTCTGCTGATGGTATGGGCAGCAAAAAATTTCCATCATTTGCATTTATTATCCTGTCTGTTGTTGCCCATGGTGTTTTTGAAATTGTCCATTGTGTTGGATTTGGAAATTTATCAGGAGCGGTAAAAAATAAACCCCTGTCCTGCGAATTTAAAATTGAATACGCTTTGTTTTTATTGTAGTAATGTAAACTCACCAAATCGTACCAGGCCATTGATTCTACAGCAAATTCAACAAATCTTTCCTTAAAAATTACATCGGCTGTAAGTGGTAAAATAAATTCGGGCAAGCCTGCACGCATATGTACTTTGTTAAAATATTCCAGTGCTTTTGTGTCGGATGTAGACGCGCTGTTTCCTATTGTTGCTTCTGCATAAATAAGGTACATTTCCGATAAGCGCATCATGTAAGTATCATTACCATAATACTGCGAGGCAGATTGTCCGCCCACATCTTCAGCTTTACCTGTTACATATTTTTTAATGCTTAAAAAATTATTGTCGGTGCCGGTAAAAGGAAATATTAATTTTTGTTTTCCCCCTGGGATAGTTTGAGTTATTTCCGGATAACTTGCACCAGGCAACATGAAAGTAGCTTTCAGCCTTTGATCCAACGTTCTTCCTCTAAGCGTATCATCAGTAGCATTAGCAACAAAGCCATCATATTGTTTCATCATCCACCAGGTGGCACCTTTATCGCCGCCCCATCCATCGCCATTGGCAATATCAGGACTATACGCTAAGTAAGCCGGTGTAGAATTTTGTGTACCCCATGCACCGGGTGAATATACCCACTGCAGTGAAAACAAAGACTCTGCATTATTATCATAAGGAAAAAGAAATAAGTCGCTGTAATTTTTTAATAAAGAAGCGCCGCTATTTTTTATTACCCTGTCAGCATAATATTTTGCGCTATCTAAAAAAGACTGGTCTCTTGCGCCGGAACCATTAGACGCTACACCAGCTCTTGTAAGATAAAAACGGGCCAGCATCCCTTCTGCGGACCATTTGGTAAGCCGTCCGGGGCGAAGTGGGATTTCCGGTAAATCAGCAGCAACCTCACGCATTTCTTTGGTAATAAATTTCCAAACACTTGTTTCTGTATTTCTGCTGATACTGGTGTCAGAAAGTAATGCAAGGTTATTTTCAATAATTGGAACAGGGCCCCAGTTCATCACTAAATAGCGATAGGCCAATGCCCGCATAAACCTTGCTTCTGCAATTGCCATTTTTTTAACATTGGAGCTAACTCCTGAACCAGCATACTTATTAATGTTTGTTATTGCCAGGTTTGACTGCCCTACTACTATAAAGAACGATCTCCAGGAAGCTCCATTTTCAGGTGTATTACCGGTTGTATTAAAAAGTACATTACCCCTGTCGTTGTAAGCAGAGAAAGCAGTGCCAGCTCTAAAGTCACCAAGATTATAAGATGCTTTATCATTATAATCAAACCATACTTTACTATACAGTAATGCTGTACCTGCCAAAACCTGTTCATCGGTTTTATAAAAATTGGCGTCAACAATTGCATCAGTTGGTGGCTTTTCAAGAAAGTCTTTTGAGCAGGCTGTTAATGAGATGATTGGAAGCAATATGGCTAACCAATTATATAAACGTTTATAATTTTTCATTTTTATAATTTTAAAAATTTATACCCAGGTTAAATGTATAGATAGGGGTTAATGGATAACGTCCGTAATCGAGGCCCACAGCCTGGTTAGAAGGGCTTGTATCCCTTCCTACATAAGATCCAACTTCAGGGTCCATCCCCGAGTAATGGGTCCAGGTTACAACATTCTGTGCACTGATGGTAACCCTTACACCTTTTAAGAATTTTTGTTGTGCAAGAAAATTAGCTGGCAGGTTATAAGTAAGGGATATGTTTTTAAGCCGTACAAACGACCCATCCTCTACCCATTTATTGGTAGGGTGTGTTTGGTTTCCATTAGGCCCGTAAGATATTCTTGGCACATCTGTATTAGGGTTTGCCAACACTAATTGGCCTTGTTCATTTGTAATTGGCTTTGCGTAATCCATTGCATGCACAAGCAAATTCCTGGATATATTGATGTTATTCGGGTTAGTATTTATTTTACCGATATAGTTATAAATATTATTTCCAAAAGTTCCAATAATGAAAACGCTCAGATCAAAATTTTTGTAGGTAAAAGTATTTGTAAACCCACCAAATAATTTAGGCCATGGGTTACCAATATTGGTTTCATCATACGTATCAATTATGCCATCCGGTTTACCGTTAGGTCCACTGATATCCCTAAACTTAACATCCCCCACAGATATGCCATTTATGCCGTTTGCCAAATCTTCAATTGGAAGCCTGTGGCCATTGTTATCAACCGGTACTGCGCTTTTACTGATTTCTTCTTTCGATTGAAATAAACCATCTTCAATATATCCCCTGAACATCCATGGAGCCTGCCCTACTGCAGACTGCTGTGTCCAATCATTTAACCACCATGAAGTACGGTTTACAAATGATGCATCTGAATAAAATTTGTTAATCGTTGTTTTAAAAGCAGAGAAATTTAAATTTGATTCCCATTTAAAATTTCTGTTTGCAACATTTATTGTAGTAAGTGTTAATCCCCATCCTTTATTTTGAAGCTCGCCAATATTTACTGTAGGAGATCCTACGGCGCCGGTACCATTTGTACCCATGTACCATGGTAATGGATTATCCATTAAAAGGTTGTTGGTTTTTTTTACAAAATAATCAAACTCTAACTGTATCCTGTTCTTTATAAATCCTACATTAATACCAATATCATTTGCTTTTGTTTCTTCCCACTGTAATCCCGGGTTGCTATACCTTGATGGTAAAAAGCCGGTACCAGTTGGGGTAGCGCCTGTGCTTAAAGGAGAATAAATTCCGCCACCACCACCCTGGTTACCGGTAACACCGGTTTCAAGGCGTAATTTCAATTCACTTATCCATGAAACATTAAAAAACGCTTCCTGTGATGCACGCCATGCTATTGCTAAGGAAGGGAAATAACCCCATTTATTATCAGCACCAAAATTGGCAGAACCATCCGCCCTGATTGTACCTGTTAGTAGATAACGGTTATCATAATTATAATTAACCCTTCCAAGATATGATTCCATTCCCCACTTGCCTGATCCACCACTGTTTGATGCTGTAGTAGGGTCACCTGCATTCAAATCAAAAATATCATTGGTAAGAAAGCCGGTTCTTGTAGCTGATACATTTTGCCAATCAGATTCCTGTGCCTCATGGCTGGCCATTATACTAAAGTTATTTTTTCCTAGCTGCTTGTTATATTCCAGCAATTGGTTCCAGTTCCAGTAAGTGCTTTTACCGGTTCCGTTTGTTAAAGAGGCGGTTGCATTAATGGCCCATCCAATTGCGTAAGTAGGCTGGTAGTATACTGAATTAGAATAACCAATATTGGTGTTAAACGTGGTTCTGAAAGTAAGGTCTTTTGTGATATATATACCAAGATTTAATCCTCCTAAAAATTGGCTTCTTGCTAAAGTGTTTGTTTTAAGATTTGCAATGGCAATTGGATTAACCGGGGCAAACTGGTTAGCTCCATTTATAATATCGCCGCCACCCCATGAACCATCAAGGTTTTTAACCGGCACCTGTGGTGTTAACTGCAATGCATCTGCAATAACATTTTCCTGGCTGGTAGTTAGTACCTCTTTTGTTTGATTAAAACTAAGATTGGTACCTAATGAAAGCCATTTCAAAGGTTTAATATCAGAATTAAAGCGTACGCTATACCTTTTAAATCCTGATCCTAAAGCAACTCCATGCTGGTCAAAATATTCACCTGCCAGGTAATAAGTAGATTTATCATTTCCACCGCTAAGACTTAATTGATAATTAGCCATGGGAGCATCCTTAAATAATTCATTCTGCCAGTTTGTTCCTTTACCTAACAAACTGGGGTCTAAAAATTCAGCAGGTGTTTGGCCGCCAGCTACTTTATGAAATTCTTTTACCATTTGTGCATATTGGCTAAGATCCATTACATCCAAATGTTTTGGCGGTTTTTGAACACCATACTGCATACTAAATGTTATTTTAGTGTCGCCAGCTTTACCGCGTTTGGTAGTAATTAAAACAACCCCATTGGTTGCCCTTGAACCGTATATTGCTGTTGCTGATGGCCCCTGTAATATTTCTACATTTTCAAAATCTGCAGTGTTAAAACCCGATAAAGGGTTGGCAGAACTTTGTCCTCCAAAAGAAACTGGCTGGCCCGGAATCTGCACTCCATCTATCACATACAATGGTTCTGTACTTCCATTAATAGAGCTGACGCCCCTTATATTTACTGACATTGCCCCACCGGGTTGTCCTGAATTTTGAGTTACATAAACCCCGGCAGATCTACCCTGTATGGCTTGCTCAATTGTAGTGTTGACAGTTCTGTCCATGTCTTTGGCTGAAATAGATGTTTGAGCACCCGTAAGATTTAATCGCTTTGTTTTACCATATCCAATAATAACCATATCATCCAGCAATGATACTTTTACAGCCATGGTTATTACCATATTGGTTTTACCTTTTACCGATTCTGTTATTGTTTTATAGCCTACATAACTAAAAGTTAAGACGGCATTATCGGGAGCCGTAATAGAAAAATCGCCACTCTCGTTTGTGCTTACTCCACCCGTTTGGCCTGCAACAGAAACTGTTACACCAGCAAGTGGTTTACCAGTCTGATCTGTTACTTTTCCTCTAATTTGAATTGGCGGAGCAGGAATGTTTGTTGAAACATCCGTTTCTGCTTTGCTCTTGATAGTAATGGCTTTTTCTGTAATGGAAAACACCAGCGGCTGATCTTTAAAACACAGATTTAGTACCTGCTCAACAGATGCATCTTTTACATTAATGTCGAATTTTTTTGCCTGTTGCAACAGCTCATCCTGGTAAAAAAACTGGTAGCCGGCTTTTTTGTGAATTTCTTTAAACACCTTTTCCAGCGTAGTATTTCGCTGGGAGATAGTAATGCTTTGTGCCTCTGAGCTGGCGCTTACATTAAGGCAGGCTACGAATAATAAAACAGCTGTCAGTTTCATAACGAGCAATGTTTTTTTGGTGATTACCTTGCCCCGGTTAAGGCAACGTAACAAACACGATTTTTTCATACTTTTGTGAAGTTTGGTTTAAACATTAGCAATCATTCCCGTTTATTTCTGGATGAACCAAATACTTTCCAGGGGCGTCGCAAACGTTCCTGGTTTTTTTTGGAAAATCCTTATTTAAAATTTATTAATTCTTTATTCTTTTTGTTATTGATATTTTAATTCCCCTTGTTACTAAATAACAATTATTTTTCTACCTTCAATTCTAAATTTTACACCGCCTGACTGCAGAATTTTTAAAACTTGTGAAATATCATTGCTCCTGCTGATCATCCCGGTAAAATGGCGGGATGGTATTTCATTTTCATAAACAACTTCAACATCATACCATCTTGAAATTTGACGCATTACCTTTTTTATATCGAAAGCATTAAATTGAAACAGGCCATTTTTCCAGGCCATTACTTCTTCTATATCTGCATTTATAATATTTATTTCGCCTGTATTATTTATAACAGATTGCTGCCCGGGTACCAACATTTTATTTACTCCGGCTTTAGTTATTTTTACCGAACCTTCCAGCAATGTTGTGTTCATTGAACTTTCATCTTCATAAGCCATTACATTAAAATGTGTTCCCAGCACTTCTACTGCCATATCCTTTACAGTTATTTTAAAAGGCATATCTGCATTTTTAGCCACTTCAAAATAGGCTTCACCAGTCAGGGTTACATTACGTTCCTTTCCCTGGAATGCAGTGGGGAAACGTATGGAGGAAGAAGCATCCAGCCAAACCTTGGTACCGTCAGGCAATATCAGTTGGTACTGGCCGCCGCTGGGGGTAGACAATGTATTGTAAACAATTTCTTTACTGTTTTCCTTTGTATCGTTGTAAGCAACGGTTACCGTGTTTAGCTTAATAACCTTAACACTGCCCTGCTTTGCCAATTCACCCTTGAGTGTTGAATCAAGTATAATATTAGATCCGTCAGACAATGTAAGTACGGCTTTGTTTCCACCGGGCGTAATTGGTTTTGAAACTGGTGTTATAATTTTTTTTGATTGTGCAATTGGTTGTTGAGGCTGCTTTTTTTGAAACCAAAAACTAATTCCTGCAACAGCTATAATCAGCACTGCGGCGGCTGCAATACGCATCCATTTAAAAGATGGGTTATATTTTTCAATAACCGGGGTATTAAAATTTGTTTTATCTTTTTGTAAAATATTTGAAAGTATTTCATCGCCGGTAGCTTCACTAAATACCTGGCTTTGGCTGCTAAATTTAAACCATGCTTCTGTCATCAGCATTTTAAGCTCCTCATCATTGTTACTTTTAGCCACCAATTCCATCAATTCATTACGGTCTTGTACTGTAGCGCTTTTATTGAAATAAGCCTGGAATAAATAACTCAGCCTTGATTCACTCATAAATAATTGGTGTACTTTAAAAACCTTTTAAGGCTGTACACTTATTAAGACAACATAAATTTGGGAAGGAGGTAACGGCAAGAAAAAAATTTTCAGTTTTTTAAAAAAACATGAATAATAAAAAGAGACTGATATTTGTACGGATATGATATTTTAAAAAACGTAATGCAAGCACCATGTGTTTTTTTACGGTTTCAAGAGAAATATTCAGCTCTCTCGCTATCTCTTGCTGCTTCAATCCGTCTCTCCTGCTTAAGGTGTATACTTTTTTTTGTTGCGGTGGAAGAAGAGTTACGGCTTCATCAATCAGGCTACCCCTATCAATTGTATCCATTTCCTCAACATCATTGGAGGCATTACGTAATACTGAATTCACCCATTCTTTTTTACGGTTATTTTCCCTGGCAATTTGTTTTAAACAATTAAGGGTGTGATTTCTTGAAACCACCAACAGGTAAGCTTTAAAGCAATCTATCTCGGTCAGCGCAGTCCTGTTGACCCATATTTTTAAAAATACATCCTGAACTATCTCCTGGGTGAGCAATTCCGACTCGGTAATACGCATGATAAAACTACCCAACTGATTATAGTGGTTTTTGAAAAGTTGTGCGAAAGCACTTTCGTCTCCGTTAGCCACTTTTAAGAGCAGCAATTTTTCATTATCGATTGAAGAATTTGACAAGCAATGGATGTTTAATAAGCATTAGGTAATGGCAGAATAAAATTAAGCACTTTATTTAATTGTGGTTACGTTAAAAAAATATTCTTTTATCCAATTCAGATACTTTTTCGACAATATTGCCATTTTTCCTGGAAAGAGTAATTGTCAGATTGACTTTTTTAAAGAAGAATTTTGTTTTACAGAAGGGGAATCAATTAAAAATTTTCTTAATCAATTTAAAAAAATCTCGTCAACAAAAACCCACCCTTTATCATTTTTCCCCTTGTGCCAGGCAGGTAATTTAGCAACAGGTACCACCACTATTTTTAGATACTTTTCTTTTACTGGTTTAAAGTCCAGCTCATACCCTTTCATGTAGACAGGGGCTTCTTTAACAGGTTGCTCAGGATTTATTTTTTTTATAAGGCGGAGATTCGCCGGCGAATTACCTACCCATACTTCTACCTGGTGCGGAGGCATAATGTAACCACCAATATTAATGATGCTACTTACTGTAATGGATGAAATAGTTTGCAGGGTATCAAAATAAATAATTGCCTGCATCGGCTTCCCCCTAAAACCTATCCACTTACCATTCCCAAAATTAAAATCTCCTTTTTGTGCATCTGCCAGGATAGTGGCCGGGATTGCTTTATAAGGTGCGTCAGGAGAAGGTTCTGCTAAACGTATTGAATCGATCCTATACCCAGCTTTGTAAAAAGTCCTTTCTGTTATATCGCTGCTCACCCACCCGGCTTTAAATGCTTTTGCTTTCACCGTCATATTCTTATCCAATATAAAATCGTTTTTGTATATGGGCGATTGAATACTGTCGGGTTCAGAACCGTCGGTAGAATAATGTATAGTAACTCCTTTTACATAGTGCTTTAATTTTAGCGGTGTTGGGCCGGTCAGTATTTGTTCTTCATTTTCTACTATTGGCCTGTTTAATTTTATGACAATGGTATCTCCTGCAAAACCTGTTTGTATACTGGTATTTTTAAATTGCTTTTTTAGCGCTGCAATATCCTGTAATTGTGCAGGTGTACTCCATATAAACAATTGTGTAAGTTTTGGTAATGTTGCCAGCACACCAATATCAGCAACATTTACGCCGGTACCTGATAGGGATAATTGTTTTAACTCTTTTAAATTAATTAAGGCAGGCAAACCTTTACCCTTGATATTTGTAAAAGATAAATTGAGTTTACGCAGGTTGGTAAATTGCGCAATTGTCGCAAGGCCATCATCTGTAACCGGCATCTTATTTAAATTGAGCGACACTATCTGTTCTTTCACAGTAAGAAGTTCTTTTAACTGCTCAGCTTTAAATTGGGCTGCACTATAAAATTCGACACCTAAGGCTGGCGAACCAAGGGACAGCGGTGCAACAAGCCGGTAATTATTCAGCAGCCTTTTTATTTTACTATCATCCGCAGATTTAAAAATATACTCGTCTGTTTCAATGGTATTGAACAAAGCCGAGGCCAGCATACGCAGTGTATCCGTTTCCGTTAGTTCAGCAACTGTAACTGTATCATTTGCTCCGCTCCGTATCCAATGATACAGGATGCTTATTTCTTCATCAGTAAGCTGGGGTTTACCTGTTGGTGGCATATGTTTTTTATTCTCCAATGGCAGGTGTATCCTGCTCAGCATTAAGCCAAAATTATCTTGAGTCGAATCCCATAATGCCCCATCTTTTCCTCCTTTTAATAATGTTGCAAATGATTCCATCACCAGTTGTCCCTTGGCTTTTTTTGGATTGTGGCAACTGATGCATTTTGCATTTAAAATAGGCTGCACCATATTGGCATATACTATTGCATCTTCAAACAAAACCGCAGGCATTTGTTTATCCTTTGTAACAGGTGCCAATAAAAAATTATCGCCATGCGTAATATCAGCTCCAAGGTGGCTGGTAATAATAATTGCTGCCGTACCGATTGTTACAGTCATTACCAATAAAGGTTTCATCCGCCTGATAACATTTCTATAAGTATACCACGCAAAGGATAATAAAGAAATGGCGATGCCACCCCATTTATGCCAGGCCACTACCTCCTGCGTATAGCCGTTCTCTTTAGAAAGTAACAAACCCATTAATGCACTGGTTACAGCTGTTATAGAAGCCAGCAATAATAATCCATCACCAATGCTTTGCTGTTCGGCTGTAGTTGATTTTTTAAGGCCCGAAAACAGTTCCCAGAAAATACACAGTATTACCACTACTATGGGGAAGTGTAACAACAACGGATGCATGCGTCCGATAGTTTGCACAAATGGAGGTATTGATAAACGGCTTTCAAATATCAGTAAAAAAACCAGCAGGCAGTTTAACGCAAAACCGGCATTATACAAAATCGCTTTCCATCGCTGCATAGATTACTACAGTTTATTCATCAATAAAATTAAAAGTGGGCTCACTAAATAACAGGTGATAATTTATAAGGATATACTTTATCTGAGTTCCATTGAGCGATGTATAAATTTTCTTCATCATCCACACACACATCATGTGGGTATGAAAAATATTTTATAGTCTGCTGCATCTCCTGCAGTTTATTATCAATATATGTTGGTTCGCTGCCACCCAGGTTTGATACAACTTTAAAATTTTTATCCAATATGGTTACAAAACCTGATTGCTTCCATAGGCTTGAATTACTTTGTAAAACCGCAGCATACAGGTAATCTCCTTTTATCACCGGGCGGCAAACCCATGCACCGGGCAAAGGAATGGTATCAATATATTCGCCGCTAAATGTATATCGTTTAAAAGCATTTTGCTGACGGGATGTTACCAGCAGGCATGGCCGTTTAGCATCCCTGTTATCTACACAAACACCATGGGCATTTAATAAATGTTTTGATTCATCACCTCGCCCGCCAAAATGATTAATGTAATGGCCCGATGAATCATAATGAATAATAAAATCTTTGCCATATCCATCTGCTACATAAATATCACCATTGGCAGTAATAGCAGTTTCGGTAGGAATGTATTCATCTGCTTTTGAATATTGCCCCGTTTCTTTTGGATAATCCAACACCAGCAATACACGGCCATCGATGGTAGTTTTAATTACCTGGTGACGGTTATTATCGCATATAAATAATACATCCGTACCA
Organism: Ferruginibacter sp.; assembly: GCA_025362235.1. Classification (GTDB taxonomy): domain Bacteria; phylum Bacteroidota; class Bacteroidia; order Chitinophagales; family Chitinophagaceae; genus Ferruginibacter. Next base: position 12,767 of record JANYGZ010000068.1, on the reverse strand, counting down.
TTCTCATTGCATAGTGTTAAGCCGTGTGCACCGGGATATTCAGTACCCCAGGTAGTTAATAATTTTCCACCTTTATCATATATGAGCACATTATTTTTTGTTTCGTTGGTCAATAAAATAATACGGCCCTTGCTATCCTGCACCATTTCATGACAATCTTTTACAGGGTTAAGGGCAACATCTGCCTTGCTCCAATGATTATTGAGGCGATAGCGTTTGTTATTTTGTCCAAGCAATGGATCTTCTTTAAAAGCCAATGATGGCTGGCATATTAATCCCGTTGCTGCGATGGAAGAATTTTTTATGAATGTCCTGCGTTGCATGATGTTTATTTTAATTGCTATTTTTAAAAAAAATATTTTTATTGATTCAGCATTTTTCGTTTACTCATTTCACATCGTCCTCCACTAAGGCTGTCTCAAAAATAAGATTTCACACAAAGAGAACAAAGAATACAAAGTTCACAAAGAAGAACTCCAATTAATTAACATTGTATTGCTTTGCGTACTTGTTATTGTTGCGAGCTTTGTGTGAAATAAATCTAATTTTTAACACCCCTTCGCCGTATTTTATTATTCAATATTTGCCCTTCTGGTTCAATATCTATTTTTCTTACGCCACGATCCCCTTCACCACTTTACCTGCAACATCTGTAAGCCTGTAACGCCTGCCAAGATGTTTGAAGGTAAGCTTCTCATGATCAATACCCATCAAATGCAAAACCGTTGCATGAAAATCATTTACATGCACAGGATCCTTGATAATATTATATCCAAACTCATCCGTTTCGCCATACACACCCGGCTTTACACCACCACCTGCCATCCATATTGTAAAGCATCTTGGATGATGGTCCCTTCCATAATTTTCTTTGGTGAGCGTACCCTGGCAATAATTTGTTCTGCCAAATTCACCACCCCAAATAACAAGGGTTTCATCCAACAATCCTCTTTGTTTCAGATCAGTGATCAATGCTGCTGAAGACTGGTCGGTATCCATACACTGGCCGCGGATTTCTCCGGGCAGGTTTCCATGGCCATCCCAACCCTGGTGATATAACTGAACAAAGCGCACACCGTTCTCTGATAATTTTCTTGCCAGTAAACAGTTGGCTGCATAGGTTCCGGGTACAAGACAATCAGGCCCGTACAATTTTACGATATCTTCGGGCTCTTTGCTCAGGTCTGTTATTTCAGGCACGGCCGTCTGCATGCGATAGGCCATTTCGTATTGCTGTACCTTGGCATTTATTTCAGGGTCGCCGGATTCTTTAAAAGTTTCTGCATTTAATTCTTCCAGTTTATCCAGCATTTTACGGCGATCTGTTTTTGAGATACTTTCAGGATTGTTAAGATACAATACAGGGTTATCGCCACTGCTAAACTGTACCCCCTGGTGAATGGAATCTAAAAATCCATTGCTCCATAATTTTGAATAAACACCTTGCCCGTTTCCTTTTCCTTTTGATAACAATACACAAAAAGCAGGCAGGTTTTTATTTTCACTTCCTAAGCCATAACTAAGCCATGATCCCATACTGGGGCGGTTGCCTACCTGTGCACCTGTTTGAAAAAATGTAAGTGCAGGATCATGATTGATGGCTTCTGTGTACATACTTTTTACAAAACATAAATCATCTACTACTTTAGAAGTGTAGGGCAACAGTTCACTTATCCAAGCCTTTGCCTGGCCATACTGATCAAATTTAAACATAGACCCGGCCAAAGGAAATTTTTTCTGGTCAGCCGTCATACCAGTAAGGCGTTGACCCATGCGGACTGATTCAGGAAGTTCCTGGCCAAACATTTCAATCAGCTTTGGTTTGTACTCAAACAAATCCAGTTGAGAAGGGGCGCCATTCTGAAAAAGATAAATAATTCTTTTTGCCTTTGGTGCAAATTGCGGCAATCCTGTCAACAGCATTTCTTCATCGCTCTTATTAGAAAAAAGGTCTGGTATCAATAGTGAACCTAATGCCACACTGCCAATACCCAAACTTAGTTTTGAAAGGAAACGCCGCCGGTTTAAATGAAGGCTGTGTTCCAGCATTTGTTTATCCATAATCAGGTTTTTATAATGGCCTCTTCCATATTATAAATCATATTGATCAGTTTCATTAATGCAGCAGTTGTATTTGCATCAACCTTTTTGTCAATCGCAAATTCACCCACATTTAATGTTGCAGCAGCATCTAGTTGCTTTTGCTTAAACTGTTGTAACTGGTCATCGTAATATAATTTTAAAATACTATTTTCTTTATCGGTTGCATTTCTACAAATAATGCGGCGAAATGCTTTCTTTATTTTTTCTTCTGTGGTAGTATTTTCTTCCATCAGCTTTTCAGCAAATACCCTTGAAGCTTCCAGCACAGTCGGGTCGTTCATCATCATCAATGCCTGCAAAGGTGTGTTGGTTTGTGAGCGTTTTACTTCACACTGGTCACGGTTACTGGCGTCAAACAACATCATGCCAGGTGGTGGTACGGTTAGTTTTATAAAAGTATACATTCCTCTTCTATACAATGCATCGCCTTTATCCTGTTTGTATGTTGCCAGTACTCCCCTGCCTGAACTGGCCATTTCCCAAAGTCCCTTAGGTTGATATGGTTTCACACTCGGCCCGCCGATGGTGTTTACCAATAAACCACTACTGTATAAAATAATATCTCTTACAAATTCGGCTTTTACTTTTTGCCGTGGGGAGCGTGAGAGGTAAATATTTTCAGGGTCTTTTTTATAATTTTCTTCATTTACTTTTGATGACTGCCGGTAGGTGGCACTCATAACAACCTGTTTTACCAGGCGCTTAATATCCCAGCCGTGTTCCATAAAATCTGCCGCAAGCCAATCCAATAAAGCGGGGTTGGTGGGCAGTTCGCCCTGCATGCCAAAATCACCGGATGTTTTTACAAGCCCCCTGCCAAAAAATTCCTGCCAGATATGGTTTACAAAAACCCTTGCTGTAAGCGGGTTATCATTGCTAACCGTCCATGCTGCAAGACCCAGCCTGTTTCTTGCATTCGTTGCCGTGGTATCAAAAGCCATTACCGATTTTATGGCCGTAGGAAAAACTTCATAACCCGGCTGATCGTATACACCACGTTTCAGCAAAAATGTTTTGCGCAGTGTATCTCTTTCTCCCATGACAGAAACCATCAGATTGCCGGTATCTTTTTTATCAATAAAAGATAAAAGATTTTTAGTGTCATCATCTGTAATGTTAAGCACCGGCATTTTCGCCGGCTTTGATTGATTTACATCTCCTTCGTAACCTATCTCTTTTGTATTATTAAAAAAAGCAAATAACTGGTAGTAGTCTTTTTGAGAAATAGGGTCGTATTTATGATCGTGGCATTGGGCACACTCTACAGTTAATCCTAATATTCCTTTGCCAAAGGTTTTGGTTTTATCAAGAATATAGCCGATGCGGTATTCTTCAGGAATCACACCACCTTCTTCTGTGTATTTATGATTGCGAAAAAAAGCGGTGGCCAATATTTGTTCCTTGTTGGCATTGGGAAGCATGTCGCCTGCTATCTGCCAGGTAAGAAAAGTATTGTAAGGGATGTTTTTATTAAATGCATGGATTACCCAATCCCGCCATGCCCATTGTGTCCTAATATTATCATCCTGGTAACCATAGCTATCTGCATAGCGTGCAATATCCAGCCAATGTACCGCCATCTTTTCCCCGTATGCCGGGTTATTCAACAGTTCATCAACAATAGCTTCATAGGCATTTGCATTTTTATTTGCCACAAACTGATCCATCATTTTTTCAGATGGTGGCAGGCCTGTAAGATCAAGCGATACTCTTTTTAATAAACGCTCTTTGTCTGCTGCTTCATTGGCTGTAAGCCCCTGCTGTTGCTGTTTGCTAAAAACAAAATAATCAATTTCATTTTTTGCAAGCTCCTTATTTTTTATTTCAGACAGGGGCATTTTTACAGGTTTTACAAATGCCCAGTGTGGTTCATATTTTGCTCCCTGTAAAATCCATTTTTTAAATAAGGCTATTTCATTTGCCGATAATACGCTTAAATGAGATGAAGGTGTTGGCATCAGGTAATCAGTATCGGTAGAGGATATACGCTTATACAGTTCCGATTCTTCGGGTTTAAAAGGAACCAATGCAAAAGCCCCTTTTGTTTCCTTTAAAGGAGCAAAGGCTGAATCAGGTATATCCAGCCTTAAACCAGCCTCCCGTTTATTTATATCAGGCCCGTGGCACTTAAAACATTTATCAGATAAAATTGGCCTGATGTTAAAATTATAACTCACTTTATCTGCCATTGCTGCAACATCATTGTTTGCATGCATACAGGCAAGCCAGCTGATAACGGTAACCAGCAATAAAGCAGATACTATTACAATTTTAGATTTCATAAAAAAGCCAGCAATCTTTTGGCAGCGTTGAGTTTGATAAACTATATTATTAAAATTACTGAAATTATTATACCTGTGTTAAGTTAATCGTAAATTATAAACGTTGGATAGTAAATAATTCACTATTAACCATTCACCACTGACGATTAAATTATCTTTATTTAATTTAAACCACCCTGGCCCCTATATAATTTCACAGCGCCGTTCAATGTTAGTTTTAATACAGTCATATACTTATCCCTTATCTTTTCCGGAACATTTATAAACACCAAACCCGGCACAGGGCTCCATGATATTTTACCCACTACTTTGGGGCGTAAATGTTGCGCAGTGCCTACAACAACAATATCCTTAATTTCATTCACAAGTCCTTTTAGCATAATGTTACCCGCAGTTTGCGCAGGCAAAAAAAGATAAAGAGTAGTAGAATCTTTTGATAAGGTGGTGGGCCCGTAAAAATGCCCCTGTGGCAAACCGGGGATAGTTCCAAATATAGCTTCGCCATTTTTTTTATTCCATTTGCCCAGCTCTTTTAAAACATTTACCTGTTTCGCAGGTATTGTTCCATCTTCTTTGGGGCCAATATCCAATAATAAATTACCGCCATTACTTACAGCATCTACAAAAATAGTGATTACTTCAAATGGTGTTTTATAGGCTGTATCATCAGGGTGATAACCCCAGTTATTATTGGTAGTCATGCATAGTTCCCACCAGTTAAATTTTGGCCTGCTCACCGGGAAGTTCTGTTCCGGGGTTTCATAATCGCCATAACCCTGTAATCTTCCGTTGATGATGGCGGCAGGATTTTTACTGAGTATTTGTAACCTCAATTTCTCTGCCTCCCATTCGACGGGAGTATGTTCCCAATCGCCATCAAACCACCACAGGTCGGGCTTGTAAGCAATATTTATTTCATCTATCTGCGCTTGAAGAAAATGTTGAAAATGTTTCCAGCGTTCTGGTTCATCTGCAATTTTATAGCGGGTGCTGTCCTTTATAAATCCGGGGTAATCAGTATAACTCCAGTCAATCAAAGAAAAATAAGCGCCACGCTTGATGCCCTGTTTATTCAATGCATCATAAAATGGTTGCAGTACATCCCGTTTTGCAGGGGTATTATCTTTTACATTAAAATGATTTTGTTTGGTAGGCCATAAAGCAACACCATCGTGATGTTTGGTGGTGATGACGGCATACCTTGCACCTGTTTCTTTTATCAATGCGGCCCATGCCTGTGGATTATATTTTGAAGCAGTAAACCCTTTCAACTGTTCAATATAACCTGCATAACTAATTTTTTTATTATAAAAGCTCCAGCTTTCATCAATGCCTTTTACTGCATAAATTCCCCAGTGGATAAATATGCCCAGTTTGGCATCAGCAAACCAGTGCATTTTATTCCGTATTGAATCGGCATTTATTTTTTGCTGCGCATAAATTGTAACAGAAAAAAACAGCAGGGAGCTAATTAGGAGATTTTTTTTATAAAAGGTTTTTCTTTTCATATTAAACACTGACCTGTTTGTTTGATTAGCCTTTTATTTATTTTACCAACAGGTTTTTGATAGCAACTTTTTTCAAAGATGTAATTTATTGCTTTTTATGATCTGCCATACAATTCGTATTGGCTTTTCTACAATGCCCCTTCCCTGACCAATTTTTCTATATATAAAAAAGCCTGAAAATTAATACAGTATTAATTTTCAGGCTTGAGTTTTTATTAAATTATTTTACTTCGGTTTATTTTCGCTATATCGTTTATCTGGTGTGCCATCTTTTTTTAAATGCTCTTTTGGCTCAGTTGTTTTATACCTTTTGTCTGGAGTGCCGTCTTTTTTTAATACCGTTCCATCAGACGATACAGACTTGGCAGTTGCTGTTGATGAAGGTTTTGTAGTTGGTGTTGCCGGTTTTGTAGTTGCGGTAGTTGCCGGCTTTGCAACAGTTGTTGCTGTTGCCGGTTTTGCAGTTGTAGCAGTTGTGGGCTTTGCCGCAGCAGTACTTGTGGTTGCTGATTTTGCTTTTGCGGGTTTTACCGGTTTTGTTGTTGGCTGCTGAGCTGTAGAAAAACTAATGCACCCAATCATGATGGTTGCAATAAGAATAATTTTTTTCATTGTTATTTAATTTTAGATGCGGTGATGTAAATATATTTTAAATACAAGTTACAAATGTATTGCCAGTTCAAAAATGGTATTACAAGTTAACCAATGCTTAACAATACCGCAAATTGTAATGACTGCTGTGAATAAATATTGGGTACTAAATAATTATCTCCAACCAGCCTTCCAAACCTGATGAACCACTATCGTCTTTTGCTATTAGTTAGTATAGTTTTGCATTATAAATCGGTAATGGCTTTGTATTTTGGTACCAGCAATTTCATCACCAGCCATGCTATTAAATAAGCTAAAGCACAAATGGCAAACATAATGGTATAGCCTGTTTCAATATGCCCCTTTGCTTTGTAATAATCAAATAAGGTGCCGCCCAGTTTTGTAATTAATACCCCGCCAATGCCTCCTGCCATGCCGCCAATACCAACTATGGAGCCAACTGCTTTTTTGGGAAACATATCACTTACGGTGGTAAAAATATTTGCCGACCATGCAGAGTGTGCCGAAGCGCCAAAACCTATCAGCACAATGGGTATCCAAAAACTGATATGGCCAAGGGGTTGCGCCAGTAATACCAGCAATGGTATAAAGGCAATTACCAGCATCGCTTTAATGCGGGCCGTATAAACAGGGTAGCCCCTACGAATAAAATACACCGGGAACCAGCCACCACTGATACTTCCAATCATCGTCATACTGTATAATACTGCCAATGGCAACATCATGCCTGTGCTGCTGATGCCATGCTGGTCTTTCAGGTAAGCAGGCAACCAGAATAAATAGAACCACCATACACCATCCGTCATAAACTTTCCAAAAGTAAATGCCCATGTTTGTTTATACCTCAATAATTTATACCAGCTTATTTTTTCCGGTGGTAGGGTTGTTTCCGGCAGGGCATGAACATCGCTGTTGATGTAAGATAATTCTTCAGATGAAAGCCTTTTTTGTTTACCAGGTGTATCGTAAAATGCCCACCAAAAAAAGAGCCATAAAAAACCAATGCTGCCAATGATTAAAAATGCTGCTTCCCAGCCCCAGTTTTTTGCGATCCATGGTACAGTAAGCGGTGCAAGGATGGCACCTACATTGGCGCCTGAATTAAAAATTCCGGTTGCAAACGAACGTTCTTTTTTGGGGAAATAATCTGCAGTTGCTTTTATCGCAGCTGGAAAATTTCCCGATTCCCCAATACCAAGTACGGCCCTCGAAAACATAAAACCGGCAATGGATACCGGCACACTTACAAGGCCCACCCATCCCAATACGGTTGCAATGCTCTGGCCAATAGGTATTGCCAAAGCGTGAATGGCGGCCCCCAGCGACCAGATAATAATAGCCAAAGTGTAGCCTTTTTTTGTGCCCAGTTTATCAATAATACGGCCGGCAAATAATAAGGAAATGGCATACACAAATTGAAACACCGCAGCAATATTTGCATAATCACTGTTGCTCCAGCCAAACTTTTCTTCCAGTGTTGGTTTTAGTAAACTTAATACCTGCCTGTCGAGGTAATTGATGGTAGTGGCAAAAAATAAAAGCGTGCAGATGGTCCACCTATATTTTCCAATGGCTTGTTGCATGCAATAATTTTTATTTTTTATGAGGCCGTAAAAAGCAGGTGGTTAACCTACTTTTGTTTTCTTAACGATAGATAATACCTGTTCGGTAGTTGTTTTCAAATCGCTATACAATTCATTTTTCAATACTTCATTGGTAATTAATTTACTTCCCATGCCTACAGCAACTACACCGCTTTTAAACCATGCTTTTAAATTATCTTCTGTAACATCCACACCACCTGTTACCAAAAAATCAATCTGAGGAAATAATGGTTTAATGGCTTCAACAAATGATGGCATCAGCAAATTGCCCGGAAATAATTTTATCATCGTGGAGCCGGCTTTTTCTGCTGCATAAATTTCAGTAGGTGTGGTACAACCCGGTATCCATAATACTTTACATTGCTTTGCTGCAGCAAAAATCTCCATATCAAATACAGGGCTTATTAAAAAATCTGCACCTGCTTTAAAAAAATTATTGGCTTCCTCAACAGATTTGATAGTACCCACGGCCAGCAATAACCCCTGCCATTGCTTATCCCTTTGCTGAACCAGTAGTTTAAAATTTTCAAAAGCATTCGCTCCCCTGTTGGTAAACTCAATGCTTCGGATACCTGCCTGGTACAGCGCATTGGTTACTGCTATACAAACCTCTATACTATCATGATAAAACAATGGCAGTATACCCTGTTCCTTTATTTGTTTTTTGATGATTTTATCATTTTCCATTGTAGTAATTTAATTGTTCACCCTTTTTAGTACATCGGCAATTGATTGTTTAGTAGCATCTCCAATTTCCTGCAATTTTCCAACAGCCGCCGCCGCAGAAAAATCAATAATATTTTGTAAAGGATGTTGATTTGATAATCCATAAATCAATCCACCCATAAAGCAATCGCCGCTGCCCGCTTTATCAATACTCTGTTGCAACTGGTACTGTTTTGAAATAAAAACATCATCTTCATTTTGCAATAAGGCCCGATACGCATTTTCCATTCTAAAAGTATAAGCGATAGTGGTTGCTTTTTTAAATTGCTTTTTTAATTGCCGAATGCTTTCTTTTGCAGCCGCCATTAATTCTTCCGTTGTTTTATTTTTACTTTCTTTAATCAAAGATGATATGCCTAACAAACTTTCTGCTGACCACATATTTCCCATAATGATAGAGCAATATTGTACCAGCTCTGGCATTATACTCACCGGTTTTTTTCCATACTGCCACAACTTTTGCCTATAATTAAGATCGATGGATATTTTTATATTTTTTGCCACACATGCTTTTACTGCTTCCAGGCAAACATCAGCCGCAGATTGGGATACAGCAGGGCTGATGGCGCTAAAATGAAACCAATCGCAATCCTGTAACACTTTATCCCAATCAATCATCCCGGGTTTTAATTCAGCAAAAGAAGAAGATGCCCTGTCGTAAATTACACCTGCATTTTTAAGGTCTGCACCTTGTGGTAAATAATAAGTCCCTATTCTGCTGCCACTGAAATGAACAGCTGATACATCAATGTTTTTTTGCTGCAAAGAAGAAAGTATTTCCTGGCTCAAATAATTATCCGGCATAGCGGTTCCATATTTTACCGCAATGCCCCAGTTTGCCAATGCATGTGCTACATTTAATTCTGCACCTCCGGTATAAACCTGCAAGGTATTTTTATTAAGCCAATCCTGGTTTAATTGCAGGCTCATTCTCAATAAAATTTCCCCAAAACAAAAAACTTTTTTCATTGCCACTTGAAATATTTTTAGCTGATTGTAAATTAATTTTTAAATAATAAATTTTATCCGAAAAGTTATAACCATTAAAGTTAGTCCCTATTTTCTTTTTTGCCTTGATGCAAAAAAGAAACAAAAAAAATCAAGGCTTCATAAAAAAAGCTAAAAATTTAAATGCTTGTCTAAAATGAAATTAGCTCAACAACAAAATGCAATAGAGCTTTTGTGCGACTTACGAGCCAACGGCAAAGCCAAACATTTGTAACATTAATTTCATTTCTTAACGACAATCATTCAAATTTTCTTAACGCTTTTTTTATGAGGCCGTAAAGAGTATGCTGTTAATCTTTATTACCCTGATAAATTTTTAATTAATGAATGAACTATTTATACACCACTGAATACAGAAAAGCCACCATCAACCACCAGCTGAGACCCCGTTACAAACTTTGATGCATCGCTTAAAAGAAATACCAGCGCACCTATTAATTCTTCTGCTTTTCCAAAACGTTTGAAGGGTGTATTATTGATAACTGCGTGGCCCCTTGGTGTAAAACTACCATCGTCGTTGGTGAGCAATTTTTTGTTTTGTGCCGTTAAAAAAAATCCCGGCGTTAAGGCATTCATCCTTATTTTATCGCCATAGCGGTTGGCCAGTTCAACTGCAAACCATTGTGTATAACAATCAACAGCAGCCTTGCCCATATTATAACCCAATACTTTTGTAACCGCCCTTTTGGAGTTCATGCTGGAAATATTTACAATACTGGCTGAATCATTTTTTGCCAACTCATCTCCAAAAACCTGTGTAGGTAAAACAGTTCCCCAAAGGTTTAAATCCATTACTGTTTTTAAACCGCCAATATTCATTTTAAAAATATTATCCTCGGGCTGTACCACACCTTCCGGCATATTTCCACCAGCGGCATTTACCAGGCCATCTATTTTTCCAAAACGGGCCAGTATTTTTTTCTTCGCTACAATCAATTCATTTTCTTCCAGCACATTTGCCACCAATGCAATGGCTTTACCGCCCGAAGCTTCAACGGCTGCAACTCTTTCATTGGCTACGGTTTCATTTCGCCCTAATATTCCTACAGTTGCACCGGCAGCTGCAATACCTGTAATAAAAGCGCCGCCCAAAATACCCGTGCCGCCTGTTACTACAATTACTTTATCTTTTAATGAATAGCTTTTCAAATCTGACATGATTATTTTTTTTGATTATTGTAAAGTAATACCGCCAATGATTGTATAGTAATTTAAAAGTAGTTGTAATGGCGCATTCTCCAAAATTTTATATTTATATAATTGTTTGCTGAATAAAATATAACTTAACTTAATACAAAAAAGGTGGTTACCTAACCAGTACATAATGAAGACAATTTATTTTTTTTGCTGCATTGTATTATTACCCGAATTAGTGCAGGCACAACAACCCAAAAAAAAGGTTTCTTTAAAAGATTCCCTGGATGGAACTTTTGATTTAAGTGATTTCATTATTAATGCAAATGGGTTTATTCCTATTCCGTATATTATTACAGAGCCGGCATTGGGTGGATTTGGCGGAGCTATTGCGCCTATTTTTATTAAGAAAAGGCCACCCTATATTGATTCTATAAATGGAAAAGAAGTACTAACGCCTGTTGCACCGGATATAACCGGCGGTCTTGCAGCCTATACCGCCAATAAAACGTGGATGCTGGGAGCTTTTCGCAGGGGCACGCTTGTTAAAAGCGGGATAAAATATTCTATCGGCGCAGCTTATACAAATTTAAACATGGATTTTTACCGTACACTTCCGTCGGTTGGCGAAAAAAAATTCCCGTTTAATTTCAAATCAATTCCAATAGTATTACAGGCAATCAAAAGAATAGGGATTTCACATTGGTATGGCGGATTTAAATACATGTTCCTCAAATCTGATCTGGAATATAACGGTACGCTCCCCCTTTTGTAAAACAAAAAGATATCAGCAGCCTCGTAAGCCAGCTGGGTGCTGTTGTTGAACTGGATACCCGTGACAATATATTTACACCGGATAATGGAATGAAGGTGCATGTTAATGGCATCTATTCGGGTAACCTTACCGGAAGCGACTATGATTTCTGGCGCATAAATTATTATGCGTATGGTTATAAAAGCCTTTCCAAAAAATTTGTGCTGGGCCTGCGTTTCGATGGACAGCAGTCTTTAGGTGATGCTCCGTTTTACATGCCCCCCTATATTGATATGCGGGGAATTCTGATATTAAAATACCAGGGTAATGCAGACATACTTGCAGAAATGGAAACAAGATGGGATGTGGTAGAAAGATGGAGCGCTGTAGCTTTTGGTGGCACGGGCAAAGCATTTGATGAATGGAGTGAGTTTAAAAATTCTGCATGGATTTTTAGTTATGGCGCAGGCTTCAGGTACCTTATTGCAAGAGAATTTAAATTGCGGGTAGGCATTGACGTTGCCCATGGCCCGGGAGCCTGGGCCTATTATATTGTTTTTGGAAGCAGCTGGCTGAAGTAAGTATTTATGAAAATTAAAAATTCTACTTTAAGGTTCACTATATCTTTTAACAACCTTTATTTTATTGAATGTTAAAAATAAAAAAGCAAGCCTAGCAAATCCTTCAATTATCAAAGTATAAGAAATTTTTAAAGCTTGTTTTGGAAGGAACAAGACTTGTTAAACAAAACAATAAAAAAAATTTGCAATGGCAGTATAGATTCTTATATCATATATTTACGCTAGCGGTCATTCCACACATTCCGAAAAAGAACCAGAATTAATTTCTCCAGCTAACGAGAATACAGCGTACATTTATTAAGACTCTTTGTAAGGCCGTTCTAAGCATTGGTGATTCAAAATCCCGGGCGTCATTCTGGTTGAAATGTAATCCTGGTTTCCAGGAGTTGATAATTTCAGTGGTGCAGTTTTATTACTAGCCCGTTCAGAATAATTTTCTAATTCATACTACATTT
>JANYGZ010000025.1 GCA_025362235.1 Ferruginibacter sp. | reverse complement strand
TAAAGAACTTTGAGTAACCAAAACAATAAATTATGAAAAAAATTTTCTTAACTGCAGGTCTTCTTATATGCACGTGTTTGCTTTTTGCACAACAGGTATTTACCGTAAAAGTAACAGATGCAAAAACCGGAAATGGCATCTCCAGTGCATCTGCCAAAATTAAATCTACCAAAAAAGGTGCTACTGCAAATAGTGATGGGATTTTAAAAATAGAAGCCAAAATAAATGATGTTATAGAAATTAGCAGCATCGGCTATGAAATTCAAAATATAACGCTTACAAACCAGCCGGAAATTTCCGTGACTATGAAAGCTGCTTCAGTTGACCTGGGGGATATTGTAATATTAGGTACCCGAGGTGCACCCCGAGCTAAAACTGAAACTGCGGTTCCTGTTGATGTGATTAAAATAAACCAGGTAGGTTTGCCTACTGCCAAAATGAATCTTACCTCCGTTTTAAATATGGCTGCCCCTTCTTTTAACTATAATAAACAAAGTGGTGCGGATGGTGCAGATCACGTGGATCTTGGTACACTCAGAGGCCTTGGCCCAGATCAGACTCTGGTATTAATAAATGGCAAACGCCGTCACCAGACTGCTTTTGTAGCCTTATTTGGTACAAGGGGCAGAGGTAATTCCGGTGTAGATTTAAATGGCTTTCCACAATCTGAAGTTGATAGAATTGAAATATTAAGAGATGGCGCTTCTGCGCAATACGGATCGGATGCAATAGCTGGTGTAATAAATATAGTGCTAAAAAAAGATATAAACCATTGGACAATCAACACAGGCTGGTCGGGTTATTACGATACTAAATATAACGCCTATGATGCCAGGGCAAGCAATGATTATATCAGTAGCCACCCTATTGATGGTAGCACGTTTGCTATATCAGCCAATAATGGTTTAGCCCTTGGTAAAAAAGGAGGTTTTATAAATTTTTCACTGGATCTTTTAACGCAGGCAAAAACCTACAGGCAGGTGCGAGATACCAACCTGGCTGCAACAGCCAATGCCTTACCGGTCAATTCTGGCCGCAGGGCTTTTGGTGATGGTTCAGTATCAACAGCAGGCGCCATGTACAATATGGAGTTGCCGGTTGGAACCAGTGGAAATACAACTTTTTATTCATTTGGCGGTTATAATTACAAAGCTTCAGATGCATTTGCTTATTCAAGAAATTTAAGTGCAAGGCCCGATCGTTTTCCAATTGATGCAAGTGGCAATCCTATATATGTTCCGTCTATTATGCATACTACGACTAATGGTTCAGAGAAATATTTCAACCCACATATCCAAACGCAAATCAGCGATGGCTCATTAGCTTTAGGATTAAAAGGTAAATTAAGTGGCGACTGGAACTGGGATTTGAGTAATACACTTGGCAGGAATAATTTTCATTATTTTGGTGATAAAACTTTTAACGCATCCCTTGTTGGAAATACCGCTAAAACTCATTTTGATGATGGTGGTTTTAATTTTCTTCAAAACACACTTAATATTGATTTTAGTAAATCTTTCGGCTCAGTTGCTGAAGGCCTTAACTTAGGTCTTGGAGGAGAGTACAGGTATGAACGTTATTCAATTTACAAGGGAGAAGAAGCATCTTACAAATCATATCCCAATAGTTTTGGACAGGCACCAGGTTCACAGGGCTTTCCCGGTTTTAGCCCTTCGGATGTTATATCAGCTAACCGTTCTACAGAAAGTATGTATGCTGATGCAGAATTAAATGTTACCAAAAAATGGTTATTGGATATGGCACTTCGCTTTGAATACTACTCTGATTTTGGTTTTGTAAATACATCCAAAATTGCCACCCGATATAAAATTTCTGATAAATTTAATATAAGGGGTTCTGTTAGTACCGGCTTTAGGGCGCCCTCCTTGCAGCAAATCAATTTCAACAATACCCTAACCTCATTCAGCGGTGGCCAGTTGGTTCAATCACTTATTGCAAGGAATGGCAGCGCTACTGCTGATGCAGCAGGTATTCCCAAATTAACAGAAGAAACATCTGATAATGCAAGTATTGGTTTTGCATGGAAACCAATGAGAAATTTAACCATTACCGTAGATGGTTATGCTATAAAAGTAACCAACAGGATTGTATTATCAGGATTATTCTCTGCATCAGATACTACTTTACCAGCAGCTTTAATTGAGAATTTAAAAGCTGCAAATGTTTCAACGGCACAGTTTTTTGACAATGCAGTAAATACCACCAACTTCGGTTTGGATATTGTAATAGACTACACCAAAAAATTTAGTGACCACAGCAGTATTAAAGCCTTGTTAGCGGGCAACCTGCAGCACATGAATATCGATAAGGTGAATGTACCAGCTACATTAAATACCAGCTACCGTTTGCAAAAAACTTTTTTCAGCGACCGTGAAGAAGCCTTTTTATTATCTTCTGCACCAACAGCAAAATTCAATTTAAACCTTGAATATACGATCAACAAATTAGGTGTCGGTGCCAATTTTACTTATTATGGCTATGCCTATTCAAAAGGTTTTGGATGGACAGGGTTTGCCAATTTAGCAGGAACAGGCGGACCGGGCGATCCTGCTATTTCAGGCAGCTTTGCAGGCATAGACCCTTATGTGGATGAAGATAAATACCTGGATGCAAATTTTACCGGAAATGGTGTAAATATTTTGCCCGAAACCTTTAAATACGATGCTAAAATAACAACAGATTTATTTGTATCATACAAGTTTTCTAAATGTGTAAGCCTGTTTATAGGTGCAGATAATTTATTTAATGTACATCCTAACTTTGCTGCGGTACCTCAATCAAGACGTCAGTCATTTGACAACGAAACCGGTGGTGCATGGGAGTCTGTGCAAATGGGTTTTAATGGAAGAAGATTGTTTACCAAACTTGCTTTTAATTTTTAGAAAATACTGCCTTATAAAACAGGCAGATAATTAAGATTATTTCAGTGTTTATTTTTCTCACCAATTATAGAAAATAAAAAACATTAAAGCCGCTCAATTTTTTGGGCGGCTTTTTTTATGGTATCAAATAATTGTATTTTTTGTTTGAATAACATTAGCACCATCAATTGAAATTGGCAGGGTGGTTTTATTGTTATGGCATTTTTACCAACTAAAATTTGTAATTATATCCAATTGAAAATTGGATGGCTTCGTAAGCACTCACTATCATTGGATAGCCAGGTGTGGTAAGTAATATCAATTCAGGTTCTAGAAATACCTGGTGGTGTTTGTTTTTAAAAGCATAGCCAAAATCAACACCCATATCGTAACCAAAAACTTTTCCCTGCTCATAACTAGCTCCTACAGAACCGCCTACTAATCTATCATTTACAAAACTGGCTGAATCCACATAAATCTTGCTAAACTTACTCCAGCCATAAGCAATGCCAAAAAAGGTGAAATATAAACGTGTTTGCCTACTTTGAAATCGTATGCTGCTTTTATACAAAAGGCGTCATGCACATTTAATCCATTTACACCAACACCACCTAAATAATCTTCTACTGTGATGCCTAAATATCTATTTATATAATTGCTACTACCATTACTATAAGGATTGTCATTAAAGTAAAAAGAACCTTTTAAGGTATTTGTTTGGCAATGTGCATAAAAAATACTTATGTTTAAATTTTTCCAAATATTTCTACCATATCCAAAACTATAATTGTATCCCCAATAAGGGTTTAAGTCATAATCGCTGGAAATACCAGCTTTTATAAATAATTTATTTTTAAAATTTGGGGGCATTTCGTTTTCTACACATTGAGAATAAGAAGGCTGAAAATAGCAAAGCAGCAAAATCAGGAAGGAAAACAGTCTTTTTGTAAAATACATTTTATTCATAGTTATAATTTTCTAAAAAAAAATTGTATTGTATTTAGATACTAAATATTGGACTATTTAAAATCAGGTGTAAACAGACTTGTAAACTTTACTTTTGTGAAGTGAAAGAATAGTGGAACCGATTATTTATTAAACATAGATACAAAAAATTAAACCGCCAAAAACAAAATGTTGATGGTTAAATTTTATATATTTAAACATAGCCTTCTATTGCATCATGCTACAAAAAGTATCCTATGTTTAAAGAAGTACGTTCTGATAATTTTTTTTAATTATTACTCAAACAAAACATCTGTGCTTTTTTAGAACAGCTTTATAATCTGGTCTACCTTATTATTGTAACCGTACCTTTCAATAATTTCGGAAATTCACTTAATGTTATTTGGTAAACATATGAGCCTAATGGTGCAGCCACTCCTTTATAAGTTCCATCCCAGGCAAGGCTGGTACTTTTGCTTTGAAAAACTATTTCTCCATACCTGTTAAAGACCAACAGTTCAAAACTTGAAAAAGCATTCAATGCAGGTATTTTCCAGGTATCATTGAGGCCATCACCATTAGGGGTAAACGCAGATGGAATAAAAATATCTTTATACCAAAATATATGCATTGTGTCTATAGCGTAACCACAACCATTGGCTGATGTTACTTTTAAAACATAATTAATATCAGCAGCAGGTTTTGCAACCGGTTGTAAAACCTGGGGATTATCGATATATGTTGCCGGCGACCATGAGTAAGTAAGCGATTGCCCCGTTGCGCTGCCGGATAGTACAACTGAATTACCCTGAATAATTGATTTATCAGGCCCTGCATTGGCAGTAGGCCTTTCATCAACTGTTATCACAATGGCAGCAGTATCAGTACACACAAACCCGTTAGTTATAGTTACAACATACGTAGTAGTATTTTTGGGTGATGCAACTGGATTAGCAATAGTTGCAGAAGACAATGAAGTAGCAGGTAACCATGCATAGGTACCTCCCCCACTGCTTACCAGTTGAACACTATCACCCGAACAAATGGTTTTAGCAGCAAACGTTGTTGTTGCCACAGGCGAAGGATTGACTTTTACAATTGTAGAATCGTTATTGATGCAGCCATGATTGTCTGTTACCAGCACATAATATTTACCAGCCTGCATTTGCTGTATGGCATTAATTGTAACAAACGAACCGGAAGCTGAAAAATTATTAATGCCCGTCCATGCGTACTGTGTTCCACCATTGGCATTTAATTCTAATTTTGCACCTTCGCAGGCGGGGCCATTGTTACCAGCGGTAATAATGGGGTTAGCAGTTACCTGCACATTAACAGGAAGAGAAACAACCCTGCATTTTACTGAATTTACATTACCTAGTTCAACAACAGCTAAGCGAAAAAAATAATTGCCAGGAGGGGTTGTTGCAGGAAAATTTTCTGTGTAGGAAGTAGTATTAGCTCCTGGAATATCTGTCCATACTCCGTTAGTATTTCGTTGCCATTGATAAACAGGGTTATTAAAACCTGAGGAAACAGTAGAGACAAGATTAAAAGTTTTAGAAAGCCCTTCGCAAAGAAAGGCCGTGTCGGAACTGACTCCTACAATTTGTGTTACTATTTTGGGGCCACACGGCCTAAAAGTAATATCATCTAATGCAAGGTCGTTACCGCAACCACCGGGGGCATTATTAAAAATTCTTAAAACTACATCTGATCCGCCAATCGGGGTAGTAAAGAAAAACCCAAATTGCTGCCATACCGGGCTTAACTGGGCAGGAATACTACCACTATTATATTCTTGTAATATAGTGCCGTCTGTTTTTGCAATTGTAAAAGTAAGATTAGGCTGTATACCACTTCCATTACAGGCTGTCTGCTTTAATACATTTATAATCCATGCAGCAAACTCGTACGTTGTATTTCCGCATAAACCCTTTACAGTATCTAAGTAAAAAGCACTGGGTGCAAGCGATGCATTTACCAGCATAAAATAACCATTCCCATCCTGAGTATGGTCAGTATTCAGAACATGCCAGGTATTTCCAAAACAGCCAGCAGTGCTATTACTAACTGTATAAAAACCATCCCTGGGGCAATCAAATGATACATATTGATAAGCTGTAGTTGCTGCTGACAATTGTGGGCCAGGGTTACTGCCATTACCAAAAGTTATATTGATTATAGGGTCACCTAAACTCCCCTGACAAAGCTGGGCAGTTGTATTTTGGTAAGCAGCTAACAATAAAAATACAATGGTAAAAAACTTAAAACCTTTTCTCACTTACAATATCATTTTTGTGAAGATACTGATAATATGCTTTTAATGAGTTTCACACAAAGGTTACTAAGGCTATAAAGTTCATAAAGAATATTAATCAACAATATATTGCTTTGTGTCCTTCGTTTTCGTTGTGCGCTTTGTGTGAAATAAATTTGTTGTATTACGGCCTCTGCACTTATAGCTCGCCGTTAGTGGTACTACCAAAGCAATATTGTTTTATTTATTTTGCAATCGCTACTCCCACAAAAGAATCGGCAGTACCATAATATAAATACCATTTACCTTTAAAATAAACCAGCCCTTCAGAAAAAATTGTACCTGCTTTGTATTGGCCGGTTACTTCATGCGGCAGTGTGGGTTTTAATAAACATGTGTCTGTTCGGGAAATAATTGTCTCCATATTATTTATATCAAATACAACCTCTCCTACAGAATAGGTTCCTTTTGGAAGCAATGGATCTGCGGTTTCATTAGTGGCATTTTTGCCATTATATATCAACAGGATACCTTTATCAGTTATTAATGCAGGAGGGCCACATTCTGTAAGATCACTGTCAAATTTTCCCGGGCGGGTAATCATTGTTTTCTTCAGCTCACCGCTTTCATCCAGCAACGGGTACCAGTCAGATAAATTAACAGACCAGGCAAGATTTACAAAATGCTCGCCCCAGTACATCCAATACTTTCCATTTATTTTAGTCAGTATTGGTCTACCAGATTTCATACCAGTAATCATTGAGCCTGATTTGGATGCCATATTTAAAAACTTACCATTATAGGCCGCTGCAAATGCAGGTTCTTTTTTCTCCCAATGAAAAAGATCTTTAGAAACAGCCATGGATAAACGTGGCACATCATAATTCCAAGCCGTATAAGCCATTACATACTGGCCATCTTCTGTTTCTACAACCCGGGGGTCTTCGCAACCACCGGGATAATCATATTGCTTAAATTTACTTTCATCAGGATATAAAACAGGGGTGGGGAAATTTTTAAAACTCACTCCATCTTCACTAACGGCAATGCCTATCCTTGAAGTCCTCCCTCCTAAAATGGCAGCAGGGTTATCCTCACTGCGGGTAAACATATATATTTTACCATCTTTGACAATGGCAGCAGGATTAAAAACATCTGCCTTTTGCCATTTAACAATTTGCTTTTTCAACGAGTCGTAAAATACCAGGGAAGAGTCTGCTTTTAAAATAGGGTTACCGGGAGGTTTGTAAAATGCAGATAATTCAGCCAGTGTTGGTTTTTGAGCAAATACAAAACCTGGCAAAATAAGCATTGCTATTAAATACAATCGTTTTTTCATATTAAATTTAAAAAATCATCACTGCTGTTCCAGCTATAATAAGTAATGCCCCAATAGCCGTTTTAATGGTTAATACTTCTCCCAAAAACAAAACGGATAAAATTACAGTTAAAGCAACACTTAATTTATCGACAGGTGCTACCTGCGAAACTTTTCCTATCTGCAATGCCTTAAAATAAAATATCCATGATAAGCCTGTTGCAATGCCTGAGATGACGAGAAAAATAATATTATGCCTTGATAATGTTGCTAACCCTTTTGCTTCCCCCTTTGCCAAAACTATACCCCATGCCACAACCAGAATGATAATAGTTCGTATGGCGGTTGCCAAATTGGAATTTACATTTGTAATACCCAGTTTTGCAAAAATCGCAGTTAGTGATGCAAATAAGGCTGATAATAAAGCATACATCCACCACATAAATTAATATTTTAAATTATTAAATAAACCCTATTGGGATATGATGATAAAGTAAAAAAGCAACTCTACTCTGCAATTTTACCAATCAACTTATTTTACGCTTTTTAATAGCAACAAAATAATTCACCGCTAAAACAGCTATCAATATTACCAAACCAAAAAACTCTCTGGTTTCTTCAATCCAGGGTTGCTCTGCCTTCATAGTTCCGGCAATATTTTCTGCATGATGCAGTTTTATCCAATCAAGCAATCCATTTGCATCAAACATTTTGTAAATGGCATAAATAGCATACACAGCTATGCCCAACAAATATGCCTTTGTAAAATAACGTTGTCTGGCTGCCAGCCAACATAACACAGCTGTATACATATAAATGGGCAACCACACATATGGATCGGGGTCATTATACTGTAATGCCGCAAATACTATAAAAACAAAACAAAAAATAATATTAAAAACTTTCATGGTAATTTATTTGGCTTTTTGCAAAAGAAAATTTCTAAGGCCGTTATATCTTATTTTATAAAAGAACAGATAACAGCATTTGTAAGAACTAAGTTAGTAAAAAGTTTGAAAGTATATCAGATCGGTAAGTGTTTCCTACTGATATTGCGTTAGACACAGAAAACAGGGTATATCTTACCAAAAAGTGAATGCCCCTCTTGGAAAGAATGTAGATTCAGTAAAGGTTATCGAGGATAAAAAACAAACGGCACCGGAAAAAATCCAGTGCCGTTATCGATAGTATCGGGAAGCAGACTTGAACTGCCGACCTTCGGGTTATGAATCCGATGCTCTAACCAGCTGAGCTACCCCGACATTTATTTTTACTCTTCCGATAAATATCGGAATACCCCAAACATTTAGGGGTGCAAATATAGGCGTTTTTGTGAAAAGCTAAATGCTTAACTCTCTAAAAGTTGGGTCAATCTCTCAAAAACCTTGTCTGCATTGGGTAACATGGCTTTTTCTAATGCTGTATTCATTGGCACTGCCGGCAGGTTTAATGCGCCTAAAACTTCTACCGGTGCATCTAAATAACGAAAACAGGCTTTTGATATCCTTCCTGCTAAAGCTTCAGCAAACGAATTATTCTGTTGCTCTTCAGTTAATATTAAACATTTTCCATGTGTATTAACAGTAGAAAAAACCAGTGCTTCATCTAAAGGAAATAAAGTGCGAAGGTCTACTATTTCAATGCGGCCAGTCAGTTTTTTTGCAGCTGCCTTTGCCCAATATATACCCATGCCATAAGTAATTATACAACAGGTTTCGCTATTGGCAATACATTTCTTGTCTGCCTGCAAAACAACATTGGCTTTGCCTAAGGGAATAATATAATCCGCTGAAGGCTCAACAGATTTAGCCTCTTCTGTACCAGCTACCTTACCCCAATACAATCCTTTATGTTCCAGCATTATTACCGGGTTGGGGTCCAAAAAAGCCGCTTTTAATAAACCCTTCATGTCAGCAGCATTGCTGGGATAAACAATTTTAATTCCTTTAATAGTAAGCAGGGTACTTTCTATACTGCCGCTATGATATGGCCCGCCGCCGCCATACGCACCTACTGGTACCCGTATAAGTGTTTGTACCGGAAATTTTCCGCAACTGAGGTAACAGCTTTTTGAAATTTCTGTTACCAGTTGGTTGAAGCCGGGATAAAAATAATCTGCAAACTGTACTTCAACTATGGGCTTAAGCCCTACTGCACTCATACCAACAGTAGAACCAATAATGTATGCTTCCTGTATAGCAGTATTGAATACACGATGGTCGCCAAACTGTTCAGCCAAAGTAGCCGCCTCTCTAAAAACACCTCCCAGCCTGCGACCTACATCCTCGCCATATAAAACAGCTTCGGGATAGGCCTCCATTATTTCCCTAATGGCGAACAAGGCTGCGTCTACCATTAATATTTTTTCTTTGTTGGCAGGGCTCCGCTCTCCCTTTTCTTCAGTTACTGAAGTGGGGACAAAAATAAAATCTTGTACGGTAGCAATATCAGGTTCAGGCGCTGCTACGGCATCGGTAAATTGTTTTGATGTTGAAGTAAAAATATTGGTTTCTATTAATTGTAACTCAGCTTCTGTTATACCTGTCTGCAGCAATGCCAATCTTAATTTTGGCAAAGGATCGTTGTTATTAAATTTACCTAAATCTTCAACCGGCCTATAGGATTCTTTCCGAACACCGCTTGTATGATGCCCAAGCAAAGGAACAGTGGCATGAACCAAAAATGGATGTCGTTGCGTTCGTACTTCATCTACAACATTTTTCATGGAGATATAACTTTCAATAAAATCGCTTCCATTAATGCTGATAGTTTTAATACTTCTAAAACCTTTTATATATTCATCAGCATTTGTGGTTCTGGCTTCTCGGGACGTTACACTTATGCCCCAGTTATTATCCTGCACCAAATAAATAATAGGCAACTGATGTAATGCTGCAAACTGAAATGCTTCACTTACTTCTCCTTCTGTTACAGCAGCATCACCTAATGAACAAATAACAATGCCTGCTTCAGGTTGATGAATTAAGGAAGCTTCTATGTCAAGAGTATATTCAGTTTTGCTGTAAAGCGGGGTGCCCTTGCTTTTCATGGTTTCTTTATATTTTATGCCCTGGGCAATACCTGTCGTGGGTATGGCCTGCATACCAGTAGCGCTACTTTGATGAATGATGGTTGGCTTATCGTTTCCCCTAAAATTGGGATGAGAATAATATTCCCTGCCGCCTGTAAAAATATCATTTCCTTTAGCTAACAATTGTAACATCAATTGATAAGGCGAAAACCCAAGCCCCAGCAATAAGCTTTCATCCCTATAATAGGGGCTTACATAATCGCATGGTAATAATTGAAATGCTGTGCCTAACTGTATGGCTTCGTGGCCTCTTGAAGTAGAGTGTACATATTTACATATTGGCCTGTTAGCTTCATAAATATCTGCCATTATTGTAGCAGTATACATCAGTTCATACGCTTTTAACAAAACATCGTTGCTCACCATGTATCAAAAATAGAAAAAATGTATGAGGTAATATTTTTTTGAAAAATAGCCGTTGAGGCGTTAAGACGTTGAGTAAATAAAACGCCTCAGTGCCTTAACGGCAAAAAATAAACAACCAAAATAAATAATAGCCGTTGAGGCGTTAAGACGTTGAGTAAATAAAACGCCTTAACGGCTTAACGGCAAATACTAAACAGCCAAAATAAATAATGGCCGTGGAGGCGTTTAGACTGTAAGCAAATAAAAAAGCCTCAACGGCAAAAATTACCTTGTGATAATAATGCAATAAAATATGGAATGAATTTGTTGATTATTTTATCTCCATTTTAAGTAACATCTCCTTTTCTATAAAGGCTTCAAGATCGTCGCCTACAACACATTCGCCAACACCAGCAGGTGTTCCGGTAAAAACAAGGTCGCCAATGTTTAAAGAAAAGTAATTGGAAATATGAGAAATGATATGATCAAAATTAAAAATCATCTGGCTGCTGTTAGCCTGCTGTACCACCTCTTTATTTTTATAAAAACTAAAGTTGATATTCTTTTTATTTAATGCAGGAGTGATGTCTATAAATTTTCCTAAAGCCGCTGAATTATCAAAAGCCTTGGCCTTTTCCCATGGTAAACCTTTTGCTTTAAGGTCATTTTGAATATCTCTTGCAGTAAAATCAATGCCTACTGTAATACCATTGTAATAATTGGTAGCATGCCTTTCCTGGATGTATTTGCCATTTTTACAGATACGCAGTACCAGCTCACATTCATAGTCAAGTTGATTTGTAAACTCGGGATAATAAAAAGGCGTATGGCTCTGCAACAGCGCACTTTTAGGCTTCATAAAAATGACTGGTTCGTCAGGTATATCATTGCCAAGTTCTTTGACATGCTCCGAATAATTTCGGCCAACACAAATTATCTTCATCGTTTTTAATATTAGGATAGACGGGTTTAGAGCGCGAATATAAACAAATCACATAAACAAAACAATTATGTGAGACACTTAAACACTTTTTGGGTTTATAGAAAGCTTGTTTACTTCGTTCATAGTTTGTTCAATGCCAATAGCAGCAAAACTTTCAATAACGTCTATACATTTTTCAATCTTTAACTGCATTGTAGCAATTTCAGTTTTTAACCATTTACTCAACACAAAATCGGCCTGCATACCTTTTGGGTAATTATTGCCAATACCAAAACGCAGTTTAGGATACTTATCTGTACCTAAAATATTTTGAATATCTTTTAATCCATTATGCCCAGCATCGGTACCATTAGGGCGTAAACGTAATTTATCCAATGGAAGTGCCAGATCGTCTACTATTGTCAAAGTATTCTCAAGTGGCAGCTTTTCTTTATCCATCCAATATTTAAAGGCCCTGCCGCTAAGATTCATAAATGTAGTTGGACAAATGCAGACAAATTGCTTTCCTTTCCATTTTACTTCAGCAACGTAAGCCAGCCTATCTACTTTAAAAATTTCGCCATGTTTTTGTACAAAGGCGTTTACGACATCAAATCCAATATTATGACGGGTATTAGCAAATTCGTTACCTATATTACCCAGACCTATGATGAGGAATTTTGACATGATTAATGACGAAGGTAAAATAAATGCCTGTTCTGCCAATGAGCTTTCCTTAATTTACGTAAAACGTAATACTATAACGCTTAGTATGCCAGTACTGGTTAAATTTATTGTACAATTGTTATTTGTTGAATAATTGAAAAATAACAAATAGGAGAATTATATTTTGTTTTGGAGAAAAAAGAATAGAAGGCCATTTAAAAATAAATACCCGTTTATTGGTTTTTAGGAGTTCGTTTCGATTTGAAAATTTTACTGAGCAAATTAAGGCCGCCCGATTTAATTGAATCAGAATTTTTTGATACTATATCAACCATACCTAGCTCTAAAGCCGTTATTATCAATTTTTTGATAATACCTGTTGATTTTCCAATTAATGTTTTTGATAACAGCCCGGTTCCGAGTCCTACAGTTGTGTTGATAATAGTATCAACGGTTGCCGGAGATTTAACTACATGGCTTAAAGAGTTTTTCAAAAGATTAATTGGTCTTAGGCTTTCGGATGTTGCATGAAATTGACCAATCAATTTTTCTTTATTAATTTTTTCTTGATGCTGCAGCTGCTTAATGGCGGCTTGCAGCTCTGATGAATTGGTAATTTTCATGACGATCAATTAAGCATTTTTTTTATAAAAATATCCATTAGCGGGGCTTTTAACCATTTACTTTTAAAAATAAATAATAGTGTTGCCGACACTGCATAAAAACCACCAACTGCAAAAAAGCCATACCATATCTCACCCATCACATTGCCTAGCCAAATTGATAAACCAATATTTAATATAAACACCGCAAAAATTATTATTACTAAAATAACCACACCGGAAACAAGGGAGGATATTATATCCGAAGATTTATCAACTGCCTTTAGTTTTAATAAATCTATCCTTGTTTCCAGGTAGTCGTTTCCGCTTTCAAATAATGACCCAATGGCATTTGGCTTACTTTCCATTTGTATAATTTTAGGCTAAATATAAAGTAATTGAAAATGTTATCAGGACAAAGAATGCTTTATCTGTGATTGGGCGGCACTTACTTTTCCCATTCCTTCCTCCAGTTTATTCTCTGCTTGTGATTTTGCATTTTCAATTTCATCTGCAATACCATCTACCAGATCATTGATCCTGCCCTTTAAATTGTCTTTTAAATCAGCACCTTTTCTACGTAACTTTTCACGTGTGTCCTTCCCTTTTTCCGGGGCAAATAAAATTCCCAACACTGCACCGGCAGCTGCACCGATTAAAACTCCTGTAATAATTTTTGAAGATTTCATTTTTTAAAATTTTAAGGTTTGAAATAATTTTTCATTTATTAAATAAGTCCAAAATAGTGCCAATTTATTTTTGCATCCAACAGCTTTTTATAAATGTAAATTTCCTAAAAAAATATCATAATTGTGGAATTTATTACCCGTTTAGGAATTATTTATTGCTAAAGAAAAACAATTTAACAATAAGAAGAAAGTGAGCTGTTTGCAAGGTTGTAAGAAAGATACAATGATTAATACTTTTTTTGCATGGCGGAAAATATAAAAATTAATTAGCAGGTTTACTTTTATTAGTCAGGCTTTATACAAACAGAAATACCCATCTTAAAATGGCATTAGCTATTTTAAGATGGGTATTTATTAAATATTGAATATGCTACAATACGAGCTTAAATTGCCCTTCTTTAAGGTCTCTGCTATTACCCCCAATAAAAATTTTGAAATCTCCGGGTTCAGCTACAAATTTAAGATCGCTGTTATAAAATTTTAAATCATTAACACTTATTGAAAAAGTAATTTTTCTGGACTCCCCTGCCTTTAGTTCTACTTTTTGAAACCCCTTTAACTCTTTTACCGGGTGGGTAGTTGATCCAATAAGATCTCTTATATATAATTCCACTACTTCTTTGCCGGTTACATTTCCTGTATTTGTTACTGTAACACTGGCGGTTAATGTTTGGTTGGCATTAATAGTTGGGGAACTCAATTTTATATCACTGTAACTAAATGTCGTATAGCTTAATCCATAACCAAAAGGATAGAGCGGATCATTGGATACATCTAAATAATTAGAACGAAATTTCTGAAACCATTTTCCTTCTCCCAATGGACGTCCGGTATTTTTATGATTGTAGAAAATTGGTACCTGTCCAACATTCTGAGGAAAAGTAGCACTTAATTTTCCGGAAGGATTTACATCTCCAAACAATACATCTGCAATGGCATCACCTGCTTCTGTGCCACCAAACCAAACGTTTAATATAGCAGGTACATTATCGTTTTCCCATTTTAAAGCCAAAGGACGCCCGGTAAACAATACCAGTATTACCGGTTTGCCGGTTTTTAATAGTGATGCCAATAGTTCCTGCTGAATTTTTGGAATAGTTATATCAGACCTGCTTGCAGATTCACCACTCATTTCAGCAGACTCGCCCAATGCTGCAACAATAACATCAGATTGGTTAGCGATAGCTAACGCTTCCTGCAAAATTACCTCATCAGTACGTTTATCCCTATGCAGGGTTTTACCAAACAGGGTTGCTCTTTCTTCAAACAAACTATCCGCATCCAGGTTAGATCCTTTTGCATACAACAGTTTAGCATTATTGCCCAACGCATTTTTTAATCCCTGTAAAACAGAGATTGGGGTAGACATATCTGTTGCAACACTCCAGGTACCTGACATGTTTTCTTTTGCATCAGCTAATGGCCCAATCAATGCAATTGTACCGTTCTTTTTAATTGGCAAAACGTTATTGGCATTTTTTAATAATACAAAACTTTCTGCTGCAATTTCCCTCGCAGCTTTTCTGTTGGCTGGTGTAAATATTTCTGTTTTTGCTCTTTGTACATCACAATACTTATATGGATCTTCAAATAGACCTAATTTATATTTTGCCTCCAAAACAAGGCGGCAGGCAATATCAATTTGTTGAAGGGTAACTTTTTTTTCCTGTAAAGATTTTTGTAATGTGGTCAAAAATCCTTCTCCTACCATATCCATGTCTACCCCTGCATTTAAAGCTAAAGACGAAACTAGTTGCAAGTCGCCCATACCATGATCGGTCATTTCGTTGATGCCTGTGTAATCGGTAACAACGAACCCTTTAAAGCCCCATTGAGTGCGTAGTACATCAGTCATTAAAAATTTGTTGGCAGTTGCAGGTATGCCATCTACCTCATTAAAAGAAGCCATAACGCTGCCTACACCGGCATCTACTGCAGCTTTGTAGGGTGGCAGGTATTCGTTATACATTCTTACCCTGCTCATATCAGTAGTATTATAATCACGCCCGGCTTCTGCTGCGCCATACATGGCATAATGTTTTACACAAGACATGATAGTATTATTTTTTGAAAGATCGTTGCCCTGGTAACCTTTTACCATTGCGGCGGCTATCCTGGAACCCAGGTAGGCATCTTCTCCATTACCTTCCGAAATTCGTCCCCAGCGTGGGTCACGACTAATATCTACCATCGGGCTAAAGGTCCAGCAAATACCATCTGCACTTGCTTCCTGGGCTGCGATTCTTGCTGACTTCTCCACCAAATTCATATCCCAAATACAAGACATTCCTAATGGAATAGGAAACGTAGTCTGGTATCCGTGAATAACATCCATACCAAATATCATAGGAATTTTTAACCGGCTTTCTTCAACTGCCACTTTTTGAACTGCTCGGATTTTTTCTACAGATTTAATGTTGAAAAGGCCGCCTACTTTTCCTTCCCGTATCTTTTTCCCAATATCAGAATTAGCTGCCTGGCCTGTAAGAATATCACCTGAAACTGGTAAATTTAACTGCCCCAGTTTTTCTTCCAGTGTCATCTTCTTCATCAACACATCAATAAAATTTTTCATTTTTACAGCATCGCTGCTTTGACCAGAGGCCTGTAAAGAAATAAAAATAATTACTCCTGTGAGTACTTGTTTAAACAATTTCATAAATGACGTTTTTATTATTTAGTAATCGTGTAATAATTATTTCAGTAAATAAGGTGCTATTTTCTTTTGCCAAATGGCATAACCTTTGGCATTCATGTGTAAATTATCTTCAATAAAGATATCATTCATTATTGTACCATCGGCATTAAACATTGCTGGATATACATTAATAAACGCTGCATGCTTTTGCTTGCGCAGATATTTTTTTATAAGCGCATTACCGGCTTTTATTACCGGCCAAAATTTTTCACGGCTGGGGCTTGGCTTTATAGAAACAAAAGCTATAGAAACACCGGGAAGATGAGTTCTTATCAATACAAACAATTGTTTAAACCGCTCAAATACAATTGTGGAAGAGACAGTATCAGAACTTGCTATATCACTCACCTTACGCAAATAGTATAGTTAAAAAGTGCCTTATGCTGCTTTAGGTGTTGATAAGTTTTTAAGTTCTTTATAGGCCGCCTGTTGGGCAGCCAGATAAATTTTGTTCTTCATTGCAAAATGATTTGTTCCTGTTCTTTGTTTGAGCCATTCTAGTTTTACATACGCCACAATAGACAGCACAAAGTGGTTTGTTTGCGTTACGCTATTTTTTGTGGGTGATTTGGCAAAGCCCGTATTGCTTTTAATGGATTTGTGATATTCTTCTACGCCCCACCGTTTTTTGTAGATTGTAGTTATTTGTTCATACAATAAATTTAAATCACTGCATGCCAGGTACAACTCGCCGACTGTGTCATCCTCGTTTTTGAAGACTTGCTTTGTGAGCAACAGTGGAAAATCTGACTCTTCGAGCCAAATCTCCACGGTCTGCTGTCCCGGCTGCAGCGTTTCAATATTTATGTATTCTTTATTTTGCTTTTTTTCTTTGCTTAAAGCAACTTTACGATTGTTTTTTAAAGCGAATATAAAATTAAGATTCAGTTCGCCTTTTATTGCCTGCATATTCTCTGCTGATGAAAACCAGCTATCAGCCAGCACATAATCAAATCTGCATTTATACGCACATTCCCGTATCATTTCTCTGAATAATTCATTTTTTGTTTTGCTGGCTTTGCGTTTTTGTTTACCAGTTTTTTCATCGCTTACCCACAAATCTTTTTTTACAAATTCAACGGCGCAGGGCAAGCGCATTCCGCCTGCTTCTACTAAGGCCGTTAAAAAATTAATCCCTTTCACTGAACGATTAAACACATGGTCATAATGCCAGCAAACCAATTCGCTTTCATCGGTGTATGGTTTCTCCTCAATCGAATCATCAAAACTTAATACCACACTTTCTTTGCTTTGTGTCAATTCTTTGATATATGGCTTAGCGTATTGCCATAAAAATTTACTGTCAAACACACCCTTGGATAACTGTTGAGCTATTTTATCATGTTTAATAGATAATAGTGACGCCATGCCCGTAGCTGTAGTATATGAACTGGAGCATATAAG
>JANYGZ010000004.1 GCA_025362235.1 Ferruginibacter sp. | reverse complement strand
TCTTAACTGTTCCGCCCGTCTGTCTAAGCGCTCGTCTGGAAAAACATTTTCGTAGTTTGGTTTATGAATTGACCCATCCATCTTTTTATACAAAACTACCCTATTTTTGTGTCCACACCGTAGCTGACGGCAGGCAGGTTGAAAATGTATGCTATTAATGAAGTAATTTTTCAATACCAAAAATTAAACCCACGTAATATTTAATAATATTTACTTATGTGTTTGCGGTCAGGCGTAAGCAGTTAAAAATTCATAGAAATTTTGTAGTTTTGAAAAAAGAGCTTTATGGCAAGTGCATTAAAATATATGATTGATGAAAAAGGCGACAAAACTTCGGTTTTAGTTCCTTTAAAAACATGGGAAAGAATAAACCAAGATTATACTAAACTTCAAAATAAACTGAAAGTTTTAACTGGTATTAAGGAAGGCATTAATGAAGTTAAAGAAGCAAGAAAATCAGGGGAAAAATTGCAAACCCTAAAAGAATTTTTGCGTGAAAGTAACAGTTAGAATCACTCCGTCATTTAAGGTAGCTGCAAAACCCTTACTTAAAACGTATCATTCTTTATCAAAAGACTTGCTAACCCTTGAAAAAGAACTTATAGAAACACCCCGGCTTGGTACACCCTTAGGACAGGAAGCATATAAAATAAGACTCAAGATTTCAAGTAAGGGGGAAAGGGAAAAGTGGTGGGGCAAGAGTTATTACTTTGGTTGAATCAATATTAATTGGCTTTACAGAGAAAACATCTGATGAAGAAATTACTGTTAACTTAGTAACCATTTACGATAAATCTGATGTAGATAATATCTCTGATAAAGAACTCAAAGATCTAATTAAGGGCATCAAAAAATAAATTAGTATCGCCGGGGTTTTCACCCAATGCACTTTCAATAATAATATACTAACAGTGAACCCTATACGTTGAATTGCCTTTGCAATAAATGAGCCGCTATATTCGAAAAGTTATTTTATTCTCCATAGTGACAGTGCTGACGACACCCTTCCTGAAGGGCGTGTGAAAATGTATCCTATTAATGACGAAATTTTCAACACCAATTTAATGCACGTAATATTTAATTCCATATATTTACGTGACAACAAGATTAAAACATAACACCTCTAAACACAATACACGCAATGATTAACCAACCACAAGACCTATTGGCTGATATAGAAGATACTCAAGTTAATTACAGTACTTTTTGGCAACGTTTCTTCGCCTCGCTCATTGATGGGCTTATTCTAATCCCATTTATAGTTATTGACACCTTCAATAAATCCACATGGAAAAGTCTTCCCTTGTTTTTAATAACTTTTATAATTGCACTTGCTTATAAGCCGTTCCTTGAAGCGAGGTATAAAGCCACTTTAGGTAAAATGGCAATGAAATTGACAATTGTTGACGTCAACTTCGACGATCCTGCGATCAAAAATATCATACTACGGAATGTTTTTGACATATCGTCAAGGCTAATAATTGGAATTACTACATTTATAACGTTCATGGCCCCAGAATTTCAAAAAATTAATTCCACCGCTGCTTACACGTCATTGTCGAACGCTATGACAGGCGCAACATGGATTACACTGGCACTAAGCCTGCTTTCACTTGTTGATGCTATCTTTCTAATTGCTGACCCAAGAAGGCGAGCTTTGCATGACATCATTGGACAAACTTTTGTGATTCAAAAATAGTAGTTAAATTCTTTTCCGGCGGGGTTTTAAACCAATGCTTACAAATTATAATTTACTAACAGTGAAACCCCAACGTTGAATAGCCTCATATTAAAAGAACCACTCTTATATATTCGAAAAAGCATTTTATTTTCCATGGTGGACGTGTTAACGGCAATCCATCAGCAGCATGTTGAAAATGTATACTATTAATGACGGGATTTTCAACACCAAAAAATTTAAACCCATAATATCGAATTGCATATATTTACGTGTGGTTGCAATTTCTGTCGATTTCTCAGGCTTACTCTTAAATATTCATGGTTTCACATTTTTAAAAATTGAGTTTGAAAACCACTAATTTGCCTAACTTACTCAGAATAACAATTGCTAAATGAATAATACTAACCGGAGTTGGGCACTCTTATTCGCACGAGCTGTTCTTGGATTAATTTTCTTTATGGCAGGAATCTACAAAGTTTTTCAAATGGGGGCCCTGGAACATGCACGCAAATTTTTCGTGGAGCCTTATTCAGAAACTTTTTTACCAATATCAGCGCTATGGGCGGTTGGTACTATTATCCCTTTTATTGAACTTGTAGCAGGAGCTTTTATAATTATTGGTTTTCAAACCCGGAATGCGCTGGTTTTACTTGGTTTTGTATTGGTGTTAGTAACATTCGGGCATCTTCTCAAAGAACCATTATATGAGTTTCACACGCATATGATTCCCCGTTTGACATTACTCTTGTTCATACTTATTATGCCACGGGAAGACGATCGCTTTTCAGTTGATTACTTCTTAATGCGTCGCTATAAAAAACTGTAATAATTACTCCGCTTGTCTGTGTACGCTGCCAATGTTGGTATGTATTAAATGAGCCGCTTCCTATATTCGAAATGTTATTTTATTTTCCCTGGCGGACTTGCTAATGACAACCTGCCTGCCGGTAAGCAGGTTGAAAATGTGACTATTAATGATGTTATGTTCAACACCAAAAATTTAAAACAAGTAATATCTAATTGCATATATTTATGTGAGCCCCCTGCATAAGAATCAGTATTTTACAAGATTTAAAATCAACTTTATGACAAATAATCAAACTAATTTTCACCAAATTTTTTTTGACCTTGAAAATCGTTGGATGAATGCATGGAAAACTAAAGATGAAAAAGTTGTGCGGGAATTAATTGCCGATGACTTTACGCTTACCAGCTCTCTTTCTACAGGAGAATTAATGACTAAAGAGCAGTGGATTTTAGCTCTTCCTAAATATGATTGCCAAAGTTTTCAATTTGATAAAATAGATGTTCGCATAAATGGGAATACTGCGTTATTAAATATTTGGTATCAGCAAGAAGCAACTGTGAACGGTAAAGAATGGAATGGTCAATTTTTGATGACTGATGTTTGGGTTAAACAACAAACAAATAATTGGCAAGTCATTGCACGTCACGCAAGTTGGTTGCAGAATTAATCTAAGCACATAGTTTGCTTTTGCTCTGCGGGATTTTCATTTAATGCTTGTTAAATTATAATTTACTAATAGTGAAACCCTGCCGGTCAATGGCCTCGTATTAAAAGAGCCGCTCCCTATATTTAAAAGGTTATCCTATTTTCCATGATGGGTTAGCTAACGACAATTTGGCTACCGGCAGGTTGAAAATGTATACTATTTATGACGTTATTTTCAACACCCAAAAATTTAATAAAATGCAATATCTGAAAGCATATATTTACGTGTTATGTACAAGTTTGACATGCAAAATAGCATTAACGATATTTTAAAAAATGAATAAAAACAGACTGGAGGCATTTAGCGATGGGGTTTTCGCCATTATCGTTACCATAATGGTATTGGAAATGAAAGCACCACACGGTGCAGAATGGAACAATTTATCGGAATTGGTTCCCAGATTTTTGTCGTATTTATTTAGTTTTATTATGGTTTGGATTTATTGGAACAATCATCATCATTTATTTCAAACGGTTCAAAAAGTGAATGGAAAAGTGTTATTAGCCAATGGCTTTTTATTATTTTGTTTATCACTACAACCCTTTGTTACCGCTTGGATGGGTGAAAATCATTTTGCCAGAAATCCAGTAATTTTAATGGCGGTTGTATTGTTCCTTTCAGGAATTGCTTATACTATTTTGACTTTCACTTTAATAAAATTACATGGAAAAGATTCGGTTTTAGGAAAAGCGATTGAAAGCGACAGCGATAAAAAAGGTAAGATATCAACTTTGGCTTATGTTGTTGCCATTCCTTTGGCTTATGTACATCCTTTAATTTCCTGTGGTATTTTTGTTTTTGTTGCCATTATGTGGTTAATTCCTGATAAAAGAATAGAAATAGCATTGAAAGGATAAGCAAGTACCTAACACCAGCTTTCTTTGCGCTGGTGGGGTTTTCACTTAATTCAGATTGAAAATGTATACTATTAATGACCTGCTTTTTAGCTCCAAAAATTTAACTTACGAAACATCTAAATGCATATATTTACGTGTAAGCTGCTATAATTGATCTGCATATTTAAACGATTAAAATGAAAAAGAAAATATGTTTTCTGGCGATGTTTTTAATATCTGTATGTATAGCACTATCTCAACAGCCCAATGAACAATTGAAAGCTCAACTTGAAATAACTGAGCAAAAAATGTTCGATTGTTTTTCAAATGGAGATAAAAAAGGTTTTGCAGAAATAACGGGTGGCGACTACCTCACTATAAATGCAGACGGAACTTATATGGGCAAACAAGAAGCCGTTAATTTAATTGAGAAATTCAAAGGTTCAACAAATAAAATCATTCAAAAAGAAACACGTTTTTACAATGACATTGCCATTACTACCGGACGCATCAAGTTCTACATAAAATCGCTATTAGTTGCAGATGTATTTTTCACTCAAACATGGGTATTTAAAGATAACAGGTGGTTGTTTATTGGATGGCAGGGAACAATGACAGGCCAGCCTAAGAATTATCCAGTTTATATTACACTTTTATTAGTAATGATTTTGCTCGGAATGGCTTTATTAATTAAACGGGTAATTAGAAAAAGGGAAAAGAATCACAGCAACTAATAAAAGTATCCTAATTCCCAGCAAGGTCCCGCCATCACACAAGGCTATAAGTAAGAAAAACGTTGCCCGGAAAGAGTACTATTTAGCAAATATTTTTTTACGATGGTTAACGCCCCAATCGTATAACGAATCCATTACTTTCTCCAACGACATTACATAATCGGTTGCTGTATATTCTATCAGGACAGGGTAACCGTCAATGACAGTTCGTTTTATCAACTGATGCTCTTCTAAATCTTTCAACTCTTTAGCAAGAACCTTAGAATTTATTTTGGGAATGCTTCGTTCAATTTCTCTGAACCGGCTATTGCCATCAGAGATGGAGATTAAAATCATTAATTTCCATTTTCCGTTGATTACATCCAATGCATCCCTGACAGCCATCATTCTTGACAGGCAATCTACTTTCTTTTTTCTATCCGCTGTTTTAGCCATTGTGCTTACTTTTAGGTAACTGCTTACTTTTAGTAAGCAAATATAGATATCTTTGTACCCTAAAAAAAATTAATTGATAAATAATTTAAGAAAAGAAAAATGGACAATACTATAAACGGTGAAACCCCACGGTTTGAATTTGGGTTTTATACTTTCGGAAACATAGTGCCTGATGCTGTTACAGGAAACCGGACAAGCCATCATCAACGGATTCAGGAAATTATTGAATTGGCAAAGCTGGCACAGGAAATAAGATTACATTGGAGGCATTTGTTATTGACAAGATTAAAGACAAAAAAATTATAGAGCATCATACATTGGCTGACTTCACAGCATTCATGAAGGCATTTGCAAAAACAGTTTAAAACATAAATTATGAATACAGCACTTTGGATTGTTCAGGGAATTCTTGCAGCGATGTTTGCAATGGCAGGTATGATGAAATCAACTCAACCCATTTACAAATTGGTGAAAACTGTTAAGTGGGCAGACAGGTTTCCATTATCAACAGTTCGCTTGATAGGAGTTGCAGAGCTTTTGGGAGCGATAGGATTAATTCTTCCGTGGCTTCTTAACATCGTTCCTATACTGACACCGATTTCTGCAACTTCATTAGCAGTTGTTCAATTGCTTGCAATTTTTCATCATGCAAAATATAAGGAGAACAGAGAAATTATGTTCAATATTGTTATGCTTGCTCTTGCTGCCTTTGTTGCGTTCGGTAGATTTTAGCAATTTTCCGCTCTGAGTCTTCAAAGAAATTCCCAGGCGAGGTTTGGCCTTAACCGGCTCGCCAAGCTACAGAGCCGAAATAATATCCTACTGAAGACTTCCGAAGTTTTTAAAACTTCGGGAGTCTGGTTATTGCAAAAAAGATTTTTTTAAATAATACCCTGTTGCCTCTGTTCCAGCGGTGTTTTCATTTAATACCTGTTAAATTATAATTTACTAACAGTGAAACCCCAACGTTGAATAGCCTTGTATTAAAAGAGCCAGTCTTCCATATTCGAAAAAGTTATTTTATTTTCCATGGCGGCGTGTGCTAACGGCAACCTGCCGGCATGTTGCAACTGCCATAATTTATCAAACTTAAATATATACACCATGTCTGCCATTTGTAAGATTGCCTTATTTTTTACAATAATATTTTTTTGTAATACTGTTGTTTTTGCCCAAACTAAAGCAACCAATAAGGAAATCCTCAAACAGGAAATTATGGAGGTTGAAAAAAATTTCAACCAGGATTTAATTACAACCGGTGTAGCATTTGCCTTTGAAAAATATGCAGATGATAATGCTGTAATCAAAAGAGGAAATGATTCGCTTATTTATGGTAAACCCGGCATTAAACAATTTTATGACAAGCCTTTTTATAAAAATGCAAAAGCCGAATGGAAACCAGATTTTGTAAAAGTATCTGATGATGGAACTTTGGCATATACCTATGGAAAATATGTTTGGACGATGACCAACGACAAAGGTGAAGTAACGCATTACCATGGAATTTTTCACACCGTTTGGAAAAGAGACAATAATAAAGAATAGCGATATGTTTGGGATTAAAAGGGAAACTACTGCCTACAAAAGATTTTCCTTTATTTACTTTTCTATTCTGTCTCCGTAAACTATAGCTTTATTGGAAATAGTGGTGCTTTTACCTATATTGCATTGAACACAACGCCAATGAATATTAACCAACAGCCACAACAGAACCCAATAGTAGATTTTATTGAAGACGAAGCTTTTTATAATTATCGCAAAAAACTGGATGGCCTTGATAAACCCATTATAAGCATCTACATTTTTGCCACTCTTTCTTTATTGATGTTTGTTTTTTTTATGATTATGAATAACCAAACGCTGGACTGGTTGACTGTGGCAATAAACCTGGCGGTAATAGCAGTATATTATTGCCTGGCCGTATACAGTAGCCAGCAACCCTTTTCTGCTTTTGTTGCCACTATCGCTTTTGTTGTGTTGGTAATGATCTTGAATATTATTTTTGCCGCTACTCCCAATGTACGGGGCATGATTATACAAATAATATTGATAGTGGTAATTTCATTAAAGCTGGAAGATGCGAAAGATGTGCAGTCATATCAAAAAGGGATGGTAAAGGGGAAAGTAAAAAATGAAAAGTAGTTTTTTTTGCTCCAACTGAATTTGTACAATAAATCTGTTCTGATGGTAGGTGTCCTTAACCGAACACAACAACCATTAGTTAACTTCTCTATTCAGTCGTACCCTACCATTTTAAGCAAAACATATACAAACTGGTAATGGAAAAGCAGAAAAATTAATCAAGCAAACGAGTGCTCTCAATCTATGTAATTCTTCACCCTCTCCCAATAAATAATATCCCCCAATATTATATCAATTGTTTGTACTTTACCCCTATAAATAATAAGCTATGAAAATATTAATTGTAGGCGCTACGGGCCCAACCGGCCAGCTACTGGTAAAACAGGCTTTAGATAAATTTTACCAGGTTACTGTGCTTGTTCGTGATCCCGCAAAACTTCATCTGATGAATGAAAACCTAACGGTTATTAAAGGAGATGTTTTGGATGAAGCCACGTTAACAAATGCGCTTAATGGACAGGATGCTGTGTTGAGTGCATTGGGTACAGGTAACTCACTCAAATCATCTGATTTAATGTTGCATGCAGTTACCAGTTTGATACCCGCCATGAAAGCTGCGAGTGTTAAGCGAGTAATATTACTTTCGGCCTTTGGTGTAGGTGAAACTTTTGAACAGGCCAATTTTATTCAAAAATTGATCTTTCGCCTGCCCTTAAAAAATATTTACAGCGACAAAGCAAAAGCGGACACAATGCTTTGTAACAGTGCACTCGACTGGACCATCATTTGCCCTGCTAAGCTTACCAATGGCCCATTCACCGGTACATACAGTGCGGCAGAAAAACTAGCCATGAAGGGAATGCCCAAAATTTCAAGGGCAGACGTTGCCGACTTTATGCTACGGCAATTAACGGATGATCGCTTCTTAAAAAAAATCGCTATCCTGATGAGTTGACTTTTTACGATAACCACGCAGCATCAATAGCAAATCATTAGCCGTATTGGCAACCAACCCCATCGGTGTGTATTTACTAAAGTTCTCTATATTTACGATATGGCTAAGGCCATTGTAGCCATCCATGAATCATTACAATTTAGTATTTTAGCGTATTGCCATTTTACATAACCAACCATAACAATTATTAAATTATTAAGCAACCATTATGAAATTATTTTTTCCCAAACAACTGTGCTTTGTAATAGTTTTTGTTTTTATTGCTGCATGCAGTATTGCCCAGGTAAACGATCCTTCATTTATCATTGGTGATGCGCTTCCAGATGCACCGGAACTATCACCCAGGGGACAATATCAAATAGGCGTTAGAACTTTAGAGCTGGTGCATACCAACCAGGTGGATATTCTCAATTCCAAAGCAGGCATTGATGCAATTTACGACCGGCATTTAAAAATTGAAGTATGGTACCCGGCTATTATTCCGCAAGACAAAAAAGCATTGGTTACTTATAACAGTACACTGGGATTGTACAAAGATTCTACAAGGCCATTGATTCCATTTACTTTTACAGGCAGGGCTTTACGGGATGCGGCTCCGCTAAACACAGCAGGTAAATTTCCTTTGATCATTGTTTCACATGGTTATGTAGGCTCAAGATTATTGATGACTTATCTTACTGAAAACCTTGCCTCAAAAGGTTATGTAGTGGTTGCAATCGATCACACAGAATCTACTTACAGCGACAGAGGAGGTTTTCAAAGTACTTTGCTCAACCGGGCAAAGGACATTCTGTTTGTATTAAACCAGGTAGCTGATCTGTCGAAGTCTGGTAATAAAAGTTTTTTAGCCAATTTAGCTGATGCTGATAATACCGGCCTGGTAGGTTATTCTATGGGCGGCTTTGGTGTCTTAAATGCAGCAGGTGCAGGTTATAGCGCTAAGCTTGAGGAAGCATTTGAAAAAATGACAGGAGGAAGCAAAGCTATTGATGTACGCCTGTCCAACAATGAAGCATTTAAAGCCTCCCGGGATAAAAGAATAAAAGCGGTGGTAGCTTTTGCACCATGGGGCATGCAGCGTGGTGTATGGGATTCAAGCGGTTTATTGGGGCTTAAAATTCCTGTATTTTTTGTAGCAGGCAGCCTCGATGATGTGTCTGGTTACAAGGATGGCACTAAAGCAATTTATGAAGGTGCCGTTAATGCCAACCGTTATTTATTAACTTATGAAAATGCAAGGCATAATGTTGCACCTAATCCCCCACCTGCTGCATCTTTAAAAGTGGGTATCGCTTTTGATGACTATTATCATTATGCAGAACCAGCTTGGAACGAATACAGAATCAATAACATTAACCAGCATTTTGTTACTGGCTTTTTGGGGATTTATTTAAAGCAAAAAGATTATGATAAATATTTAAATCTCCCTGAAAATTCAAATGAAAAAACATGGATCGGGTTTAAGCCACGTACTTCAGCCGGTTTAGAATTAACCCATGATTTGCCTAAGTAATATAATTTTTACCCAATAAATTGTTCCTTGGTTTTAACTATATTGAGAAAGAAATTTTACTAAATAACAAAAGTAAGATAGAAATGATTATAACTTTATTAACCTATGACAACGGGTGTAATTCAAATTGCCGCTGCCGGTTTCGGCCGGTGGAAACACCAGCCGAGGCTGAAAGGTTTTAAACCAGTAACCGTACAATACAAAATGAAACAGTCATTAATTCTACTCACATTTGTCCTGACCACAATTTTGATATTTGGTCAAAATATCCCGCAAAAATATTATGACCTTGTAAAACAGGCGGATTCATTGTATAAAGCAAAAGAGTATAAAAAATCAGGAGCCAAATATTCTGAAGCATTTAAAGCAAGCGGGTGGAAAGGGACTTTAAATGACAGGTATAATGCAGCCTGTTCCTGGGCATTGGCAACTGTTGCTGACAGCGCTTTTTTTCAATTGTACAAACTTGCTACAAAAGCGAATTTTGCAAACTACGCACATATTACTGTTGACCCTGACCTTATTTCATTACATAATGATAACCGGTGGGCGCCATTATTGGAAATTATTAAACAGAATAAAGACAAAGCAGAAGCCGGTCTCAACAAACCTTTAGTTGCGATGCTTGATAGTATTTATGTTGAAGACCAAAAGTATAGATTGCAGATTGACGAAATGGAGAAAAAGTATGGTTCACAATCAAAGGAAATAAAAGACCATTGGAAAATTATTAACGAAAAAGATTCTGTTAATTTAATAAAAGTAAAATCGATACTGGACGAATATGGATGGATGGGTGCTGATGTTGTTGGTGACCGGGGAAACTCAACTTTATTTTTGGTAATTCAACATGCAGACCTGGCAACCCAAGAAAAGTATTTGCCCATGATGAGAGTAGCAGTTAAAAATGGCAACGCCC
The DNA here is from genome assembly GCA_025362235.1 of Ferruginibacter sp. Classification (GTDB taxonomy): domain Bacteria; phylum Bacteroidota; class Bacteroidia; order Chitinophagales; family Chitinophagaceae; genus Ferruginibacter. The sequence continues at coordinate 24,208 of JANYGZ010000004.1, read as the reverse complement.
AGGCAAGTGAACTGGCATTGCTTGAAGACCGGGTTGCAATAGGACAGGGAAAAAGTCAAATTTATGGCAGTCAAATAGGACGGGACCAAATAACACAAATGTATTTTGTATTAAGATTAGAAGACCCGGACAATGTGGACAAAAGAAGAGCAGAAGTAGGTCTGCAACCATTAGCAGAATATGTAAGCCACTGGCAAATAAAATGGGATGTTGAACAATACAAAAAGGATTTGCCGAAACTGGAAGAACAAACAAACCAGAAATAAAATGTTTTGTTAGCCATGGTTTGTATAAAACAGGCAGGTGTTTCACTGCAAAAAATTTTACTTTTAAAAATATCCCGCAGGGATTCATCTAAGCAAGGTATTTCGCATTATCAACGGTAATTAAAAAAAATAATAATGGAACATAAAGCTATTTCGATCCGGCCATTTATCGGGGCAAAAAACTTTGACATTTCCCGAAATTTTTACCATGACTTTGGTTTTGAAGAAACTGTTTTATTTCACAATATGTCTGTATTTAAAACAGGGCAACTGGCATTTTATTTACAAGATGCTTATGTACAGGATTGGATAGATAATACAATGATTTTTTTAGAGGTTGACAATGTTGACCGTTATTGGAAAGAGCTTTCGTCCTTGGGCCTTACAACAAAATATGAAAATGTTAAACTAACCCCCATCAAAAACAACGATTGGGGCAGGGAATGTTTTATGCACGACCCATCTGGAATACTATGGCACTTTGGAGAATTTTCTAAATAAAGTAGTTATACAATGTTTAATCTATAGCTGTCTCTATCGCTATCCATCAGCATTCTTATCCTTCCATCCATATAATTACAAAAAAGTCAATTTTCACCAAGCAGCATTATGCATTTAAGGCCGAAATTGCCTTTACAATAAATGCTGAAAACAATGGCTGATATAATAAAAGTAAAAATGATGGTATGGATGTTTTTAATGTCTTCATTGATTACCGCTGCACAGACTTCGTTAAAGGCAAATATAAACACGGATATAAAAACAGCGGATTCATTTTTTGTTGTCCGAAATTGGGCAAAGGCTAAACAGGTATATCAAACAGCTTTAAAAGACAATGCACAAAATAGCCTTGCATGGAACCGCCTTGGCTTTAGCAATTATAATCTTACATTTTATGATGAGGCTTTACAATGTTTTCAAAAATCTCTCTCACTAACTCCTCCCACTCCGTTGAAAATAATTGTGTATACAAGAATGGCAAGAATATATGCCTTGCAAAAGAATAAGCAAACTGCTTATAAAACTTTAGACAGTGCTGTTAACCTCGGCTATACCAATGTTGCCGAATTGGATACCTTAACAGATTACAGCAGTATAAGAAACGAAAGCCAGTTTAAACTTGTAAGAGAAAGGATGTATAAAAATGCTAACCCATGTATGAGTGATGCACATGCAAGAGAATTTGATTTTTGGGTGGGCGAATGGGATGTTTTTATAACAGGCACCACGCAATATGCGGGGCATAGCATTATACAAATGATTTCCGGCGGTTGCGCCATTTTAGAAAACTGGGAAAGCCCCGGAAGTAATGGAAAAAGTATCAATTTTATTGACCCGGTAACCAATCAATGGAAACAATCGTGGGCGGGTAATTATGCAAACGGAATACAGGAATTTGTACATGGCGAATATAAGGACAGTGCCATGCGTTTTACATTTGAAACCACTGATGCTAAAGGCAACAAAATAACCGGTCGCTTTATTTTTTTTAACCAGGGCCCTAACCAGGTGAGGCAGTTTAATGAAACATCGGTAGATGGTGGCAAAACATGGGTTACCAGTTACGATTTTACTTACAGGAGAAAAAAATAAAGCAGCATTTTTTAAAAAACAGAGTTAATATGATAAAATTATCCTCATACTTCAGCCTGATTTTAATGCTGCTTTTTTTGCTGCCCGATACTTCATCAGCACAAACAAACCAGCAGCAGGAAAGAATTAAAGGCTGGTCGGCTGATATTGACACCCTATTATTATTAATGAAAAGCCAGCATTATGTTTACAGGTCAAAGCCTTTGCCACAACAGTTGCTTGTTGATGCTGCCAGTCTTAAAACTAAAGTGGCCCAATACAGTGATGAAAGAATGCTAAATGAACTGGAACGCCTTATGTTTTACATGCATGATGGGCATTCGTATATTTTGCCGGTAGCCACTAAAGTACAGGCTTTTTTTCTTCCGGTTCAGTTTTACATTTTTAGTGATGGGGTGTATATTATTGATGCCGATGAGCCTTACAAAAATTTAATAGGATGCAAAGTTTTAACTATACAGAATGTTGCCGCTACTAAACTGGTAAATGACATGAACTATTTTATACACCAGGACAATAGGTATACCGTGTTATGGTTTGCACCTTCTGTACTTCGTTTCAGGGGTTTGTATGAAGCGTATGGCCTTGCTGCTGGTTCACCTTCAGTACAAATGAACCTTGTTAATCAAAATAAAAAAACAATTACTCAAAACATTTCATTTATACCGGCAGCAAATTTTCACGGTATCCCAAAACTAATTCCATCCCAGGTAGCTGGTAATGTACCTCCCCCGCTTTATCTTTCCAATGTTGCGGATAATTTTTGGTTTACTTCCCTGCCGCAAAAGAAAGCATTATATTTTCAATTTAACCAGGTACAGGATAAGGACAACGAATCGCTTGCCCTGTTTTCCACAAAACTCGATAGCGCTTTGCAGCGTACAAAACCAACATTATTTATTATTGATGTTCGCCATAACAACGGTGGAAATTTAGAGTTGCTGCTACCATTGGTTGATGTGATAAAAAAATTTAAAAGCATAAACACAGGCTCAAAAATTATTGTTATTACGGGAAGAAATACCTTTTCCGCAGCGCAGGTCTTTATTTCCTTATTAAATAAAGATACACATGCCCTTTTTGCCGGGGAACCTTCTTCTTCCAGCCCCAATTTTGTGGGCGAAGGAAATTATATATCATTACCCTATAGTGGCGCAATGGGCAGTATTTCAAATAAATACCACGAAACAATACCCGGCGATACACGAAAATGGATTGAACCTGATTATCCGGTTTTACTTTCATCAACAGAATATTTTAAAAACCAGGACCCTGTTTTGGAATTTATCCTTAAAATTAAATAGCTCAATTTTGAGCGATAAAAATAAAAAATGAAAATTAATATTATCAGCGCAATTGCTCTCATCCTGGTAACAGCTAATTGCAGTTATGCACAAAAAAACGACAAGGCTGCAAATAATGATGCCAATGATACTTGCCGGGTGATTGACAAATATTTAACGCAGCTTGCTGCTGATAAGAATTTTTCCGGTGGTTTGCTGATTATAAAAAACGGACAAACAATTTTTTGTAAAGGCTATGGCTGGGCAAATAAGGAAGCTGCAATTCCCTTTACACCCTTAACACTGGCGTCAATAGGGAGTATCACAAAGGCCTTTACTGCTGCGGCTATAATGACGCTGGCAGAACAGGGAAAGTTATCTGTAAGTGACCCACTAAAAAAATTCTTTCCAAATATACCTGCTGATAAAGCGAATATTACTATTCATCAATTACTCACACACTCATCAGGCTTTCATGAATTTTTGGCGAATGACGGAGGCGATTTTGAAAAAATAACAACGAAGGAATTTTTAGAAAAAGCATTTGCCGAGCCATTAGCTTTTAAACCCGGTGAAAAAGCTGTTTATACAAATGTAGGCATGAGTATACTGGGTATAATTATTGAACAAATATCGGGGGTGGATTATGAAGTTTTTTTACAAAAATATTTATTTGAAAAAGCAGGCATTAAAAATATTGGTTACCATTATCCCGTCTCAAATAATGATACCATTGCCCACGGATACCAGGGCCCAACAGATTGGGGAACACACCAGCAACATTTTGCACAGGCAGGTGGCGGGCCTTTTTGGAATTTGAAAGCAAATGGAGGTTTGGAAGTTTCATTGAACGAAATGGCTATTTGGGCAAATGCCTTTACTGAAAATAAAATGTTAAGCAAAGAGACCATAGCAAAAATGTTTAGTCCGCAGGTTTTGGAAGATGCAACCGAGGGAAGAAGCTATTTTGGATATGGCTGCAATATCATCAAAAGCCGAAGGAATACAAAGATGATTGATAACGGCGGCAGTAATGGAATTTATTTTGCCCGGCTTGTGCGTCTACCTGAAGAAGGGTTGGTTTTTTATATGGTCACCAATCAAAGCCTGGTAAATACCAATATGGTATTGCCCAATGTGAGTCAACTTTATTTTACAGGGATAATTGCACAGGATGCATTGACAATGCAGCCAAAATTTGAAACACCTATGGCTGCAAAAATTTATGATATATTGAAAACAACAAAGACAACTGACCTTGGTGGTGAACTGGAAAAAGAAAATATAAAAGTGGTTGACGATCAAATATTGCTGGAAGTGGGACAGAAATTTATGGATGAAAGAAAGGCAGATGAAGCATTAAGTCTTTACCGGTTTTATACAAAGGAATTTCCAAACATTGTAGTTGCCTGGAATGATATGGGAGATGTGTACCAGATGAAGAATAATAAAGAGGAAGCTAAAAAATGTTATAAGCAGGCGTTGAAATTACGGCCAGGAAATCCAAGAGCAATAGAAAACCTTAATAAACTAAATAAATAATCAGTCATTATAAAAATACTTTAATAAAGAAAATCAGGCAAACGTCTTTTGCAGATAAATTTAATTGTTGGTTTTACTTTCAAAAGAAAATAAAAATATTTTTATGAATACTTTAAAAATAAATATTTTAATCTTTTGCAGCCAGCTTTTGCTAACCTGCATTGTAAACTTCGCATACAGCCAGGTTAATAACAATCCTTTACCACCCGGAATTTTGGTTGATGCCGGGGGCCACAAACTGCATTTAAATATCCAGGGTAAAGGCACCCCGGCTGTATTATTGGAAAACGGTAGTGGCGATTTTTCATTTGTATGGAGCCTTGTTCAGCCAGGAGTTGCAAAGTTTACAAAAGTTGTTGCTTATGACAGGGCGGGTTATGCATGGAGTGAGCGTGGCCCTACCCCGCGTACCAGCCGGCAAATATGTTTTGAATTGCATACTGCATTGCATAACGCAGGTATAAAAGGGCCTTACATACTTGTTGGTCAATCCTTCGGTGGCTTTCTTGTAAGAACATTTGCAAGATATTATCCAAATGAAGTTGCCGGTATCGTGTTAGTTGAAGCTGTTCAGGAAAACGAAAGGATTTTTATGGGTGGTGACTCGCCAAAACGCATACGTGACCTTGCCACTGGAAAAACAGAGCCAGCTTTGCAAACTTTCTTTATCCCTTCATCAACTTCTACTATTCCGCCTGAAAAATTTGATTCAACTATTGAACCACCATTTGACAGGCTTCCAGGTAACATTAAAAAGCTACAGATATGGGCACAATCGCAGGATGGATACAGATCATCAGCGGGAGGAGAAATGGACTGGTCTCCGGAAGACGTTGCCAACATGTACAAACACCGGGGCGAAGCTTCTTATATGCTTGGAAATATTCCTTTGATTGTACTAACACGTGGAAGTGGTGGATATGATGGAAGAGCAGATTCCGCTAAACTTGAATCGGAAAGATTAATGCTTCAAGGTGAGTTGGCACATTTATCTAGCAACAATAAACATATCATTGATAAAAACAGCGGGCATAATATCCATTTGGAAGATCCTGCAATTGTTATTAATGCCATTAGAGATGTTTTTATAGCCGTTAAAATCAAAAGAAGCTTAATTAAATAATTTGTGAATAAATTTTAACTATGAACCTTATTTTAATAGTGGTAAAATTTAGTTTATAAAATTTATATCATCAGCTTAAATAATTATAATGAAATATTTACTCTCTCTCACCTTTTGTATTGTATTATTGGTAAGCGCAGGTACTGCTCAATTGCCTTTTAAATATGACAGCTTATACAAAACCATTTATGCAAAAGACCTGTGCAAGCTGACGCAAAAAAATCCAAATCTTTTACTGATAGACGTAAGAAGCCCGGGTGAATACAGTGACACTTCGCAATATACCAGCCTGAACCTTGGCCACCTGAAAGGAGCCATCAATATTGAAATAGCTGCCATGCAGGAAGATATAAACACTATTGATAAATATAAGGATAGAACAATTGTATTTTATTGCTCTCATAGCCAGCGAAGCCGCAGGGTAAGCAAATTGTTATCGGAAAAAGGATACACTAATTTTTATAATCTTAATGGTGGCATGTCGGTAGTTACCCAATTAAGCGAAGCAGATTTCCCCTGCAAGAAAGAGTGGATTGAATCTTCTCTGCCCTACAAAAATTTATCTTTTATTGAAGCCGCATCGGTTATAAAAAAGGGCAATAGTATTATTATAGATGTAAGGCCATCTGCACAGTTTAATTCTATTGACACCAATGCTGAAAATAATGTGGGCCGCATAAAAGGGGCCATCAATATTCCATATGCTGATTTTAAACAAAGAATAAATGAACTGAATAAATATAAACAGCAACCAATACTTGTTTATGCTTCCAGTGGCGAAGGTGATGCAGCAAGGGCTGCAGGAGATTTAACGGCGCAGGGTTTTCAACGGTGTACCAGTTGCTGGGTGGTATTAATGATTTTATCGCCAGCCAGGAAGATATTTCAGTAATAGAAAATAAAACAGCTTATACATTAGTGGATGCAGCAAAAACTTTGGCATTGCTAAAAAATAATAAAAACATTATCATTTATGATACCCGTGCAAACGATAATTTTAATAATAAAGTTACCGGCAGAATGTCGTTTATGAATCTTGGGCATATCAAAAATGCTGTACATGTTGAGGAAGCTGCATTTCAATCAAATGCTTTACCTGCTAATAAAAATGCTGTCATACTGATTTATGGCAACCAGGAATCTTTAAAATATGCTGCACAGCTTTCATCACAAGGTTACAAGCATGTGTATTTGCTTACCAGTTTATACGATTTTGTCTGGAGTGGATTTAATGTAGAAGCTGATAAAGAAGACAGGCAATTTTTAGTGGATCATGAAGGGCTTTATTAAAAAACTTTATTGAAAGTTCAATGTGAATTGATTAAAACATTAATTTTTTACTTATCAAAAAAATAATCATGAGAACAATTTTAATTGCAGCATTCGTAACATTTATGGCCAGTACAGTTTATTGCCAAACTGTTAAAAATACCTCTTATATTAACCTGGCCAGTGAAAAAGTTTTGCGTCTTGAAGCTATACTGCCGGTTGATGAAGCAACTGCATGGAAACTTTTTACTACTGATGGAGGCCTGATGAAATGGATAGCGCCGGTTGCACATATTGAATTAGAAACAGGAGGTTATATGCTCACTAATTATGACAAATCAAAAGCATTAACTGACAGCAGTTCTATTAAATTAGACATTATCAATTTTATAGAAAACGAAATGATTACTTTAAAAGTTAAACTGAATAATAATTTTGATGAAGCTGCAAGAAAATCGGATGGCAATTTGCAGGAAATTATTTTGTTTGAAAAAGTAGACAAAAGCCATACGGAAATTATTTCGCTGATGGTTGGTTTTGGTACTGGAAAGGAATGGAAAAAAACCTATGATTTTTTTACTAAAGGTAATGAGTGGACTTACAATGAGCTAATCAACAGTTTCAAATGATGCTCTTTTACAATTTCATAAAGGTTTCTGTAAGCCCTTTACTTTGTAAATAATATGATAACTCTTTGGCTTGTTCTCCGCCTTTATTTGCGTGATGCAGTAATGTTAAACCATGTGGCCCCCTTGCTGTAAGGTATTCAGGATATATTTCTAAATAACCCTTAACCAACTCTGTTTTACCCAGCATAGTCAATACAAACAAGTTTGTTCTTGCACCTTTACTAATTAAATGATTGGCAATTTCTTTATTGCCCATGTGGCCGGCACCTTCCAATGCTGTTTCAAAATCACCGCCGCCCCAGTCCCAGGTAGCATATAATAAACCCGGCATTTCCTCGAGCATTTTTTTAACCTTATCTAAATCGGTATGACCCGCTATTACAAACTCCTTTACTTTTTCAGAAGGCAAAGGATCAATAAGGCTTGGGCTTTTTTTGGCAAAACCAAATACTGGTAGAGTTATAATACTACCAGCTCCTAAAATGGTTTTTAATATGAATTGCTTTCTTTTCATTTGTTGAAATTAGTTCTCACAATGATGAATGGTTATGCTAAAATTGACTTTTAGAATTACAGCAAAGAATTATTTATGTGATAATAATGCTGGTATTGTTCAGGAGGGCTCCCATAATATTGTTTAAATAACCTGCTAAATGAAGATGGATCGCTGTATCCAACTTCGGAACAAACTTCTGATATGGGTATATCATCATACCTCTCCAGTATTTTTTTGGCCTCTTCCATCCTCCTTAAAATAATATATTGATGCGGGGCTATTTTAAAATATTTTTTAAACTGCCGTAAAAAATAACACTGGTTCAGCAAACAAATATTTGCCAGGTCCTGGATACTTATTTCATCAGTATAGCAGGAATCAATAAAATCCTTTGCCCGGTAAAGCCTTTTGTACAACTCATTTTGGGTACTTCTTTTTACAGCCTGCACATTACTTATCTCGTTGATGCTGGCTTTCTGCTTGCAAAGCAACCTTTCAAACAGCAAAAAATAAAGCTCTTCAATTTGATGTATATTTTTATTAAAATCATCTTCGGTAAGCGCCAGCAGTTTAAAAATTAAAGGGCTTACTGTATTATCATGTGCATACAATTTTTCAATAATTTCTATATCATTTCTGTTGCCATAGTTCCCAAAATCAGAAAGCAAGGTATCATCGGTTTCAAGTAAACCTTGCAGCAATTCCTTTACAAAAAAAGGAGAAAAGTTAATGGTAAACGAATTCACTTCTACATCCGAATCTATAAAACTGCTGTAACTGCTGCCATTATTAATTACAAGATACTTTTCGTCTGTAACGGCATAAAGGCAATTATTGAGTCCGTAAAACTCTTTGCCTTTAAAAGCACATTTAATTGATAACGGCCCCCAATGGGTTGGGTATGATATATTTTTTGACTTTGCATGTATTATAACATTGGTCAATTTAAATTGATGGTTATATGATTCCATATCAAAATCTTTCTCCAGGAAATCAGGAAATAAATTAATGATGTTATAATTTCTATCAAAATACATGGTAATTGAAAGATAATATTAATTGCCTTATGCATAAAGTTTACAATTAATAAACCGGATACGTATTGGTAATTTGATAAACGGTTGTTGTACCGGGAGCTTAGCCATGGTTCATTTCCGCACAAAGCATTCTCTTTTCATCGCAAAAAAGCAAATTTTCTGTTATTTCAAATAATGCACCACCATTATTTTTCACCAAGCAATTGCTTTTTAATTTCCTGCAAATTCTTTTTTTGTTCTGCGCTTACTTGGGGATATTTAAAATTCAAATGCTCAAACTCGAGGTAAATAGTACCGGCAATTGCTACACGGGTAAACCATTTATCATCAGCCGGCAACACATACCATGGAGCATAATCAGTAGAGGTATTTGATAACATATCCTCAAATGCTTCCTGATATTCATTCCAAAAACCACGTTCTTTCATATCAGCCGAAGAGAATTTCCAGTTCTTTGAATCATCATCTATACGGCTTATAAGCCTGCGCTTTTGTTCGTCTTTTGATAAGTGTAAAAAGAATTTTAAAATTACAGTTCCGTTTTCGGCTAGGGTCCGTTCAAAATTGTTGATCTGCTCATAACGTTTTTCCCAAAATCTATTATTGATATCTTTCACACTATCGATACCAGGTAAACGCTCGTTCAATATAAATTCCGGATGCACTTTGGTTACAATTACGTTTTCATAATGTGAGCGGTTAAAAATGCCGATCTGTCCACGTTCAGGTAATTCTTTATAGTGCCTCCACAAATAATCATGGTCCAGCTCCGCTGAATTTGGCGCTTTAAAAGAAGCCACTTTTACACCCTGCGGATTTAAACCAGAACACACATGCCTGATTGCTCCATCTTTTCCGGCAGTATCCATAGCCTGCAAAATTATAAGGACACTATATTCATTGTGTGCATATAGTTTATCCTGCATTTCAGCCAACCGCTCAATGCCTGTAGCAAGTAATTGCTGACTGAATTTTTTATCCATTATGTAACCCGCTACTTTTTTACCCGCTTTAAAATCAGTGTCATAGTCTTTTAAAGAAACTTTTTTACCGGGCTTAACTAAGAATTTTTTTAGCTCAAGTAACTCTTCAACCTGTTTGTCTTTCTTTTTCATTTTAGTTAATTTTTACGAGTATGTAATTTTAATGGTATTTCATTTATATATAAAAGTAAACTTTAAAGTATAATGATTAATGACAAAAGTCAGGTTAATTTATAATATTAATCATTGTTGTGCGGCTAAAATTTTAGCAACATGGAGGAGTGTTTGCGGGTAAACGCTTTAAAACCTTCATCTGGCATAGACCCAATTAAAGAAGAATGCTATGCAAAATACGCCATCATTAAAAAAATGCAGGCTGCCGGAAACAGTGTTTCAACGATTCAATAACCTGGCTTTTTTTTATGCATCTGACATCAGCAAATTGGCTACTGGTTCCTATTTTTCCAAAGCAGTCAACATTATTGCAGGTTTTTATTTTTTTTAGTTCGCAAAAAAAAGAGTAGTCATTACTGAACGCTCTTTTTAAATGATATGCTGGTTAATAAATTACCCTCTGTTACCACCACCGCTGTTACGGCTATTTGAATATCCACCAAGGCTTCGACCGCCTGTTCTTTCTTCTCTTTCTTTTGCAACTGAAACAGGCATTTTATGTCTTCAACTTCTTTGTTGTTAAGGCCCAATATGGCATCTTTTCCCGTGTAACAAACTGGGATGACTCATAAACTGCTTATTTATTTTTTACCTTTTTCATATTATACACGGCATGATCCATACTCTCAACAGGTGTAATCAACTTAACAAACCACCGCGTTGAATCGGGATAAAAAGCATTGACATATTGGTGGTCTGTAAAATTATATATCCCCCAGTTATTATGAATTTGATAAGTTATAAAACATTTAGAAAGCATTGGTAAATATAAATCACAATTTGTTGTAGTTGTTTCTACAAGAATTGGCAGCAGAATAGGGCTATAGGTACCATCTTTAATACCTAAAATATAATATAGATTAGTGATAAATGGGAAAAACCATAATTGCTTATACGCCCTGCTTGGCTCATTGATTGTAGTTAATTCTAAATTATCATATAGAGATGCAATTCCACTATTAAATTTGTAGCTTACAATACTATTGAAAGCTGTATCGCCGGTATTTTGATAATAAAATTTCCATAAATTAAGTTTCACAGTCATTCCACTTGAATTATCTAGCTGATAAACCTCAGACAACTGGTTTGTAGGAGTATATACCAAAGAGTCATATCTAGGATAAACATTTCCATCATTAAGATCAGAAAAGTAAGGCGAATTATTGTCGTATATAACATTATCATTAAAATCTTTGCTTAGTATTAAATTCTTGTAGTAAACTTTAATGCATTTGTTATTTGATCCATATAAAAAACAGTTGATGCCTTATAATGCAGGTCTCCAGTTTGCCCTATTACATGGCTTGGACGACCATTCTTATAAAAAACTGTATAGGGTAATCTTCTAAAGGATGAATATACTTCATAAATTTTCGAGATTCTATTACTGTCATCGTAATCAAAATCATAGCTTGAGGCAGAAGAGCCGCCGCCTTCAATACTTTGTATAACCCAAATAGAATCCTTTACATCTTGGGGATTTGTAGGATCTCGAGTATCGACTGGAACAGGATCACGTTTACAGGAAATTATAAAAAAACCTAAGCAAAATATTATCAAGAAATAAATACAGTTGGAAATTTTCATAATTATTTTTTAAAAAAGTAAAAAAGATCTTATACAATATTAGTTCATTTATTAAAAATACTAAAGTCCAATTAAAGTAATAAAATTATTCCCAAGCTCGAAGCCGCTTGGTTTTACTGTTACCAAAAGTTGATAGTCGGAAAACATTAAAAAATATATAATAAATAATAACCAGTTGCTCCTTCAATGAAGGTCGTCTTTTTATCGTTTATGATAATACAATAAAAAAAGAGCACTCATTGCTGAACGCTCTTTTTAAATGATATGCTGGTTAATAAATTACCACCTGTTACCACCACCACCGCTGTTACGGCTGTTTGAATATCCACCACCGCCACCGCGGTTGTTTGAATATCCACCACGGCTTCCACCGCCTGTTCTTTCTTCTCTTTCTTTTGCTACAGAAACAGACATTGCCCTGCCTTCAACTTCTTTGTTGTTAAGGCCTAACATAGCGTCTTTTCCTTCGTCATCGTTTGACATTTCTACAAAGCCGAAACCACGTGAGCGGCCGCTTTCCCTGTCCATAATTACTTTGGCTGAAGATACAGTACCAAACTGTGCAAAAAGTTCGTTCAATTCAACATCTGTTGTGTTGAAGCTTAAATTTGAAACGTAAATGTTCATTTTCTTAAAAATTTAAATAAATAAAATAAAATACCTGTGACGGTAACTATAACTAAAGACAAGATTTTTAAGAAGAGAAAACTAATACGTGGAGAAGTAAAAAATTGAATCTAACTAAAACATTGTGCTCATAGAGCTATTATCACGCAGCAAATATAGGCGTATAAACTTATAAATGCACATTTATTTTTTTAGCCGCCAATAAGTTGATCAATTATCCTTTAAGCTTTGTAACCAGGCCTACATACTCCTGCATGGCTGTTTCTTTAGGTTTTCCTTTTAATTCATCCCACGCCGTATACTTTGCTTTTGCCACAAAATCGAAGGGATTGGTGGGAGCTTCTACATTTACATCTCCTTCTGTTGATTGTTTATACCGTGAATATAATTGCAGCAACACATCATTGGAAGGCTTTTCGGGCAGGGATTTGCTATTGACTACAGCTGCTTCAAATTGTTCTTTTAATTCCATACATTTTTTTTCAAAAGTAGTTTACAAAATGCGGTACAACAAAAAAATGCCTCAACGCCTTAACGGCAATAATAAGTAATTGAAAAAATTAAGCAACGCATATAACTAGTTTTTAGTAATTTTTAACAACCAAATCGAAACTCTGTTGTATCATATAGCGTAACTATACATCAAACAATTATTATGAAATCAATTCTTACTATTCTCATTTCTGTAACCACACTTTTTTCCTGTGCGCAAACAGAAAGCAATAAAGTTAAAATACCTTTAGCCAGTAAAGAAACCCCAGCTAAAAATGAAGCGGTTGCTACATTTGCAGAAGGCTGTTTTTGGCATGCTGAAATTGTTTTTCAAAGCCTTGTTGGCGTGCGTGACGCTGTCAGTGGTTATTCAGGCGGCACTGCCACAAACCCAAATTATGAAATGGTTGCTAACGGCCAAACAGGCCATGCCGAAAGTGTACAGGTTCATTACTACCCTTCAAAAATTAGTTATGAAACTTTGGTAAAAGCATTTTTTGCCAGCCAGGACCCTACCACCATGAACAGGCAGGGCAATGATGCCGGTACCGAATACCGCTCTATTGCATTTTACAATAACGACAATGAAAAACGGATTATTGAAGCAGAAATAAAAAGGTTAACAGATGCTAAAGTATACTCTAATAAAATTGTAACTCAGGTGGTTCCATTTGTAAAATTTTACCCCGCAGAAGATTACCACCAGGAATACATAAGCCTTAACCCTGGGAATCCTTATGTGCAAAATGTATCCATCCCCGATTTTCTGCGTTTTAAAACAAGTTTTAAGGAAGGTAAGTTTAAACCATAAAGCAGGCCCGGCAATTACACCAGTTTATCCAGTTGTTTTAGATAGTCATACTGCAGATCTTCGTGCAGTGTGGCTATTAGTTTTGCAATTTTTTTTAATTGAAACTGGTATAGGTTATTTAATACAGCACTGTTTTTTATTGGTATGGCGGAGTGTTTAAGGGTTTCGCAAAAATAAAGCAGCAATTCAACCTCGGCCTGTTTTGAGGCTGTATAACGGATATGCTTAGCCGTATTGCGTAAAATTTTACGCAGGCTTTTTTTAGCAAAATATAAATTACTTTGATTGATCTCTTTAAAAGCTTCCACAATTTCTGTTTTTACATTACTTATATATGCCTGCTCGTCGTGTGCTTCAAAAAGCAGATAGTTCAATAATTCCTTATTGTCTTTTTTGTATTTAGCCAACCGTAAACAAAGTTCTAAAAGTTTTGCAGGTTCAATATTATTTAACTCCTGCTTTATATCGCTGATGCTTGCTGCTTTCATTCAGCTAAATTAATAAACTTCATTTTGTTGTGGCCGATGGCTTTTTAATTGTAAACATTTTATAAGTGTTAATTTTTTTTCACACTTGTTTCATACAACTCATTGCATGAATTGCCAACTTGTTTTTATCCACAGTTGTTTATTAGTATTTTCTTAAAATTTATACCATACTCCACATCGTAGCGTTTGTTTTTTAATTTTACAAAAACCAGTTCCATGAAAAAACCCACGCTGTTAATATTTTTTATATCAGTACTACTTTATGGCAATGCCCAGGTTCATAAACCATTTCAGCCTTCTGCAGTTTTTAATGATTCGCTTACCAGGGTGGTCATTGATTTTAGAAATAATTTTTACCAGGTACAGGGCGAAGAGCTTACACCACAGGAAGGCAGGGAAGTATACCAATCTACCATAAGTTTACCCGGTGCGGCGCATTGTGTTATTTACCGCTTTCATTCTATTATAGACACTACAGCCAGCTGGCAGGCCATTTTGTACACGGGCGAAAGTTATGAAGAGGCTCTTACAATTTACAGGAACACTTATAACCAGTTAACAAAAAGTAAAATAAAATGGAACGATAACAGGTTGGCCGCTTTTAAAGGCGAAATGGAACAGCCCGATGAAAACCTGCGTTTTACCAATACCCTTTTACAATTAGACGTGCCGGATTTTTTGTACAGGCATTTTTATGCAGCCATTGAAATAACCAACAGCTATAATGGCTGGGAAGTGCATTTAAATTTGCATGATAAAAAAAATGATAAGGATAGGTATTAGTGGATGGGCTATTTCTATTACACCAATTATTGCTGATTAGAAATTAAAAAATACAGGAATTAACCCTTCCTGATAGTTTTTTAACATTATAACAAAATTCTTGTTATTGTTGCACTATGCTGGTAACACTAACAATAATACGGTACCCAAAAAAATATATCCCATTTGCTGTTATAGCAATGGCCATACATCGCCTACCGCTTTGGATCAATAAAAACATTTCATTTTATAAAATATTGGGCTGTGGCAAAAACTGCACATTCGATAAACATCCCGATTGGCAGCCATCGGGAATTTTTGCTGCGCAAACTGGCGAATAAATGTTGCACGTTTTACTGAAATCATACAATTCCGATATGGTTTATTGATCTTTGACCCTTGCGGTGTGCCCACCAACCAATTGATGCATGGACAACTTGAAATGCCCCTTACTGAGCTAAATGAATTAACTTCACTGTATCTTCTTGATAGAAATACGATAAGCCATAATTTAGGCTGCAGAAAGTTTGAATTACCGCTGCCTGTTATTTATGTACCTTAATAAATAAGTTAAAAAATTATTTGTAAAAAGAACCGCAGTCTGCAACCCTTTACAAAAGATACACGTATTTGATTGTAGAAGGTTTGGAAATGCTTTTGACTTATTTTAACTTATTTTAACCCCTGTAATTTTTGCTGACATTAACATCAAAATGCTGAAAAGATTTGTTGGATACAATTAATACGATAGTAAATGGATGCAGAGCCAATGATCATAAGTATCAAAAGATACTGTATGATAACTACCATGCATTTGCGTTAAAAGTTGTTTTCCGGTACATCTATAATTATGAAGAAGCACTTGAAATTACCAACGACGGCTTTGTGAAATTCTTTTTACAGGTAGATAAATTCAGATGTGAAAATGATACTGATACAGAGAAATTTTTAAATGGCTGGATTAAAAGAATAATGATTAACACTGCTATCGACCTGTTAAGAAAGAAAATGCTGTTACCCGAAATAGGTGGAATTGCAGAAGGTGTTTGGGACATGAAAGATAAAACTGCGTCAGCCGAACAGATGATCATTTATAAAGACCTGGTATCAATGGTGAAGAAGTTGCCGCCGTCCTACCGGATTGTTTTTAATATGTATGTAATAGATGGATATAAACATATTGAGATTGCGGAGATCTTAAAAATTTCGGTCGGTACATCAAAATCAAATTTATTAAGAGCACGGACACTGTTACAAAAATATTTAAACCAAAAAGAATCGCTGACTGCATGCAGTATATAGAAAACGATATGGATGATTTGTTTAAGAGGGCAGCCGAAAACTATCCTTTGAAAACAGGAGAAGGCGATTGGGAAACTATTGCCAGCAGACTTAAGTCAGTATCAAACGAAACAAGATCGGTTACAACTTTTAAAAAAGATATCTACAAAAAATTGCTTGTACTGGTGTTGTTTTTTTCAACATTAACCATCGGCAAATCTGCTTTACAACTGCCAAAAGCCGGGCTACCTTCTTTATCAATAGAAAAAATAATAGTAAGCGATAATAAAATAAATACCGACCATCTTAAACTACAGGATATTAACACCAGCGGATATACGCTCAATCACAGCAAAAAGCCAACTACTGCCGCATTTTTAAATAGATACTTCAGCGGCGGGCAAAAGCTGGTTCAACAAAGTTATTACCCAAACACGGGTACTAAGAAATCAGGTACAGATGCTACTCAAACTATTCAATCCCGGCAAGCTAAAAATGACAATGACCAGACCTTACCATTCTTATTATATGAGCCTGCAACAGCGTTATACAATGTTGATGACGTAGCAGTTTATGAAGACCTGTCTCTTTCTGTTAAAAACGAAAACATACAGCGGCTGAATGAATCAACAAAAGAAGTTATTACCGTTGATAAAAAGATCAGCCAAAAGAAAGATCATATTGAATTGTCAAAAAAGAAAGCGTTTTATATTGGTGTTGCTGCAGGCCCAGATTTTAGTAAAGTGCAATCAATGGCATTCAGCAATTCAGGCTTCAGTATAGGACTAATTGCAGGGATAAAGTTAGCAGGTAAAATATCATTTGAAACCGGCATTTTATGGAACAGGAAATATTATAATAGTACCGGCAATGAATTTAACATGGACAAGATTAAGTCAACCATGCCAGCTGGCATGGTGATCAATAGCCTGGAAGCTAAAAGTTCATTGATAGAAATTCCTTTTAAAATCAAGTATGATTTTTTGAACAGGGCAAATGCTACATGGTTTGCAACCGCAGGAATTTCGGCCTATATTATGACTACTGAAAGCAATAAATATCATGTAACCATGAATGGTAATACAGAAATGGTAACAGGTATTTACCGGAACTATAATTATGGTTTACCTGCAGTGGCAAGTATTAGTGTTGGTTATCAAAAAAATCTTTCAAAATTTATAAACATCCGTATAGAACCCTTTTTGAAAATTCCTTTACAGGGAATGGGAGTAGGTAATTTACCCATTACCAGCACGGGATTGCAGTTTGGTATTACCAGATTTTTTAAATAAAACTCATTTACAGTTCAAGAAAAACTCTTAAAAAAAGGGTAATTATATCCCTATGCCATTAACAAAACAAAGCAACAAAGGAAATCAAATTATTCTCTAACAATAAAAATACAAACAATGAAAAAGATGAACTTTTTTAAAATTTCAATGGCGGCTGCAGTGCTGGTTTCTTTTACTGCCTGTAAAAAAAATGAGGATCTAACAGCAACCACCGCAAATCAACCAAAGGCAGGAATGGAGGAAATGATATCAGAAAAAGGCGCCAATCCTGATGAAGCATACATTACACAAACAGTAACGCTTGCTAATACAGGCAATAGAGAAAGAGACGATGATGATGACCATTTTCTTTATACAGAAAGCAATAACCTGGGTACCAATAGCATTATTGCATATCAGATAAAAAAAGGCGGAGCATTACAATGGAAGGAAGAGGTATTATCCGGAGGATCTGGAACTGGAAAATCTTTAGGATCGCAGGGTGCGTTGGTAATTGACAAAGAACACGAATGGCTGTATGCTGTAAACGCAGGATGTAACAGTGTGTCGTCCTTTAAAATAGGTGATAAAGGAAAACTAACACTTGGCCATTCAGCAGATGTTAATGGTAAAACACCCGTTAGTGTTACTGTTTATAAAAATTTATTGTATGTACTAAACAGGGCAACTGATAATATACAGGGGTTTGAAATAGGATATGGAGGAACGTTGACTCCAATTGAAGGAAGTATTCAACCGCTTAGTTCAACAGGCGTAGATGCGCCACAGATTTCCTTTACGCCAAATGGCAATTGGGTGATTGTTACAGAAAAAGCTACCAATGTCATCGGTACTTTTAAAATAGAAAATGATGGTTCAGTCAATGCGGGAATCTTTACAGCATCTGTAGGAAAAACACCCTTTGGCTTTGATTTTTCAAGAAATTATATGATTGTTTCCAATGCCGCAGGTGGAGCGGCTGGTGCAGGTTCATCAACATCCTATACTACATTTAACGGTAAACCGTCTGCCATAAATGGAGCGGTTGCAAGTGAACAAGCTGCTCCTTGCTGGGTAGCTATCACTAAATATGGCAGGTTTGCTTATGTAACAAATACTGCAAGCAATAATATTTCTTCATATTATGTGTCGCCATTCGGAAACCTTTACCTGGTGCATGGAGAAGCAGCGAAAACCGGGAATGGCCCCGTTGATATTGTAGTAGGTGCCAACAACTATGATGTGTATGAATTAAATGGTAAATCAAATACCATTGGCTGGTATCAAAGAAAACCTTTTGGCGAACTTATTTTAAAAGGTAATGCCACCAACCTGCCTTTGTCAGCAGTAGGATTAGCTACTTATTAATTAAGAACAGGCTATTATAAAAAAGAGGGGCAGTAGTTTATTGCTCTTCTTTTTTATTTCAACTTTATTCAAATAAACTTGTTACGTTGCACTATGCTGGTAACACTAACAATAATACGGTACCCAAAAAAATATATCCCATTTGCTGTTATAGCAATGGCCATACATCGCCTGCCGCTTTGGATCAATAAAAACATTTCATTTTATAAATTATTGGGCTGTGGCAAAAACGGCACATTCGATAAACATCCTGATTGGCAGCAGTGGGGTATCATGGCTGTACAAACTGGTGAAATAAGTGCTGCACGTTTTACTGAAACAACACACATCAACATGCTTTATGGATATTTCATTAGCAAATGGTTAAATTTTTTTAATTGCGAAACATGGAGCATTTTTTTAGAACCCGTGGAAGGCCATGGCCGGTGGGACGGAAAAGAACCATTTGGCACCATCGCAAAACAGGCAACCTATGATGGCATTATTGCAACATTAACAAGGGCAACTATACGCATCAGCAAACTAAAAGCTTTTTGGCAAAATGTTGGTGGTGCGGCTAATGAAATGGCTACTGCAAAAGGTTTTATAAGCTCTGTTGGCATTGGTGAAATGCCGTACATAAAACAAGCCACTTTTAGCATCTGGCAAAGCAGGGAAGATATGAAAGCATTTGCCTACCAAATGCACCAGCATGCAGCAATTATACAAAAAACAAGGAAAGAACGCTGGTACAGCGAAGATATGTTTGTACGTTTTAAACCGTTGCAATCATTCGGCAGCATCAAAGGAAATGATCCTTTGGCGGGAAAGCTATAAATTTGCTGATGATACACCGCAGCATTTTAGTTTATTTTAAAATCGCTATATCATTTTCTGCGGTAATAAAATTTTTATGAAGAATATTAAACTGATTGAAGTTCCCAGCGAAATAGGTGCAGGTACACGTGGCGCCAGCCTGGGTATTGATGCCATTAAAATTGCAGCACTTGATTTTATGAGCAATTTTTTTGTACACTTTCCTTCTGAAAAAATACAGGTTGAAAATAACCTGCTGTTTGAACCCATTCAATCGCCCTATGCCAAAAGAATAACTGGTGTATTGAACATTTATGAAAGGTTAAGCAAAGCGGTTTGCGATTCTATAAAGGGAAATTTTTTTCCCGTAGTTTTAAGTGGCGATCATAGCAGTTCTGGAGGTACCATTGCCGGTATTAAAATGGCCAAACCAAAAAGCAAACTGGGTGTTATATGGATAGATGCCCATGCAGATATGCACACACCTTATACCACCCCAACCGGCAATATGCACGGTATGCCGCTAGCAATTACCATGGGCGAAGACAACGATGATTGTAAAACACACGAGCTGGATGAAAAAACAAAATCACAGTGGGAAAAGCTAAAAAACCTCGGTGGGATTTTTCCTAAAGTATTACCGGAAGATATAGTGTTTATTGCGTTGCGTGATTTTGAAAAAGAAGAAAAAGCGCTGATTGAAAAACATAGCATTAAAGTAATTACTACAGGCGAAGTAAGGCGCAACGGCGCAGAAAGTGCCAGCCGTAAAGCATTGCGTTACCTGGGCGACTGTACAGATATTTATGTAAGCTTTGATGTGGACAGTCTTGACTCCGTTATCTCCCGTGGCACAGGCACGCCCGTTAGCAATGGTTTAAGAGAAAGAGAAGCAGAAGATTTGATCAGTAAGTTTATGCAAAACCGTAAGATCTGCTGTTTCGAAATTACAGAAGTAAACCCCACTTTAGATAAAGAAAACCTGATGGCAGAAATTGCCTTTAATATTTTACAGCGGAGTGTAAATGTTTTGATGATGAACTAACGGATGAATGGATAATTAATATATTTTAGGTTTAACTAAACGGCTGATATTTGTGTCTTATCTCCCTTAAGGACAATATTATTATTGGATTTTTTTAATTAAGCCATAAAAGCCAATGCCATGCCATCGTTTCCCAAACCCACATTTGCCCATACCGTAAACCTTTCCAAAGAGATTAATGCCTTGCGTAGTTACAGGGATTCAAACCCTTCATTAAAAATACCTGCGGCTACCGCTAACAATCTTCGTATGGCCACTTGGAATATTGCAAACCTTGGTGAGCAGGACAGGGAAGATGAGCATTTGAAAATTATTGCCGAGATTATATCGTGGTTTGATTTGATTGCAGTACAGGAAACAAAAGAAAATTACGGGCACTTTAAAAAGATAGTTGGCTTTGCAGGGTCAAAGTATAAATTTATTTTTTCTGATGTGGCGGGTAACAATGAGCGGCTTGCTTTTATTTATGATAGTGACAAAGTGAAAGTGCTTGAAGAAATTGGGGAATATGCCATACCGCCAAGCGATTATAGCGACATTAATATAACTGGGGTAGCAGCAACATTTAACGGGTTCGACAGAAGCCCCTTTTTGGTAAGTTTTGCAACAGGGAGCTTTCAATTTACTTTAATGACGGTACACCTGTATTACGGCGATGATACCGACCCAAAAAAAATTGGCCGTAGGTGCCTGGAAGCCTATGCAGTTGCCCGCTGGGCAGACCTGAGAAAAAAAAGTAAATACACTTATAACGGTATTACGGATGTTTTTGCGATGGGTGATTTTAATCTTCCTAAAATTGATAAAAACGATATCATTTACAAAGCTCTGGTAAAACGTGGCCTGCAGCTCCCCGATCATACTTCATTGGTTTACTCAAATATCAGCAACGACCAGCAGTACGACCAGATAGCTTTTCTGCCGGGTACCAAAAGTCGTATCCTTGCTGATGGCGTTTTTCCATTTGATAATGCTGCCTTTGCAGATATTTATCAAGTTAAAACACCTGCCGTTTTCAGGGGATATATCAAATATTATATTTCAGATCACCGCCCCATGTGGATGGAACTGGACATACAATGATGCCTGTTGAAAACTAGTGCAGTAGCTGTTGAATTTAAAAATTGACAACTAGTAGTAAAATTCTTCCGAAATTATTTTGCCGTCTTTTACTTCGTAACTGCACATTTCTACCATATTCATCCTGCCCATACCTTTCATGGTAACATCCATTCCCATTTCCATAAAAATATAGTTGCCCATTACTTTTGGCTCATTGGTGTAGCCGCTATGCATTTCTTCAACCATCGATTGAAATTTATCCCCTTTTGCTTTAATAGCCTCGATGCCCGTAGCGGTTTCACGACCACCCTGCATATTGCTTTCGGTACTTGTAGCATTGCTGGCATACAATTCTTTCTGGGCTGTTTCAAACTGACCCTGTTGGCATAGCTCGTACAAACGGCTTGCAATTTCCTGATTTGTCATTTTGGTATTTTTATGGTTTAAACAATCAATAAATTTACTATAAAAAATGTAATATAAAACGGCTATAATGTTATTATTTCTTTATCAAATCTTGAGCCATGGCTCCTGTGAGGCTGATACAGTGCCTGGGTTGGATACCGTAACATCAAGGCGAAAGCATTATTGATTTACCCGTATTACAAAAGGGCAGCCATTGGAGGGTGTAAAAATAAAAACCCCCTCCTTAACCGGGATGCCAATACCTGTAAATTTCACCACTGCATAACCGGCAGTTGGAAGGTCGCCGTTTCCGGAAAATAAAAAACCGTTAATCAATTCGGTGTTAATGGAATACCTTCCTGGCCTTATTACATTTACATCTATCAGTATCACATTCCTTTCTGTTAATAGAACACCTGCTTTATAAGTTCCAAAAACTGAAAGATTGGTGCAGGATGAAGGTGCACCGTCATAAGTAAATACTGCTGTACTGCTTCCTGCCTTGTTTACAGCAACAGAAAATGTACAGTTACCAGGGCCAATTGTATACATAAAAATACCATCGGTAACAGGTTTACCCGTAGCTGTTAAAGCGATGGTTTGTTCACCTACGGCAGAAAAAGCACCTTTGCCTGAAAAAGACATTCCATTGATTGTATTGGAACTAATAGAATAGGAACCTATAGAATCAACCATTACTGTAACTACGATATTATTTGCAGCAGTTAATGGTACACCAATTTTATATTCGCCTTTTACTATGGCCTGGGCACAGCTTCCGGTGTTATCCAATAAAGAATATCCTGCTACAGTTTGGCTTTTACCAAAACTGAGTTCTTTTTGGCAGGAACCAAAAACTACAATAAAAAGTATGGCTGCAATAGCAGCAATTGTTCTTTGCATCACGTACTCAAAGTTCATCATTTAATTGCTTTTTTGAACAAACTCTTTATAAAGGCTCGAAGGTAAAGAAAACCAATTGCTGATTGAATAGAGTTTATTGAATTGATAACAAAATGAGTTTAATTTTCTCCTTCAATAAAGATGAAAGAATGAATGCATCCGTCTTATAGCCTCCGACCAACGGGTAACTGAAGTTCCGGGGTAATTTATTTTTATTTAGCTGAGAATAAAAAATTCATCAGTCAACTTGTGCCGCTCGTCAGGAGACCAGGCAGCGGCACTCGCGGGGTATTGCGGCTGGATTGTAGTTCTTTAGTTTATCTATTTCAAATTTAAAATAATGCCGTATGCTGAATGCCCCCGTCATGTCTCCGACCAACGGGGAGCCGAGTTTAGGATAATTTATTTTTATTTAATTGAGAATAAAAAATTCACCACTCAACTTATGCCGCTTGTGTGGACACCAGGCAGCGGCGTTCACGAGTTAGCTTTTGTGTTTAGGTTGAGGAAAGTACACCAAGCCAAGCCGAAAAAAGTCCAATCAATATCAAAGTATAATCTACTAGAGATAGCTTTCGAAGCATAGAGGTATTTAAAAGTTGCTGCTAACGTTTTGCATTTACGCAGGTGTGGGTTTTGAAAACCGTCTGACCAGCGGCAATGATGAAAAGAAATGTAATTATAAAATTATCGCAATGCTTTTTAGAATGAGTCAAGCCCCAAATAAAAGCTGATAGAGAAGTTACAATGTCCTGCCCACACTTGCGGAAATGTATTGTTGAACCAACACCTACGGTGAAGATAATCGAAAAGCTAAAAAAATGCGACCTTAGCCGTTCACTTTAAAATTTAAATTATGCAAAAAAAATGAGTACAGCAAAGTAACGCTGTCTCCGGAGGCACTATCATGCCTTCA
>JANYGZ010000101.1 GCA_025362235.1 Ferruginibacter sp. | reverse complement strand
TCTGGTTCCACAGGAATACCAGGGACTTGACAGATTTGTTGCTCGGAAAAAAATAGTTGAAGAATTAAAGGGACGCGGCCTTTTAGAAAAAATTGAAGATATTCAACATACTGTTCCCCATGGGGATCGCTCTGGTGTGATTATTGAGCCTCTTTTGATGGATCAATGGTATGTGAATGCAAAAGAGCTCGCGGAGCCTGCTTTAAAAGCCGTCAAAGAAGGTCAGACAGCCTTTGTTCCTGCTCAGTGGACCAGTACTTATTTTGAATGGCTGCATAATATTGAACCTTGGTGTATTTCTCGTCAGATTTGGTGGGGACATCGCATTCCTGCATGGTATGATGAGGAAGGAAATGTATTTGTGGCAGAAAATGAAGCGGCAGCAAAAAAACAATGGAAAGACAAGAATCCTATGTCATCAATAGAAGATCCTTTTTTAAAGCAGGATGAAGATTGTCTTGACACGTGGTTCAGCAGCTGGTTGTGGCCTTTTGAAGTTTTTAAAGGTTTTAGTAATCCCGGCAATGCTGATATAAAATATTATTACCCTACCAATACCCTGGTTACAGCCCCGGAAATTATTTTCTTTTGGGTGGCAAGAATGATTATGGCAGGCTTTGAATACATGGATGAAAAGCCATTCAGCGATGTTTATTTTACCGGGATTGTAAGAGATAAGCAGGGAAGAAAAATGAGCAAGAGCCTTGGTAACTCGCCCGACCTGCTGGCTTTAATAGATCAATATGGTGCAGATGCAGTGCGGTTTGGTATTATGGTAAGCTCGCCTGCCGGTAGCGATTTAATGTTTGATGAAACGGCGCTGGAACAGGGCCGAAATTTTAATAACAAATTGTGGAATGTGTTAAAACTGGTGAAGATGTGGGAAGCCCGTCAATCAAAAGCAGTCAATGGCGAATCGTCAATTGTCAATAGTGATACGTCTCATTACTTTGCTACTGATTGGTTTACCAATAGGTTAAACCAGGTAAAGGCAGAAGTAGAATTACTGATGCAGCAATTTCGTTTAAGCGAAGCTTTAAAAACAATCTACTCATTAATTTGGGACGACTTTTGCAGTTGGTATTTAGAATGGGTTAAGCCCGGTTTTGAGCAACCTATTGAAGCAACAGTATATAATAAAACTGTTTTCTTTTTTGAAGAATTGATTCAGTTGCTTCATCCTTTTATGCCATTTGTATCTGAAGAAATACATCATTTGCTGCAAGTGCAATCAACAG
The DNA here is from genome assembly GCA_025362235.1 of Ferruginibacter sp. GTDB lineage: Bacteria > Bacteroidota > Bacteroidia > Chitinophagales > Chitinophagaceae > Ferruginibacter. Next base: position 22,945 of record JANYGZ010000101.1, on the reverse strand, counting down.
ACCTTTGTGTAACACAATATGAAAAAACAAAAGCAGCTGATAGTTATATTTTACAACAGGGAGAATTATTGAAGCAGGTAATTTCTACTTTAAGAGATGCACGCAATAAAAACCAGGTAAAGCCAAAAGATACCATACAACTGCATATTCAAACTATAGATAAAAAAGCTTTTGAAGCGATTGAAAATATTATCAGCAAACAGGTTAATGCTGCCAACATTTTTTACACAAATGATGCTGTGGCAAATAGTATTGTAGTGGCTGTAGAAAAAAACAAATTCTACATGGAAAGCGATCAAAAACTGGATAGCATTACTTTAAAAACTGATTTGTTAAAAGACCTGGAACACCAGCAGGGATTTTTAGCCAGTACACAAAAAAAATTGGCTAACGAACGCTTTGTAGAAAATGCCAGGCCTGAAGTATTGGCATTGGAGCAAAAAAAATTGGCAGATACTATTGCAAGAATCAAGACTATTGAGGAAAGTATTGCCGGTTTAAATTAACATTTACCACACTATTGTTGTAGTAATTTCGTTGTATCTTAAACTTCTAACGATGAAAAAGTACTACCCCTGCTTTTTAATGGTTGCATTCTTTACAATTTTAGGCATCCATGCCAATGCACAAACGGCTGTTAAAGGTGTTGAAAAGCCTATCGTAAAATATAAACCCCCTTTCGTACAGTCATACCTTGGAACATTAACCAATAAAACGGCTGTGGCCAGTATAGAAGAAGGTAAAAAATTAATTGTTTTGCCTTTAACAATTATGGATGATAAAAAAATAACCTATACCATATCTTCTTACCAATTTGCTTACAAAAGAATTGGTGCAAAAGAAGATGAAGAAACAGGCAAAATAACCGCCGAAACTGATATGGTCACTAATCAATTTACCACTACTCCCCTGCCAACGCTTTGGCAAACTAATATTGCAGAGACTTTGAAAAAAGGAGAATCCTTATATTTCTTCGACATCATTGTTTTGGATAAACAGGGCCGTCGTTTTTTTGCACCTGAATTGAATATTACTATTCAATAATTCAATAATGGAATTGTAAAAATTACATTTATCGAAGTAAGTAGCTATCCAAAAAATAAGGAAATAAATTTTAGAAAGAATTTATTTATTTACCGCACATCGTCTCCATCCATTTCATTATCAGCGCACCGTCATTTCCGCTACAGGGATTTGGGGCCTCTCCTAAAAAATAGCTCACCACTTGTTCAATCATAGGTTGCTGTACATGTTGAAGTGCCTCAAAATTAAATTGCTCTGTGCGGTTGTTAATGGTAACAGTAATGGTTCTTCCATCAAAAACACTAAAACTTATTTTACCCTTGGTACCCGTTATTTCGCAATTATCTTTCTCCTCTGCATTTGCAATCCCAAAACTCCACAACCCGTTAAACACTACTCCGCTTTTAAATAATATATTTCCGGTTACCGTATCATCAGTTTTATACAGCCCGGCCTGGTTTGTAGCAATGCCGTTGATGGTTTTTGATTCACCAAAAAAATAATGCATCAGGTCAAGCTGGTGTGGAGCAAGGTCGTAAAATAAACCGCCCCCGGCAATGGAAGCATCCACACGCCAGGCATTCCTGTTATCCATCAGCGCTTCAGGAGTGAGCGCTTTTTTATAATAATCAATCCGCACAAATCTTATATCGCCAATTACTTTTTCGTCCAGTAATTGTTGTAGTTTTTTAAAGAATGGTTGCTGCCGCCGGTAATGTGCCACAACAAGTTTACCTTTTTTTTCGGCAGCCATATTAACCATATTGCTTGCAGCATCATAACTTACCGACATAGGTTTTTCAACATACACCGGTTTGCCAGCAGCCAATGCAGCAATGGTATATACTTCGTGTGTAAAGGGTGGAGTGGCAATGTAAACAGCGTTTACATCCGGGTCATTAATGAGCAAGTCTGCCTCTGAGTACCATTTTGGTACCTTATGACGGAGGGCATAATCCTTCGCTTTTGCAGCATCACGGCCCATTACAGCTACCAGTTCGGAATTCTTTACCTTATTAAAAGCCGGACCACTTTTTAATTCGGTAACATCACCGCAACCAATAATACCCCAGTTTATTTTTTCCATAAACAATTGATAAAATGCGGGACAAGATTATTGCTATAATATCTAATTCAAAAAAAATCTATTTCTTTGAGAAACTCTTATTAATCTGTTTGGCAAAAATATACCCCGCAATTGCACCCAGTAAAGCCCCGGCAACGGCCTTGCCGATACTTGTGTCATCAATAAAATAACTGATACCAAAACCTAAAAACGCAAAAAACAATATGGCTACAATAATCAGGCGATTTGTTTTTTTTGGCTTCGGGTGGGTATTAGAGGTTTTGTTATTAGGGTGATTATGTTGGTGTGCATGTCTTGATTTAGATTCGGGCATAATTTTATTTTCAATGTACGAATAATTTTTTTAACAGGTTGGGGCAACATTAGTTTAGGAACTAATGGATTTGTAAATCGCCGTTGAGTCGTTAAGACGTCTTGAACTGGAAAACAATAAAAACGACTAAACGCCTTAACGGCAATAGTTTTTTAACAGGTTGTGCAACATTGATTTAGGAACTAATGGATTTGTAAATCGCCGTTGAGTCTTTAAGAGGTTGTTGAACTGGAAAACAATAAAAACGACTAAACGCCTTAACGGCAATGATAAGGAGCCATTTTATTATTGTAAAACCGACACCGGATAACCCACCAAATAGGCAATCTGCATACCGTACTTATTTTTTACTTTACCTGACCTCCAGCAATACCCTGTACTATCTATACTGTTGGCAATATGTAATAATTGGTGTGGCGTATACAGCCTGTAAATAGATACAATGCCATCCCAAACAGTGAATAAAAGAATCAGGGGAATGATATAAGTGAATAATAAACGGCTCCATTTAAAGGGCTTTAAAAATGGAGTGAATAAAATAATTATAATAGGATGAAGAATGATAATTGCCAGGATAATAAATATATTTTTATCACCTCCATCAAAAACACCAATGGCCTGTTTGGCGTCAACAGAATTTTGTATAACGTCCCTCGCGGTTGCTTTATCAAAATGATGAAAGGCAGAAAAAATTGTTCTTACTCCTTTCAATGACGGATCTACTTTTGCCGCATCAACAGGCAATGTTACATAATCAACTTTGCCCCCGGTATTATTTTGAATAAACTGGTAAGCATTGATATTGGGAAATTTATCTGTTAAAACAAATTTTACTTCTTGCTGATATTGTTGCTGTAGGTTTTTCTGAATTTGTTCAATGGTTCCACCGCCACCCGAACAAAGATCTATTACCTGTGTAGCCGATGTTTGTTGCAACAACTGCATTATTAATGGAGAAACCGGTTCGTAAAAATTGCCGCTGTTTAAAATAAAACGAAGATAATCAGTCATGCCTTCCCTGATGATTGCAGGTAACCATGTTTTATCTTCAAATTCAAACAAACGAAATTTCATTGTACAATTTTAGAAACCATTACATGAATTATGGCTAATTATACTAATTAAGCAATGCTGCTGAGGGCTAATTCGTGTGTCCAAAAATTCGTGTAATAAACATTTAGTCCGCCAGCAAATCTTCCGCATCATTTTTTATAAACTCAATTGCTTTTAGCATATCTACCTGCAAAATCCTGTCTGCTTCATTAAAACTAACTTCCTTTCTAAAAGCCTTTACGATGGTTTCTATTGCCGGAGAACTCTGCAATGGTCTGCGAAATTCCAGCGCCTGCACAGCGGTGAGTAATTCAATAGCCAATACTTTTTCTACATTATCAACCACCCGCTTACACTTGGTGGCTGCATTGGCACCCATACTCACATGATCTTCCTGGTTATTGCTGCTGCTGATAGAATCAACACTGGCAGGGGTCGACAGCTGTTTATTCTCGCTTACAATACCTGCGGCAGTATATTGCGGTATCATAAAACCGCTATGTAAGCCAGGTTTTTTCACCAAAAACATGGGGAGCTTATGCTGGCCGCTGATCAATTGATACGTTCTTCTTTCAGAAATATTGGCAATCTCACTCATAGCAATGGCTAAAAAATCCAATGCTAACGCCAAAGGTTGTCCGTGAAAATTTCCACCACTTAATATAAGGTCCTCATCCGGGAAAATATTGGGGTTATCGGTTACAGAATTTATTTCTTTTATAAAAACATCCAGTACATAATCGAATGTATCTTTTGTGGCGCCATGTACCTGCGGTATGCAGCGAAAAGAATAAGGATCCTGTACCTGTTCTTTTTTTTGTGCAGCAATCTGGCTGCCAGCCAATAATTTTCTTAAGGCAGCAGCAGTATCAACCTGCCCCTTGTGTGGACGGATAGAATGTATTTTTTCATGCAACGGTTCAATAGTACAGTCAAATGCATCAAATGAAATGGCAGCAATAATATTGGCCCACTTCAATAACCGGCTGCACTGCATCAGGGCATACATGCCGTAAGCGCTCATAAACTGCGTGCCGTTTATCAATGCCAGCCCTTCCTTGCTTTGTAATTGTATGGGCTGCCAGTTAAATTTTTTCAGTGCATCAGCGGCAGGTATTTTTTTTCCTTCATGATACACATCTCCCAAACCAATCAGCGTTAAGCTTAAATGGCTCAATGGTGCAAGGTCGCCCGACGCACCCAGCGAACCCTGTGTAAAAATAACAGGCAGCACATCATTATTGTACATGTCAATCAGCCGTTTTACCGTATCAATCTGCACACCCGAGTTGCCATAACTCAGCGATTTTATTTTCAACATTATCATCAGCCTTACAATGGCTGCTGGTACTTCCTCTCCCAATCCACAGGCATGTGATTTTATTAAATTTATCTGTAGCTCCTGTAACTGGGCATTATCGATTTTTACATTTTGCAAAAAACCAAACCCTGTATTGATACCATAAAAAAGCTGATCGCCGGAACCCAGTTTTTTATCAAGGTATTCCCTGCAGCTGGTAATACTATGGTGTGCATCAAAAGTAATAGACAGCAGCTGGTTAAATGCCAGCAGGTTTTTTACCTGCTGAAAGCTCAGCGGATTTTTATCAAGGGGTAAATAATTATAACTCATCGGTTGTTTTCCTTTTGGAAAATTTATTTTGTATTTAAAAAACGGCTTATCTTTTCAAAAGTAACAAAACTTATTTACTATGGGTTTATTGGCGCTGGCTATTGTATTTCACACAAAGGGTACAACGAAAAAACAAAGAATACAAAGTGATATAAGTTTAATGAATATTTTTTCTTTGTGTCCTTTGTATCCTTAGTTTCGCTTTGTGTGAAACAGTCATTCTTTACTGTAAAGGCTTCTTATTACCACACTTGCAGCCATGCAACCAAAAATAGCAGGCATATAAGAGATGGTTCCAATAATAGATTTTTTTGGATAGGCTTTTTCTGTTACTATAACTTTATCCGTATCAATTTCTTCGGGCGAAAAAACTACTGTTACGCCTGTAGTGATGCCTTCTTTATGTAAATACTTTCTTACATAACGGGCAAGCTTACATTTATAACTGTCAGCAATATCCGCTACCTGTATTTGCAAAGGATCAACCTTACCACCTGCTCCCAGGGAACTTACAATCGGTATCTTTCTGTCTACACAGGTTTTTATCAGCCATACTTTTGGTGTTAAGGTATCAATACAATCTACCGCAAAATCATAATTATCTGAGCTTACTATTTCAACGGTTCTTTCTTGCTGTATAAATTCTGCAATAACGGTTAAATCAATTGCCGGGTTGATATCTTTTAACCTTGCTGCCATTACCTCGGCCTTTAGTTTTTTTTCGGTACTGTGCAATGCGGCTATTTGCCGGTTACAATTACTAAGGTCAACAGTATCGCCATCAACAATGGTCATTTTACCAACACCCGCCCTGGCAATCATTTCGGCACAAATGCCCCCTACTCCGCCAAGACCCACCACCAGTACATTTTTATTTACCAGTTGCCCTGTTTGTTCATCGCCTAACAGCAACTGTGTCCTGCTCATCCAGTATGGTATCATAAGTATTTGTTGAAAATTTACCGGTTAATTAAAAATAGGTTTTAAATTGAGTGCAAAACTCATTGTATGTTTATTAAAATCAAAATAATATTATCAACTGCTTTTTTATTACTGGGCATAAATGCCATAAAAGCGCAAACTGTTCAGTTGCTAAACTCCGGTACAAAAATATCTATCCGTGGTTTAAGTGTGGTAAATAATGATGTTGTGTGGATCAGCGGAAGCGAAGGCACAGTGGGTAAATCTACCGACGGCGGGCTCACCTGGCAATTGATAAAAGTAAAAGGCTTTGAGCAAACCGATTTCAGGGACATTGAAGCTTTTGATGATAAAGCAGCCGTGATCATTGGCATTGCAGAACCAGCCTATATTTTACGCACTACCGATGGCGGCGATACCTGGCAGACTGTGTATGAAAATAAAGCCAAGGGGATGTTTTTAGATGCGATGGAATTTAGTGACGATAAAAAAGGGGCCGTAATTGGTGACCCGATTGATAACCGATTTTTTATGACACAGACTTTTGATGGCGGTAAAACATGGCAGGATATACCATCACAAAATTGCCCGGTGGTAGATAGTGGCGAAGCCTGTTTTGCGAGCAGTGGTACCAATATAAGGGCACTCAATAAAAAAGAATACGTTTTTATTTCAGGCGGTATAAAAAGCAGTTTGTTTATGCCCAATAAAAAAATTGAGCTGCCAATACTACAAGGCAAAAACAGCACAGGCGCTAATTCCGTAGCAGTAAAAAACAATAAGACCATGATTGTTGTGGGTGGAGATTTTACAACAAAAGACAGCACCACTCAAAATTGTTGCATAACAACTGATGGCGGAAAAACATTTTCAATACCGGTAACGGCGCCGCATGGCTACCGCAGTTGTGTGGAATGGCTGGAAAAATCAAACTGGATAAGCTGCGGATTAAATGGTGTTGATATCAGCAATGATGAAGGAAAAAACTGGAACTGGATCAATAAAACAAGTTTTAATGTTTGCCGCAAAGCAAAGAAAGGCAATGCTGTATTTTTTGCAGGTGGTGGAGGAAGGGTTGGGAAATTGGTTAATTAATGAAGTTACGAAGGCTTCTTTGATATATTGACTATCCTAGCAAATTGATACGGAATTAAGTCCTAATATATCTAATAGTTTTAAGCTGAAATTGTTATATAAAAATATTTATTATATGCTAAAAAAAATACTTTTTCATACCGTTATTTGTTTCTGGCTTTGCTTGTGCCCAACAGGTATCCACCGTTAAGAATATTAAATCAAAGGGAGGAGTAATAGAAGTAACCCAAAAAGGAAATGATTCTATTCAAAAATCATTAATTGATTCAATAGTTGGTGATAGTATTAAAATTAAGGTTACTCAAAAAGATAGCGACAGCACTATAAAACAGCCAAAGCCAATGGGATTTTGGGAATGGGTATCCAAATCTAAACTCCTTTTAGGTTTACTTATCTCCTTTGTTACTTTCATAGGTTTGGTATGGAAGGGATTGCCAAAAATTAAAAAAATAGTTAAAAGAAAATGAGAAAACTCATCTTACTTCTTCTCCTACCTGGTGTTATATATGCCCAAACCCATGCACCTAACAAAGGCACGGAAAAATACTCAGAAATTACAGGTGTTACAGGGACTAATACTATTATTGTAGTTCAAGGAAACGGTAATCGCCTTGAATATAATATGCTTGATAAGAAACAAGCATATCTATTTTTAGATTATCTCAAGACAATACCAAATATAAATAAATTGATTAACCAGATTTTGCAATCCGGTAAGAAAACTTTTGATCTGGTCACAAAAATATATCAAAAAACAAATGATGAAGGCATTTTTAATACTGACAATTTTTTGAAAAATTAGACACGTACATCAGGGAGAACGAGCGATTAAAAATAGAAAATGAAGAGCTGAAAAAACAGACTACCCATGCTGATTTTGCCAAAGTTCTTGAAGAAGCAAACAAGAAATTGGAGGAATATGATAATGATGGATACCAAAATATATTAGAAGATTATAAAATTCATCAAAGAATTAAAGTTAAAGAAGAGCAAAAAGAAATAGCTAAAGCAGATTATTTACAAGCAAAAAATAATTTCAATAATTATAGTAATATTAAAGCCTTATTGCAAATTAATGAAGCACTATTATTTGATAGTGGAAACGTTTTATACTTATTTTTAAAAGCTCAAATTCTAACCGAATTGTCAGAATATGATGAAAGCCTTAATGTTTTTTACATGGTAATTAAACTCAATATTGATGATACATTAAGATCAAATTCCTTCAATAATATGGGTTTAAATTATAAGAAAAAAAATGATTGTAAAAAGGCATTGGAGTATTATGGAAAGGCACTAACGATTCAGGAAAAAGTATTCGGAAAAGAGCACCCATTTACAGCTATTTCATACAATAACATTGGTTTGACTTATTATGATAATGGCAATTATGAGAAAGCATTGGATTATGTAAAAAAAGCATTGTCAATTGATGAAAAGTTGCTTAATAAAGGAGATCCCACTATAGCTTCTATGTATAATAACATTGCAACAATTTATAATGCCAAAAGTGATTTTAAAATGGCTTTGGAATATTGTGAAAAAGCATTAACCATAAATGAAATAAAATTTGGCAAAGAAGACATCCATTCAGCAGTTTCATATAATAACATTGGATTTACTTATGAGCAAATGGGCGACCTTGACAAAGCATTAGATTATTATGTGAAGGCATTAGCCATAAATGAAATAGTATTTGGTAAAGAATACAACAGGACAGCCATTTTATATAATAACATTGGAGTTATTTATAAGAAAAAAGGTGACTTCGACAAGGCATTAGAGTATTATGGAAAAGCATTGGCTATTTATGAAAAAGCATTAGATAAAAACTTGCTTAGTTGTGCAAACACTTATAATAATATTGGAGCAGCTTATAATGGGAAAATTGATTATGATAAAGCACTAGAGTATTTTGAAAATGCATTGAGGATTAGGGAAAAAGTACTTGGCAAAGAGGATATTAAAACCATTGATGTTTACATGGTAATAGGCTTACTTTATATTACAAAAGGCGATAAAGAAAAAGGCTTGAGTTTTTTGGCAAAAACAGAATATTCAAAATTATCGGCCTATGATAAGTCAGATTTTCTAAATCAAATAGGATTGTCAAATTTTAAAATGAATAAATATAATGAGGCGATAATTTTTTTTAAAATTGCGCTTGATTTTTTAAAAGAGAGCAATCCTCCTAAAATCGATGCTTTGTATGCAATTATTTATTATAATATGGCAATGACATATTGTTATAATAAACAAAAGGATAAAGCATTGCCTTTGTTTGAAGAAGCAATATCATTACTCAGTAAAGAAGTCAAAGAAGGAGAAATAGATATTCAGGAAGTAAAAAGGAACTACGAAAAGTGTAAAGCAGACTGACCTCTAGTACTAGATATTACTTAACTTAGAAACTATAGTGAAGCGAACGCCAAAATTGTAACCCTCCAGGCGCAGGAATGAGGCATAGTTCAAGTGCGTTTGCCTTCCTGTGCCTGTTATTACTAATTTACAAACATTTAAACATGCACAATTAAAATGGCACATAAGTGCAAAGTGAATAACAACCAGCAACAGTAAATCTTCAATACTAGAAACATGCCTCATTACTGTCCATAAAGCTGTTGGTATGTTTTTACATAAACAGTTGACATTTATAAATGACAAAATGATTTAGTATTTTACATTCAAAATAACACAAAATGAAAAGTGATAAAGTGATGGATACTGTAAAGGAGTTTCCAAAAGAATTTGAGTTGGAAGATCTTTTTGAAAAACTTGTTTTTATAGAAAAAGTGGAAAAGGGTTTGATACAATTGAAAAAAAGAAAGACGGTAATTTATGAAAAAGTAAAAGAAATTGTAAAAGAGTGGTAAACATAATCTCGATGAAAATTGTCATCGAAGATTTCAAAAACTATTTTTCATAATAAATTAAATTCAAACCTGGTATAGTTCTAAATTGCTTATCTGAAGTTACAAAAGGTAATTTCAACCAAATTGCAGTTGCCGCAATAATACTGTCTGGAAGTTTTAATGCAGATGATTTTCTTAGATCAATCGTTAATTGCTTGATTTCTGCATGTATGTTCACCACTTTTAATTCTTCTAAAAATTTGGCTATTTGTTTCTTTTCCTTTATAGTAATATTTTTAAAGCTTAACAATTCCAATTCAGTTATGATTGAAATATAAAGTTCTTTTTCAAAAAGAAAGTCAGCAAGTGTTTCATCTCCATTTAAAATATATAAAACTGCATTAGTATCTAAAAGAAACTTATCGCCATTCATCTCTCAATTGTTTTTGTATAATCAATGAATCTTCATTAAGCTTAATAGTACCACAATATTTTTTTGTATTTACACCAGCGCTTTTCTGCAATTTTTTTTCAATAAGCTGCATGTCCTTTTTACTGGCTCCCTTTTTTAATACTAATACCATAATTTTTTATTTGCTGTAAAGTTAAGAAATTTCTAATGGTTTACTGTTTCGGCGTCGAATACCGATGTTAGTCTTCTTAATCGCTGGCTCACCAGCCAACTCAAAAATTGTACCCAATATAGTTTTCGCAATCAATTTTTTTATTCATTCAATCCGTAATTTTATTAAATCATTTAATTACCAAATTATTGCAGATGAAAAAGATTGATAAACCTACAAACGACTACCCCGCTTTTTACCAGATGTATATGGATTGTGTTCCCAACGATGGGGAACTTATTCAGCATTTGAAAGCCGTCATTCCGGAAACAGAAGCCCTGCTATCTTCACTTTCACCACAGCAGTTGTTGTTCAGGTACCGTAAGGGTAAATGGACCATTAAAGACATCATACTGCACCTGGCAGATTGTGAACGGGTAATTATTTACAGGGCAATGAGAATTGCAAGAGCAGATACAACCAACCTGCCTGGCTTTGATGAAGATCTTTTTGTATCCAATGCAAGGGCCAATACAAGAGATATCAGTAACATTATGGAAGAACTAAAAGCCTACCGAACCGCCAGCATTTGTTTTATAAAATCTTTAGATAACGAGTCGCTGGACAGGTCTGGCACAGCAAACAATTTTCCGTTAACAACCCGTCTGTTGGTGAATCATTTATATGGCCATCACCGGCACCATCTTAATATAATCAATGAACGTTATTTACAGGCTTTGTCGGCATTGGCATAATAATATCGACCATATTTTTTAGGTGAAATACTGTTGCCAATAAAACTAAATTTTCCACTCTTTTTAAAATAAACACTTTGAAAAAATTTATTCAAACTCTTTTTGCACTGTTGGTTGCTGTAACAGCAAATGCACAGGAAAAAACCATACGGTTGATTGTACGTGGGGATGATATGGGTTATACGCATTCGGGAAATGAAGCGCTGATAAAATGTTACAAGGACGGTATTGAGACTTCCATTGAAGTATTGGTACCCTCACCGTGGTTCCCCGAAGCTGTAAAACTGTTGCAACAAAATCCCGGTGTAGATGTGGGTGTACATCTTGCACTTACCAGCGAATGGGAAAATATCAAATGGCGGCCCTTATCAAATGGTGCCAGTCTAAGGGATAGTAATGGTTACTTCTACCCCATGATGACCCCTAATAAAAATTACCCCGGACAGTCGTTAAAGGAAAATCATTTAACGCTGGCTGATATTGAAAAAGAATTTCGTTCGCAGATTGAACTGGCGTTAAAACTAATACCCCGTACCAGTCATATTTCTTCTCACATGGGCTGCACCAATCTGAATGATGAAGTAAAGGCTCTCACAAAAAAGCTGGCAAAAGAATACAAGATTGATATTGACCTCGATGATTACATGGTAAAGTATGTAGGTTATGATGGGCCATCCAAAACAGGGGAAGAAAAAATTCAGAGTTTTCTAAAAACGCTCAACAAACTGGAGCGGGGAAAAACCTATTGGTTTATAGATCATCCGGGGTTGGATAATGAAGAATTAAAAGCAGTGTATCATATCGGGTATGAGCAGGTTGCAGCAGACAGGCAGGGAGTAACGGACTTGTTTACCAACGAAAAAGTAAAAACGCTGATAAAAGAAAAAGGAATTAAGCTGATAGGATATAATGGACTTGTTGAAACTAAAAAATAGAATAAGCAAATTTGTATAACAGATTAAAAAATTGAAAACCCTTTTAACGCTCATATAAACTAATTGCTTTCCCAATTTTAATTTCAAGTGTTACTGAAATTATTGAATAGAAATATCTTTATCAGAAACTCCTATCTTTATACAGCAACGAATTTAATAATTCCCTTAAACCACAAAAAATGAAAAGAACGTTCTCTTCCCGGTTATTGATTGTATTGTTTGCAGCCGTAAGCTTAGTAGCCTGCAGCAAAAGCAATCCAGCTCCAGTAAACAGTACAATAGGTGCTACGGCAACTTTTGACGGTGCTGAAAAAACATTTACGCAAAGCAGTATTGCATCAAAGTCAGATCTTGGCCAGGGCACTTGGTCCCTAACTATTATATCTGCTTCATCATCTGAAACACTCTCAATTTCACTTTGGTCAGAGAAAGATGATTTTGCTGCAGGCAAAACCTATGGGATTTCTGCATTAGGAGGAACAACTTACAATACCTTGACCTTTGGCCCAACATCAGGTTCAGAAGAATGGTTCTCAATCTATCCTTATGCAACCGTACCTGAAAGCTTTACCTGCACTATCACTGAAGTAGCCAGCGATCATATAAAGGGAACATTTTCGGGTTCAGTGTATAAAAATACAGGCCCGCCTGCTTTAAAAAAGGAAGTTACCAAAGACACATTCTATGCAAAGTTTATATAAACTTTGCAGAAATGAAATAATTACCGTTAAAAGAAATCATGAGTCATTTTTGGCTTTCTCGCCTATAAGATGATTTGATATGAAAAAATTATTTTTGCCATTATTAGTTTTGCATGCCAGCACATCCTCGTACAACAGCTTTACTAAATGCCCGAAGCATTTAGCAGAGCAGCATCAATACTTTTGAAAATTTAAATGGTGTAAAAAATGCGGGTGTTAAACCCAATCAAACGGCTAAGGGCAATGCCTTTGAAGTTTTAAAAGCAGGTCAATCAAAAATATTATTGAATGTGCAAGGGTGCTGGTATTATTCAGCGCATGTGGTTTACTGTGCCAAACAGATCGTCTGAAATGTTGCGTAGTATATGGCTTTAAGGAATCAGAACATACAATGTTGTAACCGCAGCAAGGTGCCCTCCTGCCGATGCTCCTGAAATAAATATTTTAATCTTTTCCAAATTCTTTTGTACCATTATTTAATACCCATTTAACTGCCGCTTTTCAATTTTCAATACATGCAGGAAAAGGGTATTCCGTAGCAAGCCGGTAATCAACATTTACAACAGCCACCTTGCAGGTTCTTGCCATTTCATCATTCAGCACATCATCTAATGCTGCATTGCCACGCTCAATGCGCCGCAATGTGTACCCAATACTATAGCACGGATAGTATCGGGTTTAAAAATCCTGAGGCTAATATCACCGCCCGGCCCTTTGATATTTTTTAATACCAGTAGAAGAATAGTTTTTCCTGTTCTAAAGCTTTTCACCAAGGGTACGCTTTAAGCCAGCCTGCACTTTTATACAATAATTCAAACAAATTAAAAGTGATGCTGTATTTATACTAACATATCGGAGAATAAACGCGTTAATAAATATTGATAAAACACTATTGCAAATTAGAAATATAATTATCATTTTTACATCAGGTAAATAAACGCTGAAAATTCAGTAGCACTACCATCACCCTTCCCCCGATTCCACAATTTTTTTAATACACCTGTAAGCACCCGGGTTTATATGAAACCGGAAGGCCAATTGAATTCCGGTGACACAGATCAAATTTCCTCTGATTAACTGCAAATGTCTTAAGTAACACTAAACCTGCATAAATGAATAAATACACGCCCGTTCCATGGGAAAATATTGAATACGGATCTTCATTGGTAAATGTATCTGTAAAAGGGAATGATATTTATGTTATCAGCGACCTTCACCTTGCAGCTGGTTTAAATGCAAACAGTAATTACGAAGGCACCGAGAATTTTTTTGCGGATGATTCTTTTGTTCGCTTTCTCGATCACCTGCAAAGCAAAAAAACTTCTTCAAAAGCAGTACTCATCATCAATGGCGACTTTATTGATTTTTTAAGAATTGTAAAAATCCCCGTTTCTGAAGATGATTTTACTGCATGGCAGCAGATGCTGCAAGTTGTGGGTATCAATAAATCTATTCCTGAATTAAAACAAAGCATAGTAAAAAAAGAAATAACCTACGGTCTTAAAACACACAATTTTAAATCGGTATGGAAATTAGATATCTGTATCCGTGGCCATTTTAAATTATTTAAACGACTTGCCCAATGGCTCAGCGATGGCAATGATCTTATCATTACCAAAGGCAATCACGATTTGGAATGGTACTGGAAAGAAGTACGCAGCTATCTGCAATACTGGCTGGGTAATTCTATTGCAAAACAAAAAGGCGCCCAAACAGAAGAAATGATTTCAACAATAATTTTACCCCAGATATTATTTATTGACGATTCATTGGTAGTTGATGATAAAATTTTTGTAAAGCATGGGCACAGTTTTGAAAATATGACCAACGTAAAAGGAGATCCACTGATTGCCAATAAAGAAGAATTAAACATTCCCTTTGGCTCTTTCTTTAACCGCTATCTTATCAACCGTATTGAACTCTCCTATCCATACCTGGATAATGTAAAGCCCACCCAAAATATTCTGCTGGTGCTGTTCCGGGAACGTTTTCCTTTTGCTATAATGATGCTGTGGCGGTATCTGTGGCTTATGTGGCTGCTTATTCAAAAAAAGATTTTCTGGGAAACACTTAAATACCTTTTTACTTTTTTATTAATTATAGTTATACCGGTTGGCATCACCGCATATGCAATATTGCATAGCAGGCCATGGTCAGCAGCAACAGACAGTACCACGCCCTTTATTATTAAACAACTGCTTTCCCTTGGCAAAAACCTGGGCTTTCTTTTTTTATCGTATGTTTTTGCAAGAATCATGACAGCAGTAAAACTTAAAGGGCCGAATAGTTTTTATGCTGATGCACAGAATATTTTTAATACAAACGACCAAATAGAGATTGTTACATTCGGCCACACTCATAACCCTGAGCAGATAAGTGACCATAACAATTGGTATTTTAATACAGGCACCTGGATACCTATTTACGAAAGTTCTTCTTCGGATGTGCGGATGGATAAAACCTATACTTTTTTACAAATCAGCAAAGATGATAAAGGTGATTTTAAACCCATGCCTCTACAGCGCTGGAACGATGATGCACTGCGTGATGATACACTTTCTTTAAATGAAAAAAAATAAACTTATACACCATGAAACGTATTATTTTTTACCTGCTTTTTGTAGCTGTAGTTTGCGAGCAATACAGCTGCAGCGCATTTGAAAAAGCTGGCAAAAGCCTGGGAACCGGCCTTGACAGCAGTTCAAAATCTATTGGAAAAGATGTTGTGGCAGGTGCACAACAGCAAATAACTGATTCCCTGTTCAGGAAAAATTTGATAAAGCTGCTTGATTCAATTATAAGTAGCGCAGGAGCAAGCGCAAACAAAACATTGGTAAGCCTCCGCGACTCTTTATTAAGTGATAAATGGCAGGTGTTTGCAAGACAGCTGGCAGACGAATTAACCGGCAGCAAAACAAACAGTAATGTTGCTGCATTGATGGAAACAGCGGCAGGTGAGGATACAAGAAAGAAAATAAAGCTGCTGATTGGCGATGCAATGAGCAGCATTTTTAATGCTAACACCAATGCCCGAATTGCAGCCATCAGGGAAGAATTGCTGGGTGCAAAAACAAAGGAGGATATTGCCAACATACGCAATGAACTGCTGAATGAAAAAACAAATATGGCAATAAAAGCAATTGTAGATACAGCGATGCTGACAATTGCTTACCGTATGAAACATGATGTAAAAGATGCCGTAAATGAAAATGCCTCCTTCATCCAGAAATATGCCGGCAGGTTATTGCTTTTAGCGGGTGCCATTGCATTGGCCATTATCATTGTTATCTGGATGAACCGGCAGAAATATCTAAAATTAGTAACCGTGTTAACATCACAGATCAACAATATCCCCGATAAAAACGTGTATGATGATTTAACCAGCCGCATTAAAGACCGTGCCGTGCAAAGCGGTGTGGAGCCTGTGCTGCGAAAAGTGCTGGCCGAAAACGGCATCCTTGGGTAGCTTTAAAACATATAAGCCTAGGTGGCAGAGCATAAAATTTTAGGCTCCTGGAGCATGGATACTTATCCTGACATTGATAAACCTTATGCCAATGTAATTGCAATGAGTATTTCAGATGGTTTTTATCCCATCATTTCAAAATGGCTGCTTGATTATTTTGGCAAGAGGGAGAAGTTTGGCATATATATTGAAAATTAGTTTGCAGGAGTATTGGGAAGCATTGTTGCATTTCAAAACACCCATCCTTTGCATTTACAAAAAGCTTTTGAAAGAGACATTGTTGGAAAGGAGAAATCTGTTGCGAAGAAAATATTAACTTATGGTTTGTCTTTTAAAATTTTAGTTATAATTGCTTCTAATACCATTGAAGGATAGCTTGCAGCCATACCAGAAGCTGGATAATTTTTATTATTTAAACGGTCAATAAAATTATAATCACATGTATGCACATCTATTTGGTTGGGTTGCATGTAATTTATTGTTTTGCTGGACCACGCGTTAGCCAATATAAACCTGCAGGTATTTTTATCTGAATATTTTGAGTTACTGTCAACTCTATTTCTTGAACCTACAAATTCATATTTGTAAGGATATGTTTCTTTCATAAATTTCTCAATCTTCGTTTGTTGCTTGTCAGGCCATGTACTTTGAATTAGCAATACTCCTGTTTTAGGATTAAAATCAGCAGGCAGCCATCCATTCGAATTACTGTTAAAGATTTTTTTAGGCGAATTGCAGCCAGCAATTATTAAAGTGGTAATCGCTGCAATAAAAAGAAAATTTTTTCTCATTTTTGTAATTTTTGTGGTTACTATTATTTCAGTTGTTGGGTAAATTTTTTAGTTATCCGAATACGTTATAACTCTTTTAATTTTAACCATTTTTAAATGGGTCGATTTATAAATGCAGTAAAATAGAGAGGTTGCAAAATCTGCCACCTCTTTATTTTATAATCTTTTAACTTATTGCTTATTTATTTTTAAGGTATGTGTTTCATTAAATTTATCAGTAAGCTTTATAAAATAAAGCCCATTGGTATTGTTCGTCAAATCTATGCCTACTTTGTTTTTACCTATGGAAGAAAACCCTTTGAACTGCCGGATTAATTTACCAGAAAAATCTGTGATTTGAATAGTGTATTTTCCTGAAGCGGCTGTATTAAAAATAAGTGTGGTTTGATTTTTTGCAGGGTTTGGATAAGCCGATAATTCAAGGGCAGTATTATTTTTACGGAGTGAAATTATATTGCTATAAGTAAACCTGCCATTCACATCTATCATTTGTAACCGGTAAAAATTAATTCCTGCCACTGGTTCAAAATCAGTAAATGAATAATCACTATTGCCAATAGTTGATTTTGCTGTAACCTGGTCTATGTTTTTAAAAGTGCTGTTTTCTCCACTTCGCTGAATAACAAATTCCTCTGTGTTTATTTCATCTGCTGTCAACCAATGCAGGTAATTGGTTTCTCCCTTTTGTATTCCGCTAAATTGTAATAGTGTAAGCGGAAGTATGGCATTTCCGGTACTAATATAAAAGCCGCTAAACCCCGTAACCGGAAAACTTACAGCCCACCAATTATTTGTATTATCCCAAATTACTGAAGGTGTAATAAACACGATGCTGCCACTATAATTTGCCGGATCAGATGAGCCTGTAAAAGTTCCGTGAAATTGGGTAATAACAACATTTCCATTATCTGTTTTATTTTCAGGTAATAAAGGAATACTTAAATTATTATTTTTTACGTAGTTATTAAAATTATCAAAATCCGCTTGTGTAAAATACAAGGTAACCGTGGCTTTGGCAGTACCTGCATTTACAGTCGGTATTAAATCATAATGGCGCCGCACATAAGGCTTACTGTTAGAAACTAACACACCTGTATCTATTGTTACTATGCTTGTAATATCGCCGCTTAACTGATCGGCACCTGCGGTTGGGGCAACGGTAAGTAATTTAACAATGCCATTATTTATATCGGTGGTAAAAGTGCCGCTTATTTTTTGTTTTACCGTTGTGGTGGTATCTGCAAGGGCCAACGAAACTGTAATAGTATCGCTGTATAAAGTTAGTTTGGTAGCTATACTATTTGTAACTGTAACATAAAACTTTCCTTCGCCTGGCAAATTAAATACAGAGTCTGCTACTTGTGTAATCAGTAAAGCCCATTCTTGTATAAATGAAAAGTATCGTTGGCCAAAGTGCCGCCCGCTGTTACTGAAATTAAATTTCCATTTTGAGTAAGGGGAATTTTAGCCTGGGGAGAATATATAGTTTGATTAGAAAATGAATGTGGCAAATTTTCCATCCCGTTAAAAGTGAACATATTATTTTCAAGGTTAAGCCCAATTATGCTGCTTGACAAGGTTGGGATAGTACCGGATAAATTATTATTATTTAATTCCAGTACGGCCAGGCGTGTAAGTCTCCCTAAAGAATCAGGTAATTTACCCGACAAATTATTATTGCTTAAGTCAAATGTAAATACATTTATAAGATTGCATATCGAATCGGGAATGCTTCCGCTGAATTGGTTGGATGCAAGTCGAAATTGATTTAACTGAGTAAGTTTCCCGATTGAACTCGGAATACTACCCGTTATTTGATTATTATTTGCTAAAAATACAGTCAAATTTCCCTGATTACTTATAGAGTCGGGAATACCGCTAATTTGGTTATGCTCAATTTCAAAATCTGAAAGGACTGACATATTGAAAATTACCGAAGGGATGGCCCCTGTAAAAAGATTATTACTGAATATCAATTGCGAAAGATTATTAAGGTTGCCAATTGATCTCGGGATAGGTCCTGTAATTTTATTTCGCGAAAGATCAATTTTTTTAATGCCCTTAAAATTTCCAATGGAGGCAGGTAAAGAACCCGTGAGGTTATTACCATTAAACTGATCATTAAGCATAATTTCTGTAACAAACCCATTTCTCGAAGTTATTCCGAACCACGTAGCAACTGGGGCTTTAGTCAACCAGTTAGTGTTTTTTATCCATCCATGGCCATTTGTACTATTAAAAAGATCAACAAGTGCAAGGGAATCTTGGATGTTTGTAGAATCAATGCTATATAAAGTGAGGGCAGGTGCAAACTGGTTTGTTACCGCAACGCTATAGCTTCCTTCAAATGTTTTAGTGTAAGTGGAATCTTCTATTAGGGTTGCTACCAGGTTGCCATTGTAAAACCATTTATAAACGTTATTGGATAATTTACCACCTGCGGCTACTGAGAATTTATTTCCATCAACAATTAAAGGGATATCAGCTTGTGGAGAATATACAAACTTAAAATTCAGGCTACCGGCATTTTCTAAACCTGAAAAAGTAAAATTATTATTATTAATTTCAAGAGTTACGAATTGCGATAGATTACTTAATGATGCAGGCACAGATCCGCTAAGTTGATTAAAACTTAGATCGATAGTATATGCCTGAGAAAAGTTACCAATTGAGGAAGATATATTACCTGAGAGTTCATTATCTCTTAATACTAAAACAACTAAATTCGAAAGATTGCCCAATGAAGACGGTATGTTACCAATTAGTCGGTTTAAACTTAAACCTAAAAATGTTACTCTTCCATTTTCGACAAATACACCATACCATGTATCAATAGGTGCTGCAGTAAGCCAATTAGTATGGTCTATCCAGTATTGCCATTGGTGCTGTTGTATAAATCAACAAGGGCAAGCGAATCTGTAACAGAATTTTGAGCAGAAACCTTTGATGGTCTTAAAACTAAAGTAATAACTAATAGCGAAAGTAAAATTCTATATTTTATTGTGGAGAGGTTTAATCATCAATAAGGGAAAGGTAAAGTTTTTATTCTTTGCAAAAAAAAATATTTTTGGAGCATGAAACGGGGGCAGTCGCAAGAAAACCTTCCCACTAATACAACCACCTTTCACAAAAAAGCTGGCTATTTATTGAGAGCTCCTATATTTCTTTTTAAAATAAAAATAAAACGGCACACCACTAAGTACCAGTGCCAGCCCTGCTAAAGATTGCAGCGGTTGAACCATTAAAGTATTTGCAATAAGTGCCACAGAAAATAAAATAATAACAAGCGGCAATACCGGGTAACCAATAACTTTTGAAATAATAGCCCCTTTTCGTTTCATACGAATAAGTCCCCAGCCAAGTAATAAATAAAAAAAGAAACCTGCAAAAATTACCAGATTGGTGAGTATATCAAATGTGCCCGTCAACACAAGTACAATGCTCCACAACATCGAACAGATTAGCGATACATAAGGTGTGCGAAAAACAGGATGTACATTGGCTACTTTTTTAAAGAAAAAATTTTCCTGTGCCATACGAAAATAGATGCGTGGATACACAATGATGCATGCGTTTAATGCGCCGAAAGTGCTTACCATAATTAGTACTGAAATTACAATGGTTCCTGTTTTGCCCATTAATGCACCTGCCACAACTGCTGCCGCAATATTGTTCTGGCTAATGGCTGCCAATTGGTTTAAAGGCAGTACCTTCATATAGGTGTAATTCAATAACACATACAGCGTCATCGCTATACCAACCCCCGCAATAATTGCAATAGGTACATTTCGTTTAGGATCTTTTATTTCACCAGTCACAAAACTAATATTGGCCCAGCCATCGTAGGCCCAAAAGGCACTGAGCATGGCGCCAAATAAAGCACTGAAAAGAGCAGTGGCGGAATAGTGAACAGTGGCTGTTGCATTTGCCTTTTCAACAAGAGCCGGGTTTGAATAAATCAACCCAAATACAATCAGCATAAGGATACCGGAAATTTTTGCTGTGGTTACAATATTATTTAACACGCTCCCTTTTTTTGTGCCACGGCAATTAATCCAGGTGAGTAAACAAATAAAAATTACCGCCACTACTTTTACACCAGAACTGGCAAACGGAAAAATAAAATTACCGATAGAAATATACTGAATTGATTGCAGTGGATCTGGCAGGTGAACCAGCGTATTAAAGGATTGAGCAAACACAAAAGCTAAAGCCGCAATAGAGCCACTGCCAAGGATTGTAAAAGCTGTCCATCCATATAAAAAAGAAAAAAAATTGCCCACCGAAAGGCGCAGGTATTCGTACACACCGCCGGAAGCCGTTGTTGTGGTTGCAAGGCCTGCCAGCATAAAAGCGCCCAACATGGTAAAGATACCGGCAATGATCCATGCCGATAAAATATACGGCTCACTCATTAATGTGGCCGACATGGGTGCAATTTTTTTAAATACGCCCGACCCAATCATAATGCCTGCCACCAGCAAAATACCTGTGGGCAAACCAAGCACACGCTTTAAAGGAATTTTTGTTTTGTCCGTTAAATCAATTTCTTGTTCTTCTGGTTCAATACCTTTTTTTAGCATGATTAGCTAATTTAAAAGTGTTATAAAAGCAACGAACTTTGTATAAACTTTGGTGCTTCTCTTTTTTTTGATGCCTGTTCAAAAGCATAAGCCATTGTAATGATGTCGGCTTCTTTATAGGCACCTGCAATAAAAGAAAAACCAAGCGGCAGTTCATGCAGTTTACCCATCGGCACAGTTATATGCGGATAGCCGGCCATAGCTGCAGGCGGACAAAAATAAAAGCCCGTATCGTAATCGCCATTTACAAGATCAATGCAACAGGCAGGGCCAATACTCGTTCCACAGATCGCATCAAGGCGGTGTTCTTTCATCAGGTCATCAATTACTTTTTTTGCACTGGTCGATTTCTTTAATGCATCTATATATTCTTTACTTGCAAGCCCTCCTTTTGTTTCACAGGTTTCCAGTATTTCCTGTTTAAAATAAGGCATTGCTTTGGCTTCGTTCTGTTTGTTGAATGCTATCACCTCGGCCAATGTTTTTACTTTGGCATTTGCGGTAGAAAGATATTTGTTTACCCCATCTTTAAACTCGTACTGTAAAACCGTCAATTCTCCGGAAGAAGCCTCAGTACAGGCTTTTATCAATTCCACTTCTACAATAATAGCTCCCTGTTTTTTCAATATTTCAATGGCAAGTTTGTACAAGGCAACAACACCTTCATTGCCCTCAAAAAACTTTTTTTCAATACCGAGCCGCTTACCTTTCAACCCATTTGTATCAAGAAATTTGGTATAATCTTTTTGTGCTTTTCCATTGCTTTCACTGGTTACAGCATCGGCTGCATCAATGCCTGTTAATACACTTAATAATATAGCGGCATCTTTTACTGTTCTTGCCATTGGCCCGGCAGTATCCTGCGTTACAGAAATAGGAATAATACCACTGCGGCTTAATAAACCAACTGTTGGTTTTATACCAACAATACCACAAAAGGATGCAGGCGCTATTACTGATCCATCTGTTTCTGTGCCGATTGCCACTGCACAAAGATTCGCCGCCACGGCTGCCCCTGAACCAGAACTGGAACCACAGGGATTGCGGTCAAGTACGCAGGGATTTTTTGTTTGTCCTCCCCTGCTGCTCCATCCGCTGGTAGACCGTGTCGACCTGAAATTGGCCCACTCGCTAAGGTTAGTTTTACCGAGCAATACGGCTCCCGATGCCCTTA
>JANYGZ010000081.1 GCA_025362235.1 Ferruginibacter sp. | reverse complement strand
ACAACTACCAATATAATATCTATCTGCACTTAATGAATACAGGATGTAAACAACAAACATGGCAAACAACAAATCCCACGATAGGTGGGATTTGTTTGGTGGAGAATACCGGATTCGAACCGGTGACCTCTTGCATGCCATGCAAGCGCTCTACCAACTGAGCTAATTCCCCTAATATCTTTTACTCTCTCGAACCGGTTTCCTTCCTGAAAGCCGTCGGGGCACTCAATCAACTGAGCCTCCCTAAACGGATTGCAAATATAAATGCATTGGCATTTGCTTCAAAATCAATTTTTAACAGCTTCATTTAGCTGTTTTGATTTAACAGAAAAAAACAACTACGTTTGAGAAGAATTATTAATGATGATAGAAGAACAAAAAACAGCCGCTTCAAAAGAAGAGATCAAATTTTTAGCTGGCCCGCAAAACCGATTACAGGATTTTAAATTTGCACTAAGCGTATTGTTTGAATTTATAAAAGGCTTCAGGGCATTGCATTTTGCAGGGCCTTGTGTTACCATATTTGGCTCGGCCCGTTTTAAAGACGGGCATCCCTATTTTGAACAAACAGAACAACTGGCGGGAAAAATTGCCCGACTGGGCTTTACTATAATGACCGGTGGCGGCCCCGGTATAATGGAAGCTGCCAACAAAGGCGCCAAAGAAGCAGGTGGCAGAAGTGTAGGCTGCAATATTGTGCTGCCACAAGAACAGCAGCATAACCCCTACCTTGATAAATGGGTAAATATCAAATACTTTTTTGTACGCAAAACATTGTTGCTCAAATATTCCTATGCGTTTGTAGTAATGCCCGGTGGCTTTGGCACATTAGATGAATATTTTGAAGCCCTTACATTGATACAAACAAAAATGATGAGTCAATTTCCGATAGTGATTTTTGATAAAGAATTTCATAAAGCCCTGATAGAACATATTGAAAACTTAAAAGCAGGGCAAACTATTTCGCCGGAAGATACCAACCTGTATTTGGTAACCGACTCAATTGATGAGGCAGTGGCCTACATCCAAAAAAACAGCATTACTAAATTTAACCTTCAGCCTGAAAAACCTTATAAGCCTTTTAAATGGTTGTTTGAAAAGGAATAGCAATGATGAATTTTATATAGACCCTGCATTATTTTTTTGTAAAATTGAGTGCAACGGAATTTATGCAATACCGTAAACCTGTTGGTTTAGGGCCATCGTCAAATACATGTCCTAAATGAGCACCACAGCGGCTGCAGGTAACTTTTGTCCTGTCCATGCCATAAGTATTATCCGTTTCATCCAAAAGGCAGGTTTTATTAATGGGTTGGTAAAAACTTGGCCACCCAGTACCACTTTCAAATTTGGTAGTGCTGCTAAACAATTCCAATCCGCAGCAAATGCAGCTATAAGTACCTTTTTCATGGTTGTCCCAATATTTGCCTGTGAAAGCCTGTTCCGTACCTTCTTTTCTGGTAACCTGGTAAGCTATAGGAGTTAATTGTGCTTTCCATTCTGCATCTGTTTTTACAACAGTAAATTTGGTTGTAGTGGCCGTAACATTGGTTTTAGTTTGTGCATTGCAGGCTGTAAATAAAAAAGCAATAACAGGTATAAATATTCTTTTCATAATTAAATATTTGAAAGATATACGGCTGGCGAAGGGTTTTAGTTTTTTAACGGGTTAAATGTTTAACATTTTTAACAAAATAAAGTTTAGATTGGAATGTAACTAATAAAATGATTTTATATGGGACTATGGGACCAAATTGCGCAATACCTTTTTTTAAAGAAGAAGGACCCGGATGCGCCTAAAACTTTTTCAGTAAACTTCATGCATGGCATCAACCGCATTTCGATATTTCTTTTTTTGATTGGGTTGATAATATTGGCATACAAGCTGCTCAGGCATTAAGAAAATAAGTATAAATACTTTTAGCCGCATTGGCAGAAGCATTGCCACCCTTACTTAAAAAGGTTTTTAATGAGGTATAATCTTGCTGCAATTGTTGCTGCTTGCCTGTATCAAATAAAATTTTATTCAATTCGGTCTTTATATTATCTACAGTAAGTTCATCCTGTATCAATTCTTTTACAATTTCCTTATCCATAATTAAATTAACAAGGCATATATATTTTATCTTAATTAACCGCTTTGCAATCTGGTAAGACACAGGGCTACCCTTGTAACAAACTACTTCGGGTACATTAAACAAGGCTGTTTCTAAAGTAGCGGTACCACTGGTAACCAAGGCAGCTTTTGACTGGCTCAATAATTCATAGGTTTTATTAACCACAGATGAAACATTTTTATAAGATGCAAGCAATTCGTTGTAAAAATTTTCATCCAGCCCGGGTGCCTTTGCAACTACAAAATGATAGTCTGGAAAATGGCTGGCAACCAGCAACATAATGGGCAGTTTTTTTAGTATCTCCTGCTTTCTGCTGCCGGGCAAAAGGGCAATAATATTTTTATTTTGCACAGAAGGTTCTAAAAATTTATTGGCTGCTGGAGCATTTAACTGCTTGGCTTTAAACTCGTCAATTACCTGCACCAATGGATGCCCGACATACTCTGTTTCATAATTCCATTTTTTATAAAAATCTTTTTCAAAAGGCAGAATGACGAGCATTTTATCTACACATTTTTTTATCCCTTTTACCCTGCTTTCTTTCCATGCCCATACTTGCGGCGAAATATAATAGATCACTTTTATACCCTGTTGTTTGGCCCATTTGGCAATGCGTAAATTAAAACCGGGGTAATCAATTAATATCAGTACAGTTGGTTTATATACAAGAATATCTTTTTTACAGTAACCTAAATTTTTAAATATAGTGCCCAGGTTCATTACAACTTCGATAAAACCCATAAAGGCAAGATCTTTGTAATGCTTTGCCAGACTGGCTCCTGCAGCTTCCATTTTATCGCCACCCCAGCAACGGAAGGCTGCATTGGCATCTAATAACTGTAATTCTTTTATCAGGTTACTGCCATGCAAATCGCCACTTGCCTCGCCTGCTATAATGTAATATTGCATAGTTCTTAAATTCATATGCAAATTAACGGTTAACCATTTAATAAAAAAAGCCATCCCGTAAATACGGAACAGCTTTCTCCTGTGATTTTTATCCCGCCGTAGAAAACCAATTAATTTCCGGATACTGATTGGAAAATGATTTTGATTGATTTATTGTTGTAATGTGCCCTTATCTCTCCTCATTGCTTTTACTTTATCCCTTTGCTCTTCAGATAATATACTGTTCATATTCATAGCGGCCTCTTTATGCAGTTCTTTTAACTGGTCTTTTTTTTGATTTTCAGTTAACTGGTCATTACTGGCTATCGATTCTTTCTTTTCTTTATTAGCCTGGCGTATCTCCTTAAATTTTTCACGTTGCTCTTTACTTAAATTCAATGAACGGATCATTTGTGTTTTAGTTTCTTTCTTGGACTGCCCGTTTTCTTTATTTGCTGTTTCGCCCTGCATTGCCATTTCTGTCGAATCTTTTTTTGGGGTCACATTCCTTTGCACCTGAGCAAAACTTCCCTGGGCTATCATACTCATCAATAATGCGAAACTCCATTTTTTCATTTTTATCTGTTTATTTTAAGATAGATGGAAAATGAGTATGAAGGTTTAATGAATAATAAAATATTGGGCAAAAAAAACCCGGTCACCAATGTGATCCGGGTCATTTACGATTGCTTGCCAGCTATTTTATTAAATCCATTTATACATAAGCATAAAAGATTTAAAGATTAATTATCTTAAAAACAACATCTCCCTGTACTTAGGTAATGTCCAATAAGCATCATCTACCAATAACTCTAGTTTATCTACATGGTAGCGGATTTCGTCAAAATGTTCGCCTTTGATATCGTCACAATAAGCAATAGCTTTTTCTCTTGTATCAGCAATTACATTGGCTTTTTTCCTTGCTTCAATCATATCCCTTACATTGGTGCTCATTGCATTAATATGATTGCTGATTTCTTCTAAAATACTCATTTGATTAGAGAAGGCCGATGCAGGTAAACCAGCAGCTTTTAACCCATTGATATTTTCAATCAATACATTTTGGTATTTTACAGCTGATGGCAAAATAACAGAAGTAGCCAGTTCGCCCATTGTTCTTGCTTCAATCTGTACTTTTTTAATGTACGCTTCCAGCATGATTTCATGACGGGCTTCAAGTTCAGCATGAGTATAAATATCATTTGATTCAAATAGATCTTTAGACAGTTTACTCAAATATGCATCTAACGCTAAAGGAGTGGTTTTTACATTTGGTAAACCTCTTTTTGCTGCTTCATTGGCCCACTCTTCGCTATAGCCGTCTCCTTCAAATAATACAGACTTGCTTTCTACAATATATTTTTGAATTACATGCATTATAGCAATTTCCTTTTTATCGCCACCTTCAATAAATGTATCTACATCTTTCTTAAATTGCTTTAATGTTTGTGCAACAATTGTATTCAATACAGTCATATTGATAGCACAATTGGCAGCGGAACCTACAGCACGGAACTCAAATTTATTACCGGTAAAAGCAAATGGAGAAGTACGGTTCCTGTCAGTATTATCCAGCATCAGTTCCGGAATAGTTTTATGGATATCCAGTTTCAGCATCGCTTCATCCTGTTCATCAAATTTACCCCCCACACGGGTTTCAACCTGGTTCAGTACTTCGCTAAGATATTTACCAATAAATATAGAAATGATTGCCGGAGGGGCTTCGTTGGCACCCAAACGGTGGTCGTTGCCTGCACTTGCAATTGATGCCCTTAATAATGCTGAATAATCATTAACAGCTTTGATGGTATTAACAAAGAAAGTTAAAAACATCAGGTTTGTTTTAGGTGTTTTTCCTGGTGCCAGTAAATTTACTCCTGTATCTGTTGCAATGCTCCAGTTATTATGTTTACCGCTGCCATTGATACCCGCAAATGGTTTTTCATGTAACAACACTATCAACCCGTGGCGCTTGGCCACCCTGGTCATTACATCCATCAATAAAGTATTATGGTCAACTGCCAGGTTTGCTTCTTCATAAATTGGTGCACATTCAAATTGAGAAGGTGCCACTTCATTGTGACGGGTGCGTAAAGGGATACCGAGCTTGTAAGCCTCCTGCTCATAATCCCTCATAAAAGCATAAATCCTCTCTGGAATAGCACCAAAATAATGGTCTTCTAATTGTTGTCCTTTTGCAGGTGCATGACCAAAAACGGTACGCCCTGTCATTACTAAATCCGGACGGGCATTTACCATACCTGCATCAATTACAAAATATTCCTGCTCCCAGCCAAGGGTGGCAGTTACTTTAGTTACATTCTTATCAAAATATTGACAAACGTCAACTGCTGCTTTATCTAAAGCTACCAATGCTTTTAACAAAGGTGTTTTAGCATCTAATGATTCGCCGGTGTAGCTTACAAAAATGGTAGGTATGCACAATGTTTTACCATTCCCAATTTCCATAATAAATGGCGGAGATGACGGATCCCATGCAGTGTATCCACGTGCTTCAAAAGTTGCTCTAAGTCCTCCTGACGGAAAAGAAGAAGCATCCGGTTCCTGTTGTATTAAGGCTGCACCTTCAAATTCTTCAATGGGTGTACCATCGCCTTTTAATGTAAAAAATGAATCATGTTTTTCAGCAGACAAGTCTGTCAATGGTTGAAACCAATGCGTGTAATGAGTAACGCCTTTTGTCTCTGCCCATGCCCTAAGGCCATTGGCGATCTGGCCCCCCATTACACGATCAATTTTTTTACCACTTTTAATAGAAGCTAATAAACTTTTATAAGCTTCATCACTCAAAAACTGGCGGGCTGTTTTATGAGTAAATACATTTTCGCCGAAAATTGCAGTAATTTTTGTAGAGGCTTTTACAATTACATTCTGATTGGTCGCCAAATTATCAATTGCTTTAAAACGGAGTGATTGCATCATTTTTAAGTTTTAGAACCTGCAAAATAGGTTATGTTTTTTGAATAAATGATAAATATTTTTTAAAAATTCATTTTTTTGATAAAAAATGGCAAAAAATTAAATATTACATTATTTTTTTATTTGTAAAACTCTTTGTAACTTACCCCAATTTATATTACAAACAATTGGGGTTAAAATAAAAGAAAGATAAATGGAGCGATACCTTACAATGGCACCAATAATGGGGATGGTATATCCAATAATCAGCAATATGGAAAGACTAAAAAACAATCCAAACAGGATAAAAGAATTTTTTACAATCATTTTCTTTCTGAAAAAAATAAATATCACCAGCAATAATTCATAAAAAAACAACTCAACAGAAAGAGGTAATAAAAAAGGAGATAATGTATAATCTGAAAGATAAGGGCGCAATAAACTATGATTAAGTGCCTGTAAAGCATTGGCGGCATAACCTTTAAAACTGGGTTCCAACGTATTTAACTGGATAGCCGTTGATGCGGGAGGCAAATGCATAAAATCCCATTGCTTTTTGGAAACAGCTTCTGGTAAATTTAACGAAGGCGATAAAAAGGCGGTATTAAAAAAAAGTATGGCCCCGGCAATATAGATAATTATAAAAGTAAATAAAGCAGGCAATTTTTTACGTTCACATAGTATCCAGGCAAACGCAGCTGGTAAAAATGCCAGCAAAACATAATTCCGTTGAAAAAAAATAAAAGCCAATGCCACTATGATATATATAATTCTTTTAGGGGTAAAGCCCGTTGTATGTAAAGCTGTATAAATATTATATACTGCAATACCAATGGCAGCAAATATTAATCCCTCTTTATGAATGGTGCTGCTATAAAAAAGTACAGAGGGAAGCAGGAAACAGGTAATTATTAAAAGATATTTATTGTTTGCAAATACCATATCAAATACACGGTATAACCCAATAGCCCCAAAGAAAATAACAAAATTGTAAAAAATTACATTCACTTTATAGTAACCAAAACTAAAAATATCGCAGACAGATAAAAATTTAATAATAAGGTTACTGGTCAAATCATTCCAGTAAGAATTATTTGAACTCAGTAAGCTGCCATATCCTGAATCGTAATTAGAACGGAAGAAATTGCTTACATATTCTTTTGGGTGGTTAAATAACAGGTGGTATTCTATTAATCCCTCACTGTGAAAAACCATGGTATCCGGTACATTAGCCAATTGCATCATTATCCATGCATGTACACAACCGGTAATTACCTTTAGTACAAACAACGCTATAACAATTTTGGCTGAAATACCGGAATTGAGTACAAAACGGCTTTTGGTAAGCAGCCACGAAAAAAAGGCCAGATAAATTAAAAATAAAACATAGCTCAACCCTTCATTTTTTTATTGTGGGAAGTTAGTTAAAATAATAAATATTCATTGTAAGCTTAAAAAGAAATAGTGGTTGTACTTTTGCGCATTCTACAACAATTATGGAAATAACAGTTTCAACCGCCAACGAACTTCGCCTGACGGCAGAAGAATTTGAACTGATCAAACAAAAGATCGGACGTACACCTAATTTTAATGAGCTATGTTGCTTTAGCGCCATGTGGAGCGAACATTGCAGTTATAAAAATTCCATTAAGTGGCTAAAAACCTTACCCCGTGACGGAGAAAAAATGCTGGTAAAAGCAGGAGAAGAAAATGCAGGGCTAATGGATATTGGTGATGGGTATGGGGTAGTATTTAAAATTGAAAGCCACAACCACCCCAGTGCCATTGAACCTTTCCAGGGCGCAGCAACAGGTGTAGGTGGTATACACAGGGATATTTTTACAATGGGTGCAAGGCCCATTGCTTCTTTAAATTCGCTAAGGTTTGGCAATTTAACCGATGCCAAAACCCAGCATTTATTAGCTGGTGTGGTACATGGTATTGGCCATTATGGTAACTGTTTTGGTGTGCCAACTGTTGGTGGTGAAATTTATTTTGAAGACTGCTATCATACCAACCCGCTAGTAAATGCCATGAGTGTTGGTATTTTAAAGAATGGCGGTACTATTTCTGCCACTGCAGAAGGTAAGGGTAACCCTATTTTTTTTGTGGGCAGTGCAACTGGTAAAGATGGAATTGGTGGTGCATCTTTTGCCAGCGCCAATATTACTGCTGACAGTGCAGAAGACTTACCTGCTGTACAAGTGGGTGATCCCTTCCAGGAAAAAAAATTACTCGAAGCCTGCCTGGAAGTAATTAAAACCGGTGCCATTGTTGGTATGCAGGATATGGGTGCTGCAGGTATAATATGTTCAACCGCAGAAATGAGTGCCAAAGGAAATTCAGGTATGCGCATAGACCTTGATAAGGTTCCGATGCGCCAGAAAAATATGAAGACCTGGGAAATATTATTGAGTGAAAGCCAGGAAAGAATGCTGATGGTGGTACAAAAAGGAAAAGAAGCGGCTGTATTGCAGGTATTTGAAAAATGGGATTTGCCTTGCAGTGAAATTGGAGAAGTAACGGATGATGGCTTACTTAAATTTTATATGAATGGAACGCTGGAAGCGGAACTACCTGCACATGAATTGGTGCTGGGTGGGGGCGCCCCTCAATACGAAAGAGAGTATAAAGAGCCGGAATACCTGCAAAAAATAAAAGCTTTTGATGCAGCTTCAATAACCATCCCTGTTGATTTAAAAAGCATTGCAGAACAATTGATTCAGATACCCAATATAGCAAGTAAGCGTTGGGTGTATACACAGTATGACAGCATGGTTGGCGCCGGTACAGCAAGTACCAATGCACCAAGCGATGCGGCCATTGTTATTGCAAAGCCCACCAATAAAGGCCTTGCATTGACAACAGATTGTAATAGCCGTTATGTTTTTGCAGACCCCTACAAAGGAGCTATGATTGCGGTAGCAGAAGCGGCAAGAAATATTGTATGCAGCGGTGGCGAACCACTGGGTGTTACCAACTGTTTAAATTTTGGCAACCCATATAATCCCGAAGTATATTACCAGTTTGTGAATGCTATTAAAGGAATGGGTGAAGCCTGTATTAAATTTAATACCCCTGTTACAGGAGGCAATGTAAGTTTTTACAACCAAAGCCCTGACGGGCCGGTTTACCCAACACCAACAATTGGTATGGTAGGTTTACTGGATAATGTGATGGATAAAATGACGATGGATTTTAAACAGCCCGGTGATGTAATTTATTTAATTGGTGTTAGCAGGGATGATATAAACTCTTCTGAATATTTGCATAAAATACATGGTGTAGAATTTAGCCCTGCACCCTATTTTGACCTTAACGAAGAATTTAATGTACAAATGATAATTGAAAAACTGATTAAAGAAAAATTAATCAGCTCTGCACATGATGTTAGCGAAGGCGGTTTATTTGTAACCCTTACTGAAAGTGGATTTAACAACAATCTTGGGTATAGTTTAAACACTTTAAAAACTATCCGTAAAGATGCGTATCTTTTTGGTGAAGCGCAAAGCCGTATAGTAATTTCTGCTTCGGCACAACATAGTGATGAGATTGAAAAATTATTAACCATTTCAACTATTCCTTTCGAAAAATTAGGAACTGTAACTGGTGGTGATATTACCATTGACGGCGATAACTGGGGAAGCATTACTGAATGGAAAAATAAATATGATCATGCCATTGGTAATCTTCTAGCAGGACATGAAAGCGAACAGTCGTTAACAGTTTTATAAAATAGCATACCTTAGTATAAAAAATATGGGACTCACTTATGCAACCATAGAACTAACCAACCAGTATGATGAATACAAGTGTGAAGAAGGGTTAATAAAGCCTGATGAAATAAGAAGGTGGAGCGGTGAATTTATGATTGATACCGGCGCAATAAGGATGGCCATTAATGAAGAAATAAAAGAGAAACTGGGTCTTAAAAAAGGTAGCCTGATGAACGTTGCTTTGGCCGATGGGGCTATCAGGGCAGTAGAATTAGTAAGCGGCCTAAAAGTCAGGTTTGGCGATAGGACCTGTTATACAGATGCCTTTGTATTACCCGGAAATACAGAGCCACTGCTGGGTGCAATTCCATTGGAAGGCATGGACCTGGTAGTAATTCCTTCAGAAAATACTTTGGAGTATAATCCTAAACATCCGGATGGAGCATTGTTTTCTTTAAAATGAATTTGCTGGCATCCACATACTAATGCTATTTCAATAAGGTCATCTATAATTCTATAATGCCAATACCTTTTTTATTTAACACAGACAGTAATATAACACATGACAAAAAAAATTGCCATCATTGGCGGCGGAAATTTAGGAACAGCGATTGCTGAAGGTCTAATTAAAAGTAAATTTTGTAAACCAGCAGATATTACTGTTACCAAAAGAAATATTGCTACGCTAAAAGACCTGGCAGATAAAGGGGTTAATATCAGCAGTGATAATGAAGCGGCTGTGCGTAACAGTGAGTTGGTTATACTTGCCATAAAACCTTTCCAGGTAAGTGATGTGGTAAATGGTTTTAAAAAAGAATTAACAGCCAAACATATAATGGTATCCGTTGTAACCGGTATACTTATCAGCGATATTGAAACCATTCTTAAAAAGAAATTACCGGTTTTCAGGGCAATGCCCAATACGGCCATTGCCATACAGCAAAGCATGACCTGTATTAGTGTTACCAATGCTACCGATGCACAAACAAACTATGTAAAAGATCTTTTCGCAACATTGGGTAAAGTAACTATTATTGATGAAAAACTAATGGATGCTGCTACTGTGCTGGGTGCCTGCGGTACTGCTTATGCAATGCGCTACATACGTGCCAACATACAAGGCGGAATTGAGATTGGTTTTGATGCGGTTACTGCCAACCTGATAGCTGCACAAACTGTAAAAGGTGCTGCTGAATTATTATTACAAAAAGGAACCCACCCCGAACAGGAGATAGACAAAGTAACTACTCCAAAAGGCTGTACCATTGCAGGTTTAAACGAAATGGAGCACCAGGGTTTCAGCTCTTCTTTAATAAAGGGAATTGCAACCAGCTATAATAAAATTATTAAAGGATAGGCCGTTACTTGCATACAGTAACCATCTTTAAAATTCTGGAGTAAAAATTGCCTGACAATTTTTGGTAATGCTGTATATATTTCATTGCCTGTAATCCAAGCTTACCATGCGTAAGCTTATCCATTTCTTTTTTATTTCAATCTACATTTGTATTAACTTACACCTATACAGTATTGCTGATTTTATACATGCCATAAAAATTATTTAATGAAAACACGCCGTGATTTTTTAAAGAAAACCGGAACGTTTGCTGCCGGTTCCATCCTCCTTCCTTCTTTTGCAAAAACAACAAAAAAAGTTGACAACATTGGTATCCAGTTGTATTCTGTTCGTAAAGAAATGCTCGCTGATGCAAAGGGTACTTTACAACAACTCGCTGCGCTGGGTGTAAAACAAATTGAATCTGCCGGAAGTGAAAAAGGATATTACTATGGCCTGCAACCAAAAGAAATGAAAAATATTTGTTTCGGGCTTGGTATGACTCTTAGCAGTGGCCATATTCATTTAGATGACAAGTGGCCGCAAACATTGGAAGATGCAGTAGCATCGGGACAGCAATACCTTATTTGCTCCAGCATGCCAACACAAGGACAAACAGTTGACAATTATAAAAAGGCTGCTGCTGCCTTTAATAAAGCCGGGGAGGACAGCAAAAAATTAAATATTAAATTTGGTTATCACAATCATGATTTTGAATTTGAAAAAGAAAATGGCCAGGTATTGTATGATGTGCTGCTGGATAATACCGATCCTAATCTTGTTAATATGGAAATGGATTTAGGCTGGGTTATAGCAACCGGTAATAATCCTTTAGACTATTTTAAGAAACATCCCGGGCGTTTTCCGCTATGGCATTTGAAA
The DNA here is from genome assembly GCA_025362235.1 of Ferruginibacter sp. GTDB lineage: Bacteria > Bacteroidota > Bacteroidia > Chitinophagales > Chitinophagaceae > Ferruginibacter. The sequence continues at coordinate 41,853 of JANYGZ010000081.1, read as the reverse complement.
GATATGGACCTGCAAAAAAAACATAGTGTGGAATTTGGAAAAGGTGCCCTGCCAATTCTTGAAATCCTCCAGCATAGTGAACAATCAGGTATGAAATATTTTTATGTAGAGCAGGAAGAATATGCTCACTCAGCAATGGAAAGCCTTAAAGAGGATATGGATTACCTGGCAAAATTAAAATTATAAATTAAGGTACTTTTTTATCTATTTATAAATAGGTATTATCAAACTACATAAAAGGTAATAAGGTAAACAGCTAATTATAGTATATTCATTTAATAAATTACGCCACATGAATAGAAGAAATGCCATTCGCACTGCGTTTATTTTTTCTGCAGGAGCCAGCTTATTACCTTCCTGTTTACAGAAAGATACGACAGATATTTCCCTTACAAATATTGCCATAACGGGAAACGAAGAAAAAATGATGGCTGCATTGGGCGAAGCTATTATTCCGACAACAAATTTTATTGGGGCTATCGGCGTACAGGCATCTCAGTTTACTTTGATGATGGTAAATGATTGTTATGCTCCTGGTGATCAAAAAATATTTACTGATGGCCTTCATCAATTTAATAAAATGGTTAGCGGTAAATATGGCAAATCATTTACCGATTGCAACCCTCAACAAAAAAAAGAATGGCTTACTGCCGTAGAAAATAAAACGGGTTTGCCCGACGAGGTTGTTAAGTTTTATCAAATTTCTAAAAATCATATCCTGCAGGCTTTCACCGGCTCCAAACAATATATGACAGATGTACGCCATTACAAAATGGTACCCGGCCCAGATTTTAAAGGTTGTATACCATTAAAGAATAAAACTGCTTAATCTAACTAGTTATCTAAATGATTTTGCAAGTTTTTCATATTGACAAAATTGGCCGGTGGTGACACCGGCCAAGTCTAAAGAATAAAACGATTTAATTTGATTTGTATTAAAAAATATTATGAGTGATAAAAATACTTTTGATGCCATTGTAATTGGCAGCGGCATGAGTGGGGGCTGGGCTGCAAAAGAGTTATGCGAACAAGGTTTAAAAACTCTTGTACTGGAACGTGGCCGTGATGTTGTGCATTTAAAAGATTACCCCACCACCAATATGTTGCCGTGGGAATTTAAACATCGTGGCCAGGTGCCTTATGCTATTGCCAAAGACAATCCCATCATAACAAAATGCTATGCATTTAAAGAAGATGCCATGCATTTTTTTGTAAAAGATAAAGAGCATCCATATGTGCAGGAAAAACCGTTCGACTGGATACGGGGTTACTAGGTTGGTGGCAAAAGTATTATGTGGGCCCGGCAAACACAGCGCTGGAGCGACTTTGATTTTGAAGGCCCTGCCCGTGATGGCTTTGCTGTTGACTGGCCCATTCGTTATAAAGACATTGCCCCATGGTATAGTTATGTAGAAAAATTTGCTGGTATCAGCGGCAATAAAGATGGTCTTGATACTTTGCCCGATGGAGAATTTTTACCTGCCTGGGAGCTTAGCTGTGTAGAGAATCATTTTAAAGATACCGTTGCAAAAAATTATAAAGACCGGCATGTAATTTATGCCCGCTGTGCCCATGTAACCAAGCCAGAACCTATACATATTGAACAAGGCAGGGGCCAATGCCAGGCCAGAAATTTATGCCAGCGTGGCTGCCCGTTTGGAGGTTATTTTAATGCCAACTCTACCACTATTCCGTGGGCAAAAAAAACCGGCAATTTAACCATGCGCACACATGCGGTGGTACAGTCAATTATTTATGACGAAGCAAAAGGAAAGGCCACAGGTGTACGCATCATTGATGCCAATACCAAACAATCAACCGACTATTTTGCCGATGTTATTTTTGTAAATGCAGGTACTGTTAATACCAATCTTATTTTACTAAATTCAACCAGTAAACGTTTTCCCAATGGCCTTGGCAACGACAATGGTTTGATGGGAAAATATTTTGCCTTTCATAATTACAGGGCAAGAATTTCAGCAACGTATGATGGAATGCTTGATAGCACAACAGAAGGAAGCCGGGCAACAGCCGCTTATATGCCGCGTTTTAGAAATGTGTACAAACAGGAAACCAATTTTTTACGTGGCTATGCTGTAACTTTTAGCGGTTACCGTTCTTCCGCTACTGATACAAATGGTTTTGGAGAAAGCTTAAAAAATAACCTGATGGCTGGTGCAACACCCGGCAAATGGCGTGTTGGTTCCCAATGTATGGGCGAAACCATTCCTAAAGAAACTAATTATATAAGCCTTGATAAAAATAAAAAAGATGAATGGGGCATACCCCTTGTAAATATTTCTGTTGCCTATGATGAAAATGATGAAAAGATGATAAAGGATTTTATGGAGCAATATACAGAGATGTTTACCAAAGCCGGATTTTCAGATATTAAAACATCAGACAGCAAACAGGCGCCCGGCCTAGATATACACGAAATGGGCGGTGTGCGCATGGGCAAAGACCCTGCAACATCTTTATTAAACGAATGGCACCAGTTGCATCTTTGTAAAAATGTATTTGTAACAGATGGTGCCTGCATGACGTCAACCTCTACGCAAAACCCATCGCTTACCTATATGGCTTTTACAGCAAGGGCTGCGCACCATGCAGTAGAACTGTTGAAGAAAAAAGAATTGTAATACTAATAAAATTTAAATACGTAGGTATATAATTCGATTTGACTGGACCGACATCATAAAAAGGCGTTAAGAAAATTTGAATGTGAGCGGTAATAATACTTCGCTATATCAACATACTAAATGAAGCATAAACAAATAATTTTAATTATACAATTACTGTTATTTTATAGTATTGGCATTGGACAAAAAGTTGAAAAGGTTACTGTTTCTAACCAAGACCCATATAATTTATATGCCTATGAAAAAATTGACACATCAACTTTGTTTTATCTAAAACTTGTACCCAAAATTAAACCGATTGGTGTTTTGGTAATATTGCCTGCGGGTGGAGATATGGTAGAAGATGTTATGAAACAAATGACACTGCACAAACTTGCAGTCGAAAAAGGATTTTTAGTAATATTCCCATCTATTAATTGGGGTACAGTTAAACTTGAAGAAGAACTTAAGTTTTTGAATATTATATTTAAACAAATAATAAAGCAATATAAAGTTCCAAAAGATAAATTTATCCTTGGCGGGCTTTCAGGCGGTGGAATGGTTTCATTGAATTATGCAGAAAGAGCAATTAGAGATAAGGATAGCAGTTTTATTATCCCAAAAGCAATATTTGGGCTTGACCCTCCACTTGACTATGTTACTTTGTATTACCAATGCAAACGGGATGTAGAAAGAAATTTTGCAGAAGCTGCAGCAAATGAAGGCAAATGGTTTATGGAACTCTGTAAAATAGAATTTGGAGGAACGCCAGAAGAAGTACCAGCCCAATATATTAAGTACTCTATTTATTCGCATCATGAAAAAGATGGCGGCAATTCCAAATATCTAATCAATATGCCTTTATTAATTTATACTGAGCCGGCAATTGAATGGCAAATAAAGAATAGGCACAGGGATTTGTATGACCTAAATTGTACAGATATTTCAGCGATGATAAATCTTTTGCAGATGCAAGGAAATAAAAACGCAGACATAGTTGTAACTCATGATAAAGGAATACGACTTGACGGAATAAAGCATCCACATTCATGGAGTATTATGGACTCAAAACAATGTTTAGATTGGGTTTTGAAACAGCTAAAATGAGAGATTTGTACTGTTAAAAAGGTACCCAAACGATTGAAGGTTAATAAATGAAATTGATTTTACAAATGCGTTTCTTTACTTTTGACTCGTAGGTGGACAAATGTTGGAACAAATGCTGATACTCAATCTAATTTTATTTTAATGAAGAATTAATTTATTGCTTCACTATAAAACGATAATAACTATCCTTAATATATTTTAACTCACCATACAATCACCTGCTTTTAAATTTCATCAGCACACAAAATAAAATTATGAAACTTACATTAACTACCATTTTACTTTTAACCGGATATCTAACCATGGCACAATCAAATACAGTGGGCATTTTTAAAAACAATGCAGATATCGGTAACCCTAAAATAAAGGGTGCGGCTACATTTGATGCCGGTACACAAACTTATACTATTAAAGGTGGGGGTGCCAATGTGTGGTTTAACCGGGATGAGTTTCATTATCTCTACAATAAATTAAAAGGTGATTTTATTTTAACAGCCAATGTAAAATTAGTGGGCCAGGGTGTAACCGCTCATCGTAAAATTGGATGGATGATCCGTGAATCGGAAAAGGAAGACGCTGCCCATATTTGTGCAACGGTACATGGTGATGGGTTAACCGCATTGCAATGGAGAAGTTTACGTGGTGCATTTATGAGGGACCCGGAGGATGAAATATTTGACGTTAAAAAAAATGTGCAGGTTATACAGGTAGAACGCAGCGGAAAAAAAATAATTATGCGTGCAGCTAATTTTGGTGAGCCCCTGCAATTAGTGGGCACACAGGAAATGAAAGATATGCCTGATGAAGTACTGGCAGGCTTATTTCTCTGCAGCCATAATGCAGATGTACTGGAAGAAGCAATTGCATGGAATGTAAGGATCGAACAACCCGTAGCCGATACATATGATGGGTATAAAAATGGATTTTTGACCAGTAGTTTAGAAACCCTTAATATTTTTGATGGCGTTAGAAAAGTAATTCACCAGGACACTGGCAGGTTTGAAGCGCCTAACTGGATGCCCGATGGAAAAAGCTTATTATTTAACCAGGATGGCTTGATGTATACCATCCCAATTGAAGGTGGTATACCTCAAAAATTAAATACAGGTTCTGCCATCAAAAATAATAACGATCATGTAATTTCTTTTGACGGAAAAATGCTGGCCATCAGTAATCACCGGCAAGGCTTTGCTGGTGGTGGTTCTGCCGTTTATGTATTGCCGTTAAAAGGAGGCGAGCCAAGGTTAATTACGGATAGTACCCCATCTTACCTGCATGGATGGAGCCCTGATAATAAAGAAGTAGTTTTTGTAGCAAAGCGTTTATCCAGCAGTGAAGCTTATAATATTTACAAAAAAAATATTAATGGCGGTGCAGAAATACCATTAACATTAAATAAAAAAAGCCATGTAGATGGTCCGGAATATACGCCTGATGGAAAATATATTTATTACAATGCCGATGAAACCGGCACCATGCAGATATGGCGGATGAAACCCGACGGCAGCAATAAAGAGCAGGTAACTTTTGATGAATACAATAACTGGTTCCCGCATATTTCGCCCGATGGAAAATGGATAGCGCTACTCTCCTTTCCACCCAGTGTTTTATCAAGTGACCATCCATTTTATAAAAGGGTTATGTTGCGTTTAATGCCGGTAAGTGGCGGGGCGCCAAAAGTAATAGCGTATTTATATGGGGGGCAGGGCACTATTAATACCAACAGCTGGAGCCCCGACAGCAAACAAATTGCTTTTGTAAGTAATGGCAGTGTTGAATAATTGAGGGCAGTATATGTTTATGGCGGCTTCCAAAAACCATGTTTTTCAAATCAATTTTCATAACCTTTTGAAAACACTATAATTTACCCTTTTTGAAACTTGTTTTAGGCGAAGAAAACTGGCTTTGCCTGTTTACTTTTTTTGTTTCTTGCCGCTTTTCGTAAGGCTTTAGTGCATTTTGGCAAGTTATAAAGCAGCTGTCTTTGCATGTATGATACACTTAAATCCTGAAAATGATTTTGGGTAATTAAACTATGCTATAGACTTTTCAAATAGCTGAGAAAAACCATTTTATTCCTCTCTCTTTTTCAAAACCCATGTAACAGGTTTTTCTTGTGAGTTAGAGTTAAAAAAGCAAAAAAATAATCATTTTTAAATCCTTATTGCCAACTCGGACTCTAATAAAAAAGCTTTTTTGGATAAAAGTCTGTGGCAAAATGAAGGAACATATAATGATAATAACGGAACTTTGTTCAAAAAAATATTTTCTTTTTAACCCAACCAATTATTTAATTTATGGTACTACTAAATTATAGATACTTATTGCTAATTTTGCGTTTTTATAATTTTAAACTTAATGGTTAACTACTTAGTCAGGTTTCAGAAATCTTTTCCATTAATATTTAAAGTTCTGAAAAACACTAATTTTATTTTTGGGTTATATCTTTTGATGGCCATCATATTGGCAGTTCAACAATATGTTAATGGGTCTGGCAATAACTTTATAATATTTCAACACAGTGTTTATCATTTTTTTGGTCATCAAAATCTGTATTTAGAGTATCCTAAGGAATATTTTGACATATTCCTTTATAACCCGTCATTTCCAATTCTTTTCTTACCTTTTGCATACATTCCAACACTTGCAGGTTTTATTATTTGGACAATTTTTACAAGTTCTGTCTACTTTGTTGCTATTAAAAGTCTCCCTATATCCGAAAATTCAAAACTGTTTATTTTTTATCTTATCATTCCTGAACTTAATACAGCTGTAGGTAATTTACAGACAAACCCCTTAATAGCCGCTTTCACTGTGCTTGCATGGACATCTCTCGAGAAAGGTGCCTATAAAAGGTTTTCCATATTTCCCGCTCTCAATTTTTTTATTAAAGGATATGGTGGAATTGCAAGTATATTTTTCTTTCTTAAAAATCCAAATTTCAAAACCTTTATTTATCTGGGTGTTTCATTTATTATGATCGGTTTACTGCCGCTTTGTTTTTATTCTATAGAAGGGTTTAAAACGTTGTATGAACAATGGTTTACATGTTTAAAAGATTACTCTTCTATAAATGTTGGGTTATCTGTAATGGGAATAATCCAAAGTTTAATTTATAAAGGGGCATCTAAAATAGTAATACAATTAATAGGTATCATCATTTTCCTGCTAACTTTTATAGTCATTTTTTTTAGAAAAAATTACGAGCATATTAAGTTTTATTTTCTTGCTAATGTATTGATATGGATGGTTATATTTAATCAGGTCGCGGAATCACCTACCTACCTTATTGCCTCCACCGGAGTTTTTATATGGTTCGTGAGTTCCAAAAAAAATTGGGTAGATATATCGCTTTTTTGTTTGTTTTTTATACTGACAGTGCTGTCACCTACCGATCTATTTCCAAAATACCTCAGAAATAATTTTGTAATTCCATACTGTCTAAAAGCTTTGCCATGTGTTTTGGTGTGGTTAAAAATTCAATTTAAACTAAGTGGCATAGCTATTAAAACACCTGAAATAATTATATGGAACAGAAAGCTGATTTAATGATTGTATTACCTATCTACAATCCTCATTGTGCCGATTGGGAAAGAATGATAGACTTATCTTTGAAAAAGTTATTCGATCTTTTTAAGAATATTGATTTAAAGATACTTTTTGTAAATGACGGTTCATCAAACAATCTTGATGAAGGGCTTAATAATTTAAAAATTAATTTTCCGGATATAGATATTGTTTCATACAAAAAAAACCGTGGAAAAGGTTATGCCATCAGGACAGGATTGGGAATTGCAATGGCAAAACACTACATTTATACTGATTGGGATTTCCCTTTTGGGGAAGTGTCAGTTTATGAAACTTATAAAATGCTGAACAACAATAATACTGATGTGGTTTTGGGGGTTCGGAGTAATGAATATTTTGCCTCACTTCCCCCAGCAAGGAAATTAATTTCGAATGGGCTTAGAGTTTTTAATTTTTTTTGGTTTGGTTTTAAAAATGTGGATACTCAGGCGGGAATAAAAGGGTTAAGTAATAATGCCCGTCTTATATTTTTGGAAACAAAAACGGATGGATTCATTTTTGAATTAGAATTTATAAAAGCAGTTATAAAGAAGAAAATGCAGATTTCTTTCATAAATGTATCCCCAAGAAATGATATTTCATTCAACAATTTCAAGACAAAAACGATTGTTAAAGAATTTGGTTATTTCTTGAAATTATTTTTTTCTTAACTAGTAGTTGAACATGGAAAGGGTAATCTTATTAACTTTTGACCTGGAGGAATTTGATCTGCCTCTTGAATATAATGTTGAAATAAATCAGCAAACACAACTGGAGATATCTACAAAAGGCTTAAAAAATCTAATGGATGTATTGAAAAGAAATAAAGTGGTAGCTACTTTTTTTACAACCGCCTATTATGCCGAAAATAATATTTCGCTGATTCAGGAACTTATTAGTGATGGACACGAAATAGCTTCTCATTTTTATTACCATTCAGATTATAACCCAAGCCATATCTTACAATCCAAACGTAAATTAGAAGAAATAACCCATCAAAAAGTGGCAGGTATAAGAATACCCAGGCTCAGGAAGACTGATATCAACCTTATAAAAGATGCCGGCTATTTATATGATTCTTCCTTAAATCCAACCTTCTTGCCTGGTCGGTATAACAATTTTTTTAAACCAAGGACCTTGTTTAGAGATTCCGGCACCAACCTTTTTATCCTGCCTTTTTCTGTTTCACCGGTAATTAGGGTTCCCTTATTTTGGTTGACTTTTAAAAATATCAGTTATCAAATATTTATTTTCTTATGCATGCAAACCTTACAGAAGGATAGTTATCTCCATCTTTATTTTCATCCATGGGAATTTACAGATTTGTCTGACTTTAAAATCCCTTCCTACATCAAAAGAAAATCCGGCAAAAAGATCATAGACCGGTTAGACAATTTTATTAAATTAATGAAGGGTCGAGGCAAATTTGTTACTATAGTTCAATACTTGCATGAAAAGGAAAAAATAATGTAACTCAACTTTTATTTCAATTATACATTAAAAAGCATCCTTAAAAGTTTGTAAATAAAATTGGTTTCCACAAATAGATTTTATAGTATTTTCATTAATGTGTTTTCTGATGTCAGATAATTGCTCCTTTAATATTTCTATAGCATAGTATAGTATGCAATCATACTTACCCTCTCTTTATAATGCCGCCACAGTTTTTCTGCCGGGTTTAGTTCAGGCGAGTATGGTGGTAAAAAACTGATATCAGACGAGATGACAGTTCTGTTAAATATATTGACTTTTTAGACGAATACATGAAAAGATCTAGTTTATCAAACAAATGCAGAACTCTTTTAACTCCACAAAAAATAACACCGTAAAAAATACTACTGAATTACTTAAAGAAAAAATTTGAATGATTCTATATTATCAGTTACTAATAAAATTAATGATTCAAGACAGAAATTACTGGCAGATATAAAGAATTGCATATACTTTTACTGAAATTAATACCATGCAAAGTATTGCAACGGGCAGGATGATGTTATTTTAGTATTACAGTATTTGCTCAATCTAAGCGGGGAGTTTTTAGCAACTTAACTGATGCAGGCGGGGTTCCCTCAGGAGGAGTTACAGTGAAAGATAAAACTGAATTTTCATTGTATGTCATGCCAGTTGGCGAAGTGGTTGCAACCGGCACAGGAGTGCTTTTCAGCAAAAGAAAATAAAATTTATAACTATTATAATAACCCATATTTTAAAATATTTTAATGAAAAAAGTACTTCCATTAATTTACCTGGTTTTTGCTGGGCAAATAGTTTTTGCCCAACAAGGCGGTAACCCGGTAATTTATTTATGGGCTAACGGTGCGCCTGGTTTTGAGAATAAGAAAAATGAACCAGAAGAAGCAAAAGACTGGTGGGTAAAAAATATTAATAATCCATCATTAACTGTTTATGCTGCACCAAAAGAAAAAGCTACAGGCGCAGCAGTAATTATTTGCCCCGGCGGCGGCCATAATAAATTAGTGATTACTTCTGAAGGAAAAGAGGCAGCTGAATATTTTAACAGCATCGGCATTACTGCATTTGTTTTAAAATACCGCTTATTCAGGGAAGACAAATCACCCTATACTATGGAAAATACTTTACAGGATGGAAGACGTGCCGTGCGTATGGTAAGGCAACAGGCCATAACCTATAATATAGATACTAATAAGATTGGGCTTATGGGATTTTCTGCTGGAGGGGAACTGGCAGCATGGGTTGGTTTTAATACACCAAAAGAAAACATAGTAAAAACAGATGCTATTGATAATATTAAATGCTCACCGGATTTTTTGGTATTGGTTTATCCTGGCCCGTTAGCAGTGCCGGATAGTTTGAGCAGCAGTACTCCCCCATTATTTATGTTGGCAGCAAATGATGATGATTGCTGCTCGGAACCTCTTTTAAAAATAACAGCATTGTATAGGAAAGCGCATGCAAAAGTAGAAATGCTTTTATATGCGCAGGGCAGCCATGCTTTTAACATGGGTAAACGTTCAAAATTAATATCGATAAATACATGGCCGCAGCAATTGACCAATTGGGTGGTGGACAGTGGATTTATACCTTCTTTACCGTAAGAAATTTTACATTGTCGCAAACACCTATCGGCATGCTCTTTTGTAAAGAAAATATGAAATAATACCAAAAATAATATTGGGCATCCATGCTGCCAGAAATGGTGTAAAACTACCCTTGGTAGCAAACACCAAAGAAAACTTGCCGAATAAAATATATAATACACTCAGTACAATACCAACTGCTAAATGAAAGCCGCTGCCGCCCCGTACTTTTTTAGAAGCCAGTGTGGCCCCGATAATTGTTAAAATTATTACCGACACAGGAATCGCATCCCGGTTATAGCGCTCTACCAGTAATGCATTGATGCCTTCCGAACCCCTCATTTTTTCCATCTGTATAAAATTATCCAGCTCTGGAGTGGGCATCTGATCTTTTAAGAATTCATCCCTCCGCAAATCCACCGGCTTAAAATTATAATTCATTAATAAAGAAGGGTTACGTTCTATTGTTTCTTTATCGCCTGAAAAACTAAGCTGCTGAACATTGGTCAATTTCCATTTTTTAGAGGCAGTATCCCAGTTTATATTGTCGCTGCGGAGATTGTACACCAAATTATTATCCTTAAATTTTTGTATAAAAAAATTGGAACCCGATTTATTAATGGTATCATAACTGCGCAAACCTGCATAGGTATCAGCATCTATGCGGAAGTAATAATTTTGTAAAAAAGTTCTTTCGCCTGTACCCACGTCTGAGTGTACATATTTTGCGTCAAAAATAACCCAAATAGCGTTGGCTCTTGGCAGTTCAAACTGGTAAGCCAGCCATAAAACAGATGCCAAAAAAATACTCCCCATCCAGTAAGGAACCAAAAAACGCCTGAAACTTACGCCGCTGCTTAATATGGCTATTACTTCAGAGCGGTCTGCCATTTTTGCCGTAAAAAAGATAACTGCAATAAATACAAATAAAGGAAATAACATAGCATCAATACGCGGAATAAATCCCAAATGATACTGAACAATTATTTGTCCTAATGACAAATGCGACCTAACAAAATTTTCTGTTTTTTCGCTGGTGTCAACAACTACTACTATTATAGTAAACAGTATGATGCAAAACACAAAAGTGGTCAAAAAATTTTTTAGTATAAATCGGTCAATCTTTTTCATTTCGGTTGGCCGCAAAGCTAACTTAAAACAGGCATGCGGTAAAAATTGTGTAGCAAAGTATTTGTGAAATTTATATATAGTATTTTTTTTTACAGGAATTTCTATACACGAATTATACGAATTAATTAAATACTGATAAAACTCAGTTTTAAAACAACTATGTAAAGCTTGCTTACGTTTTGCATTGCCGATGTTTAGAGAATTCAAAGCTGGTCCAGCCCGGAACCAATGCAAATTGAAATTATAAAGTACAGGTTGAGAACAAAAGCTTAATTGAAAAACGTCTGCCCGAGCCACTGTTAACAGCGATCAAATGCTCATTTCTTCAACGTCATCCCCTAAATTTTGGCAATGCATTTTTGTGCGCTTTTATTGTTGTTTTACAACCTTTTTCCAATTACTATCAATTTCTCTCAAGTCTACTTTTTGAATTATACGCATTGAAGAATTTAGTTCATAAACTCGTATTGTGTCACTATGATAACTGTCACCTGTGAATCCAGTCGAATATTCTTGTCGTATAACTTTCTTTTTAGAATTTATTTTATTTATGTACAATATTTCCGTGTCGGCTTTTATTGTTATTTGATTAGGCATTTTGTCAAAAAGGAAGCTAATAATAATTATAAATACAGCAAATAATAAAAGGGGAATGATTATAGACCACTTCCAAGTATTCTTTAGTTTATATAATCCTATTGTTAGCAGAAGAAACGTTAAAATAAGAATTAAGTCCTGAAAAGAAATATTGAGGTTATATAATTCCTTGCTCCTTATCTCAAAAAACACATTGCCTATCGTTGTAAAAACAACAAAGCATATTAGTATTATTAGTCCAGTCTTTAAAAATTTATTAAGCTTCAAGGTTTAGTTTAATTGCGCACAAAGTGTGGCTTTAAGCAATAACTAATCAATAATTTTTACTTCCGTTCTGCGGTTTAATGCCCTGCCTTCTGCAGTAGTATTTTCTGCAACAGGCATCGTCATTCCATATCCTTTTGCTGTTACTCTGCCGGGTGCTATACCCTTTGTTAAAAGATAGGCCCGTACTGTGTTTGCCCTGTCTGTGGATAATATCATATTAGCTTCGGCTTTGCCTACATTATCGGTATGCCCGCCTATTTCAATTTTTTCATCATCTTTCCTATTCAAGTAATCTACCAATTCATCCAGTACCTTATAAGCATCTGCCTGCAAAGAAGCTTTGCCTGTTTCAAATGTACAATGATCAAGTACAAATGATTTTGGGGCTTCAAACTGTATATCCACATTGAAAGGATTTTTATAAAACTGGTTATCTTTTAATGCAGGTATATCCAGTACATTATAACTGGTTGAATCGTTAAACCCCAATATATAAATATCGTATTTGCTACCATTTGGTAAGCGCAGTGAAAATTTGCCGGTCGAATCGGAAAGCCCTTGAAACTCCGTGCCATTGGCCCGGCTTTTAAAAACTACAATTTCGCTGCCAAGCATATTGCCCGTTTTTGCATCTGCAATAGTAACATTTACAGGCGCATCTTTCGGTAAATTCATTGGTGGTGCAGGCTTAGTTTGGGCGATAATTAAAACCGGTGCCAGCACAATTATCAAAATATAAAAATATCGCAGCTTCATGATTATTGATTTTGGGTTACATTTTAAAGATATACCTAAATAAAACCATGCCCAAAAATCAATTATTGTGTGTAGTCGTAAGTTTTTTCAACATTACTTATTATAAGCGCTGCTGCAATTGTGGCACCATGGCTTCTTTCCAGCTTTTAAAATCACCTGCCTCAATATGCTTGCGGGCTTCGCTTACCAACCACATATAGAATGCAAGATTATGAACGCTGGCAATAGTTAAACCTAAATATTCTTTCGATTTCATCAAATGCCGTAAATAGGCTTTGCTGTAATAACTGCTCATCTCATTTTCAATACCTTCATCTATCGGCGAAAAATCCTTTTCCCATTTTTTATTATCAATATTAATTATTCCTTTACTTGTAAATAACATTGCATTGCGGCCATTTCGGGTGGGCATTACACAATCAAACATATCTACACCAAGGGCTATACATTCTAAAATATTCCATGGTGTGCCAACGCCCATAAGATAACGTGGCTTTTGTTCGGGTAAAATATCACAGCAATGTTCTGTAAATTCATACATCATTTCCATTGGCTCACCAACACTTAAGCCACCTATTGCGTTACCGGCAGCATTCTTTGAGGCAACAAATTCTGCTGAAGCAGTGCGAAGATCTTTATAGGTACTACCTTGAATTATTGGAAAAAGGTTTTGCGTATATCCGTACCTGTCTGGTGTTTCATCAAACCGGGTAAAGCACCTGTTGAGCCAGCGATAGGTTAGTTCCATACTTTTTTTTGCATAATTATAATCGCTGGGGTAAGGCGGACATTCATCAAAGGCCATAATGATATCGCCACCGATAATACGCTGTATGTCCATTACTTTTTCCGGACTAAACAAATGCTTGCTGCCATCAATGTGGCTTTGAAAAATGGCACCTTCTTCGGTAAGTTTTCTATTATTAGCCAATGAAAAAACCTGGTATCCGCCACTATCGGTAAGGATAGGTTTATGCCATCCGTTAAATTGATGAAGCCCTCCGGCAGCCTCAATTATTTCTAAACCCGGCCGTAAATACAAATGATAGGTATTGCCAAGGATAATTTGTGCCTTAACATCTTTTACTAACTGTTGTTGCGTTACCGCTTTTACGCTACCAGCAGTACCAACGGGCATAAAAATGGGCGTTAAAATTTCACCATGGTCAGTAATTATTTTACCGGCTCTTGCTTTCGTACCGGAATCTTTATGCTGTAATTGAAAGGATAATGCTGCCATAAAAAATCCCGTAAGGTTTAGTACCATTTGGGATGCAAATATAAATTTGAAAATGTATTTATCCTTGTAAAATCATCAAACAGTCGTTAATGAACCCTCCCAATAGCGTCATTAATTTTTGTATGCTTACTTTTGCAGCTTATGAACCTTAACCAACTCTTACTGTACTGGCATGATATTATTTTTATTTCACTATCTGCTGTTGCGTTTATCCAGCTTTTTTATTTTTTGTATTTCTTTCGCCGCTTAAATGCTTATGAATCTAAACCAGCAACTATTTTCGAAAACCAACCCGTATCTGTCATCATCTGCGCAAGGGATGAATCGGTAAACCTGTCTAAAAATCTTACAGCCTCACTGCAACAGCAATACCCTGCTACACATGAAGTAATTGTGGTAAATGATAATTCATTTGATGACAGTAAATATTTACTCGAAGAATTTCAGCAAAATTTTAAACAGCTGCATGTTATTGAATTAAAGCAGGAAGCCAAATTGATTAATGGAAAAAAATTTCCTTTAAGCATTGGTATCAAAACAGCAAAATACGACATAGTTTTATTGACAGATGCAGATTGTGTTCCGGCATCTGAGCAGTGGATTGACAAGATGCAGGACGTGTATGATGATACAACAGAAATAGTATTGGGCTATGGCGCATATCACAAAAAAAACGGATTGCTGAACAAACTCGTAAGATGGGAAACTTTTCATACTGCCCTTCAATATCTCTCTTATTCGCTTGCAGGCTTTACGTATATGGGTGTGGGCAGAAATTTAAGCTACAAAAAATCATTGTTTTTTAAACACAAAGGTTTTTCGGCACATAATAATGTCCCTAGTGGAGATGATGACCTTTTTATAAATATGGCAGCAACCAAACACAATACAAAAATCAGTATCGACCCTGCAACCTTTACCTTGAGTGAACCTGTAAATACCTGGAGCCAATGGATGAAACAAAAAAACAGGCATTACACCACCAGCAGGTATTATAAACCTGTACATAAATTCTTTTTGGGGTTATATTCTTTTACCCATTTTTTATTTTTTCCACTACTGGTTGTAAGCCTTATTTATTTTAGCTGGCAATGGTCGCTGGTTGTTTTTGGCGTTCGTTTTATGATACAGGTACTTGTGTATTACCCTGCAATGAAAAAACTTGATGAAAAAGACCTCTTCCCGTTATTTTTATTTTTTGACGTGTGGATGTTTTTTTATTACCTGATATTTGCTTTTGCATTATTAAAAAAACCAAAGCCTGCCTGGAACTAAAATATATAAACGCTATATCTTAATATGGAATTATTGACAAAATATTTTAGTGATTTTACTGATACGCAATTGCAACAATTAGCAGTTTTAAAAGGTTTATATATTGATTGGAATGAAAAGATCAATGTGATTTCACGCAAAGACATGGACAATTTTTATGAGCACCATGTATTGCATTCATTAGCAATTGCTACACAATTTGAATTTAAGAAAGGGGCAGAAATAATGGATCTTGGCTGTGGTGGCGGTTTTCCGGGCATACCTCTGGCCATATTTTTTCCGGATACAAAATTTCACCTGGTGGACAGTATCAACAAAAAATTAAAAGTGGCCAATGAAATTGCTATAGCCATTGGCTTACAAAATGTTACCATACAACATACCAGGGCTGAAGACATTAAAAACAGAAAATTTGATTTGGTAGTGTCAAGGGCAGTAGCGCCTTTGAAAGATTTGTGGCGTTGGAGCAAACCATTGTTAAAAAAAGGGCAATCGCCCAATGGGCTTATTTGCCTGAAAGGAGGTGATCTTACAAAAGAAATATCAGAAAGCACCTGCAGGCCAAGAGTTTGGGAAATAGAGAAAATTTTTGTAGAACCCTTTTTTAAAGAAAAGTTTCTGTTGCATGTTTCTCTGTAGCAATTCATTAATAATACATGCATCTATTTAATAAATTTTTATTACAAGTATCTTTAAAATTTCATACTAAAAAAGATTACCACTTTGCGGTATAGTATTGTATGATTATTTAGCAACCTTTACATAACCATGAATATTTCAGTAGCGATAGTTGAAGATAACAACGATATCCGCCAGGCGCTTGAACAAATTATAACAATGGCGGATGGTTATACACTTGCAGGGTCCTGCATCAATGGTGAAGAAGCCATTAATAAAATTCCCTCACTTAATCCCGCTGTTGTTTTAATGGACATTAATCTCGGCGGAATTAATGGTATAGAATGTGTAAAAATCCTAAAAGAACTTTACCCCCAAATTTTGTTTATGATGTGTACAGTTTATGAAGAAGATGAAAAAATTTTTAATGCCCTAAGTGCCGGTGCCAGCGGGTATGTACTAAAAAAAACAACTCCTGATAAATTACTGAATGCCATTACAGAATTATACGAAGGCGGCGCCCCCATGAGCAGCCAGATTGCCAGTAAAGTTGTAGCTGCTTTTAAAAGTAAACCATTTTCAGTAAACAGCGATTCATTGGATGTGCTGTCTAAAAGAGAAAAAGAAATACTGGAAGCTTTGTCAAAAGGTTTGTTGTATAAAGAAATCGCAGATCAATTATATATCAGTTCGCAAACAGTACGCAAACATGTTTACCATATTTACGAAAAACTGCATGTCAGTAACCGCGTTGAAGCAGTAAATAAATTTTTTGGAAGATGAATTGTTTCTATGAGCTTCTTTTAAAAATTACCTGTATTTTATTCTAAAAATTTCCAGAGCCATTTATCAGTTTGAGCTGTATCGCCAATAGGAAAATCATGTCTATGGCCAGAGTCGGCAAAACCATATTTTTCGTAAAATTTTTGAGCCCTTACATTATGTTCCCATACACCCAGCCATACTAATTGATATTTATTTTGTTGCGCAAATAAAATAAAAAAATCCATTAATTGCTGCGCTATGCCTTTACCATGATATTGCTGTATAACATACAATCTTTTTAATTCCAGTGCTTTCCATTTTTTTACCAATTCCCAATTATTATAGTCTTCCATAAAACGGATGTAGCCTACAGGCCTGCCACCTGCTTCAGCAAAAAAATAATAATCATCAGGATTGGTTAGTTCAGTTTGTACCTGTGCCAGGTTAAAATACTGTTCAAGAAAACTTTGCATATCATCTTCTGTACAGGTACCTGTAAAAGTATCGTAAAAAGTTTGCCTTGAAATTTCAGCAAGGGCTGCAGCATCCCTTAATAATATCCTTCTGATGGTTATTTCCATAACTATAAATACAAAGGCCCTGAAAAAATTACCAGTTTAATTCTAAAATATTATTTTTCTGATCTACATCGGCCATTCTTTTTGTCGGATCAATTTCTGCCTTTTTTAAATCTGTAAGCCTATGTTTAAATTCAACTACGTAGGTGGGATGTGTCCATCTCCATTCTTCATGCACTGTCCTGTTTTGTTTATTCTCTGCCGGTTTTTCGCCATACATCAGGTTAAGCGGCACATAGTGCATTTCAGTAGAGCCGTCTTTAAACGTAAGCTGCAAATCAATCGGCATAGGCATTTGTCCAATTCGCTTCAATCTTATTTTTGATACGCCATTTTCCTCCCACAAACTATCGATGCCATAATCTATTTTTTTTGTTGTGCTGCACCAGTATTCTTTATACCAATCCAGTTTTATACCACTTACATCTTCAGACAATTTTACAAAATCACTTGCGTTGGGATGTTTAAACCGCCATTGTTTATAGTACTCTAATAATATTTTATCTCTTACTGCCGCACCAACTATATAACCCAGTTGCTCCATAAAAACACAGCCCTTACTGTAAGCAGCTACACTATAACCTACATTGGTATTAAAATGATCAGCATGTGTTGTAAGTGGCTCTTCAAATTCGCTTTTGGCAATAAAATAGTATGACTGATAATTACTGTAATGATCCAGTGGTAATATTGCTGCCAATGAATCAAGTGTTTTAATATAAGCAGGATTTGATGCCCCTTTTACCCTGCTTACCTTATCCCTGTAATACACCCCTACAAGGTCACTGGCATATTCTGTAAAACCCTCATCCATCCAGCCATACATACTTTCATTGGTACCCAGCATCATCTGGTACCAGCTATGCATCCATTCATGAAAAACAGTTCCCAGGCCGGGGCCAACAATCAATGTTGCCATAGGATATTCCATGCCACCATCACCGCCTTGTATAAAAGAATATTGCGGATAAGGATATTTGCCAAATTTGCTTTCCATAAAAGGTAATACAGTTACCGCAGCATCTGCAATTATATTCCACGCCGTATCATTTTTAAGGTCATTTTCTTTATAATTATAAATAATGTTTAGCACGGGCCCGCCATTGGGCATTTTACGCACCAAATGTTTATAATCCGGGTCAGCAGCCCATACAAAATCATGTACATTATTGCCAATAAAATGCCAACTGCGTTTAAGCTTTTCCGTTAGTTTCAGTTCTGTGCCTGGTGCATCATATCCCCAGCCAATTTCTGCAGCATTTGTTAATACACCTGTACCACCCAATTTATACGTTTTATCTATGGAAATTGTAACATCAAAATCGCCCCAAACGCCATAAAACTCACGGGCAACATAAGGCGTGGGGTGCCAGCCTTCGTAATCGTATTCGGATAATTTAGGATACCATTGGCTCATGCTATAGCGTACACCAGTAGTGGGGTTATCCCTTCCGCTTCTGCGCACCTGCAATGGTACCTGTGCTTCAAATACCATATCTAAAGTGACTGTGCTTTTTGGTGTTATTGCTTTGGTAAGATTTACTTCTAGTATAGTTTCATGATATTTAAATGGCTGATCTACACCATTCATTTTTAAAGAAATAATTTTTTGATACCCTATTTCATCATCTTTTAATTGGCTGATACGGTCTTTAACTCTTCCATCCCAATCCTGCCGGCCATTTACAAGTATTTTACCCAACTCACGGCTTCGTGTATCCATACTGCTGTTTGGCTGAAAGGCATTAAAATACAAATGATAAAAAAGCTTATTCAATATATCAGGAGAATTATTAGTATATACTAATTTCTGGATTCCTTTAAACCGGTTAGTGTTTACATCCATATCAATATTCATAGTGTATTTTACACGTTGCTGCCATCTGTCTGGTTGAGCAATAATAATTAAGCATACAAAAATACAAGGTAGGAATAAGAAGGCTTTTTTACGGTTCATACTGCTTGATTAGATTAATTTAATTTCGGTTAAATTGCTATATGGAAAAATTAAAACTGATAAACGGATTTCCTTTTGTGCATTATACGAAAGATTTTTATACAAAAGATGAAATGGTTGTTAAAGCTACTGAATTTTATAGTTGGATTAATAAAAGAAGGACTGTAAGGGATTTCTCTGACAAGCATGTAGGTAAAGATATTATAGAAAAAATAATACTTTCTGCGGCTACAGCGCCAAGTGGCGCACACAAACAACCATGGATATTTTGTGTGGTAAGCAATGCCGGTATTAAAAAACAAATACGCATAGAAGCAGAAAATGAAGAATATAAAAGCTACCATGGCCGGATGCCGGAAGACTGGAAAAAGGATTTGTTACCCTTACAAACTGACTGGAAAAAAGAGTTCCTGGAAACAGCTCCTTACCTGATAATTGTTTTTAAAAAAAATTATGATTTTGATAAAGCAGGCAATAAAACAAATACCTATTACACCACCGAAAGTTGTGGTATAGCTTGTGGTTTTTTGCTTACTGCCATACACAATGCAGGCTTAGTGGCGCTTACGCATACCCCGTCGCCGATGAATTTTTTAAACAAGATTTTAAGCAGGCCTGTAAATGAAAAACCTTTTTTATTGATACCCGTTGGCTATGCTGCTGACGAATGCTGGGTACCTGATATACAAAGAAAAGAATTAAATGAGGTGGCTGTTTTTTACTAATTGTCTTTACCCTGCACCACAATTACTATTTCGCCTTTTACAGGCTTTGCATTAAAATAGTCATGAACTTCCTGTAAAGTTCCTCTTTTGTTTTCTTCAAATTTTTTTGTGAGTTCACGGCTTACACAGCAATTGCGCCCAGCGCCAAAATATTCAATAAAATCATTTAAAGTTTTTACGAGCCGTACCGGGCTTTCATAAAAAACCATAGTCCTTTCTTCTACAGACATTCGTTTTAAAAAAGTTTGCCTTCCTTTTTTTAATGGCAAAAACCCTTCAAAACAAAAGCTGTTTATTGGTAAACCACTATTTACCAAAGCAGGTACAAAAGCAGTTGCACCCGGCAGGCATTCAACCTTTATACCCAATTTTACGCATTCCCTTACCAATAAAAATGCGGGGTCACTAATGCCTGGTGTGCCGGCGTCAGTAAGTAATGCCATCGTTTTACCTGTTTGTAATTGTTCAGATAAATGATGAATTATTTTATGTTCGTTATGCTGGTGATAGGGTGTGATTGGTTTTTGAATTTGGTAATGTTGCAGTAGTACCGATGAAGTCCGTGTATCTTCAGCCAAAATCAAATCAACCGATTTTAAAATATCGATTGCCCTGAAAGTAATATCGGCAAGGTTACCAATAGGTGTGGGAACAATGTAGAGCATGGTGATAATTTGCTGATTAGCTAATTACTATTTCAAACATTTCCATTACCTGGTTAGCCAATAGTTTTTTTGCTGCTTCTTCTGCAATTTGCTTTGCAGCTTCTGCTGTAGCAGCTTCAACCTGAAGTGTAATATTTTTACCAATTCTAACATCTTTAATACCATTTAAACCTAAATTGGCCAGCCCGCCCATTACAGCTTTACCCTGTGGGTCTAACAATTCTTTTAGTGGCATTACTTTTACCTGTGCAGTGAAAATCATGTTGTAGTTTTATTTTTAAGTGCCAAAGATAAAATAATGTAAGCAATGAATATAACCGGAACTGCCAGCCATTTTAATAAAACGACCGAAAGTATACCAATTGCCAGCAATATAATTGCAGGCATATTATTTTTTATTGTAGAATCTTTAAATTTTAAGGCCATCATTGGCAATTTACTTACCATCAGCCAACTCAATAATAAAATAAGGGCATACAAAAACCATTTATTAAGCACTAGGTTATAAATAAAATCAACATTACCAAACCAATAAATCATCGGCAAAGATGCTACTACTAAACCGGCTGCAGGTATTGGCACCCCTTTAAAGCCATAAGATTGCGTATTATCTAAATTAAAACGGGCCAAACGATACGCTCCTGCACATGTAAAAATAAAAGCCGGAACCAGCAACAGGGTAGAAGATTCAATACCATCCGCATCTTTTATAAATGCCATTCTTAAAAATTGGTATAATATTATTCCGGGAGCAACACCAAAGCTTACAACATCTGCCAAAGAATCCAATTGTTTTCCCATTTCAGAAGGAACTTTTAATAACCTTGCAACAAAACCATCTAAAAAATCTACAATAGCAGCAATTACAATAAATAAGGATGCTAAACAGATATTTTCTTTAAGCTTAATAAATTGCTCCCCATCTTTTGAGTAAATGATATCGATGCCATTTTGTAAGGCAAATACAATGGCGATACAGCCAAAAAATAAATTGAGTAATGTAAATAAATTCGGGATTTGTTTTTTCATTATCAGTTATCGGTTTTTCATTAATGATTCAATTTCCTCAACGGTAATTGGAATATTTTTCATCAGGTCTTTATTGCCATTCTTTGTTATCCAAAAATTATTTTCAATACGGATACCCATTTGCTCTTCCTCAATGTAAATACCTGGTTCTATCGTGAATACCATTCCTGCCTTTATAGGTTCGGTACGGGTACCTAAATCATGCACATCAATGCCCAAATGATGTGAGATACCGTGGTATAAATATTTCCGGTAAGCCTTGTTATCTTTGTCTTCGTTTTTTATATCCGCCTTTTTTAAAAGCCCAATTTTTTGAAATACAGTACTAGCTTCATCGCCTACTTTTTCTGTATAATCAAGAATGCTAATGCCTGGTTTTAAAATACTTGCTGCGTATTGATGCAAATGCAAACAGGCATTGTACACAGTTTTTTGTCTTCGGGTAAATTTGCCATTTATAGGTACAGTTCTTGTTAAATCTGCACAGTAATTGCCATACCCTGCTCCAAAATCCATCAATATCATTTCTCCATCTTTACACTCCTGGTTATTTTCTACATAATGTAATGTTCTTGCCCTGTCGCCACTTGCTATAATTGACCCGTAAGCCTCACCCGTAGCCCGTTGAGACAAAAAGGAATGAACCAATTCTGCTTCAATTTCATATTCCATTACGCCAGGCTTAATAAAAGATAGTAGCCGCCTGAAAGCAGTTTCGGTTATATCAATAGCCTTTTGCACCACTTCAATTTCAAGCGATGTTTTAATTGCACGTTGTTCTTTTAAAATAACAGCACTGCGTTTATAATGATGTAAAGGATAACGTTGCCTCATCATTTCAGCATACCGGTAGTCCCTTACAGGAACAAGGTTTGCTTTACGGTCATTCTCGTTAGTATTTAAGAAAATGGTATTAGCCAAATGAATCCAGGGCTGCAATAATCCATCAAGAATGTCTAACCAAACAATTGTTGAAATACCTGATATAGCAGTTGCCTCGTTTACTCTTAAGCGATGCCCATCCCATTTTTCTTTTAATTCGTTTGGCCGCACCAATACCAATACTTCCCTGTATTTAGCATCAGGATTGTCAGGAAACAATATCAGCATCGTATCTTCCTGCTCAATGCCTGTTAACCATATAAGGTCTGTATTTTGTTTAAACTTGTGAATAGCATCTCCGTTACTGGGCAATTCATCATTGCTGTTAAAGATAGCAATAGCCCCTTTTTCCATTTTTTGTACAAAACGTTTTCTGTTTTGTACAAATATCTCTGCATTTAAAGGAAGGTATTTCATGAACAATTATTTAAAGATTGCAATATACATTTTTAAATGCTGCATAAAAAAAGTGAACAAATGGATATGAACTTGGTGTAACCAAGATATCTTAACCAGGTAAAGAATAAATTAAAATTGCATTTCTGGAATTTCGCCGTCAACAATAAGCTTGCCTGCAGTTTTAGCTATTATTTCCTCTACGCTAACGCCCGGAGCTCGTTCCAATAATTTAAACCCCTCATTGGTTATATCCAATACCGCAAGGTCACTTACAATTTTTTTAACACAACCAATACCAGTAAGCGGTAATACACAACGGTGCAATAATTTTGATTCACCTTTAGGGTTAGTGTGCATCATAGCTACAACAATATTTTTTGCACTGGCAACCAGATCCATTGCTCCACCCATGCCTTTCACCATTTTGCCGGGTATTTTCCAGTTTGCGATATCGCCTGTTTCACTCACTTCCATTGCACCCAAAATCGTCAGGTCAACTTTGCCTGCTCTTATCATTCCAAAACTCATGGCACTATCAAAAAAAGACGAACCTGGAACGGTTGTTATGGTTTGTTTTCCTGCATTTATTAAATCCGCATCTTCTTCTCCTTCAAAAGGAAAAGGCCCCATACCCAACAAACCATTTTCGCTCTGCAATACAACACTTATTCCCTCTGGAATATAATTAGCTACCAGTGTTGGAATTCCAATCCCCAGGTTCACATAAAAACCATCTTGCAATTCTTTTGCCAGCCGTTGCGCTATTTGATTTTTATTAAGCATAAATTAATTTGATAATGCTAATTAGTTAATGGTATATTTAATTCACACAATATCTGTATGCTGGAGAAAATATCTTATCCATATAATTAGTCAGCCAATTTTTTCACTGTTCGTTGTTCAATTCTTTTTTCGTAATTTTTTCCTTCAAATATCCGGTGAACATAAATACCTGGAGTATGTATCTGGTTGGGGTCCAATTCGCCGGCAGGTACCACTTCTTCTACTTCTGCAATAGTTATTTTACCTGCCATCGCCATTAATGGATTAAAATTACGGGCTGTTGCTTTATAGATAAGGTTGCCATCAGTATCGCCTTTCCATGCTTTTACAATGGCGAAGTCAGCATCAAAAGCATACTCAAGTAGATATGTTTTATTATCAAATATGCGCACTTCCTTTCCGATCGCAACTTCTGTTCCAACGCCTGCAGGTGTAAATATTGCAGGCATACCATAACCTGCCGCCATACAGCGTGTTGCCAATGTTCCCTGTGGTATCAAATCCACTTCTAATTCGCCGCTTAGTAATTGCCTTTCAAACTCTGCATTTTCTCCTACGTATGATGCAATCATTTTTTTTACCTGCTTTTTCTGCAGCATTAAACCAATACCAAAATCATCCACACCTGCATTATTAGAAATACAGGTTAAATTTTTTGTGTCTTTTTTTACTATGGCATTTATACAATTTTCTGGAATACCGCATAGCCCAAATCCTCCAAGCAATAAAATGGCCCCGTCATATATATCTTTTAAAGCTTCATCGGCATTGTTAAAAACTTTATTCATAAAATTGGGTGAAAATTATTTTTGTAATGTATCAATGTTCCTTTTCGTTTTAAAATTATGTAACCCTTGGGGTGTTGGTAAATGTGTTGGTGTAAAATGTGTATCCTGGTTAAAATTTTGTGTGGGCATTGAATTTTCATCTGGCAGTAATATTGGTATTGGCATCGGTATTATTACTAATTTGGTATATACTGGCGAGGGTGGCATTAGCGAAAATGACTTATGCATGGGTATTATCGGCTTACTATAAAGCGTTTTTTCTTTTTCCCTCTCCCCTTTTGCTATCATGCTGTCAAGTAAATTTTTCATTAGATCAGCATGGCTATTGTAGTAATTGTAACTATCGTAAAATTCTTTTTTGGTAATTTGATGAGTAGCAAAAATCTGTTGCTGTAGTTTTGCATTTTCTATTTTGGCATTTTTTAAACTGTCCTTTATTATATATTCTGATGTATAGCCTTCCGCTATAAAAACATCCCAAAGTACTACCTGCATTTTTTTAGCCTCTAAGATGCCTGGTGGTAATTCATTATTATCACTACACCCTGCAAAAAAAATTATCAATATAATAACTGCTACTGCCCGCATTATCTTAATTCATCTTTATACCTGGCTGCATTGGTAATATCTATTTTTTGCAATAATTCAGATGCCCTGGCTTTATCCTGTGGTGTTGCCTTTGAAAAAATCCTGATTAATTCATTTGTCTTTCCCTGAAAGAAAAACTGTTGAATCATAGTGTTTCTATTATCTGCACTAAAATTATTAAGCAGGTTTAAAACATTCATCATTTCGCCCCTGGCCAGGTTTTCATCTTCATATAACTTATCCCCTGCCTTCCTGTAGTAATCATAATAAACATCGTGCATAATTGCATAGGCAGGGTTTTGCATATTTTGTACTAACCAATAACGGTTACGAATACCGTCTGTCGGTTTCCAACCTAAAATGCCCCGGGTTTCAGGCGCATTATTTACTATATTTTGGGCCTTCTGAAAATATGGAACTCCGCCACGTTGCGAAAAAGAGTCATAATCAAAAGCTAAAATCATATACGCATAATAAGCAAACACTGCGGTTAAATTAGACACCAACGGTTCTGACCCCGAAACACGGTTTTCATTGAAGTCGAGTTGCTGAAATTCAAGATACTTGAAATTAATATCGTCATCCCTGTAATTAACAATGGGTGATAAATAAGTTGTATTAAAAATTGGCCTTCCCGCCTGCACAGTAAGTGTAGCTGTGTAAATATTTTCTTCTTTTGTAGGTTGAATAATTAGTAAAAAATTACAATCAATTTTTTCGTTAAGTAAAAATCTATCCTGGGTCCATTTGCGGGTATTTAAGAAAGTATTTAAGGCAGTTTGTAAGCCCTGAAAAACTTTCTTATTTACGTTATTACCTACCTGGCTGGCATTAACAGTTACACGTGCATTTAGTTCCTGTGCTTGAGTAATATTAAGTACCAGTAAAAAAAATAAAAGAAACGGTAATTTAGTATTGCGCATATTACAGTTGAATAATAGTATTTACAATATCAATCGCCACTGCTGTTTTCGATTTAGTATCAAACTGGTATTCCCTGCCGCTTTTATCAAAAATAGTTATTTTGTTTGTATCAAATCCAAAACCTGCCCCGTTATCATTCAATGAATTCAGTACTATCAAATCTGCATTTTTTTCTGACAGCTTCTTTAAGGCATATTTTTTTTCATCTTGTGTTTCCAAGGCAAAACCTATTAATAATTGCTTTTCCTTTTTAATTTCACCAAGGTGTTTTAAAATATCTTTTGTTTTTTTTAACTCAATGGAAAACCTGTCTGTTGATTTTTTTATCTTTTCTTCTGCCACTATTGCTGGTGTATAATCGGCCACAGCTGCACTCATTATTGCTATATCCATAGTACCAAAAATATTTGAACATGCCTCAAACATTTCCTCTGCCGATTGCACCCGTACTACATTCATATTTGGCATGGTACTTATTGAAGATGGGCCTAATACAAGGGTAACTTCAGCTCCCCTTTTTTGAAATTCATTTGCAATAGCTACTCCCATTTTACCCGAAGAATGATTCCCTATAAAACGAACCGGATCTATTGCTTCGTAAGTTGGCCCTGCAGTAACCAATACTTTTTTCCCTGCCAATTCTTTACTGCTCAAAAAACAATTGTTTAATGCATTCACAATTGTTTGCGGTTCAGCCATTCTTCCTTCGCCAATTAACCCGCTTGCTAATTCGCCAGATTCTACAGGTATTATTGTATTACCAAACGATTTAATTATATCTACATTATTTTGCGTTGCAGGGTGGTTCCACATATCTTCATCCATTGCCGGGGCAACAAATACAGGGCAAGTGGCAGACAAATAAACTGCAGTCAATAAATTATCACACAGCCCATGTGCAAGTTTAGCCAAAGAGTTGCAGCTTAATGGAGCAATTATCATTATATCTGCCCATCTTCCAAGTATTACGTGGTTATTCCAGGAATCGTTATTTGCAATATCTGTTAATACTGCATTTTTTGAAAGCGTTGAGAGGGTTAAAGGCGAAACAAATTCTTTGGCAGCAGGTGTCATCACAACTTTTACTTCTGCGCCTTCCTTAATTAACAAACGTACCAGTACGGCTGTTTTATAAGCCGCTATGCTACCTGATATTCCTAAAAGTATTTTTTTTCCTTGCAGCATAAAAAAGACGGCTTCTGCCGTCCTTAAAAGTAAAACTTCTTATCTAACTATACTAAATAAACATAAAAATTTAACTAAATAAATCTTCTTCATTTTTACGGAAATAGATTTTGTCTTCCATAAATTCCTGTGATGCCAGTAAAGCCGGGTTGGGCATACGTTCATATGCTTTTGATATTTCTATCTGTTCCTTGTTCTCGTGTATTTCTTCCAGGCTGTCTGTATGACTTGCGAATTCCTCAAGCTTATTATGTAATTCTTCCTTTATGGAAATGTTTATCTGATTTGCCCGTTTAGCTATAATAGCAATGGACTCATACAGGTTTCCTGTTTTTTGCTTAATATCAAAAAGATTTTTAGGCTCTACAACATTACTTGTACTTGAGCTCAGTTGGCGTCTTAGTTTACTCATATTCTATTTCTTTAATTTTTTTTAAACTTAGATTACTATATTCCAATGCTTCTGGCAAATATGTACTTTGAGGGTAACGTTCAGTAAAATCATTGTACTCAGAAACTACTTTTTCATATCTTTCTACTTGTTTACTAAATTGGCTCAACTGGGCAAATTTGTAATAGGATATCACTGATTTTAATTTATACACATCCCCCGATTTGGAATCTGGATAGTCGCTCAACAAGTTATTATAACAAATTGCAGCTGCCCTGTATTGGCCAATTTTAAAATAAAGATCTGCTCCCCTTACTTCCTTTGTTTCAAGCTTTGCCCTGCATGTATCTATTATTCCAGTTGCTTCTTTTACTCTCGATGAACCAGGGTGTGTATTAATAAACGTTTGCATTACCCCAATTGATTTAGTAGTATTCGTTTGATCCAGCTCTACTTTAGCTACTTGTTTATAAAAACATAATGCATGCATATAATCTACTTCCTCTGCCTTACTGCTGTTAGGAAACACTTCAGAAAACCCTTTGAAGAAATTTTCCGCATCCTTATACTCTTTTAAATAATAAAAGCAATATGCATCTTTGTAATAAAGCTCTTCAAATTTGTCTGTGCCTTTATAAATAGGATAAAGATCTTCGTATAGCTGCTGTGCATCACGGTACTTTCCGTCCGAAAAATATTTATCGGCCATACTTAATTTATATACGGCATCTGTATTTTTCGAAACTTTTGCATACTTGCTGCACGATGAAAAAGAAACTACAAAAACCAGAACGGGAACAAATATTTTTATTAAATTCATAAAGAATCGCAAAATTAATGATTTTAACCCAAAAGTCAGTTCTAAATATCAATAGACAAAAAAGACCCCGTTAAGATTTTGATAAACTACTATAAGATAAAAATAAATCCAGTTGACTAAAAAGCCCTTTCGATGAATCGAAAGGGCTTTTTAGAAATATATTAAAAATTAGTTAGATTTAATATCTATTGTATTAGTATCACCACCGGCAATTACTTTGTCAACAAGTATCCTGTCAGGGCTAATACCTAATTTTTCAACTAAATAGTTTTTAACTGCATCTAATTTTTTGTCAGCTAAAGACTGTTGAGATTTAGAAGCTCCTGGATAAGCAATAATTGTTATAGTGCAATTTGGATTATTTTTTAATTTGGTAGCAACAATGGCTAATAGAGCTTTTGTATCGCTACTCAAACTTGCACCTTTAACGGAAAGGCTTGGATAATCAGCAGCACAAGCAGGTTTTACTTCCATATTTTTTAAACTATCCATTAAAGAAGTACAGCATGCAGGATCAGGGCATTTACCAACACCATCAGCATCAACTGGCTGGCATTCAGTAGGCGTGATCAATTGTTTATCCTTACAATCAGGAACACCATCACCATCTGTATCCCTTGTTACACCATGGGTATCAACAGGGCAACCTGCAGGTGTATTGGGTTCACGATCCAATTGATCTGTTACACCATCACCATCAGTATCATCCAAAATTGGTTTTGGCAGTTTCATGTGCTTAGGATTGTTTAGCTCACTATATGCATAATCCAAAGGATTTATCCACCATAAAGGTTCAACAGACTTTGAGCCTACATTGAAATTAATACCTAAAGACAGGTAATTATAAGAATCATAATCTGGTGATAACGCAGCATCTCCCTGAGGATGTTCCTGCCAACGTTGTCCATCCAATAAATCAGTCTTTACAACAGTCTGACGATCTTCTAAAAAGATATTTATTTTGGGATTTATTTTATAAGCTACACCCGCTAAAAAAGTAGCAGAAGGCAATAATGTATTGCTGCCAAGCGTATTAGCCTGATTACCTTCAGATTCTCCTGGTGTTTCATAAGTTCCATCCATTCCGGCCCTTAAATTCTTAAGGATAGTTTTTCTGTTTTTGTAAGTAATATCGCCACCATTAGCAATACTGTTAAATAAAGCTGCATAATTTTTACCATCAGCACCAAGTGAATTAACTTTTACATTATACCAAGTTGCTCCTACACCGCCACCAATATAAATGGCCACGCTACTTTTTTGTTTGTGGAAACGAATATTATTAAGTGTAAAAATTCCCTGGAGACTCAAATCCTGAATATGCGTTTTGTAATTGTAAAAAACATAATCTATACCAGGTTTATAAGACTGTGCTGGGGTAAGAGTGCTACTTGGAGCTGTAGAATTCCAGGCAGGGTTATTGCCATAGTTTACTGAAGGCTTCCAACTCATCCCTTTTGGTGTCCCATTTAGATATTGCAATCGTAATGAGAAAACATATCCAATTGCTTTTCTTGCATGTAACTCCCAGCCAAATTCAGGAAATATCGCAGGAACATCACCATTAACGCCAATACTACCAATAGATCCACCCAATTCTAGCATATTCCGTGGCTTTGCCGGAAAGTTATAAGTGTTATTCATAAATTCATTCTGCTGAGGCATTCTTTTAGAAGGAATTACAGAAGAATCGAATACACTATATCCTGTACTTACCTGGGCAAAAGTGGTATTTGCCAATAAGATAAGCATCCCTAAAATTAATTTGTACTTTTTACTTGACATAACTAGTTGATTATTAAATTTCTAAAATTTACGGGTTTTGCTACACAAAATTAGATAATGAGAGTTAATAAACAAATTTTTTATAATTTATTTAGATTATAAACACTCCTGATATACAAATTTTTACATGAAATTAGACTTTAATATTTAAATAATCGCTGCATAGCCAAAAAATAAACCGTCTTTCTTTTAAACTACATACAAGCTTTTAAAATATTTACTTTGAAGCCGTTACATACTGCACTATATTGCCATTTTTTAACTAATGGATTTTATAAATAATATTATAGGGGAAGAACTAAGCGCTTTTGAAAAAAAATTCGCTGAAGCTGTAAAAAGCCAAACGCCTTTGCTTGACAGGGTTATGAAGTATATAATAATGCGAAAAGGCAAACAGTTGCGGCCGATGTTTGTATTTTTAAGTGCTAAACTACATGGCCCCATTAATGAAAGCACATATCGAGCTGCTGCATTGGTTGAATTATTACACACTGCAACTTTAGTACATGATGATGTAGTAGACGATTCTTTAGAACGCCGTGGTTTTTTTTCAATAAATGCCATCTGGAAAAATAAAATTGCTGTATTAGTGGGTGATTATCTATTATCAAAAGGTTTACTATTATCAACAGACAATAATGATTTTGAGCATCTGCGTATTTTATCGGAGGCAGTAAAACAAATGAGTGAAGGAGAACTAATGCAGATAGAAAAAAGCCGTAACCTGAATCTTAAGGAAGATATTTATTTTGAAATTATACGCAATAAGACTGCTTCTTTACTTTCCTCTGCCTGTGCAGTAGGTGCCTGGAGTACTTGCAAGGATACTGTTATCAGCAACAAGATGAAATTATTTGGCGAAAAAGTAGGCATCGCCTTTCAAATAAAAGATGATTTGTTTGACTATGGCAAAGAGGATATTGGAAAACCTACGGGCAATGATATTAAAGAAAAAAAATTAACCCTGCCATTAATTTATACTTTAAATAATATTGCTGCTGCAAAAAAGAGAGAACTCATTTATATTATTAAAAATGAAAATAAAAACACTGTAAAGGTAAAATATGTTATTGACACGGTGGTTGCATCAGGTGGCATTGAGTATGCTTCCAAAAAAATGAACAATTATAGAGATGAAGCATTATCGATTTTACATGAATTTGCAGATAACGAAGTGAGAAAAGCACTGGAAGAATTAGTACGTTATACTACCGACAGAAAGTATTAGGCCGGTAAAAAACAGTTTCATAAAATCTACAGATAATACAGTTGAGGGATTTATTACTACCATGGAAAAAAGATGGAATATTCAACAAGGTGATGAAAGCACAACAGCAGCTCTGCAAACAGTGCTAAAAGTAAGTAATAGACTGTGCCGTATTTTAGTGCAACGTGGTATCAATAATTTTGAAAAAGCCAAAGCCTATTTCAGGCCAACACTAACTGACCTGCACGACCCCTTTTTGATGAAAGACATGCAAAAAGCTGTCAACAGAATTATCACAGCAATTGATATAAGGGAAAAGATATTGGTGTTTGGAGATTATGATGTAGACGGCACCACTTCCGTTGCATTGATGTACCAGTTTATCTGCAAAATTTATGATAAAAGTTTAGTTGAATTTTATATACCCCACCGCTACAGGGAAGGATATGGAATTAGCAAAATGGGGATTGATTATGCCACCGAAAATAATTTTACTTTAATTATTTCTTTGGACTGTGGCATTAAATCAGCTGACTTGATTGCTTATGCAAAAACATTGGGAATTGATTTTATAGTATGCGATCACCATTTGCCTGATGATGTATTACCTGATGCCGTAGCCATTTTAAATGCCAAACAAAAAGATTGTACTTATCCTTATAAAGAATTGTGCGGTTGTGGCGTTGGTTTTAAGTTAGTCACTGCGCTGGCTCAACAGTATGGCATAGACGAAGAACATTATTTTTGCTATCTCGACCTTGTAGCTACTGCAATAGCAGCCGACATTGTACCTATGACGGGCGAAAACAGGATACTCGCCTATTTTGGTTTAGAACAAATAAATAATAATCCCTGCGCAGGTATAAAAGCATTGATACAACTGGGCGGAATACAAAAAAAATTATCCATCAACAATGTGGTGTTTGTAATTGCACCACGGATAAACGCAGCTGGCAGAATGGATGATGCAAAAAAAGCCGTGCAATTATTTATTGAGAAGGATAGTGATACTGCATTAGAACTGGCCAAATTACTGCATAGTGATAATAATGACCGTAAAGAAGCAGATAGCAATATTACAGCAGAAGCATTGGCTATAATTGAAAATGATGTTGAACTTATCAACAGAAAAACAACTGTTGTTTATAAAGAACATTGGCACAAAGGTGTGATAGGCATTGTTGCAAGCAGGCTTACCGAAAAATATTATAGGCCAACCGTTGTACTTACAAGGAGCGGTGATATTGCAGCAGGAAGTGCCAGAAGTGTAGTAGGATATAATTTGTATGAAGCAATACATGCCTGCAGGGAATACTTACTCGGTTATGGCGGACACTTTGCCGCAGCAGGCCTTTCTCTTTTACCGGCTGATGTAAATGCCTTTAGTGATAAATTCGAGGCAGTAGTTTCAGCAACTATTGAAGACCGTTTATTGGTCCCTGAAATTGTTATTGACACCCCGATTTCATTTAACGAAATAAATACTTCTTTATATAATATTATTTGCCAGATGGAACCCTTTGGCCCGGAAAATATGAGGCCCGTTTTTGTTACAAGCAATGTAACAGATACAGGCTATTCAAAAATTGTAAAAGACCAGCATATACGTTTTGTAGTAAAACAGAATAACTCAACTTTTACAGGTATTGGCTTTAATCTTGCCGATAAGTTTCACATACTGCAATCGAAAAAACCATTTAACCTTGTTTATACAATTGACGAAAATGAATGGAACGGAGAGACTAATTTACAATTGAAAATAATTGATGTACAATTGTCAGCTTCAATTAATTAACCAATACAATACTTCATTGAAAATATTTACTTACCTGCAATACTTTTTTTTTCTCGGTTTTAACTGGAACTGGAGGATAGCCATAAATGTTATATCCCAGGAAATTAAAGGTGAAAAAAAATATAATATCAATACAACCGGGGCTGATAATTTAAAAAAACTTTCAAAAAAAGGCATCGACATTTCACATGCCACCATGTACATGCCTATCACCTATTTGTTACTGGAACAAATATTCACGCAACTGTCTCCAACATCAAAAAAACATTTTTTGGATATTGGGTGTGGAAAGGGAAGAGCTGTATGCGTTGCTGCACATCACGGTTATAAAAAAATTACCGGTATTGATTTTTCAAAACAATTGTGTGAAGATGCACTTGTTAATTTACACAATACAAAAAAAGAATTACCCTCTATTCAATATGAAGTAATTACCAAAGATGCAATTAATTTTGAAATACCTGCTGACGTGGATTGTATTTTTTTATTTAATCCCTTTGATGTGGTGATAATGACAGCGGTGGTTTCTAATATTATGGAAAGTGTAAAGGAAAGCCCAAGGGAAATTATTGTTTCTTACGCCAATCCATTATATAAAGATGTTTTTTTGGAGGAAGGGTTTATAGAAATTTTTCACACGCAGCAAATGAAATATTTTGAAGCTGCTATATTAAAACTTCCGGCATTAAAATAACACCGGAAGATTTCTCTAAATAAATTAGCAACAGCTTCCTTATTTAACGCTCATTAAATCAACGCTTCTATTTATAAAATTAGTCAAGGTATTTCCTTTTAATAACCCCTGAGACAATAAGGCAAGATCAGCAAGGTTGTTTACAAGTTTTTCCTGGCGGCCTTTTTCTTCTGCTAAAATATTTCTATAAATGGGATGATTACCGTTTACTGTTAAAGTAACTTCATCAGGCATGCTGGCATAAAATGCCCCCATTCCTCCCTGCATAGATGCAATATCTTTCATGCGTCGCATAAATTCGGGCCTTGTAGCTACTACCGGTGGCGTATCAGCGCTTAGTCCCTTAACCTCCACGGTAACATTTAATTCAGGGATTTGTAATCCAAATAGTGCTTTTAGTTTTTCTTCTTCTTCTTTATTTAAAACACTTTCACCACCTTCCTGTTTGTCAATTAAATTATCAGTAATATCACTATCAACCCTTACAAACTGAACATTCTCCCATTTCATTTCCATTTGATTAACAAAACCATTGTCGATGATTGTTTCCATCTTAACAACCTTG
The DNA here is from genome assembly GCA_025362235.1 of Ferruginibacter sp. Taxonomy (GTDB): domain Bacteria; phylum Bacteroidota; class Bacteroidia; order Chitinophagales; family Chitinophagaceae; genus Ferruginibacter. The sequence goes on along the minus strand of JANYGZ010000081.1, from coordinate 7,090 downwards.
TAACCCTTTGCCACAGCCTGTTGTATAAAGGCATCCTGCTGAACTGGATCTGTTGTATATAAAATTACCTGCTTGCCTTCTTTATTTTTCTGCAGGGTTTCGGTGGCTATTTTATATTCATCAAAAGTAAAAAATTTGCCTTCTGTATCCTGTAATATTAAAAACTTGTTGGCCTTCTCTAAAAATTTATCATCTGTCATCATACCATACTTTACAAACAGCCCCAGGCTCTCCCATTTTTCTTCAAAAGCAGTACGGTCATTTTTAAAAATCTCTTCTAATTTATCAGCTACTTTTTTAGTGATATGTGCATTTATTTTACGCACATTGGGATCGCCTTGTAAATAGCTACGGCTAACATTCAAAGGTATATCCGGGGAATCCAGTACGCCCTGCAACAGCATTAAAAATTCAGGAACTATATCCTTTACCTCATCTGTTACAAAAACCTGGTTACTGTATAATTGAATCTTGTCTTTTTGTATCTCATACGATTGCTTTATTTTAGGGAAATACAAAATCCCAGTCAGGTTAAAAGGATAATCAACATTCAGGTGGATCCAGAATAAAGGCGCTTCGTTAAAGGGGTATAACTCTTTATAAAAATTTTGATAATCTTCTACCGTTAGTTCGGAAGGCTTTTTAGTCCATGCTGGTGTTGGGTTATTGATTTGTTTGTCTTCAAATATAATCGGCACAGGTAAAAAACGGCAGAATTTTTCAAGTACAGTTTTTATACGCTGAGGTTCTAAAAATTCTTTGCTTTCTTCATTCATGTACATAACAATATCAGTACCTCTCTCTGCCTTTTCGGTATCCTCCAATAAAAATTCCGGGCTGCCATCACATTCCCATCTCACAGCCACAGCATTTTCTTTAAACGATTTGGTAATTACTTCTACTTTCTCACTTACCATAAAAGAAGAGTAAAACCCTAATCCAAAATGGCCTATAATATTGTTTTCATTTTGCCCCTTGTATTTATCCAAAAATTCTTCTGCACCACTAAAAGCTACCTGGTTAAGGTATTTATCCACTTCCTCACCCGTCATACCAATTCCTTTATCCGAGATGGTAACTGTTTTTTTGTCTGCATCAATCTTTATGGTAATTGATAACTCACCTATTTCTCCTTTTGCTTCTCCAATAGAAGAAAGGGTTTTTAATTTTTGTGTAGCATCAACTGCATTGCTTACCAGTTCCCTTAAAAATATATCGTGTTCACTATATAAAAATTTTTTAATAATTGGAAAAATATTCTCCGTTTGTACCCTTATATTTCCTTTTTGCATGATGTGTAGATTTTTTATTCTACTTGTCAAAGAAAATACCAAACATCAAAAAGTGACAAGATGACAAGAAAAGATGGCTAATTTGATTAGAAGACACAAACAATTGCCTCGTTTGAGAAATTGTAAGGTTATGAACTTTAATGATAATGATTAGCCAAACGCTATTATGCTGCACATACATTAAAAAGAGCCCTGCTATAATTATAGCAGGGCTCGTAAAATAGTTACCGTATTAATTAATCGTCTTTTTTTATATTGGCAGCGCCACTTGTTTTTACCACTGTAGTGCCTGAACCTTTATAGTGAATATTGGCGGCACCACTTGCATCTGCATTGAGACTTACGCTTGAATATACATGTACACTTGCTGCACCCGATGCACGAGCCTTTACTGTTTCACTCATCAATTCTTCTGTATCAATAGTAGCGCTACCTGAAGCTTCTGCATCATAATCCATTGTTCGCCCCGACACGGTAATATTTGCAGCACCGCTTGCTTCCGAAGTAATTTTTGGCGCATCCACCTCTCCTTTAATTGAAGCAGCGCCAGATGACTCTAGTTTTATTTTTTCGCCGTTTTTTACCACATTCATAATACGTATACTGGCTGCACCGGAGCTATTCAGGTAATTAATATCAGGGGCAGTAATGTATGCCTTGTAATGCCCGTCAATAAAATTTGTATGGCCTTTGGTAGTAATATTTAAAACATTGCCGGATACCCTTGTTTCAATATACGGCATAAGATTATCATCGGCTTCTATCCTTACTTCCGTAACAGGGCCCGTTTTTAATTCCACTTCAAAAGCCCCTCCTGCAGAAATACCGGTAAAATCGCCGGTTGACCTGGTTTCTGAAATAATATTACCGCTGCCCTGTATCCGGTGACAGGAACTCAATACCACTAATGCAAAAGCAAAACTTATAATTTGTTTCATGGTTAAAATTTTTGCAAAGATTTAAAATAAAAGGCTGGTTTGCAAACCTTTTATACAATGATTGTTACCCTTTATACCTGATTGTAAAATAAATCTATCTCATATATAGAGAAATCCAGCTCAGTATAAATTCATAAAAAATTGTTATCACAGCCTTTCAATGGGTTGATAGTTTTATATTTGCCCTCCCGATGAGTATCGGGATATAACCAACTTCTGTATGAATTTTAAACGTGTTAACAACATCTCGGGCTGGATAGTTTGCATTATTGCCTGTACTGTTTATATTATGACAATGGAAGCTACCGGCAGCTTTTGGGATTGCGGCGAGTTTGCTTCCAGTGCGTATAAATTACAGATCCCCCATCCGCCAGGGGCGCCACTTTTTGTATTAATAGGCCGTTTGTTTATGGTCCCGTTTGATCCACAACATGCTGCAACAGGCATAAACCTGATGAGCGCTTTGGCCAGTGGATTCACTATTTTATTTTTATACTGGAGCATTACACATTTTGCAAAAAAACTGGTTCAAACTGCCGGGCAGGAATTAACAAACGGACAATTATTCAGCATTGTTGCCGCAGGTGCAGTAGGCGCATTGGCCTATTGTTTTTCTGACTCTTTCTGGTATAGTGCTGTTGAAGGTGAAGTGTATGCATTATCCTCTTTTTTTACTGCAATTGTTTTTTGGGCAATGCTTAAATGGGAATCTGCTGTTACTGAAGAAAACAAAATCGGCATATCAGGGCATTTTACCGGAGCCGATAGATGGCTAATTTTAATATTTTACCTGATGGGGCTTTCCATTGGGGTGCATCTTTTAAACCTGCTTACCATTCCGGCAATGGTGATGATTTATTATTTTAAACGGTACAAAATTACCAATTGGGGTGTTTTTGTTGCCTTTATTATTGGTTGCGCCATTACAGGTATTATTCAAAAAGCGGTAATACAATGGACCATTAAAGGAGCAGGCAATTTTGATATATTATTTGTAAACGATTTTGGTATGCCTTTTTTCAGCGGCTTTGCTTTTTTCTTTTTACTATTAGCGGCACTCATATACTTTGCCCTTAGATTAGCGAATAAGAAAAATTGGAATTTCCTAAAATTAGGTTTGTGGAGTTTTACATTCATGCTACTTGGTTACAGCAGTTACTTTACTACTTTAATACGCAGCAATGCAGATACCGCTATTGATATGTACAATGTAGATAATCCGGTAAACCTGGTAGGTTATCTGGCACGTGAACAGTATGGTGATTACCCTTTAATTAGCGGACAGGATTTTACGGCACAACCAACTGACCAGCAATATGTAGATACTTATATAAAAGGAAAAGATAAATATGTAAAAAATGGTCATAAGGTTGAAACTGCCTATGCCGATGAAGACATGCATATTTTTCCAAGAATGTGGGATCAGAGTAATGACCAGGGACATGCTGATTATTATGCTGGTTTTGCCAATATTGGGAAAGACCCAAAAACAGGTGAATGGAGTGGAAAACCTACAATGGCCGATAACATCAGTTTCTTTTTTCAGTACCAGGTAGGTTGGATGTATATGAGGTATTTTATGTGGAATTTTGCCGGTAAACAAGATGATGTACAGGGCGTAAGTGTGGGCAATGTGAGAGATGGAAATTGGAAGACAGGTATTTCTTTTTGGGATAATGCACGCCTGGGCAACCAGGCATTTATGCCTGATAGCATGAAACATAACAAGTCCAATAATAACCTCTTTGCATTGCCGCTTATTTTAGGCATACTGGGTTTATTATACCATTATCAAAAAAATAAAAAAGATGGGTTGGTAGTTGGCCTGCTTTTTTTCTTTACCGGTTTTGCTATCGTTATTTATTTAAATATGCCGGGTAACCAGCCAAGAGAAAGGGATTATGCATTTGTGGGTTCTTTTTATGCATTTGCAATCTGGATAGGTTTAGGCGTACTTTATGTAAAGGAATTACTGACCAAATTTATGAGCGCCAAAATAGCAAATTATGTTGCGGCCGGTGTTTGTATATTGGCTGTGCCTTTATTAATGGCTAACCAGGAATGGGATGATCATGATCGTGGAAAAAAAGTAATAGCAAGAGACCTTGCTATTGACTACCTGGAAAGCTGTGCACCCAACGCTATTTTAGTTACGTTTGGTGATAACGATACTTATCCATTATGGTATGCACAAGAAGTAGAAGGTATTCGAAGAGATATACGTGTTATTAACTCAAGTTTGCTGGGCACCGATTCTTATATAAATCAATTACGTTATAAAATAAATCAAAGCGACCCGATTGACCCGATATGGACAGCCACACAAATAGAAGGTGCCAAAAGAGATTTTATTTATTATGTGCCAAAGGCAGGAATGAATCCTAATGAATACATGGATCTATACAGCATGATGAAGGATTATGCAGGCAGTGATGACCAAACTAAAATGGAACAAACGAGGGATGGCAGTTTTATAAATGTATACCCTAGCCGCAAGGTAAAGGTACCTGTTGATATAAATCTCGTTAGAACAAATGGCACTGTAAATGCGGGCGATAGTGTGGTAAGCGAAATGAAATTTGATATCCCTGCAAAAACCGGTCTTCAAAAAGGAGAAACTGCTATATTAAATATTATAGCAGCCAACAAATGGAAACGGCCCATTTACTTTACCAGTGAGTATGGAGAACTTGGCTTTGGCCAATACCTTCGCCAGGATGGGCTTACTTACAGATTGGTGCCTGTAATGAATAAAGAAGTAAATGAAGATTGGGTGTATGATAAGATGATGAAAAAATTTGTATTTGGTAACGCCAATGTAAAAGGCGTTTACTATGATGAAGAAAATCGCCGTCACTTAAACAGCATCCGTTTGGCATATGCAAAAGCTGCGGGTAACTTAGCTAGCAATGGCAAACTGGAAGAAGCAAAAAAGATGCTGGAGAAATGTGATAAGGGTATGTTGGAAGAAAATATGCCTTATGGTATGGTATCCCGTTTCCAGCAGCACAATTATATCTCGTACCAGTTTTTAGATGCCTGCTATAAAGCCGGCGATACTGCGTTAGCTGAAAAAGTTACCAGTAGTTTAAAGAAAGACCTTGAACAACAGGTTACCTATTATAACAGTTTAAATGAAACAAGGCTTAGCCAGTTTGATGGTGAGAGGGGCGATTTGCAAATGGCCATAAATTTTTTAAAGGGCATTCAGCAAATGGAGCAGTTTTATAAAAATAAAAACCAATTGCCCGTAGAATTGCACACAACAATCAATAACACTACCACTCCTGCAAAGAAGGGAGATAGTGGAAAAAAGTAATTAGCTCTTTTAAATAAAAAAATCCTCCCGATGACATCGTGAGGATTTTTTATTTAACAAACGAACCAATCAGTTCAATTGATTGTTTCGTAAATTGTGAATACCATCAAGGGAATAAATCGACTGAAAATAAGAATTATTTAGTACAGGTTTTTAAAGACGGCCATTTTAAAAAATTATAATTATGAAAGGGTACAATTTTGGTAAATACGATCCTGCTCAAAATGCTAAAACTCCTTTTGAGCAATTACTGGATATTTTTATGCAGCTGCTTACCTACACAAATGGCGATGTAGGCGAAGCCATGCAATGGATGAACGAATTAGATAAAGAATATAAGCTCACTAAAAATGACTACGGAATGGGTGATTTTTACGAAGATTTAAAAGATAAAGGATACATTGATGAGAAAAAGGAAAATGGCGAAATAAAAATTACACCCAAAACAGAACAAGGCATCAGAAAAAAAAGCCTAGAAGAAATTTTTGGTAAACTAAAAAAGACAAGACAGGGCAATCATACCACTTTTAAGCCTGGTGGTGGCGATGAAATTAATCCGGAAACAAGACCTTTTCAATTTGGTGATACGTTGGAGCAAATTGATTTTACAGCTTCTATCCGCAACGCACAGATAAATCATGGTGCAGAAAGTTTCCGCCTACAGGAAGATGACCTGGAGATTAGGGAAACAGATTTTAAATCGCAGACTTCTACCGTACTGATGATTGACATTTCGCACTCGATGATTTTATACGGAGAAGACAGGATTACCCCTGCAAAAAAAGTAGCCATGGCGTTAAGCGAATTGATACAAACAAAATATCCTAAGGATACATTGGACATTGTTGTATTTGGCAATGATGCCTGGACCATTGAAGTAAAAGACCTTCCTTATCTCCAGGTCGGGCCTTACCATACCAATACCGTTGCAGGGGTGGAGTTAGCGATGGATCTTTTACGCAAAAGAAGAAACCTTAACAAACAAATTTTTATGATCACTGATGGCAAGCCCACCTGCTTAAAAGTAGGTACCAAATATTATAAAAATAGTTTTGGCGTAGATAGAAAAATTTTAAACCGTTGCATGAGTCTTGCGACACAATGCAAAAAATTAAAAATACCCATCACAACATTCATGATTGCTTCTGACCCTTATCTGCAAAAATTTGTACAGGAATTTACAGAAACAAATAATGGAAAAGCCTTCTTTGCATCTTTAGATAAATTAGGTGCATTTATGTTTAAGGACTTCGAAAGTGGCAAAAGAAAAACAGTTTATTAATTTGCTTCAGAGAAGATTTTGCCGTTAAGTCGTTTAGGCGTCTTGTTTAAAATAAAAACGCCTAAACGACTTAACGGCAATAAAAATAAAATGTATGAAAGGGTTTTGCCGTTTAGACGTTAAGACGTCTTGCTTAAAATAAAAACGCCTGAACGACTTAACGGCAATAAAAATAAAATGTATGAAAGGGTTTTGCCGTTTACACGTTTAGACGTCTTGCTTAAAATAAAAACGCCTAAACGACTTAACGGCAATAAAA
>JANYGZ010000014.1 GCA_025362235.1 Ferruginibacter sp. | reverse complement strand
ATAGATAATAGTGACGCCATGCCCGTAGCTGTAGTATATGAACTGGAGCATATAAGGTAATCCGTATATAAGTCTGCAAAGTTTTCCACAAACAGTATGTTTTAAAAGGCAAGTTTAGGTTTTATTTTGCGTAAGGTGAGTGAGTTATTTATTACTGTACATTATGTTTCAAATAGGATGCCTATTTTTTTCATACCAGGTTTTGCATGTTTTATCTGAAAAAAACTTTAAAACATAGAAAATCAGGTTTTGATTTTACCCAAACTGTGCAATAAAGTCTACATTTAATTTAAGCCATAAAACCTATTCATTATCTAAATTGTATCTTTGCATCGAAGAATTTCGATATGAGTAAAAAAGGAAAGGTTTTAATGGCAATGAGTGGTGGTATTGATAGTACCGTTGCTGCTCTTATGCTGCATAAAGAAGGTTATGACGTAGTGGGTATTACAATGAAAACATGGGATTATGCTACCAGTGTAGGTACAACAGGTAAAAAAGAAACAGGTTGCTGTAACCTTGATAGCTTTAACGATGCAAGGCAAGCCGCTGTTCAGCATGGATTTCCACACTTTATTTTAGATATACGAGAAGAGTTCGGCGATTTTGTGATTGATAATTTTGTAGAAGAATACATGGCCGGCCGTACACCAAACCCCTGTGTAATGTGTAATACGCATATTAAGTGGAGAGCATTGCTAAAAAGGGCAGATGCACTGGGCTGCGATTTTATTGCTACCGGCCATTACGCACAAATTCATCAGCATACAAACGGAAGATATTTTATACGTAAAGGTATTGACGATACTAAAGACCAGAGTTATGTATTATGGGGCCTTCAGCAGGATCTGCTTAGCAGAACCATTTTACCCTTGGGCACTTATCACAAAACAGCCATCCGCCAGATGGCACATGATTTTGGGTATCCTGAACTGGCAAAAAAAGCAGAGAGCTACGAAATTTGTTTTGTGCCTGATAACGATTACCGTGGCTTTTTAAAACGCAATGTGGCCGGGCTGGAAGAAAAAGTAAACGGAGGAAATTTTGTAGATAAATCTGGTAAAATTCTAGGGCAGCATAAAGGTTATCCATTTTATACAATCGGGCAACGAAAGGGATTGGATATAGCGTTGGGTAAACCTGCTTTTGTAACGGCAATAAATCCAGACACCAATACAATTGTTTTGGGTGAAGAAGAAGATTTAAAGGGCAGCGAAATGAATATTGCTAAAATAAACTGGATTAAATACGATGGCCTTACAGAAGGAATGGAAACTATTACTAAAATACGTTATAAAGATAAAGGTGCAATTAGCAACCTGTACGCATACCAAAATGGGGTAAAAGTTCGTTTCTATGAGAACGTTAAAGGTATTACCCCAGGGCAAAGTGCTGTTTTTTATGAAGGCGATGATGTAATTGGAGGCGGCATCATTCAGCGTATTGAGCAGCCTTTCATATAAAAACAGTGTCTGATTCAATAGCTTTTGTTTTATGAAAAAAAATATTTTATTCACAGGTATAATTATAGCACTCATTTTTAGTGCGTGCAGTAAAACTGAAGAATTTAAAACAGATCCCATTAGTGACTATGCACCTTTGATAGTGGGAAAATACATTACTTACCAGTTAGACTCCCAGCTATATGCCGATAATATTATCCCTGAGGATAGGGTTATAACTTACCAGGTAAAACATTTGGTTGAAGATACTATTATAGATAATCTTGGCAGAAAAGGATTTATAATCAGGAGATATATACGTAAAAATGCCACTGATAACTGGATGCCCGACAATGCATTTATGGCCATCAATACAGGCAGTTCCTATGAATATATTGAAAATAATTTACGCTTCATCAAATTAAAAGAGCCCATTAGAAACGAATATTCCTGGAAAGGGAATTCATATATCGATACTCATTCTGACAATCCAGATTTAAAATATTTTGATGACTGGAACTATGTTTATGATAGTATAAATACGCCGTTAACTTTAGGCGCTATAACTATCGATAGTACATTAAAAGTTGCTGAAAGAGATGAAATAATAGGAATTGTAGATCCTTCAGCACCTATTTACGAAATCAATTTCAGTGCATCTAATTATGCTAAAGGTATTGGCCTGGTTTACCATAGGTTTGTTCACCTTAATTATCAAAATATTCCAGGAGTAAAGCCATACAAAGTCGGTTATGGTATAACACTTACTATGATTGACCATAATTAATTTAGCTTTTCATATAAAGGTTTCTTTTTAATTTTGGCGTCCTTATAAAAGGCATAACTATTATACGCTATGAAGAAACCGACAGTCATTTTTTTGATATTTTGCCTAATAAGTTTTACTGATTACGCTCAGTTTTCCCGGTATATTATTCAATTAAAAGATAAGGCAGGCACTCCTTTTTCTACCAGCAATCCTCAGCAATTTCTTTCCCAACGCTCTATTGACAGAAGAATAAAATACAATATCATTATTGATGAATCTGATTTGCCAATAACACCAGCCTACATTGATAGTATTCGTTTATCGGGCAACGTAATTATCCTCAATGTAAGTAAATGGCTAAACCAGGTTTGTATTAAAACAACAGATGCTGCTGCTTTAGCCAAGATCAATTTGTTATCGTTTGTTAAAACCACATCACCCATTGCTGCAAGAACAATTAATGAAGTAACGCCCAAAAATAAGGTACTTGACTCAACTTATTCTTCGATACCTTTTACTGCTGCAGAAAGGCCACAAAGCCCAACAGATTATTATAACTACGGCCAATCGTATACACAAGTGCATTTACAGAATACCGATTTTTTGCACAACCATGGATTTAGAGGAGAAGGCATGGAGCTTGCAATAGCCGATGCAGGATTTTATCATTATCAATCTTTACCAACATTTGACAGTGTAAGAAATAATAACCAAATTTTGGGTACCTGGGATTTTGTGGCCAACGAAGCAAGTGTTAACGAAGATGCTGCACATGGAATGAATTGTTTTAGCACCATTGCAGCAAATATGCCGGGCTTGTTTGTAGGCACCGCCCCAAAAACTTCTTTTTATTTATTTCGTACAGAAGATGTAAATAGTGAATACCCTGTAGAAGAACAAAATTTTGCGGCAGCGGCAGAACGTGCGGATAGTTTAGGTGTGGATGTATTGTCTGTTTCATTAGGGTATACAACTTTTGACAATAGCAGTTTTAATCACACCTACTCCAGCATGGATGGCAACACCACCATTGCGGCAAGAGCTGCTGATTTTGCAGCAAAAAAAGTTATGATGGTTGTAGTGGCGGCGGGTAATGATGGCAACAGTACCTGGCATTATATTGCAACACCAGCCGATGCCGACAGTGTAATAACTATTGGCGCTGTTGATGCAAACAGGCAACCAGCAGGTTTTAGCAGTTATGGCCCTACAAGTGATGGACGAATAAAACCAGATGTTGCAGCTATTGGAGTGAACGCAGTAGTGGCAAACCCAAATACCGGCAACCCGGCTTTTGGAAACGGAACATCCTTTGCCTGCCCTATAATGGCTGGTACCGCTACCTGTTTGTGGCAGGCTTTTCCGGAAGTAAATAATATGCAGGTTATTGATGCATTGCGGCAATCTGCTGACAGGTTTACAATACCCGATAACAGAACGGGTTATGGTATTCCCGATGTAAAAAAGGCATTTGTCTTATTAATAAAAAAATTATACACTCAGCAAATTTCTATCAATAGCAATTGTAAAACTTATATTAACTGTACTATAAAAACAGCAGCTGATATGAACATTATGATAGAAAGAAAATTGCCAACGGAGACAGATTATAAAACAATCTCTACACAAAATCACAATGGACCATTCCAATCTTTCAACTTCACTTACACCGATGATTTGAACAGTTTCAATACTGGTATTGTAATAAAATACAGGATAAAAATATCGATTGCTGCAGATACAAGTTTTTATGTAGATTCTGCAATAGTAAATTATACCCAGTCTTGTGGCACACCGGCCAGTGAAACAATTATCATAAGCCCAAACCCCGTTTCAGATAATCTTTCAGTATCAATAACAAGAAATAATACAGTAAATGCAGCAATAGAAATATATAATGTAAACGGACAAAAAGTGTATAGCCTGCAGAACCAAACAGTAAATGGCACGCAAACTTTTGTTATTCCTCTAAAACAATTCAGTTCCGGAATATACTTTGTAACGGTATTTATTGATAATAAAAAAGCAATTACAAAAAAGATCTTATTAAACTGATTACTTTTTAAATACTGCTACAAACATAGTGTCAGCTTTTTTATCTGTACCCATTAATATTTCCTGGTGCAATAATTTTAAATTAAACTCATCTGCAACAAAATCTGCTATGGCCTCATTTTCTTGTTTGAAAACGGAACAGGTAATATAAACAAATATGCCGCCTTCTTTAAGATGCGGCACTGTATTGCTCACAATTCTTTTTTGCTTCTCGGTAAACTCTTTAACAGTTGATTCATCAAAAAAACATAACTGCTCGGGGGTTCTGCCCCATGTGCCGCTGCCTGTACAGGGCGCATCACAAATAATAAGTTGATAATTAGTAGCGGGTGGCGTAAACTGGATATTACCAATATCAGCAATAAAGTATTTGTACTGTTTTATATTGGCTCTTTTAAATCGTTGGTGAAGGTTCAATACAATACTTAAACGGATATCGGAAACAGTAAGATCAATTTTTTGCTTTAAAATATCTACCAGTAAAATTGATTTACCACCGCTGGCTGCACAACAATCCCATACTGATAACCCTTGCGCCGATATCTCTTTATCAAAAAGAGTTCTTTCATTTAACTGCAGGTAATTTAATACCTGCTGCGAATTATGATCCTGTACAACAACTTCCTTATCAATACTAAAAAAATCTTCGGCATTAGTGCCTGGCGATAATTGGATACAATCTTCACTTATTAATTGACAATCTAATTTTGATTTTTCTAATTTCTTTAAAGTGGTTATCCTGCATTGCGGACGAATACGTAAAAAAAGAAAGGGCTGTTCAAGTATAGAAAGGCAATAGGTTTCAATATTTACTCTTTGACTCAATAAATTTTTAAAAGGAAAAATATCGGTAATTAAAAACTGGTCTTTTAACAAAAGGAATTTTTTATATAAGGGCCAATTTATTTTTTCATTCAATTCGGGGCTTATCTTTTGCAAAAATTCGCTTGGGGCATGTTCGCACAAAAAAGTTGCAACAATTATTTTTTGCTCTACAGAACTATCTTTCATTGCAAAACCAAGGCGGAAATAATTGTAACAAAGTGAAGAGATTTGTTTCCTGTCTTTTGACCCATACTTTTTTTCCTTTGCAAAAAGAACCTTAATAAAAACAGCAAAAGGTTTTTCTCCTTTATACTTTGCTATCAGTTTTGCAGATGTGTTTATATAGGAATGAAAACGGCTCATAGCGTACAAATATAAACGGCTGGAATAAAATCCAGCCGTAAAAATAAATTTAAAAATTCCTTAGAAGCTGTCTAAAAATAGAATTTTCATTTGCCATCTCGAGGTTGGTGGGGACACCAACCTCGGCTAACCCACCGTGGCCGCTGTCCCCACCGGCCACTTCTTAAGTTATAAGGTATCCCTAAAATCGTTTTAGACAGCTTCTTATAATTCCAATAAACTTTTTACCGGGTCTTTACCAAATAAAAGTAATGACGGGTTTTCCAGTAAATCTTTTACCCTTACCAAAAAACTTACAGATTCCCTGCCGTCAATAATGCGGTGATCGTAACTTAATGCCAGGTACATCATCGGCTTTATTATTACCTGTCCGTTAATAGCCATTGGCCTGTCTTGAATTTTATGCATGCCTAAAATAGCACTCTGTGGAATATTAATAATAGGAGTGCTCATTAAAGAACCAAAAACACCTCCATTAGTGATAGTAAAAGTACCACCACTCATTTCTTCAATCGTTAATTTGTTTTCCTTTGCTTTTGTGGCCAACTCTACTACTTTCTTTTCAATTTCCGCCATGCTTAAACTTTCAGCATTTCTAATAACCGGCACTACCAGTCCTTTGGGAGCAGACACTGCTATAGATACATCACAATAATCGTGGTATTGTATATTTTCCCCGTCTAACATTGCATTAACCGCCGGCCATTCCTGTAAGGCAAAACAGCAAGCCTTGGTAAAAAAACTCATAAAGCCAAGGTTAACTCCATGAATTTCTTTAAACTTATCTTTATTTTTTGCCCTTATATCCATAATGGCACTCATATCCACTTCATTAAAAGTGGTGAGCATTGCCGTTGTATTTTTTGCTTCGACTAATCTGCGGCTGATGGTTTTGCGCAGGTTGCTCATTTTTTCTTTTCGGTCGTTTCTTCCAAATAATTCTACACCGGGTTTTCTTCCGGGATTATTGATGGCTTCCAGTACATCCTGCTTAAATATTTTACCATTGCTGCCACTGGCAACAACGGTTTTGATATCTACCTTTTTATCAGCGATAATAGCAGCTGCAACGGGAGTTGCTTTTATATCTGTTTCAGCAGTAGTTTTTTTAACAGCAGTCTGTGGAGTTTCCTTTTTTGTTTCAGAAACCTTTGGGGATTGTGCAGTTTTTCCTTCAGGCTTGGCAGCACTGGTATCAATACTACAGGCTATATCTCCTATTTTTAACGTGTCACCCTCTGCAGCAATTATTTTTAATGCCCCCGCCTGCTCTGCATTAATCTCAAAAGTGGCTTTTTCACTTTCCAATTCTGCTATTATTTCGTCTCTGTCGACCCACTCTCTATCTTTTTTCAACCATTTTACCAGGGTAACTTCCGTTATACTTTCTCCTACGGAAGGTACCTTTATGTCTATTGTCATTTATTTATGTTTAAAGTTTTGCGAATTTCGTATAATTTACAACATTAATAAAATCGATTTAACTAAATTATTTTTTTTTAGATATTTCAACTAGTAGATATACTATATTTCACTGGGAATTGTCACATGGTTAAATACTATAACCCATTAGTAAAAAACTTATGAGGCATTAATAAATAATTCTGTAATTTTAACTTAATATGGATAATAAGTTATTATTTGGTTTAAACTATAATATCATGAAGCTAAAAATATCTGGCGCTTTATTTATTGCCGCAATAATTATTTGCAATAGTGCATTTGCACAATTACATATTAATAGTGCAATATTTTATATTCAGTCAGGCGGCAGTGTAGTTGTACAGGGTGATGTAACCAGTAATGTTGATATACAAGGTACAGGTAAATTATTGTTAAAAGGAACTGCTACTCAAAATATAGATATGGGTGGTTTTAACATACCTAACCTTGAATTAGATAATGCAGCCAATGCTGCATTATTGAGTGATGCAAAAATTAGTTTTGTATTATTATTTACAACAGGTAAAATTATTTTAGGTGACAAAAATCTTACAATATCAGATACAATAAAAATTTTTGGCCCGGGTGCAGGTAAGTTTATTGAAACAAATTCTACTGGTGTTGTGTATAAAACCTTAACTAAAGATGTAACAAATTCTTTGGTTCCAATAGGCCTTGGCACAGATTATTTACCCGCATTTGTTACGTCAACCGGTACTTATTTAAATGCCAATGTTGGTGTAAAGGTGCTGGCAAGTGCCGATCCAAATAAACCTGTAATGGTTGCAGATTACCTGCTTACACATTGGCCTGTAACCAAAACCGGGGTAACAGGAACTGTAAAAATTAAAGGACAATATTCCACAACATCTTATGTTAGTGGTACAGAAGCTAACTTAAGAGGATATTATTTTAATGGAACTGACTGGAGTTCTATTGGTGAGGCACATGATGCTGCTTTGCATTCTGTAACAGCAACTATTGGAGGTGCTTCAGGTGATGTTTATGGAATGGATAAATTTATATTGTCAAAAACCAAGGCTTTTTTACAGGCTGCATACAATACCAGTACTGGTGTAATGGGCGATAATTTAAGAAAGCCGTCAAATCTTATCCCTCTTTCTGACCCATACAGAACAGCCCCATACAATGTTAGTTTTATTCCAGTTGCCGACCCAATTACAGAAACTGCCAATTTGAGTGTTTTTGCTGACCAGCCTTTAACAGATAACGATATTGTTGACTGGGTTTTTATTGAATTAAGAAGCAGTACCGTATCGCCCGGCAACACAGTGTTGCAAACAAGAAGTGCTTTACTACAAAGAGATGGCGATGTTGTGGATATAGATGGCAAAAGCCCTGTAGTTTTTAATAGTGTAGCTGACGGAAATTACACCATTGCTATACGGCACCGTAATCATTTAGGTATAAGTACAGACCCAGCTACAAATTTGATAGCATTAAGCGAAGCAACTTCCACTACTCCCCTGGTTGATTTTACTACCGCAACCGATGCCAATATTTATGGGCCAGCATCGGCTTACGGCATTGCCCTAAA
Source organism: Ferruginibacter sp. (assembly GCA_025362235.1). GTDB lineage: Bacteria > Bacteroidota > Bacteroidia > Chitinophagales > Chitinophagaceae > Ferruginibacter. The sequence goes on along the minus strand of JANYGZ010000014.1, from coordinate 103,922 downwards.
TGGAAAAAATATATTATGGGGTGGTAATGCAAACGTAAACGGTAATGTAAGGTACAATGGTGTTGCAAATGATAAAGATTATATTTTGCTGACTGCACTAAGCAATAATGTTGCCCTTATTATTAATAATGTGTACAATGCTGCAGACTTGAATATGAATAGAAATGTGCGTTATAATGGAGTGGGTAATGATAAGGATTTTATTTTACTGACTGTTTTAGGGAATAACGTTGCTGGTATAAAGTTCCAGGCGCTCCCTAACTAATAACCAATTACTTGTGTTTAACTATTTATTATACTAACTTAAAAACTATGAAAAAAATCTTCACTATCCTTTTGGTTTCCTTTCTTTCCGTACAAAGTCATGCCCAGTTAATACAGGCCAGCGTTGCTGCAGGCTCTACCACAAGCCGCATAAAAATTTTTCTTAAGGCAGATCAAAATCAAATTGCTTCAACTAATAGCATAGCTTCATTACAGTTTAATGTTGGTGTTGATGCAACTGGGTTAGCAACAGCCCCAGCCATAACAATAATAAAAAATATTGTTTCATTTCCTGCAGCCGCAAACTGGGTGATCTCCCCACCTGCTTATATAGAAGGGGGATATTGGAATTACAATATATTTTTAACAAACGGCCCTATTGCACCTATTGCTACTGCAAACACGCCATACGAAGTAATGGAAGTTGAGTTTAATGGCTTTCCTTTACAATCACGCACTGTTGGTTTGGTTAGCTTACCTGACGGTGGAACAACAACTGGCCAGGCATACTTTTATTCCAGCGGCCCCGTTTTAAATTCAGATGGATTGAGCAAACTGTATTATCTGCCATCATCAGCAACAACTACTAACCAAAATAGTTATGATGTTGTTACTGGTCTGCCTCAGATTGGAACGTCCACTGCTCTTTTAGCCAACATTACTCTTCCCGTTAAATTTTCGGGCTTTAATGTTGTTAAAAAAGATAATGGTGCTAACCTTAACTGGCAGGTCGAAAATGAAACTGCGCTTACAGACCGCTATGAAGTTGAAAGAAGTTTAAATGGTATTGACTTTAAAAGTATTACTACAATAGCTCCAAAAAATAACGGAAGGTCAGCTAATGCTTACAATTTTACTGATGCAGATATTTTGTCTATCCATTCTTCAGCCGTTGTTTACTATCGTATTAAACAAACTGATAAAGACGGACAGTTTATTTACACTGAAATAAAATCGGTGCGCATGGACAGCAAGGGATTTTCAGCAAGCATTTTTCCAAATCCTGTAAGGAGCAAAGCGAGCCTGTCGATTGATTTAACTGAAAATTCACCTGTAACTATTACTTTAAATGATGCCAATGGAAAAGTATTAAAGAATATACAGGTACAGGGTTTAAAAGGAATAAATAAAAAAGAGGTTGACTTGAGTAATTTGTCAAGTGGCAATTATTTGTTGCGCATACAAACAGGCACTGAAACAACAACATTAAATGTAGTGAAGGGCAATTAATAATAATACCTTTCTTACCATAATAAATAAGCCCTGTCAAAAAAGACAGGGCTTATTTATTTGAGACTGTTATAAAAAAGAAATTTTTATTTCCCTATTAATTATACCATCAATTAAATTGTAAAGGCAGTATCAATAATTTCTGCCTGTTCCTTAGCATGTATTTTAGAAAACCCTGTAGCAGTAGAGGCACTTTGTGTGCGGCTGATGATATAAAAATTAATGTTTTTTAAATTCATCCTTAAAAAGCCTGCAGCACCCATATTGATGGGCTCTTCCTGTACCCAATGCCAGATAGCTTTGCTGTACTTTTTATATAGCTCATCTAACTGATTTTGTGGTATTGGATAAACCTGTTCTACACGTACTATGGCCACATCCTTTCTATTGTCCTTCAGTTGTCTTTCGGCAAGGTCGAAGTATATTTTACCAGAGCAGAATAATACTTTTTTAACCTCAGCAGCCTCATTCACAAAAACATCATCTATTGTTTCTTTAAATCTGCCATTTGTAAATTCATTGACTAAACTATAAGTACCTGGATGCCGGAGGTTTGCTTTTGGAGAAAAATTAATCAACGGTTTTCTAAACGGCCAGGCAAGTTGCCTGCGCAGCGCATGAAAAAAATTGGCGGCCGTGGTGATATTGGTAATTACAATATTCAGCTCGGCGCACATTTGCAAAAACCTTTCCATTCTTGCGCTGCTATGTTCAGGGCCTTGTCCTTCATAACCATGTGGTAACAGCATTGTCACACCATTCATACGTTGCCACTTGGTTTCGCCAGCAATAATAAACTGGTCAATCATTGTTTGGGCTCCATTACAAAAATCGCCAAACTGTGCTTCCCAAATTACCAAAGCATTGGGGTTAGCCATTGAATAACCATATTCAAAACCTAATACGGCATATTCACTTAACAAAGAATTGTAAATTCTAAAAGGCTCCTGCTTATCAGTAAAATGATCAAGCCGGTTATATTCTGCATTATTATTTTCATCATAAAGAACCGCATGGCGATGGCTAAAAGTTCCTCTCTTTACATCCTGGCCGCTCATACGTACATCTTTTCCTTCAATCAGTAAACTTCCATAGGCCATCAGCTCTGCTGTTGCCCAGTCTATTTTATGTTCATCATTAAAAAGTTTTATTTTATCTTTTAACAGCTTATCTACTTTACGTAAAGGAGTAAACGCTGAAGGCCATTTCATTAACCCTTCAAATAATAAAGTAAATGTATCAGTTGAAATACCGGTTACAGGTGATAAATCAAAATCGGCCGTGGTAGCTTTACGCATTGTTTTCCAGGCTATTTCAGGCTGTTGGTAAGTGTAGGGCAAGGGGTTTTGCTTCACTTCGTCTAACCGTTCCTGTAAGTCGTTCAAAAATTGCTGTTCCATCTGTTTTGCCAGGGCCTGGGCATCAGCTTCGCCATTCTCAATCAGGTATTGAGTATATACTTCACGTGGGTTAAGGTGTTTATCAATCAGCGCATATAATTGCGGCTGTGTAAACTTAGGCTCATCGCCTTCGTTATGCCCATGCTTACGGTAACAAACCATATCTATAAAAATATCGCTGTTAAATTCCTGGCGGTAAAGTGTGGCAATTTCACTTGCTTTTACCACCGCTTCTGCATCATCGCCATTTACATGCAATACAGGAGCCTGCACCATTGCGGCTACAGAAGTACAATAATCAGCAGTACGGGCATCTTCAAAATCGGTAGTAAAGCCAATTTGGTTATTAATCACAAAATGGATGGTGCCACCGGTATAATATCCTTTTAATCCACTCATTTGTAATACTTCGTACACAATTCCCTGACCCGCAATAGAAGCATCTCCATGAATTAATATGGGTAATATTTTATCATAATCGCTGCTATACAAAACATCAGCCTTGCTTCTTGCAAAACCAATAACTACCGGGTCTACAGCTTCCAGGTGCGAAGGGTTAGGGCATAGTTTTAAATGTATTTTTTTTCCATTGGCTGTATCTAAAAAACTACTAAATCCTAAATGATATTTTACATCACCACTGCCCATGGTAGTATCCGGTGTATTTTTACCTTCAAATTCACTAAAAATCTGTTCGTAAGTTTTTCCTAAAATATTGGCCAGCACATTTAGCCTGCCCCTATGCGCCATTCCTATCACTACTTCTTGCACACCTCCTTCTGCAGATGTGTTTATTATTGCATCTAAAGCAGCAATAGTTGTTTCTCCACCTTCTAAACTAAACCGTTTTTGCCCGATATATTTAGTGTGTAAAAACTTTTCAAACATTACTCCTTCATTCAATTTTTGAAGGATTCTCTTTTTCTGTGGCAATCCTACTGGCTCTAACATCTTTTTTTCCACAGCCTTCGTAAGCCAGCTTACTTTTTTCTGATCGCTGATATATTTAAATTCAATGCCTAAATGGCCTGAATAACATCTCTCCAAATGTTCCAATATATTTCTTAAGGTGGTAGTGCCTAAACCAATCAGATTTCCTGCATTAAATGTTCTATCAAGGTCTGCTTCTGATAAACCATAAAATTCCAGTTCAATATTGGCACCACGATCTTTGCGGGGGCGGATAGGATTAGTATCTGCCAGCAGATGCCCTTTATTTCTATATCCCAAAATAATCCGGTACACCCTTATTTCACTCATCCAGTCAACAGTTGCAAACGGGGCTGCAGCAACAGAAGCAGTACCAGTATCGGCTTTTCCATTTAAGCTATTGCTTACAGCAAAATCAAATCCTTCAAAAAATTTACGTAAATCCGCATCTACACTTTGGGGGTTTTTTAAAAAATCATGGTATAAATTTTCGATGTAGGCAGGATGCGAATTCGTTATGTATTGAAAATCTTTCATTTTGGCTAGAAAATTATTATGTTGTTGTACGCCTAAATTTAGGAATGCAAATATCGGTCATTTATGCATTAGATGATGGGGCGATTTTAGTATTAACAATCAGGAAATGGCTAATAAGAGCGCTTAATAAAACATAGGCGGTAAAATAATAAAATCCTGGTTTCAGCGAAGCGGTGGTATTTCTCATTGCCCTTGCACCTAAAAAAGCAATGAAAATACTAATGGCAAATACATCAGCCATGGCCCATTTGCCCATTAAACCGACTATTTTTCGCCATTTGCCTGATATGTCTTTATTGAGCAGGATATAAAAAATAATACCAGATTTAACGAAAGGAACAATTATACCAAATAAAAATATGAGCAAAAAAGGCAAGTAATTGCCTCCTTCCCATAAAGTTTGCAAAGTACCCAGCACACTTCTTTTTTCATTAAAAAGGTTGATACTGATAATAAAATTCGCTGTAATATCAATTTTAAGCATGTCCAATGCTATCCCAAAACAAAAAAATACCAAAGAAACCAGGTGCAGCAATAATAATATAAACCTGTTCATTTACTTAATTTATAGCTGAAATAATTGTTATCCACCAAAAATGAACTGATTTTTAAAATTCCTTTCTCTGTAGTGTTTATTCTTAAATACAAATCCCTATCTTTGCAGCCCAAAAATAAGTTTTAAAATGGCAAATCACGCAGCAACAAAAAAAGATGTCCGTCAGAGCACAAAACGCAATGAGCGTAACCGTTATTATGGCAAAACAACCCGTAATGCAATACGCGACATTAAAATTATAGATAATAAAGAAGGTGCTGTAGAAAAGCTACCAGGCGTTTTGTCTATGATTGACAAATTAGCAAAACGTGGTACTATTCACAAAAACAAAGCTGCTAATTTAAAAAGCAAGCTGGCAAAAAAAGTGAATGCATTGGCATTGGCAAAATAATTACCGGTTTTTATAAATATTTTTTTATAAGCCTGTTGAATTTGAATTCAACAGGCTTTTTTCGTTCTTTCTATTTAAACGTATTAATTTAAAACTGTACTCCCCATTAAGGGCTTTGCAGGAAATTATTGTAGCTTGTGAAAAATTATTCTCTACATGAAACTGCATTTTTTAACTGTATTTATTTTAATTATTGCTTCAAATTGTATTGCACAACAATGCAGGTTCGAAAAAAGCAATGGCAAGGAAACCGCTACGTATTTTGAAGCCATTGAATGGTATAAGCAGTTAGATAAAATTTCACCCAAAGTATTGGTTAAAGAAATGGGTGCCACAGATGCGGGTTATCCTTTACACCTTGTATTGGTTAGTAATGACGCCGCATTCAATATTGCACAATGGCATAAACAACATAAAGTAGTAATTTTGATCAATAATGGTATTCACCCCGGTGAGCCTGATGGTATTGATGCCAGCATGTTATTGGTAAGGGATATTGTAAACAAAAAAATTACTATACCCAATAATGTGGCGCTTGCTTTTATTCCGGTATACAATATTGGCGGCAGTTTAAACCGTGGGCCTTTTTCCCGGGTAAACCAAAATGGGCCACTTGAATATGGGTTTAGAGGTAACTCAGAAAACCTTGACCTAAACCGCGATTTTACCAAATGCGACAGCAAAGAGGCTAAATCTTTTACAGAAATTTTTCATTTATTGGATCCTGATATTTTAATAGACAACCATGTAAGCGATGGTGCCGATTATCAGCATACCATGACGTTGATAACTACACAATATGATAAACTGGGCGGCCAACTGGGCAAATGGTTACAGCAAAGTTTTGAACCGCAGGTATACAAAAACATGAGTGAAAAGGGATGGGGTATGATACCTTATGTAAATTTTGAAACTGCCAGTGTTGATAATGGAATGGAAATGTTTTACGATTCGCCACGTTACTCTTCCGGCTACGCTGCATTGTTTGGAACCATTAGTTTTATTCCCGAAACACATATGCTTAAACCTTATGCAGACAGGGTTAAATCTACTTATGCACTGATGCAGGCAATGATAACAACAGCTTCTACAAATGCAGACAGCCTGGTTACACTTCGCAATCAATTAAAAAAAGAAATCATTTCCAAGCAAACATTTCCCATCAGTTTCAGTGTAGACTCAAGTAAATTTGGCTACACAACATTTAAAGGATACGAACAGGCCTACACAACCAGTGAAGCCACAGGCTTGCAAAAAATGTATTACGACCGTAATAAGCCTTTTACAAAAAGTGTAAAATATTATAATGTTTTTAAACCTGGCAATACCATCAGTAAACCTGTTGCCTATATTATTCCTCAGGGTTGGTATAGTGTAATTGATTTATTAAAATTAAATAAGGTAGAAATGCGCAGGTTTACTGCAGATACCTGTTTTGAAGTAGAAGCCTATCATATAAGCGATTTTAAAAGTTACCCGAAACCTTATGAAAAACACCATAAAAATTTCTCCGTAAATCTTTCGGCAAGAAATGAAAAAGTAAAGTTTTTAAAAGGTGATTATTTTATTTTACTCAATCAAACAGCCAACCGTTACCTGGTGGAAACATTAGAGCCTACCGGCGATGATAGCTTTTTTTCGTGGAATTTTTTTGATGCCGTATTGCAGCAAAAAGAAGGCTACAGCGATTACCGTTGGGAAGATATTGCTGCACAGGTTTTAAAAACTAAGCCAGGGTTACAGCAAAAACTGAATGAGAAAAAATTAGCCGACAGTATGTTCGCCAACAGCTCATCGGCACAACTGGATTTTATTTATAAAAATTCTCCCTACTACGAACCTGCTCATTTAAGGTACCCTGTATTTCGTTTGGTGCAATAATTTATATTCGCAGTACAAAAAATACTGCATGAGTAACGAAGTCTATTCAATACCGGTACGGTACCGTAAAATGGAAAACCTGCACATAGTTTTCTGGTTGCTGAAAGATATCAGCTGGTGTATGATATGGCGGCCATTTGGTATTGCCATGATATTTCCTACCCTGATTATTGCTATTGTTATTGCTTTTCGTACCAGGCAATTTATGAGTGAGGTTTGCCATAATGTAGCCATTGTTGTATGGATAGCCGCCAACTCCTACTGGATGATCAGCGAGTTTATGCATTTTGATACCAATATACTATTTGGCCAATACACATATAAACATTTAGCCATCATTCCTTTTATAATTGGTATACTTATACTTGCTTATTACTACCTGTGGTGGAAACCAAAACATAATGGTTTGGTGGAAACTATGTAAGATACCGTGACAGCTTACTTTATAGGACAGGATTGTTTTCCCTAAATTTTCTATCTGTATATTTGCAGCCGCTTTAATAAAGCTATAAAGCCGGGTAATTTAAATGAACTCTAATGTACAAGGACCTTCTCTGAAGGGACTTCATCAAAACAAAACTTTTATAAAACGTAAAATAATAAAAACATTTCTATGTATCGTTCTCATACCTGCGGCGAATTAAGGATGGCCAATAGTAAAAAAGAAATTACGCTTAGCGGCTGGGTGCAAACCATCCGTAAATTTGGCAGTATTACGTTTGTAGATATCCGTGACCGCTATGGAATTACCCAGTTATTATTTTCTGAAAGCCTGAATACACAATTAGATGCCAATCCGCTGGGCAGGGAATTTGTATTACAGGTAAAAGGAATAGTACAGGAAAGAAGCAATAAAAATGCGCATATCCCTACAGGTGAAATTGAAATTGCAGTAGCAGAATTTACCATTCTCAATAAATCGGCTGTACCTCCTTTTTCTATACAGGATGATACAGACGGTGGTGATGAGCTAAGGATGAAATACCGCTTTTTAGACCTTCGCAGAAACATAGTAAAGAAAAATTTAGAATTACGATATGCCGTTGGCAGAAGCACCAGGAATTATTTGCATGAAAATGATTTCATGGATATTGAAACCCCTTTTTTAATTAAATCTACCCCTGAAGGTGCAAGGGATTTTGTTGTACCCAGCAGGATGAACCCCGGGCAGTTTTATGCATTGCCACAAAGCCCGCAAACTTTTAAACAATTACTGATGGTAAGCGGGTACGACCGTTATTACCAGATTGTAAAATGTTTTCGTGATGAAGACCTGCGTGCAGACCGTCAGCCGGAATTTACACAGATTGACTGTGAAATGAGTTTCGTTGAACAGGAAGATATCCTTAACATGTTTGAGGGTTTGGTAAAAAGAATTTTTAAAGATGTAAAAAATATCAATTACACTGAAGTAGTAGAGCGTATGACATGGGAGGATGCTATGTGGCAGTACGGTAATGACAAACCAGATATCAGGTTTGAAATAAAAATTGCAAATCTTAAATTTCCTCAACACGCTTTTCAAAATAAAGAACCATTATTTGATAGTGAGTTCTTCAATATCCCCCCTTTGGGGGGTGGGGGGGCCGAAACAGTCCTTGCGATTGCAATACCAGGCTGCAGCGAATATACCCGTAAACAAACAGATGAACTCACGGAATGGGTTAAGCGGCCCCAGATTGGCATGAAGGGTTTGGTATTTATTAAATGCAATGCTGATGGAAGTTTTAAAAGCAGTTTAGATAAATTTTATGATGCAGAAAAATTAAAGGCTATTGCCGCAGCAACCAATGCCAAAGCAGGAGACCTTATATTAATATTGGCAGGGGGAGAAGAACGCACCAGGAAAGCTACCAGCGATTTACGTATGTATATGGCCGATAAATTAAGCATGCGCAAAACAGATGAATTTAAATTATTGTGGGTATTGGATTTTCCTTTGTTTGAATATGCTGAAGATGACAACAGGTGGGTAGCAAGGCACCATCCCTTTACTTCTCCCAAGCCGGATCATATTAATATCATGATAAATAATAATCCGGCAATTGAAAATGCTGCAAAATATTTGGAGCATCCTTATGCAGGTATTAAAGCCAATGCATACGATATGGTATTAAATGGCAATGAAATTGGTGGTGGCAGTATCCGTATTTTTCAAAGGGCATTGCAGGAAAAAATGTTTGCCGCTTTAGGCATGGATGCAGAAGAGCAGCAACATAAATTTGGGTTTTTATTAGGAGCATTTGAATATGGCGCTCCGCCACATGGTGGCCTTGCTTTTGGGTTCGACCGTTTATGTGCTATTTTGGGTGGCAGCGAAAGCATCCGTGATTTTATTGCTTTTCCAAAAAATAACAGCGGCCGTGATGTAATGCTGGATGCACCAAGTACTATTGATGCCAAACAGTTTGAAGAATTACAAATAAAACTTGATTTAAAGGGATAGACAGGCAGGGTTAGCTTGTTGAGCCCAGAAGTTCGGATAAAATAGTATATTTTCTTTAGCTTTATAATTCAAAAGAAAGATATGGTCACTGAAATTTCAAAAGGCACTCCTGAAAAGGAAATCAAAATCATCCTAAAAAAGAGGCTTGGTAGAAAATCCCCTGGTAAATCCATTTATACATTTTTTGGTAAATTACCTGCAATTGAAGATGGCTTAACCTTTCAAAAAAAAGTACGCAGTGAATGGAAATAATCTTTTATTAGATCCCAATATTATAATTTATGCATTGAAAGGCTTGACAGATGTCAGGCCTTATTTTGATTCAAAACCTTATATATCTAAAGTTACAGAAATTGAAATATTAGGAGTTAAAGATATTACTAAGGGAGAAATATTGATAAGGGAAACCGCAATAGAATTTTGTACCATAATGCCTTTGACAAATAAAATAAAAAGAAAGGTAATAGAGATAAAAAGAAGAACGAAAATACCGATACCCGATGCAATTATTGCAGCAACAGCTATCGAAGAAGGGTTTACGTTAGTTACAGCAGATAAAGGTTTTAAGAGGATACAAGAATTGTCTTTATTTTTAATTGAAGTGTAAATATGATACCGGATTACCAAACATTAATGCTACCCCTGCTAAAACTCGTTGGTGAAAGAGCTAAGAAAGGAGCATTTATAATGACTTCATTTTTTACCAAATTTATACCTGCATGCAACTAAACTATAAATAATACATCTTTGTTTTCTTATTTTACTTTGTATCAATGAAAAGAACGATTTTTCTCTTATTTATAATTTGTTTGTGTAATAATCTTATTGCACAAACAGACCCATTTACCTATTCAAGATTTACTACTGCACAAAATAGATCAAAGTTTTACAATGATATGGTTAACCATTCCATCACTAAAAATTTGTTTTTGCCCTTAAATGAAGAAACGGAAGAAAACTGGCAAGATGCCTTCAATGCCATGGAGCTGATAAATTATCAGCAGGCATGGACGAAGCCCGCCATAAAAAAGGCGGTGGATAGTATGGAAAAAAGAAGCCCGTATTTTCAACAGGAATTACTGGAAATGTTATATGCCAATCAACAACTGCAATATTTAAAACCAGTAGCACGTTTATTGGCCAATACACAAAATGCAAAAATATTTGCTATTTGTGCTGAATACTTATTACTGGCTGATACATCAAAAAAAATCATCGCTGACATAAAGAATACCGGTATAAAAAAATCATACTTATTTACTGACAATAAAGACAAGGCTATTATACTCGAACTCTTTCGCCATCTCGACAACCTTTCTAAAAAACCTGGCTTTCTTGCTGCATCACAACTAAAGACCCTTTTTAATAAAAATTATTTACGTGGCAATGTTGTTGTATACAGCATTCAGAGAAAGAAGCGCAATTATACAGGTATTGTTATAATAAAGGATACAGCAGGAAATTTTATACAAAATAATGAGGGTAAATTATTTTCACTACCACAGCTGGCAAGAAGCCTTAGTAATTTTCCGGCTTATATCAGTAACGGAAACACCCCGCAGGGTATTTACAGGATGTATGGATTTGGGCGCAGCCGAAGTGCCTTTATTGGTCCTACAGAAAATATTCAATTAACCATGCCTTACGAAAAATCGCTGGCGTATTTTTTTAAAGACAGCAGCATTACAGATACCCTATGGAGTAAAGGATGGTATGGCAGGCTAGTGCCGACGGCTTTAAAAAATTATGCACCTTTTTACGAAACATTGTATGCTGGTGAAGCCGGCCGTACAGAAATAATTGCCCATGGTACTGCCGTAGATCCATCATTTTATAAAGAGCAATTATATTACCCATTTACCCCCACAGCTGGTTGTTTAAGCACAAAGGAAATTTGGGATGCCAACGGAAAATGTATTTTCAGCGACCAGCAAAAATTAGCTGATGCAATAAAAAAGGCAGGTGGTGCAAATGGTTATTTAATTGTACTGGAATTGGATGATGCAAAAAAAAATGTAGCTCCTGAAGAAATTTTACCCTACCTGCCATAGATAGTGAATAGCCAATTATTCAAACCAAATAAAATATAACAGCAATAGAGAGTAAATAATTTAACCATACTATCTTTATAGTATGAGCGTAATCCCCCTGGCCGAAAGAATGCGGCCAAATAAATTGGATGAATTGGTTGGTCAGGAACACCTGACTGGCAAAGGCAGTATTTTACGCTCTGCTATTGAACATGGTAAACTTCCTTCTATAATATTGTGGGGGCCGCCCGGTGTTGGTAAAACCACTATTGCAAACATAATAGCAAATACGCTTCAGGTTCCCTTTTATACATTAAGCGCCATTTCAGCGGGAGTAAAGGAAGTGCGTGAAGTAATTGAAAATGCCAAAACAAAACCAGGCACCATTCTTTTTATTGATGAAATTCACCGCTTTAATAAAGGGCAGCAGGATGCGTTATTGGGTGCAGTTGAAAAAGGTATCATCCGGCTGATTGGAGCCACTACAGAGAACCCTTCGTTTGAAGTAAATAGCGCTTTGCTGAGCCGTTGCCAGGTATATGTATTAAAAGCACTTGATAAAAAAGAACTGGTACAGCTTTTAAACGAAGTGATAAAAAAAGATATAATCCTGCAACAAAAAAATATTGATTTAAAAGAAACAGACGCATTACTAACAATCTCAGGCGGCGATGCCAGGAAGTTATTAAATCTTTTTGAATTGGTAACTGATGTGCTGGATAATAACGCTGTAATAACAGATGATAAGGTAATGGAAATTGCCCAGCAGCGCATTGCTTTATATGATAAAAAAGGAGAGCAGCATTACGATATTATTTCTGCATTTATTAAAAGTATGCGTGGCACCGACCCTAACGGTGCCGTGTACTGGCTGGCAAGAATGATTGAAGGTGGTGAGGATGTAAAATTTATTGCAAGGCGGATGCTGATTTTTGCCAGTGAAGATATTGGTAATGCTAACCCCAATGCCTTATTATTAGCCACCAGCACCTTCCATGCAGTTAGTATGATTGGCTATCCTGAAAGTAGTATCATTCTTTCGCAATGTGCTACTTACCTGGCAAGTTCGGTAAAAAGCAATGCCGCTGTTGCTGCCATTGGCGCAGCATCTGATGCTGTTAAAAATACCGGCGACCTGCCTGTACCATTACATTTACGCAATGCTCCTACAAGGCTGATGAAAGAAATGAATTATGGCAAAGATTATAAATATGCCCATCAGTTTGATGACAATTTTATATTGCAGGAATATCTACCTGACCAGTTAAAGGGAACTGCTTTTTATATTCCTCAAAAAAATGCCCGTGAAGAAGAAATAAGAAAATTGTTAAAAGAAAGATGGAAAGCAAAATATGGATATTAAAAAGGCACTAAACCAAAGTAAAATAATTTCAAATTCGTGTTTCAAAATTCGTGTAATAAATAATATAATGCAGACACTTCAATGGACATACAAATCGTTTGACGAATTAACCAACACTGAGTTATATGCCATACTTCAATTACGTATAGCAATTTTTTCTGTAGAACAAAACTGCACTTACCAGGATGCTGACAATAAAGATTTTCAATCATTTCATTTAGCGGCTTGGGATAATAATGTATTGGTTGCCTATTGCCGTATTCTTCCACCAGAACTTTCATTTAACGAAGCCAGCATTGGCAGGGTAATAACTGCTGAAAACTATAGAAAAAATGGAACCGGCAGGTTGCTGATGCAAAAAGCAATAGCGCTTACACTTCAACAATTTAATTGCAGCCAGATAACTATTGGTGCCCAGCTTTATCTTAAAAAATTTTACAACTCGCTGGGTTTTAACCAGGTAAGTGATACTTTTCTAGAAGATGGGATCCCTCATATTGAAATGCGTTATACTGCATAATTTTCCTTCTCAAACAATATTTAACAAGTCGTTTCGTTTTATTGAACAGGTACGTTTTTGTATAGCTATCAAGTATACGCTATGTAAATTTTGTATCAAATCCAGTAGTCCAAATCCAGAACACGTATGAAAAACCGCTTACACTATTTTATTTGCCGGGGAGTTCTTTCCCTTTCACTTTGCATAGTTCTCAGCAGTTCATCCTACGCACAACACCTGATGTTTGGCAATGACAACAAATTGAAAATTGAAATTGGGGTAAATTTTGGCCCTACATTTTTTTTAGGAGATCTTGGCGGTCATGCTGGTTATGGAACTACATTTATAAAAGACCTTAATGTGCCATTAACAAAGTTTATGAAAGGAGCATTTGTAAGTGTTTATCCAAATGAATGGCTGGGTTTCAGGCTTGCTGCACAGTATACTTATATTGAAGGACAAGATGTAATTATTAGTACAAATGGACCAAATGAATCATACAGAAAGTTTAGAAATCTTGATGTAAGAAGCGATGTTTGGGAGGCATACACTGCTGTAGAATTTTTTCCGTTAATGTATATGCACAGAGATGAAGAAGAGTATTGGCCAAAGGTTCGCCCCTATGTATTTAGTGGTGTAGGTGTTTTTCATTTTAATCCGCAAGGCTCTCTTACGGACGCCAATGGTGATAAAACATGGTATGATTTACAACCATTGCATACAGAAGGGCAGGGATTTGCTGAATACCCAGACAGAAAACCTTACAAACTTACACAGTTAAATATACCATTTGGTGCCGGTATAAAATATTTCCTATATAACAATATGAACCTGGGGCTTGAATTGCTGTACAGAAAAACATTTACAGATTATATGGATGATGTAAGCACTACTTATATAGATCCTAATTTATTCAACAAATATTTAAGTCCGCATGATGCAAATATTGCCATTCAAATATATGATAAATCAATTGGTGTGTATACAAGGACTGATCCAGGTTTTCAACGCGGTAACCCCAAAAATTTTGACGCCTATTTTTCATTTTTATTTAAAATTGGTATAAGGTTAGGCGGCAATGGTAATGACAGAACAGCTCAACAAAGAAGTTGTCCTCATAGATTCTAAATTTAAATAACAAAATGCAATAATTATGAAAAACAATTTACAAACTAATCCTTTACTTTTTAAGATGATTGTGTTGGTAACATGTTTTATGTTGGTGATGTTGTATAACAAATCAAAAGGCGGTTAATTATTTACGTACTTCTTTTTTTAATTAAGTAAAGTAAATAAGCCGCTGGCAAAAGCTATTGTAATTAACAGATATATTTTAACCCCTCTACTGATCAATTAAATAATGGCAAAGCGATACAACTGAAATTGACCCCCGGAAGACTGTGTATATTCCTATACACGTGTTCACCCCTGAAACCACAATTTTAAATTTCGTTACTATCCTTTGTCCATTATTTTAATTCTGCCTTTAAATATTTTCCTGTAAAACTTTCTTTTACTTTTATCAGTCCTTCAGGTACTCCTTCAAATAAAACCAATCCGCCGCCATCGCCGCCTTCGGGTCCAATATCAATGATATGATCAGCCACTTTTATTACATCCATATTGTGCTCAATTACCAAAACACTATTGCCTCTGTCTACCAGTTTGTTAATCACTTCCAGTAAATGTTGTATGTCCTGAAAATGAAGACCTGTTGTAGGCTCATCCAGTATATAAAAAGTTTTGCCGGTATCTTTTTTACCCAGTTCGGTTGAAAGCTTTACACGCTGCGCCTCACCGCCACTAAGCGTTACAGCACTTTGGCCAAGGGTAATATATCCCAACCCTACTTCACGTAGTACTTTTATTTTACGATAAATAAATGGTACCGCATGAAAAAATTCTACCGCTTCATCCACCGTCATATCCAGTACGTCACTAATGGATTTTCCTTTATAGCGTATCTCTAATGTTTCCCTGTTATAGCGTTTACCATTGCACTTTTCGCAATGCACGTATACATCGGGTAAAAAATTCATTTCTATTACACGCATACCTCCACCTTCACAAATTTCACAACGGCCGCTTTTTACATTAAACGAAAAACGACCTGCTGTATAGCCACGTATTTTAGCTTCGGGTACTGCTGCAAACAAAGTACGTATGTCTGTAAAAAATCCACAATAGGTTGCAGGATTGCTTCTTGGTGTCCGGCCGATTGGGCTCTGGTCTATTTCAATTACTTTATCAATATGCTCTAATCCTTTGATGGATGCATATTCAAGCGGCATGGCTTTTGAATGATAACAATGTTTACTCAGCAAGGGGTACAGGGTTTCATTAATTAATGTTGATTTACCGCTGCCGCTTACACCAGTTATTAATATCAGTTTACCCAAAGGAAATTTTACACTGACATTTTTTAAATTATTTCCTTTAGAACCTTTTAATTCTAAAAAATTGCCATTGCCTTTTCGTCTTTCTTTAGGTACTTCAATATTTTTTATGCGGCTTAGATATTGAGCTGTATCGCTATTGCTTTCCAGCACTTGTGCTGGTGTACCCATTGCCACAATCTCGCCACCATACTTACCTGCTTTAGGACCAATATCCACCAAATAATCTGAAGCCAGCATAATATCTTTATCGTGCTCTACTACTAATATACTATTGCCTATATCCCTTAAGTTTTGTAAGGCCCCAATCAAACGCTGGTTATCGCGTTGATGCAAGCCAATACTTGGTTCATCCAGGATATACGTAATGCCCTGCAATTGGGAACCGATTTGTGTAGCCAGCCTTATACGCTGCGACTCCCCACCACTAAGGCTTTTAGAAGGCCGGTTTAAACTCAGGTAGGTCAACCCTACATCTAATAAAAATTGTAACCTGTCCCTTATTTCTTTCAACACGTCTTTGGCAATGGCATTTTGTTTATTGCTCAACCGCTTTTCAATACCGCCAAACCAGTCAGCTAATTTGTTTAAATTTAGTGCGCTTAGTTCCGCAATATTCTTTTCATCTACTTTAAACCAAAGGCTTTCTTTTTTTAACCGGTTCCCATTACAGGTACCACAGGTTTTAAGTTGCATAAATTTCTCTACCCAATCTCTTAAAGCCTCACCGCTTTGCGGAGAAGCAAACCATCTTTTCAGCATAGGAATAATACCTTCGTAACTGCCTGTATATTCCATCGGAATTGTTTCATCGCTCATATCAAGTTCCAGTTCTGGATTGATATGCTGGTCGCCATACAATAACAGACCTAGTTGTTCCTGCGGAAGTTCATTTAGCGGTTTATCTAAATTGATTTTATATTTTCTTGCAAACGCCATCACTTGCTGAAACACACTGGCATCCCGTTCTTCACCTAATGGTATAATAGCACCTTCCTTTACGCTTTTCGTTTTATCAGGAAGCACTTCTTCCATATCAATAGTATACACTGTACCCAGACCTTTACAGGTAGGGCATGCACCATAAGGGCTGTTAAATGAAAAAGCATTGGGCGATGGTTCTTCGTAACTGATACCTGTTTCTTCGCACATTAATTGTTTGCTGTACGTCGCCCCCCCACCCCCCAAAGGGGGGATTTCCGAAGTCTCCGGCAATTCGGTTTCTTCCGCTGCTGACGTTGATTTCTTTCCAACATTTTTCTTCGATGTCTTCAAATCCGGAGATATTCCAAAGTCAGCATTCTCCTCCAAAATCCCCCCTTTGGAGGGTGAGGGGGCTTTCCCTTCGGGGGGCAGGAGGGCCACAAACATAAGGTCTTTACCCACTTGCAAAGTCTTTTGCACACTCTGACTTAACCTTACTTTCATATCATCTGTAACTGCCAATCTATCCACTACCACTTCTATATCGTGTATCTTATACCGGTCTATTTGCATTTTTGGTACCAGGTCTTTTACTTCGCCATCAATACGCACTTTTAAATATCCTTTCTTGCGGATGTCTTCAAACAGTTCCCTGTAATGCCCTTTGCGCCCACGTACCAATGGTGCCAGCAGACTTATTTTTTTATTTTTAAATTTTGCAAATATGTTGGTTACAATTTCTTCTTCGCTAAACTTTACCATTTTTTTACCGGTGTTGTAGCTGTACGCCTCGCCTACCCTTGCATACAATAACCGTAAAAAATCGTATATCTCCGTAATGGTACCAACTGTGCTTCGTGGATTTTTATTGGTAGTTTTTTGTTCTATAGAAATCACCGGCGAAAGGCCTGTAATTTTATCCACATCTGGGCGTTCCATATCGCCAACAAACTGGCGTGCATAGGCACTAAAACTTTCCATGTAGCGTCGTTGGCCTTCATTATAGATAGTATCAAATGCCAGCGATGATTTACCGCTGCCACTTACCCCCGTAAACACCACCAATTGGTTTTTGGGTATTTTAATATCAATGTCTTTAAGGTTGTGCTCCCTTGCCCCAAACACTTCAATAAATTCTTTGCTGATTATATCTCCTGTAGTAGATTTCTTTGTTGTAGCCATTTATTATTTTACTGTATTGCAAATATACAAAACAAAAAGTGCAGGGTTTTGTTGACTACCTGTTTGTTTTTATTAATTTGCGCACTCAACCATCCACCCATGTTATCAAACCTATTTGGTAAAAAAGAAGGAACAGAAACAGTGGCTGTTTTCAAGGACAAAGTATATATCAATTCTACCGGTAAAATGAACGCCTGTCTCCAATTGGCAAAAGAAAATGCATCAGTTATATTTATTGCATGGTTCCCTGAAACAGCAGAAACTTATAAAACTTTTTTTGCACTGCACGGCATTGATATAACAAGGATAATACTTACAGAAGAAATAGACAACCTGGTTAAAGACTTTCAACCAGTGTTTGTTGAGCATTACCCTTTGCCTGAAAAAGAACTGGAACTCGTAAGTAATTGGCAGCTTACCAACATCCCTGTTTACAGTGCTATGGACGAACCATTGTTTAAACATTTTGGCAGCGATAAAATGATACCACTGATAAAATTATTTGGCATGAAGGAAAGTGAAGCCATTGAACATTCTTATGTAACAGAATCAATTGTAAAGGGGCAGAATAAAATAGCCAACAAAGTAACCGCTGAACAAACAGCAGTTTCGCAGGCAGAGTGGATGATAAAAAATATGAGTGCGTAAATTATGCCTCTGTCATCCGCCTGATATAATTCATCACGGCAGTAATTTCTCCATAACTATATCCTTCTCCCAATTTTTGTTTAATGGGCGCAATGGCAAGGCTGTTGTTATTTTCTTCAATGGCGTGGGTAATTATTTTTAACTTTTCTGCATTGACCATTTCATTAATTTTCAATTCGCCTGAAAAAATAAAATGTGCCAGGTGGCCCTCAACCGTGCCTGTAGACAATCCTCTTTCAACAGCAATTTCATTCACTGACCTGCCTAACTGAAACAATTGCAGGCTTTGCTTTTTGGTATCATTCGTCTTTTCAACAGCAGGGCTTTTACGTTGCCGCTTGGGTTGCTTTGAATCTATTTTTGTTGTCAACTGATTTGCCCTGCAATAGTCAATAATGGCCTCTAAAAAGTAGTGCCCATAGCGCTCCAGTTTAATGGCACCGAACCCCGATATTTTTTCCAACGATGAGTTGGTAAGAGGAAGGTAAGTAGCCAGCTCCACCAAAGTTGCATCACTAAAAACCTGAAAAGCTGCAACGTTTTCTTCTTTTGCCAGTTCGTACCGGATGGCCTTTAATTTGGCAAACAGTCCGGCATTTACCGTTTCTGCAACGGTATTTTTTTTGGCCAGCTCTTTATTGACCGAAACAGATTTTACCAGCATTACTTTCATTTCACCTTTTAATATTTGCCTGCTGGTATCGTTTAATTGCAGCACCGGGTATTCTGTATCGCTTTGCTGCAGGTAACCCAACTGCAACATATCTTTTACATACATTTTCCATTGATCCTTACTGACATCTTTACCAATACCAAATGTTTTTATGGACTGATGTTCTGCTTTGGTCGTACTGCTTCCCCGCAAAAAATCAATCACATAATTAATACCAAACCTTTCCTGTAAACGGGTAACGGCGCTTAATAATTCTTGTGCTTCAATAGTGGCATCAGCTTTTTCTTCCTGGCTTAAACATACATCGCAACTGCCACAAAAATTGGCTGCAGGTTCATCGAAATAATTTAATAAATATTTTCGGCGGCATTGCCTTGTTTCACAAAATGCTGCCATCTGGTCCAGCTTTTTTAGCATCACTTTACTTTGTGCTTCGTTGCCTTCTACCCTTGCAAAATTTTTCAATTTAAATACGTCAGCAGCACTGTAAAATAAAATGGCTTCGCTGGGTAATCCATCCCTGCCTGCCCTGCCCGTTTCCTGGTAATAACCTTCTATATTTTTTGGTAAATCAACGTGGACTACAAACCGTACATTACTTTTATTTATACCCATACCAAAAGCAATAGTAGCCACAACAATTTTTATTTCATCTTTCAAAAAACTGTCCTGGTTTTTTTCCCTTATACCTTTATCTAAACCTGCATGATAGGCTGTTGCAGCATATCCTTCATCCCTTAATTCTTCTGCCAGTTTTTCTGTTGAGCTCCGGCTAAGGCAATAAATAATACCGCTGTCTTCTTTGTGGTCTTCCAGAAAACTGATTAGCTGTTTAAAATAATTTCGCTTTTCTTTTACGTAATAGCTAATGTTTGGACGGTTAAAAGAATTCTCATATACAGTGTAATCTGTTAGTTCCAGTTTTTGAATGATATCTTTTTTTGTAAGCGAATCGGCTGTGGCAGTTAAAGCAATAATGGGTACCTGTGGAAATTGTTTTTTTAACTGACCCAGCACAAGATACTCCGGTCTGAAATCGTGGCCCCAATGACTGATACAATGTGCCTCATCAATGGCAAATAAAGAGAGGTTGATGGTTTTTAAATAATTTAGTAAATTATTTTGTCCCAGCAAACGTTCCGGTGCAACATATAATAATTTTAACCGGCCGTTTTTTAGTTGCTCCATAATTGCCGATTGCTCTGCACCGGATTGTGAGGAGTTTAAAAAGGCCGCTGCAACACCATTTAATTTTAATGCATCCACCTGGTCTTTCATTAATGCAATCAATGGCGATACTACAATGGTAACCCCCTCCAGCACCAATGCAGGTATTTGATAACACAAAGATTTACCCCCGCCTGTTGGCATTAAAACAACGCTGTCTTTTTTTGCGAGTACATTATCTATAATTTCTTCCTGGTTGTGCCGGAAAGAATTATATCCAAAATATTGCTGTAAAGTTTGCTGAATAGTATACATATCGCTACGGTTCATTTTATCCCCGCCAACAAGATAAAAATCTTTTTGGTATTCTTTTACAAAAAAAAGCTTGATGGCTGGCAATAAAAAATATAATCTGTTATAAGCCAATGCCATCAGTGCTTTCAGAAATATTGTTTCTTCATTTTAAAAAAATATTTGGAATTTTAAAACTTCTCATTATACCTTTGTGGCAGTTCTTTAGTTATAGCTTATCAAGAAAGGCAGAGGGTAATGGCCCGATGAAGCCTTGACAACCTATCCTTATAGTTCACATTGAACTAAAGGGAAAAGGTGCCAATTCCATCCCGTTTTTTCATGCAGTGCATGTTTAAACAGCGGGAAGATAAGTCAGATCCACAGCTCAAAATATCTCTTAAAAATATTAAAAGCTCATCTGATTTATCGGATGAGTTTTTTTGTTGCCCCTATGTTAAGGATTAATACTTTAAGCAGGGAGATAAAAAAGTTTACCCGATAAAATTCTCTTTTTCTTGACAAAGCATGAAAGAAAATTATTATTCACTTCCTGGTACAAAAAAAATACCGAGGTAAATTTTTTATCATGAGCAACGCAACACAATTATTACACAGTATTCCGGTTGATCCTTTAACCGGCGCCATCAGTGTTCCCATTTATCAAACCAGCACTTTTGTGCAGGAAGCTCCTGGCGTAAACAAGGGCTATGATTATGCAAGAAGCAATAATCCTACAAGAGAAGCGCTGGAAAACATTATTGCACAATTAGAAAAAGGCAGCACTGCATCAGCATTTAGCAGCGGGCTTGCAGCCATTGACGCCGTACTTAAGTTATTAAAAACCGGTGACGAAATTATAGCAGTAGATGATATTTATGGTGGAGCCTTCCGGTTGTTTACACAGGTATATGAAAAATTTGGCATCACTGTAAAATATACAGATACAACAAATGTTGAAAATGTTTTTACTGCTGTTACTGCCAATACAAAATTGATATGGCTCGAAACACCAACCAATCCAACTTTAAAAATCAGTGATATTGAGGCTATTGCCAAAATTGCAAAAGCAAGTAATTGCCTGCTTTGTGTTGACAGCACTTTTGCTTCTCCTGCTTTACAGCAGCCAATTACTTTAGGTGCCGACATCGTGGTGCATTCTGCTACCAAATACCTGGGTGGTCATAGTGATTTAATTGCAGGTATCGTTATAACAAAAGATGCGGACCTGGGTGCTAAAATAAAATTTTTGCAAAACGCCTGTGGAGCTATTCTATCTCCTTTTGACAGTTGGTTATTGATACGTGGTATTGAAACATTACACCTCCGTGTAAAACAACATTGCATTAATGCACAAGCCGTAGCAGAGTGGTTATGTACACAGCCTCTTGTAGATAAAATATTTTATCCGGGGCTAGCTACCCACCACAATCATGCTATTGCAAAAAAACAGGCGAAGGGTTTTGGCGGTATAGTATCATTTACTTTAAAAGAAGATACCGATGCTGCTGCTATTGCTTTTGTTACTGGCACCAAATATTTTTTACTGGCAGAAAGTTTGGGAGGCATTAAAAGCTTAATCAGTCATCCTGCAAACATGACGCATAAAAGTATTCCGGCGCAAATACGCAGGGCCAATGGAGTAAATGACAGCCTTATCCGTTTAAGTGTTGGGTTGGAAGAAGTTGATGATTTAATTGCTGACCTTACACAGGCATTCAATAAAATTCCAATTTTAAAAAAAGTCTACCAAACAAAAGAAATTTCTCAATTAGCATAATTAAAAAATTATAAAATGTCAACAAACAAACTCTGCATCGGCTTATTTGGTTTTGGTGTTGTAGGAAAAGGCTTATACGATGTGTTGCACAATACACCCACCTTGCAGGCTTCTATTAAAAAAATATGTATTAAAGATTCCTCTAAAAAAAGAAGTATTGGCGACGAAAATTTTACCACAGATGCCAATATTTTACTGGATGATGAAAACATTAATGTAATTGTTGAATTAATAGATGATGCTGATGCTGCTTTTTTAATTGTGAAAAAAGCATTGCAGAATGGTAAGGCAATTGTAAGCGCCAACAAAAAAATGATCGCTGAACACTTCGAAGAATTGTATGCGTTACAGCAAAAACATCAAACACCTTTTTTGTATGAAGCCGCCTGCTGTGCCAGCATGCCCATTATCCGCAACCTGGAAGAATATTATGATAACGACCTGCTGCAATCTTTTCGTGGTATTATCAATGGTTCTACCAACTTTATTCTTACAAAAATATTCCAGGAGCACCTGGAATTTAACGAAGCCTTATTACTGGCCAAACAACTGGGCTTTGCAGAAAGTAACCCGCTACTTGATATTGGCGGTTTTGATGCAGCAAATAAGCTCAGTATTTTATTAGCGCATTCCTTTGGTATTATTGCTACTACAGATAAATTTATCTTCAATGGAATAGAAAATATTTCTTTACAGGATGCTACTGTAGCTAAAGAAAAAAAGTACAGTATTAAATTAGTGGCCAATGCCCAAAAACTGGCCAATGGAAAACTAGCAGCTTTTGTATTGCCACAATTTGTAACCGAAGCCGATGACCTGTATCATGTTCACAACGAGTTTAATGCCATTACTACAGAAAGCAGTTTTGCAGATAAACATTTTTTTAAAGGCAAGGGTGCAGGAGCTTTTCCTACTGCCTCAGCAGTTTTGAGTGATATTTCTGCATTACGATACGATTATAAATACGAATACAAAAAGATAGCTCATCAAACGGACACGTTATTAAGCAACGACTATTATTTAAAAGTATTTGTTAGTGTAGATGATATCGCCAAGATCGATAAAAATGATTTTGAATGGATTGAAGAATGGCACAACGAATTTAAATACAGCTGGCTGATTGGCGTATTAAATGCTGAAAAGCTATTTTCCACCGGCTGGTGGAAACAACAAGGCGTATCACTGATAGCTTGTCCTGATGCAGTGATTGAAAATATTGATTACAAAAAAATAAGTAAACGCAGCCTTGAGCTGGCAGGGGTTGTATAAAGCCCACTAAATCCCCCAAGAGGGACTTTGAGCAGGCTATTTGTATCGTACCTATTTTATAGAAATGTTTGCCCGGTTTAAACTTATATTTAGTCGTAACAAGTATCCCAAAAATGCCTGGTGATAAAACGAAAAAATCTATCAACAAACTATAGTTTATATGCTCCATAGGAGCAACTGCTTTGTAACCTAAAAACCTAAATAAATCTTTGCCCCATAGGGGCATCCCACAATGATATTGTTATAATGGATTAGCTACCGGATAATGAGTAAAACGATACCGTTTTTATTTTTCTTCATTAAAATATTAGTCTATTAATTTGGTAGACTAATATCGCCTGCTTATCTTTGTCCTCATAAAACAAATACCGCATTTAAAAATAAAAATTTTATTGAGGAGGTGCAATACATCAACATAGTCACGTGGCCGAGTGGTTAGGTTTAAGTCTGCAAAACTTTTTACGATGGTTCGAATCCATCCGTGACGTCTGATTTCATATAGCAAGCAATCGTTAACGGGCGGTATTTTTATACTGCCCTCTTTTTGTGAATGGTTATAAATATTGCTGCCTTATAAATAGCCTGCCATTTAATTGAAGAGCATCATATTGTTTACAATCTTTCTATACCTGCAATATTGATTGGCGTATCAAAATTGTCTCCGTGGCTTGGTTCATTTTGTATTTTCCGTACTATATCCATTCCGCTAACAACTTTACCAAAGGCTGCAAAGCCGAGCCTATCACCACCTGCAGACGCACTACTGTCAAATTGTGTTTGATCGCCCACACAAATAAAAAACTCTGTACTTGCAGTGCCAGGTGTTGTTCTTGCCAAAGAAATAGTGCCGCTTGTATGCGATAAGCCTGTTTGCCCAGTTGACTCGTGGATAATGCCGGGAACCTGTGATAATTTATTGGGGTTTGATTTATAAATACCTCCCTGTATTAAACCAGCGTTGGCATCTGGTGGTAAATTTTCATTGCTTAATACCCTGTAAAAAGAGCTGTTTTTATAATAGCCAGAATCTACATACAATAAAAAAGCAGCTACCGTTTTTGGTGCTTTTTCAGGAAATAATTCTACTTCCACATCGCCATAAAATGTATTGATAAGTACATGTGGCTTCTTATTTTTAGTGCCGTTACAGGAAATTAAAAATATGGCGGTTAATATGACAAAGACTTTATACATCCCATGTAAGTTAAGCTAACATTTAACATAATAACCAATAACCAAAGTAGAATTCTTTCCCCAGTTGTGTATGCATATCACCATACAATACAGCCACGCAATGAATTTACATTAAAATTTTCAATGGCATCATTTTGGTTTTACGATTAATCCTAAAATAAATTATTATGGAAACAAATGAAAAATTAATAGCGGTTTTAAATGACCTCATAGAAATTAACAACGATCGTGTAAAAGGGTATGAAAAAGCGACTGAAGAAATAAGAACCCTGGATATGGATCTGCACGCAATTTTTCAAAGCCTGGCAAATGACAGTAGAAAATATGCTGCTGAACTTATACAGGAAGTGAATATATTAGGCGGTGAATTTTCAACTGATACTACAACCAGTGGAAAAATTTACCGTACCTGGATGTCAATAAAAGCAACCTTTACAGGTCATGACCGCCAGTCAGTCTTAGAATCCTGCGAATATGGAGAAGACGCTGCACAGAAAGCCTACACAGAAGCTTTAGTATCTGATACAGAAATGAATGCAAAAGTACGACAGTTGATTGCCAATCAGCAGGCAAGTTTAAAAATTGCACATAACCTTATAAAAAAATACAAGGATCTGCATCGTGCAGTAAATGCCGAGTTATAATTTTGCTTAAAATACCCCGTTAATTTCTGGGCATTTTTATAAATCATTTAGCTTAACATAAAATATAAAACAGGCTTTGCTTTAATCTTAAGCTATACAGCTGCATTTAATAAAACCACAAAAGTGCTGCCAGTACCATACTCGCTTTCTACAATTATTTGCCCTCCCTGGGCTTCTATAAATTCTTTACAGATTGAAAGGCCAAGCCCAGTGCCTTCTTTATGCGTGCCTGGAATACGAAAGTAACGGTCAAATATTTTGTCTTTGTATTGTGGTTCAATTCCCTGCCCAGTATCCTTTACAGTGAAATAAATTTTTTTATTGGCTGAACTGATGCTTAAATCAACTGTGGAGTTATCGTAAGAATAACGGATGGCGTTGGATAATAAATTAGTAAGTACCCAGGCCGTTTTCTCACTATCAGCCAAAACTACCGTCAACTGATCAGGAACCGAAATATTTAGTTGTATATTTTTTTGTTCAGCAGCGCTTTTATTGGCGTTGATGGCATAAGACAATATTTCCTTTGCATCACTGTTAATAATACTTAATTGTATTTTACCACTATCTACCTGCGTCATATTTAACAATTCGCCGGTTATTTTTAATAACCTGTTGGCGTCATCCTTTACGCTGCCGATTAGTAATTGCTGTTCGGTGTTTACCGGGCCAGTTTGTTTATTTTCCAGTAACTGTAAACTCAGCATGATTGAGGCAATGGGTGTTTTTAATTCGTGCGAAACTGTAGCTATAAAATTTGTTTTAGCTTCATTTAGCTCATGATAGGGCGTTATGTTCCGCAGCACAATCACCTGCCCTATCACTTCATTATTTGCCAGTACATTTATAATATCTGTAGAAAAAAAGCTTTCCTTTTCATCTGCATATATCTTTAATTCTTTCTTTGTTTCAACCTGCAGCAAGGTCCGCATCAGGTCATTTCGCAGGGCTATATCCGCTGAATATTTACCTATGATGTCACTTTCTTTCAGTCCAAGGATTTTTTCAGAAACAGCATTTACAAATAAGATATTCTTTTTATCATCCAGGCCAATAATACCATCTTTCATCTGGTTGATAATGGTTTCTATCCTGCTTTTTTCAAACTTTATTTTTGCCAGGTTACTGTGCTCATATTCATCCAGTTTTTCAGCCATACTGTTAAAGGCATTGGCAAGGTCGCCAAATTCATCTTTCTGTTCCAGGTAAACTCTTTGATTATAATTTTTATTGGCAATTTGCCTGATACCTTCTGAAAGCTTTGTAACAGGGTTGGATATTATTGCCGGGAAATTATAGATAAATGTTATACTCACTATTATCAGCAATGTAAAAATAAGTGTGAGCCAAAACCTGGCATCTTCTACCGTTTTTTGTACAATGTCATTTTTTTTAAGTATTGCATTTTCATTAAGATCGTTTATTATTTGCAATGACTGGCGCAACTGTGTGTAGTTGGAAGAGTCGGCAGGGTT
Organism: Ferruginibacter sp.; assembly: GCA_025362235.1. GTDB lineage: Bacteria > Bacteroidota > Bacteroidia > Chitinophagales > Chitinophagaceae > Ferruginibacter. The sequence continues at coordinate 76,752 of JANYGZ010000014.1, read as the reverse complement.
TATTGTTAACTCAGTAAAATTTTTTCTTAACTCTTCTGTATTTTCTTTTTCGCCAGGCTCTGTTATGTTAGCTTCCTGTTTTTTTAAATTATCCTCAAATATCCTGAAGGCATCTTTATTTGCTGGAATTTCTTCCAGTGCCTTTAGCATATTGTTGGCATACACCAATGATTCATGGTTATTTTTTAACACTCTTTCAGCATCGTTACTAAGCCGGTTGATATAAAAAAAGCTGAGGGTACCAAATGATACTATCACTGCAAAAAGAAAAGATAGCCCAAAAGATAATTTTGTTTTTAGTTTCATGTCAGGATAAAATTACAATGTCGATATCTGATTCGGATAATTTATTTAATAGCTGGTTAAAAACCGGCGTGCTGACAATTACATTAAATAAAGTAAGGTGTGGCTTACCAATGCAAATGGTAGTAATATTCTGTCGGGCGCTTTCTTCTAAAATTCCTTTGGCAATATTGCTGCTTTTTATTTTGATGATCTCTGCTCCCAGTTCTGTGGCCAGTTTAAAATTATTGATCAAATATCTTTGCGATGCAAGCCCTATCTTATCACCGGCCTCTTTTGGTGTTTGTACATACAATACAAACCACTTACTGTTGTAGTAGGCTGCCAGCCGTGCTGTTTTACGGATAACTTTTTTGGCTATCTCATGATTGCTGCTGATACATGCCAGGAAGCGTTCAGTTTTTAAATGCGAATTACGGGGTAATTCATTCTCAATTTTTCGTTCTACCTGGCTTGCTACTTCTTTTAATGCCAGCTCCCTCAATTGCAAAATACGTTCGCTTTGAAAGAAGTTTTTTAAAGAAACTTCAATCTTGTCAGCCGAATAAATTTTACCTTCCTTTAACCTTATAATAAGTTCATCTGCAGTAAGGTCGATATTCACCACTTCATCTGCTTCCCTTAAAATGCTGTCTGGTATCCTTTCTGCAACGTCTACGCCGGTAATTTCTTTTACATCTGCGTGAAGGCTTTCTATGTGCTGGATATTTACAGCACTGATTACATTGATGCCGGCATCTAAAATTTCCACTACATCCTGCCAGCGTTTTTCATTTTTGCTGCCTTCAATATTACTATGCGCCAGTTCATCTACAATTACTACTTCGGGGTGCAGGTTAATTACCGCCTGTACATCAAATTCTTCCAGTTCTTTACCCTTATAAAATAATTTACGCCTTGGTATTACCGGCAGCCCTTCCAAAAGCTCATGCGTTTCTTTACGGCCATGTGTTTCAATATAACCTATTTTAATATCCACACCATTGCGCAGCAGGGTTTGTGCCTCCTGTAACATCCGGTAGGTTTTACCTACACCTGCGCTCATACCAACATAAATTTTAAACTTACCCCGCCTGCTTTTGCGTATAAGGTTTAAAAAATGTTCGGCGTTTTTTTCCTGTTCGGCCATGGTTATTTTAACTTGTCCAGTTCAATGTTTAACTGTAAAATATTTATTTTTTCTGTACCAAATAAACCCATCAAAGGTTTTTGTGTTTGCTGTGCTACCAGGTTGTTTATTTTTTCTAACGGAATATTTCTGACTTTTGCAATTCTTGCTACTTGTACCAATGCTCCTTTTACAGAAAGATCGGGGTCTAACCCACTACCCGAAGCAGTTACCAGTTCAGCAGGAATGTCTTCTTTTTTAATACCCGGGTTGTGCACAAAAAAACTATCCACCCTATCTTGTACCTGTTTTAAATAATCGGGGTTAGATGGACCCTTGTTGCTGCCACCGCTACCAGCGGCATTGTAGCCAACTGCAGAAGGACGGCTGTTAAAATAATTGTCAGCAGTAAAATTTTGGCCTACTAGTTTATAGCCTACTACTTTATTGTTTACGCTTACAGTTTCGCCCTGGCCCTTGTTGGGGCCAGCCTGTGCAATACCCCATATAAGCAAGGTGTAAATACCCACAAATACCACAATGGATACAAAGGTGAGTTTTAAAGCGGGAAGAATATGTTGTTTCATTTTATTATTTTAAATTTGATAAAATTTATTTTATGGAAGCTATTTTTAAATTCCCGTCATCTGAATTTAATGAAGACCTTTTTAACAAGATTTCGGCATTGCTAAAGGGTAGATATGCAGACATTACAATAGCTGTACACGATAAAGCTGAAATTGGTTTTAGAAACGAAAGCAATGAACAATATTGGAATCGCCTAAATAAATCCGTTACCGATATTGAAGAGGGAAAAGGTGTAACATACTCAATGGAAGAATTAAATGAACTTATAAATAAATAGGCAGCAGTATGCGAAAAATTCAGTTTTCTCCTGATGTAATTAACGATTTGAAATTGTTTAAATCCGGCAATCAAAACCTGGCTTTCAAGGTTTTCTAGCTTCTCACTGATATTCAATCCACTCCTTTTATTGGCCTTGGAAAACCTGAAGCTTTGAAAGGAAATTATTCCAGATTTTGGTCGAGAAGAATTAATGATGAACATCGTTTAATTTATAAAGTTATTGATGATTTGATTATTATACATTCCTGCTATGGACACTATTAAAACCATATAGATACCAATAAATCCAATAATTTAATGCCGATAAAAGGCACAATCACACCGCCCAATCCATAAATCAATAAGTTTCTCCGCAGCAATGCACTTGCACCAATTGGTTTATAGGCAACTCCTTTTAAAGCTAGCGGAATCAGCATTGGAATAATGAGTGCATTAAATATTACGGCAGATAAAATAGCACTTTCCGGGCTGTGCAAATGCATGATGTTTAAGCCTTGTAATGCCGGTATGGATGTGATAAATAAAGCCGGTACAATGGCGAAATATTTTGCCACGTCATTGGCAATAGAGAAAGTGGTCAATGTACCCCTTGTCATTAATAATTGTTTACCAATCTCTACAATTTCTATCAGCTTGGTAGGGTCATTGTCAAGGTCAACCATGTTACCTGCTTCCTTGGCAGCAGCAGTACCACTGTTCATCGCAACACCTACATCTGCCTGTGCCAGTGCAGGTGCATCATTGGTGCCATCACCCATCATCGCTACCAGTTTACCCCCCTGCTGTTCCTGCTTTATGTAGTTCATCTTATCTTCCGGTTTTGCTTCCGCAATAAAATCATCTACACCTGCTTTTTCTGCAATAAATTTTGCCGTTAATGGATTATCGCCTGTTACCATCACTGTTTTTACACCCATTTTGCGGAGGCGTTCAAAACGTTCCTGTATGCCAGGTTTAATAATATCCTGCAATTCTATAACGCCTAATACTTTATTGTTTTCGCTTACTACCAGTGGCGTTCCGCCATTGTTTGCAATTACTATTACTTTTTCAGCAGTCTCTTCCGGAAAACTATTCCCAGCTTTTATCACCATATTTTTTATAGAATCAAAAGCACCTTTTCTTATTTTTAATCCACTTGGTAAATCAATACCACTGCTTCTTGTTTCAGCAGTAAATTCTATAAATTTTGCACCGTTGGTGTTGAAGGTATTTACATTGATGTTGGCCAGTTCAATAATCGATTTTCCTTCAGGCGTTTCATCTGCAAGAGAAGATAAGGCACATGCTTCTGTAAAAGCTGTTGCATCAATTCCATTGGCAGGATAAAAATTAGTGGCCTTTCTGTTACCGATAGTGATGGTACCTGTTTTATCCAGTAACAAGGTATCAAGGTCGCCGGCTGTTTCTACAGCCTTCCCGCTTTTGGTAATTACGTTGGCACGTAATGCCCTGTCCATACCGGCAATACCGATTGCACTTAGCAAGCCACCGATTGTTGTTGGTATTAAGCAAACAAATAACGAAATGAATGCTGCAATGGTGATGGGTGTATTGGCATAATCGCCAAATGGTTTTAGGGTGATGCATACAATGATAAATACCAATGTGAACCCTGCGAGTAAAATTGTGAGTGCTATTTCGTTGGGCGTTTTTTGACGACTTGCCCCTTCTACCAACGCAATCATTTTATCTAAAAATGATTCACCTGGCTCTGTTGTTACCCGTACTTTTATTTTATCAGATAATACTTTTGTACCACCGGTTACTGAACTTTTATCACCCCCACTTTCCCTTATCACCGGGGCACTTTCACCGGTGATAGCGCTTTCATCAATGGTAGCAATACCCCAGATAATTTCTCCATCCATCGGTATCATATCGCCTGCTTCACAAAGAAATACATCGCCTTTTTTTAGCTGGGAAGATGGAACGACCTTCATTTCATTTACATACATTTCGCCTACAGGCTGTATCCATTTGGCAGGCGTTTCTTCTCTAGTTTTTCTAAGTGAATCTGCCTGGGCTTTTCCTCTTGCTTCTGCAATAGCTTCTGCAAAATTAGCAAACAAAAGTGTTAGCAACAGCACAATGAACACGATAACATTGTACACGAGGCTGCCCTGTGTTTTCTCCCCGGTAGCTATCCAGATACATACTGCCAGCATTACCGCAGTGCATATTTCTACCGTAAACATTACCGGGTTGCGGAACATTATACGGGGATTGAGTTTTATGAATGACTGTTTAAATGCGGTGTTGATGAGCGCTGGTTCAAACAATTTGTTAGATTTATTTTTTGACATTGTATTATTATTTTATTACACGAATTTTTTAAACACTGATTACACGAATTTTGAAGGCACGAATTTGAAATTATTTTTTACCGCATGCCAAAGTATTCTGCTATTGGCCCGAGGGCCAATGCAGGGAAAAATGACAGGGCTGCAATGATGAATATTACAGCAAAAATCATTATGGCAAAAGTGGAGGTATCTGTTTTTAAAGTGCCTGCACTTTCCGGTACGTATTTCTTTTTTGCTAAAATACCCGCAATGGCGAGTGGACCGATGATTGGTAAAAACCTTCCCAGTATCATTACAATGCCACAGGCGATATTCCAAAAGGGGGTGTTATCGCCCACTGATGACCCATTGCCATATCCTAAGCCTTCAAAACCGCTTCCGTTATTGGCCGAGGAGGAAGTAAATTCATACAGCATTTCACTAAAGCCGTGGTTGCCGGGGTTATTTAACCAATCAGCATATTCTTTTGGGTTACCGGCGTACAAGTGCGACGCAATAGCTGTGCCTACCAGTATTAAGAAAGGATGCAGCAATGCAATAATGGCGGCTATTTTCATTTCCTTGGCCTCAATTTTTTTACCGAGAAATTCGGGTGTACGGCCTACCATTAACCCACTGATAAAAACTGCAATGATTATGAAGATGTAGAAATTTAAAAAACCTACACCAACACCTCCATAAAAAGAATTGATCATCATGCCCAGCATAGCAAACATACCTGTTAGCGGTGTAAAACTATCATGCATGGCATTTACCGAACCGTTGCTGGTAACAGTTGTAGTGATACCCCAATAGGCAGATGCTGCTGGCCCAAAACGTACTTCCTTCCCTTCCATGCTACCCAGGTTTTGCAACAGCCCCATTTTGTGGATGGCGTTGCTGCCTTTCATTTCCTGGTAGATTGATGGTATTACGAGGAGTAAAAAACCAATAGTCATTACCCCAAAAACCATCCATGCAAATCTTTTTCTTTTTAGCATGTAGCCCAATGCAAATATCATTGCAATGGGTATAAGGATGATGCAGACATTCTCTACCATGTTGGTAAAGTAATTGGGGTTTTCAAATGGGTGTGCGCTGTTTACACCAAAATATCCACCACCATTGGTGCCGATCTGTTTAATGGCAACCATGGCTGCTGCAGGGCCTCTTGATACATTTACGGTATCGCCCTGCAGCGAAATAAACTGGTCTTTACCCTGGAAGTTCATGGGGGTGCCATTAAATATTAATACAATGGCTATCACAATTGATAAGGGCAATAAAATTCTGGTGCAGGATTTTACAAAGTAGCTATAAAAGTTGCCAAGCTTGTCTGCATTTTTTTCCTTCATTGCTTTAAAAACCACTGCACATGCAGCCATACCTGTACCTGCACTTACAAACTGAAAAAACATTAATAATAATTGTCCCAGGTAACTTACGCCGTTTTCGCCGGAATAGTGCTGCAGGTTGGTGTTGGATACAAAACTGATGGTGGTGTTAAAGGCAAGGTCGGCCGTCATAGATGGATTACCATCAGGATTTAGTGGTAGCCAGCTCATGTTCATCATCACCAGCATAGAAAATAGAAACCACACTAAGTTGATTATAAGCAATGCAACTAAATTTTGTTGCCAGGTCATTTCTTTTTCTGGCTTGATACCACCGATTTTGTAAAAGAATTTGTCCAATGGATTGATAATGGGATCAAGCCAGGTTTTGTCCCCGTTATAAACTTTACCGATATACCTGCCCAATGGAATGGCGAGTAAAACGGTAATGATAAACATGGCGAATACGCCAAAAATTTCTGTATTCATAATAATGTAAATTGTGAATTATCAATATTGATAATACTGTTTTAAAATTTTTCTGGTTTTACCAATACATAACAGATGTAGCAAAAAACCAGGATGGATAAAATAAAAAGTAATAACATGGTTAAAAATTTATGCCTGATGAGGTGATCAAATCTTGTCAAAAAAATCGATTGATTTAAAAAAAAGGGCAAAAGCTACAATGCCTGCCACAATTAAAATAATAGTGAGTACCATAATTTATTGTTTGATGGATTTATAGATAAGGCCCGCCAATATGATTAATAAATAAAAGGTCACAAAAAGATGAAAAGGTTTTATTTTTTCTTTAAACTGTTGAAGATGATGTTTCATATTTTTTGTTTGTAAAGGATATGCCAAACGATATGCCCATGTTGAAATAACAGGTGTTGTAAAGTTGTAACCTATTGCAGTAAAGGGTTTCGGCAAAAAAATTTATGAAACTATGTTTTTTGCCAAAATAAAAAACCCTTCCAAAATGGAAGGGTTTTTTATCAGAATGGTATAGTACTATAAGTGCGCAATTCGCTTGAGCGGGATGTTGATTAGCGGTGAAACAACCAGCGGAATGCGTTCTATAGCAGTATCGCCCATTTCCAGTCCGAATGCTTTTTTATCAGATTGCCCAAGATTTAATATAGCGAAATAGGAATTCAGGATGAAACTGTCTTTAAATGAAAACTCATTTTCAATAGATAGAAATTTCTGTATTAACACATACCGCACATCCGCGGAAATATTGTGTTTGTTTAACAACGGAGCTGCCTCATTTGTACCAATTTCCAAATCATGGTGTTCAACCATTTCTTCCATTACTTTTTTTAGAAAAAGGTTTATTCTTGGCTGAATGCGGAAGCCTAAACGAAATTCTATCCTGATGATTTTATCATGTTCAATTTCTTCAACAGAATATTCCATAGTGTATGGCTCATCTGCTCTGTCGATATGAACAAACCAGTAGACATCCGCACGTTTGGGCCGTTTACTAAAAATGGATTCTAAAATTCTTTTTTCAACATTTTTTTGATTATTGGCTTTGGTAAGATAAACCAGGTGAGTAGCATACTTTGGTTCAGATAAATTAGCACTCAAATTATGCAATGCAGGTACAAAAGGGCTGATAGGTTCGAAGTGCAAAAAACGGTTAGTGATTTTTCTTGCCTTATACCATATATACATGATGAACACCAGTATAATTTCGAATATCAAAAACATCCACCGTTGCTTTATCTTGGCAACATTGGCAATAAAAAAAGAAAGTTCTACTGAAAGGAAAATAGCAAGTATCAACAATAAAACTGGAGTTGACCATTTTTTTATAAATTTCATGTAATAGAACATCAGCATAGTTGTCATTAACATGGCAATAGTAATGGAAAAGCCATATGCAGCCTCCATTGCGCTTGATTCTTTAAAATAAAGCATCATCACTACACAACCAATCCATAAAATCCAGTTGATGCTTGGAATGTAAATTTGCCCCCTTACATTGGTTGGAAATTTTATGGTGATACGGGGCCAGAAATTCATATTTACTGCTTCACTGATTAATGTAAACGACCCGCTGATCAATGCCTGGCTTGCTATGATTGTTGCCAGCGTTGCTACAATAATTGAAGGTAACAAAAATGAATGAGGTATGATTGCATAGAAAGGGTTGATACCATCCAATGTGGTTTTGCCACTTTTTAGTAACCATGCCGCCTGGCCAAAATAATTAGCTACTAATGCAATTTTTACAAATATCCAGCTTACCTGAATATTTTTTCTTCCACAATGTCCAAGGTCGCTGTACAATGCTTCTGCACCAGTAGTACATAAAAATACAGAACCTAATAACCAAAAGCCCCTGGGGTAGTGGCTTAACAAATCATATGCATAGTATGGGTTAAATGCTGATAATATATGAGGATAATAAGTTACCTGAACAATACCTAAAATCATGATCATTGTAAACCACATAAACATGATTGGCCCAAAGGAGCTACCAATTATTTTAGTACCAAATTGTTGAAAGAAAAATAATAAAGAAATGATTGCGATAATAATTCCAATGGTAAGTGCATTGCCGGGTACAATAATATTTTCCAATCCATGAACACCATTGAGGCCTTCTATGGCAGAAGATACTGAGATGGGGGGTGTAATAATTCCATCTGCCAATAAAGTGGCAGCGCCCAATGCAGCCGGAAAATAAAGCCAATGCCTGTACCTCCACACAATGGCATATAAAGAAAATATACCACCTTCCCCTTTATTATCTGCCTGTAGCGTAAGCAGTATATATTTAAAAGTAGTCTGCAGGGTCAATGTCCAAAACACGCAAGATATGCCACCATATACCAACTGATCTGTAATAACTCTTTTCCCAATTATTGCTGAAAAAACATAGAGCGGAGAAGTACCGATATCACCAAAAATAATTCCAAGTGTAATCAATAATCCGGCGCTGGTAACTTTCTTTAAGTTAGTATGCATAGTTATGTTTTGGTTAAGAGTAAGCAGGCACAAAACAAATTTTTATAATGGTAAATTCTATAATTTGTGCAGAAATCATTTATCTAACTGTTATTATAGCAGGATAAAGTGAATAAACTTGTTGCTGCGATTAACTTTCGCAAAACTATTTAATTAAATGGATCGGTTAATTCAATTCAATTAAAATAATTAAAAACCCTCCATTTTGGGAGGGTGATTTTCATTTTGAAATGGTTTAAAAAAGTTTATACTCCTCAATTTTTCTATACAAGGTGGTTAATCCAATATTTAGGAGGCGGGCAGCTTCTGTTTTATTTCCCTTCGTGTGATTTAAAACCCGCTGAATATGTAATTTTTCAACACTTGATAATTCAAAAGCCGACATACCGCTTTGATGGCGCGTATCATTAATTTGTAATTCCACCGGTAAACTGCCTGCTGTCAATTGAGCCCCTTCCACTAATATTACGGCTCTTTCAATTACATTTTTTAATTCCCTTATATTTCCTTTCCATTGATGGTTTTGTAAATGAGCAATAAAATCCTTACTCATCCCTTCAATGCGCTTATTAGTTTTTTGTGCAAATAACTGTAAAAAATAATTTGCCAAAACAGGGATGTCTTTCTTTCTATCCCTCAATGCAGGAAGCATTATAGTAAAAACATTTATCCTGTAAAAAAGATCCTCTCTAAACCTGCCGGTCTTTACTTCCTCCTGTAAGTCGCGGTTGGTGGCTGCAATAATTCTCACATCCACTTTAGTTGATTTTGTATCTCCTACTTTTATAAATTCATTGGTTTCCAGCACCCGTAATAATTTCGACTGCAGGTCAATATGCATCTCGCCAATCTCGTCCAAAAATAAAGTGCCTGTATTTGCTTCTTCAATCAAACCTTTTTTATCTTTTAATGCACCGGTAAAAGCACCCGCTTTATGCCCAAATATTTCACTCTCCAGCAACTCTTTGCCAAATGCGCTGCAATTGAGTGCCATAAAGGGTTTACCCATTCTTTGGCTACCGTTATGAATGGCCTGTGCAAATACTTCCTTACCTGTACCCGTTTCTCCCAACAATAAAACACTGGCATTTGTGGGAGCTACTTTTTTAGCAAAGTCAATGGCTTCCTGTATTAGTGGGGAAGAACCTAAAATGCTTTCAAAGCCATATTTTTTACCTACCTGCTGTTCCAATTTTTCGATGCGTTTTTGCAATTGTATTTTTTCGAGTGCCCGGTTAATAAGGGGGATTATTTTATCATTGTCGTTGCCCTTGGTGAGGTAATCAAAAGCGCCATTTTTAATAGCCTGCACTCCATCTGGAATATTACCATAGGCAGTCAGTAAAATGATTTCAACCTGCGGATATAGGTTTTTTATTTCTTTAATCAAATCAACACCATTACCATCGGGAAGTTTTACATCACAAAGCACTACATCTACGGAAAATTGTTCCAGCTTTTTTAAACCAGCCTTACAGGTGGCAGCCTCAACTACCTCAAAACCTTCCAAACCGATAATACGTGCCATCAGCATCCTTAGTTTTTCTTCATCATCAATAATAAGTATTCTGCCCACAGCTTATTTTTTTCAAATGTAGTGAAATACCATGTTGATTAGGTTGCAGAAAAACTGAATTGCTCTACATTTACCAAATAAGCTATACTACTCACTTTAAAATAATATAACTGATGGCATCCACACGCAGAAACTTTGCAAAAAATGTTGTAGCTGCAACTGCAGCTTTTAGTTTACCTGCCTTTGTAAAAGCAGGTACCCATAAAAAAGATAAGAAATTAAAAATAGTTTGTGTAGGTGGTCACCCGGATGATCCTGAAAGTGGCTGTGGAGGCACACTTGCGCTGCTTGCAGCAGCAGGGCATGACATAACCATTATTTATTTAACCAGCGGCGAAGCCGGCATTGCTGGAAAATCATTTGCAGAAGCAGCTTCTATCCGTACTAAGGAAGCGATAGCGGCCTGTAAAATACTGAATGCAAAACCTGTATTTGCCGGGCAGGTTGATAGTGAAGGTACCGTTAACAATGAGTGGGTAAAAAAAATACAGGCACTTATTACAACTGAAAATCCCCAGATTGTTTTTACACACTGGCCATTGGATTCGCACAAAGACCACCAGGCTGCCAGCCTGCTTACCATACAAAGTTGGGTAAGAACGGGTAAAAAATTTGAACTGTATTTTTTTGAAGTATGCACAGGGTCTCAAACAATGGGTTTTAAACCTACTGATTATGTTGACATCAGTGCTACTAAAGAACAAAAAAAGAAGGCAGTTTTTTGTCATACCAGCCAAAACCCTCCGGGTATTTATGCTTCTTCAGATTGCAATCATGGCATGATGGAAATATTCAGGGGTATTGAAATAAATGTACCGGCCGCAGAAGCTTTTGTAAGAATGGGTACAGCACTTAACTGGTAATAAAGCTTTGAAAAGGGGTTGTTTCTTTCATTGCGAAGCTGTATTAAACTTTCTAGTGAACTATCGTTTTATTTAGTTTTAAATGCAGACTTCTTGTAGATAACTTCCCCGTTAACTGTAATACCTGATACTGTAATGGTATATGTGCTGGCTGCATCCGCAGTAAAAAATGATACCGCTGCTTTGCCCTTATCATTGGTATACAAATGACCATTCCAGTAAAGGGTAGACCTGGAATCTTTGAAGTCTGCTTCTTTTATACCCTTATCATCATAATCGGACATGCTGAATTCCGCTACCTGGTGGTAAGATTTAGGAGTGTACCTAAGAATACCCACGTTATGGTAATCTCTACTAATATTTAAATCGAACTTGGTATTTATAATAATAGCACCGTTAGCTCCACGGCTTCCAAAAAAAGCAGCATCAGGTCCTTTTAATACTTCTATAAAATCAACAATATCTGGTGTTATGTTCATCACCACTTCCTCACTAACATAAGCGCCATCAACAATCCATAAAGGTCCGGCATCTGTATAACTAACGGCAACATGTTGGACACCCGCTGGAGCACTACTATTAATAGCACCAGCACTCCCCATAGAAGATGGCCCACCTACCCCTACGGTAATTTCCCCTTGTGAAAGGTGAATTCCATGCACCATTAGTAATGCTAAACGGATGTCATTATTAGTTATTTTTCGCAATTCGTCACCGGTAAATATATTTGAAAACATGCTGAAGCGTTTGTTTGCGTCGTAGCTTGTTATTTTCATTTTGCCAATAACAGTAACACCCTTTAGCCATTCTTTACCTGTAAAAATAACATAATCATCCAGGTATTTTACGCGAAAGTTCTTTACCTGCTTTGTTTGTTGAGGGGATAATTTTTTTTTGAGTGATGCCGGTGTTGTAAATGTTGGAAAATGAAAATCGTCCATAATAATTTGATCATTTTCTTTAAAACCTTTTTTGTCGGTTACCTGTATCGTAAACTGTACACTGTCTGGATAGAAAAGCATTGGAAATGTAAAATGTCCGCTGCTATCTGTGGTAGTGCTTGTAAACAATTTAATTTTTTGAGTACTGTACAAAGTAACAATTCTGTTTGCCAACGGTTGATTCTTATTATTCAGAATTTTCCCTTTTATATCGGTGATGGAACTGTCTTCATCATAAGACTCTTTTACTTCATCAACTGTAAAAGAGCTATTGAGACTTTTGCCGGCATATAACAGTGGTTGTGTCAATAAAAAATTATCTGAGGGTTGGGTAATTCCCCCTAGTTGTTCGAAAGGGTTGGCAGTTGATCCCATTGGTTGTTCAGCAAGGTTATCGTCAGTAACTGATACCGATAAAGCTGTCATTGCCGGCTGCAATACTTCATCTCCGTTAGTAATCGTTAACGTAACCTTATCGCGGGTTTTATAATTATCTTTATTGGTTTTAATTACGATATTTTCTTTTTCTTTAATGATATACACAGTCCGTTCGCTTACCACTTGCTGCTGATCATTAAAAAGAAAAAGTGTTGCAATTCCGTTTGGAAAATTCTTTTTAGGAATATTTATTTCATACATTCCTTTGCCAACACTGGCAAAACAAAGACTATCTCTGCTGATGCCCAGCAGGTAAGTTCGCCTGTCTTTATTAAACACTGAATCATCTAAGGATACAAGGACTTTAATGTTAACGGCATCCTCCTCAATAACAGAAACCCCGCTGGCGTAATGGGTAGCCTTGGGCAATGGCCAGGCAAGATCCTGGTTATTCCAATTTATATGAGCAATACTTTTACGGCTTTGTAAAACAAAGTAATTAAACCTGCCTAACCCATTACTGTCACTTTTGAAAACAGTGACTTCTTTATACCCGCTATCGGCTATATAACCCGAAACTTGCATTGGACGACCTTTTGTATCGGTTACCTTAAAACCAATAACAGCATTGCTGGCTTCAATCAATGCACCACCTTCTGGAAAAAAATTGAGTTGTAGAGATTCATTTGTGGCTACTTTAACAGTATCATTGGCTTCGTTTGTTAATAAAGATGGGAAGCGTTTGTTAATAATATAAATTGGTAAAACAAAAATAGAGGAGCTGTCATGCTGCAGCATATTGGCCGTGTATACCCTAAGCCAGTAATTCCCTTCGGGCAAAGTAGTTAATAGTGGAATCGCTGCGTCTGTATGTTGCCTGGGGATGTTTAACAGTAGTTGTGCAACCACAGTATCCTTATCATTTACCAAATCTACATACAGTGTTTTACTTTTTGAATAATACTTATGAGAAAGCGAATTGATAATATATGCCTTCAGCCATAATTGTTCTCATGCAGTATAAAACCATTTATTGGTTTGAACGAATATTTTTTCTTTTGCATCATGCCGGAGCTCTCTTATAAAACTCCCGGCAAGCGTATCTACATTTTGAATGTCGCCCTGGGCATTGCATTGAATACTTGCAGCTACTAATAAAAAAGACAGTAATGTTTTAATTGTAGTATTCATATTGCAAGCGTTAAGTTATCCCCCAGGTTAATTAAAATTTTGTAAGCAGGCCCTAAAGCATTTCGTAAATAGATACCAGTCACAAAATTTTTCAGAATTTTTTCAAGACAAAGCAATAGGTTATAAAAATATTGATTAGCGACCTGTTTTACTTTCTTCTGAACGTTGCTTTTTTATAAATAATATCCCCGCTTGCAGTTATGCCAGATACTGTAATGGTATACGTACTGGAAGCATCGGCAGTAAAAAATGATACCACAGCTTTTCCTTTATCATTGGTATACACATGACCGTTCCAGTAAAGGGTATACCTGGTATCTGTAAAGTCTGCTTCTTTTATAGCTTTATTATCATAGTCAGGTATATTGAATTTGGCAGGCTGATGATATGATTTGGGCCTGTATTCAAGACTACCCACGCTTTCATTACTACTGCTAATATTTGTTTTGTTAGCTGTATTTATTACGATAGCGCCATTACCGCCCCTGGCGCCATAAATTGCAGCCTGCGCACCATTTAAAATTTCAATAAAATCAATCACGTCTGGCGGAATGTTGGTTAAATAACGCAGCAGTGGGCTTGATTCAGTAGATACATCGCTTCCCCCGCCACCAGACTCCTGAGTTACTATTACTCCGTCCATAACCAATATAGGTTCGTCATTGTTTGAAGAACCAAAGTCAACAGGGCCTCCACCTACAATAACATACCCCGACCTTAAGTGAACCCCGGGTGCACCAAGTAAGGAAGCTCCAGTGCTGGTTGCACTTGTTTTTCGTATTGCATCACCAGTTAAAACGGTTGAAAATGAACTAACGCGTTTGTTTTGATCGTAGGTCGTTAATTTACTTTTAACCGTTACCCCCTTCATCCATTCTTTGCTGTTGCCAACAATATAATCATCCAGGTACTTTACACGAAAATTTTGTACCTGATGTGTTTGCTGCATCGATAATTTTTTTTTAAGTGATAACGGGGTTGCAAACTTTGGAAAAGGGAAAGCATCTACAATGATTTTTTCATTCTGTTTAATTCCTTTTTGGTTGCTTACCTGTATTGTAAATGCAACACTGTCAGGATAAGAAAGCAATGGAAATTTAAAATGCCCGCTGCTATCGGTAGTAGTACTGGTAAACAGGTTTATTTGTTTGGTATTATACAAGGTTACAGTTCTGTTTGGCACAGGTTGATTTTTATTATTCAATACTTTTCCTTTTATATCGGTAATAGTACTGTCGCTGTCAAAATTTGTTTTAGCGGCAAGTTCAGCTATGTTCTTATTAAAACTTCTGCCGGTATACCACTGTGGCTGAGTAAGTAAAAAATTGTCTGAAGAATTGCCCGCTACCCCCAGTTGGCTATAAGGATTGGTAGCTTGTCCCATGGGCTCTCCGGCAATAATATCGTCAGTTACAGATACTGAAAGGGCGGCAATTTGCGGGCCTGATAATGGGTCTCCTGTGGTAACAGTAAGCGTAACTTTATCACGGGCTTTGTAATTATCCTTATCCGTTTTTATTTCAACATCTTCTTTTTCTCTATTGATATAAATAGCTCGTTCCCCTACCACCTGGTCCTGATCATTAAAAAGATAAAGCGTTGCTAACCCAGCCGGAAAACTCTTTTTTGGAATAAATACTTCATACTGCCCTACACCAGTACTGGCAAAACAAAGGCTGTCGCGGCTAATACCCAACAAGTAGGTCGGCTTATCTTTTTTATATATTGAATCGCCCATTAAAACAACGGCTTTAAAATTGTTGGCATCTTCTTCAACTATAGACACTTGGCTGGCGAATTGGTTGGCTGCCGGTAATGGCCAGCTAAGATTCTGGTTGTTCCACTTTACATGAGCAACACATTTGCGGCTTTTAAACACATGATAATTGAATTTTCCCAATCCGTTACTGTCAGTCTTAAAAGTAGTAACTTCTTTATCATAACTATCGGTTACAGTTCCTGAAACCAGCATGGGGTGGCCTTCTTTATCAGTGGCCTTAAAACCGATTACCACATTTGCGTCTTCGATTACTGCTCCGCCTTCTGGAAAAAAACTGAGTGCTGGTTTCTCATTTGCTGAGGTAGCCATTGTATTATTTTCTTTGGCTGATAATTCAGTATGAATATTTTTATTGAGGATATAAATCGGTAAAACAAGAATAGATGATGTATCGTGCTGAAGCATGTTGGCAGTATAAGCACGTAGCCAGTAATTGCCTTCCGGTAAAGCAGCGGATAATGGAATTACGCCTTCGGTTTGTTGCTTAGGAATGTTTAGCAGTAACTGTGCGATAGCAGTATCCTTGTCGTTTACCAAATCCACATACAGTGTTTTACTTTGAGAATAATATTTATGAGATAGCTCATTGATGACATAGGCTTTCAGCCATAATTCTTCACCCGCTACATAAAAGCATTTATTGGTTTGAACAAGTATTTTTTCTTTTGTATTAAGCCTTAGCTCCTGTATAAATCTGCCTGCCAGCGTATCAATATTTTGAACACTACTCTGGGCGCTGCATTGAATTGTTGCAGTAAGCAATAAAAAACATAATGAGGTTTTAATATAGCAGCTCATGTGTTGCAAGTTTATGGTATACTGTAAGTTACCATAAATTTTGATGCTTAATGAACCTGAGAGATTGTTTTTTTATTTAAATTGTTAAAACTTTTATATGAAAATCTATTTTATCCAGAGCAAGTCGCCATTTTGTTAGATCAGGTATTGATACTATTTGCAATAAAATGGCGTGGAAAACAAAAGCCCGTAAAAATTGGATTTTACGGGCTTTTAATTCTGATGAAAATCTTTGTCAGGATGGCAAAACGAAGCAATAGCTTTTATCTATATCAAAATCAATCTATTACTACAATAGGAAATTTTTGTTCACCTTTTTTGTAATTACAAAAAAACAAGGGGTTTTTAGCCTCGCAAAAGTAATTAAATCTCTCCAATAAATGGACCTGGACAAATATCCGGTTGTGGCGAACAATAATCATGTTGTGAATGAGTTTTTGAGTGAGGGGCCTTATGGAAATATAAAAAGTTTATATTCTATCAGAAAATTGGAGATAGTATTTTTATCTTGCTTTTGGAGTGCTCAAAGACCTTGTCATCGAACGGGATTCCTTTTAAAAAACACTTTATTACAACTTTTGTTCTTATTTCTTTTCACAGCATTTACAAGCTATTTACATATATAACCAAAGCCTTACGTTAGCTTTGCAACATTTAGCTTATTTGCTCCATCAATTTTTTTTGTATAGAAGTCATTTATGGCACTAATCTCTTTAAAAATATATTAAGTAAAAAGACTTATGAGTTGGCGCAAGAGGCAATAGTAACCCAAATTTCGAATAATTAAACTTTAAATGAACATATTTAAAAAAGGCTTTTTACGTAGTTCTGCCGCGATCATTTTCTTGCTTTCCGTAACTGCTGCTTTTTCTCAAAAGGCTGCCCATTACTATCAAAAAGTTACCCGTCAGCAACATGATTCTGCCGTAGCGGAAATTAAGAACGATACTCTAATGCCCTATCTTATAAATAAGGTGAATGCTTATACACTAACTGTAGACCGCAACACTTCCTACGTACGGAGAAAGATAAATCTGGACCATGTATCCAGGGAGTTACCGGATATCGAAGTGTCCCTCAAAAAATTAAGGGAATGGTTAGCAATGACAAACACGCCCTGGAACCTACGCGGGCTCAATAGTGTAGTTATTCTTTTAAAAGAGACCTCGAAAAAATTGACCGGTTACCAGGCCAACCTCAATAATTATAGCCAGCAGCTCACACAAAATAATAAAGATGTAAAGGCTATTATTAACGATCCGATACTGGATTATCAGCTACCCGATTCAACGCTGGAATCTCAGCTGCAGGATGTGCGTGACGAAGTATTTGAACTGGACACGCTACAGCAAAGGGCACTCACAAAAGTTAATTGGATGCGCAACCGGACTTCTATTGCATTGTTACAGGCCAACGATATTTTGAGTGACCTTGCCTATGAGACAAGTACTTTAAAAATGGCCATGTGGCGCAAGGAAGACGCTTATTTATTTGCAGCCTCCCCAACAGATTATCATAAAACGCTCGGCACCGTAATGATAGAAGGCCTGCAAAGATCATACACGATTATTGGCATTTACCTAAGCGCACAAGGCCGTCCCGCAGCATTTTGTTTATTGTTTTTTGTTTTTACTCTTGCCTGGAACATCCTCAATATGCGCAAGATTAAAAAGTTAGAAAACGCGGCAAGCATCCTGGATCAGGTAATATTTTTAAGGCGCAGCATATTTATCGCTTCTTTGTTTGGGCTGTTTGTTTATTCGCCTTTTGTTTTTGCCAACCCTACTATGTCCTACCTCCATGCTACGGAACTAATGCGCTTGATTACGCTTGGGTTTTTACTGGGGCCATTTCTTAGTAAACAATCTAAATTATATGGTGCGTTGCTCTCGCTTTTATGGGTGTACTACGCCGTTGATGATATATTGCTAGAGCCAGCTTTTGGAGAGCGTTGGTGCGTCTTTTTCGCAGGGCTTATATTGGCTGCTATCTGTGCAAAGCTTATCAGTATTAGGGGTCCATATTTTAAAGGCATCCCGGAATCGCCAGCGTCAAAGGCGCTACTTATATTTACGCTGGCGCAAGTAGTGTTGTCGATAGCCTTTAATTTATTTGGCAGGAGTTCGCTTGCAAAAATTTTTGGAGTAAGTGCCATGCAATGCCTGCTGCTAGGTATTTCATTAAAAATATTCTGCACCATCGTGCTGGAAGCTATCTATATGCAGTCAGAAGCTTTCGGTGATAGCCGCTTTTCTGAATTTATCAACTTTAAAGAATTACAGCACCGTTTCAAGCGTGTATTATGGATTTTGGCAGTCGTGCTTTGGGTTGTATCATTGATAAGAAACCTGACGTTATACGATTCATTTATAACTTTCATGACCGATTTTTTTTACCGGCAACGAAATATTGGCAGCGTCAATTTTACATTTGAAAGTGTCGCCATATTTTTCCTCATTATCTGGATATCCACGGTGATATCAAGGTTTGTAAATTTTTTCTTTGGTCACGATGCAGCTAAAAAACCTGGTAAGCGAAGTTCGCTTGGCTCATTGTTGCTGATAATAAGGCTCGGCATTTGGGCACTTGGTTTCCTGATTGCTGTTGCCGCTTCAGGCATACCGGTAGATAGATTGTCCATCATGATCGGCGCTCTAAGCGTAGGTATAGGCTTCGGTTTGCAGAACATTGTGAACAACCTTGTATCTGGCATCATCATTGCTTTTGAGCAGCCAATAAAAGTGGGTGACCAGATAGAAGTGGGTGATAACTCCGGCACCGTAAAAGAGATAGGTGTGCGCAGCAGTACCATAAGAAGTGGTGATGGAGCGAACATCGTTGTACCAAATGGCAACCTGTTATCACAGAACCTGATCAACTGGACAATGCAGAATCGTAACAAGCGGGTGGAATTTATTATAGGCATATCCTATCTTGCCAAGATTTCAAAAGCAAAAGAAATAATACAAGAAACGCTTGATAAAAGCGAGAATATATTGCACGTTCCGGGGCCTGTCATCATGGTGCAGACTTTTGCTGAAAAATCGATTGAGATAAGGATAATATTTTGGGTGAACGATCTTACCACAGCAGGTACCATGAGAAGCAGTGCTATGATTGAAATATTCGAGGCCTTGCAACAGGGCGGGATTGAATTGCCTCTTTTGCCAAAATCTTAATCTTACACTTGAACAGCATAAGGCCTCCAGTTTTTAAAAATAGTTTTTTATCGGATACTTTTTCAACCTCATCCCAAATGGTATAAGCTTCCTTTAAAAGCGGAACATAAAACGGGCTTTCATAATAAGCCTGGCGGATAATGCGACTTTGCCCGTGAGAAGAACCATGTGAATGTGAGGCGTAAACTGATTGATGCAACAAACCCTTGCACCTGTTTTAGAAAGATGATAAATAGCGGAACTGCCATTGGCTCCAAGCCCCAATACGATAACATCAAAATTTTGATTCATAATAAAACAATTTCTTAAGGTGCCATGTATTTATTGAACCATTCAAATGTTCTTACAGATACATCGATCATATCTTCAAATTTATGAAAACCATGTCCCTCGTCCGGGTATATCATTAATTGTGTTGGAACATGCAGTTCTTTTAATGCATGCCAAAACTGTAAAGATTGTGGGGAAGGGGCTTCACCATCCAGTTCGCCGACAAGCACGAGCGTAGGTGTTTTTGCATTTTTGATATGCGTCATAGCGGAAACTTTTGCATAAGCAGCTGGGTCATCATAAGGAGAGGCGCCGAAATACGACCACATCCATTTATCAATAGAATTTTGTCCGTAGTAACTTAGCCAGTCCCCTGCTCCCGCGCCGGCAACAGCAGCCCTGAATTTATTGGTTTGAGTTATGGCAAACATGCTCATTGAACCTCCATAACTCCAGCCGAGAATGCCAACCCTGGCAGAGTCTACTGGAAATTTTTTTGTAATGGCATCAACACCGCTGGTAATATCCCGCAAATCACCAAAGCCCCAGTCGCGGCGGTTGGCCAAAGTGAATTTTTCACCTTGTCCGTAACTTCCTCTTGGGTTGGGAAAAAAAACGAAGTAGCCTAATTTGGTATATACAGTGGTATTAAAATCGGGTGCACTCCAGGCAGGCGTTGTGATCCATGCAGGCCCACCATGTACCGCTACCAGCATAGGATATTTTTTTGAAGTGTCATAATTTTCCGGGTACAATAGCCAGCCCTGCACCCGTTGTTCTTCGTTTATCCACTCTACATTTATTGAAGCGGGCGTGAGGTGTTTGTTGGAGGCATTCAGTTTTGTAAGCTCTTTTAATTTGTCCAGGTTGCCACCCCATACTTCAGGCAGCATGTTCCATGAGGTGCGCATAAATGCAAATACAGGAGCAGTAGTATTGCCACCAATTGACAGGCTCATTTCTTCATTACCAGCATGAATGGATTCAGCTGCTTTCCACAAGGGAACTATTTTTCCATCGGTAACATGTAGTGTATTGATAGCAACGGAACCACCAACAAATTCGGTAAATAAAATATCGCCATTGGGGCGCCATGTAAACCAGGATGGCGTAGAGCTACGATCAGGTGTAAGGTCCTGCGACTTTGCATTGGCAGAGGAAAGAATAGTAAATATATCGCCTCCTGTACCACCCTGATCACTCATGAGGCCTTCAATAAATGCAATGTGTTTTCCATCGGGCGACCATCTGGGTAATGCTATCTGCTTCAAAGGGTGGTAAAGTAGTATGGTGTCTTTTGCAGCAATACTTTGCCGGTATAGCTGTGCAATATACCAGTTATCATCGCCGGGTGGTAACGCCGCCGTATATACGAAATTTTTACTGTCTGGCGACCAGCTGTATTCAAAAATATACAACCCGGCAGGTGTTATTTGTTCTGTTTTGCCGCTAAGCCGGTTTACTATTGCAATACGTTGTATATTTTTATTAGCAAGTGAATCAATTAAACCAACTACTTTATTTTTGGCTGCCATTGGCGAAGGTTCACGGCTTGCTTTTTCAACATACAGCACACTTAGATATTTTCCATCAGGCGACCATTGTAAGTGCGATACATACCCATCGAATTTTGTTGACGGTTTTTTGGTAATAAGCAGTCCTGTGATCGCATTTGCAACAAATATTTGCGACTGGTGTTCTGCTTGGGCTTCAGAAAGAAATGCGATCTCTTTTCCATCGGGCGACCATTGCGGATCAGCCTCGTCTACTTTTTTACCACCAGTCGATGCAGTGATGCGAACCGCAGCATCTATATTTGACAATGCTGCACGGTATATTGATTGTGAGCCGTCCTTTCCATCGGCATTCCACACAATGGAGGTCCCATCCTTGTTTAACTGGGCCTGGTATATATTATGCACCCCCGCCTGCTGCTCAAAAAAATGGGTGATAATGGCACGATGGCTTGTGATTTTTTGCGCAGAAATAGTATAAGCAAAGCCAATGAAAATAATCACAGTAAAGTATATACGAAAAAATGGCAAAAGCTTTTTACAAAGAGGTTCGGCCGAAAAATATTTTTTTATAATCATGAGAAAAATATAAGTAATAATTAATTGTGCAGTATTATTTATTTAAAATACCATCCATTATTGCGCCTCCTTTAAATTCATATTCTACAGTTTTAGCCACTTCAGGAGATTGAAAAGCCAGCACAAATTTTTTAACCTTTTCCGCATTTTTATTACCCTCTCGTGATACGATTAGGTTTACATAAGGCGAATCTTTATCTTCAACAAATATACCATCTCGGTTTACTATTAAACCTATTTGTACAGAAAAATTGCTGTTAATGATTGCAATGGTAACATTCGCATCTTCCAGCTCGACTATTTGTAATTTTTTAGTAATGCTTACAATGTCTGTAATGGTGGGTAAAATATCTACGACATCTTTTAGTTTTATAAGGCCCTTCTTTTGCAACAATAATAAATAACGCCCTTCATTGGTAGGATCGTTAGCGATCACAATGATGCTTTCGTCTTTTAATTATTCCAGTTTTTTTATTTTTTTTGAATAGCCCGCAATGGGATAAACTGGAAATAACGGCAATGCTAAACCCCATCCGCCATTCATTTTTAGTTTAAATCAGCGTGGCGGAAGGGGCCAATACTCGTGGATTTTCCAGCTCACCTCATTGACTAAAATGTATTTCTGTTTTTTAAACCTCTTGCAATCAATGTACGAATTTTCGTACGTTTTATCGTGGATTCTCAGTGAACGATGCCCAGTGCCTGTCCGGATAGTTCCTCATTGGGATATTTCTATAGCATGTCTATTACTGTTTTTGAAGCCCCGCAGAGATGCTAATCTTTCCGCTTCGATATTAATTGATCTTTTTTACATACAGTTCATCTACCAGTATCATTACCAATGCCAGTACCGGCACTGCCATGATTATACCCATAACACCTGCTACACTTCCCATCACTAACTGACCTAAGATAGTTAACGCAGGGGGCAGGCTCATCATTTTTTTTTGAACCAATGGGGCTATGATATTACTCACCAGGGTTTGAATACCAATATAGATCAATGCCACTTGTATGGCAGCGCTGGTGCTAATCGTAAGGGCCAGTAAAACGCCGGGGATCATTGCAGCAAAGGAGCCAAAATTAGGAACGATTACAAGAATGCCTGTTATTATCCCCAGTACCAATGCCACTGGAATATGCATAATATTTAGTGCAATGGGAAGTAAGATCGTTATTAAAACCATCGAAATCATTGTTCCCTTAAGCCAGCCCTTTAGGATTTGGCTGCTACGATCTAATATATTTTTAGCTAAAGGTTTATTTGTTGATGGAATAAGCATTAAAATTCCGTTTTTATAAAGGGCAGGACTTGCAGTAAAAAAAATTCCAAGAAATAAAATGATATATAGATCGCCCAACACGCCAAAGCTGGTACTAAAAAACTGTTGTGCTGTGGCAAATAATTTATCAGAGTTGTTACCTGAAAGGTACTCGAGTATTTTTTGTCCGGCTGGTGTTTGCTGCAGCTTTTCTTTCGCTGTAGTAATTGTTTGAGGCAAACTATTGCTTAAAGCAGTGATTTGATCCTGGATCTTTGTACCCATAAACCATGTCAATACCCCTAAAATAAATAAAGATCCAACAATAGAAAAAATCATGCTACTGCGCCGGCCTAATTTTGTTTTTCGTTCTATAATATCACCAAGGCCATGAAAATAGACTGCTATCAGGGACCCGGCCAGCGCCATCAGAAGTACATTAAACGCCACACGAATTATTAATATAACAACAACTAAAAAGGCAAAAATTGCTATTGTATACCATGCTTTTTCAACGTAGGTCAACTCTTTTTTCGGAACCTCCTCATTTGGGGAATCTTTGTTGGACATAAATTACATGATGATTGTGATTTCTAAACTTAAAGGTAGTTATTGATAGAGCAAAAAAATTAAATGAAATTCCATTTGATATTTCGGATGTGGAGTTTACACATTATAAAGATCAATGCACTTTTGACTACATCGTAAAAAAATATACAATTACCGATCCGGCTATTTCAATAATAGCCACCATTGTTCGTGGGCAGATACACTAGGCATGATATAGCAAAGGAAGCCGGGGGGCGTTGGGCCATCTCCGCAGGGCTTGCACATAAGATTAATTACGATTACAAGTTGTTGAAAAACCGGAATGATTACTTACAACGCTTTTTATAGCTGAAAGACTTGCATAATATCAGTTTTATCAAAATGTTTCCAGATGATCCCGCCTTGACCAAAAAAGAGAACTTAGGCTGGTTCAAAATATTAATTGGAATATAGCTAAATTTGACATCAAACCTGAAGACGTTGGGTTTGTAACAGCCCGATTAACAGCAAGACTCTAAAAAGTTAGTCAGAACTTTGGACAGACTTTAATAATAAAAATGGAAATGAAAAATATACCGACTTTATACGAATGGGCGGGCGATATAAAAACCTTTGAAAAATTGTTTACGATATTCTACGACAAAGTTTTAAAGGACGATCTATTAGGCGAGGTATTTAAAAATATGTCCACCGAACACATTCGGCATGTTTCGCACTTTGTTGCCGAGGTTTTTGGAGGAGAGAAATTGTATACAATACAAGACAATGGAAGCCATTCAAAAATGATTGGTAAACACATTGGAAAATTGTTAACAGAAGAAAAACGGCAAAGATGGGTTCATTTATTATTGCAAACTGCTGACGAAGTTGGACTTAAAAGTGACCCTGAATTTCGTTCTGCATTTGTAGGTTATTTAGAGTGGGGAACCCGTATTGCAGTTATCAATTCCCAATTGACAGAAAACCCAATGAGTGACGCAGAACCAATGCCCAAATGGGGTTGGGGAGAAACAGGCGGGCCTTATATCTCAACTGAAACCTAATAATACGAACCAAATCATGGCAAAAGAAGGAACAAAAGAAAACCCGTGGAAATTAAAAACACCACCACTTTCGTCTGACTATGAAATGTACAAGGATGAAAAGGATAGAAAGGAAGTAATTGTTTGCGTAGTTGGCAAGACAACCCTGCTTTATGATTACCGTTGTTTGAACGACTTGCACGCAATATTGAAAAAACATGGCGATTGGATGGACCTTGGAAGTGCAGACGAACAAAAGCCAGCAAAAGACGGTACTGTTGAGGCATGGGGGCGTTCGGAACGCAATCCTGTTGGCGGTTGGTACGGACTAAAAAAAGGACTTCGTGGAAGATTTGGAATGTATGTTCCACCACTTTTGGAAAAATTAGGGCTTGCAGAACTGACACATGAATTGAAAAATAACAAGATGAGAGCAAAGTAGAAAAGCGAAACGATTGTTTTACAAAATAATTCCTTTATAAATGCCAATGGTTTTATTGAAACCAAAGGAGCAGAGACGAATTTAAAATTCACTTTAGATGAACTGAATTTGTAAGCAGGCTATACTTATACAGACACCAGACAACATTTTAACGGACAAAATTATTGGCAGCCATTAACGCCGAAACATTTGCTTTATTTGGATTTTGCATACGAAGATGAAGGTAATTTCAAAACGGGAATAGAAGCCGGCTATTCAAGCCAACAAAGATTATCAGACGGAACAACAGGCAGAGGTTATATTGTTTGCAGTTTTTTTTTGAAAAAATATGGAAGCATCTAAATGTTTACGTTAATGCAGAAAACTTTACAGACCGCAGGCAAACGAGGTGGGAAACAATTTATACAGGAACAATTACTAACCAAACTTTCATGACATTTATGCTCCATTAAACGGCATAGTGATAAATGCAGGGCTTAAAATAAAACTCTAATAGCAAACATTTTTAAGCAGACAAAGAAGGGCATGCTCATAGCCGAGTAAGCAAGGGAGTTTCACCTCAAGCTCCTCACAGGTAGGTCGTGCAGTGTCGCACCAATCAATCATTGATCCTGTTTCCTCCATACGCCTCATCAAACGCAGCGTGCGTATTTAAACGACGTTAAAGAAATTGACAAACATAAAAATGGTAGTTTTCCTGACTATTTGAAATTCTTTTTAACATTTTAAACTAACCACTGGTGTAGAGGATGGGCTTCAATTTACAATAAGAAACTAATGCATCTTTTGGCCAATACCACTTTTTTAGCTCCGAGCCTGAAGTAATATTTGTAATTGAAGGACGCTTATTTTTCATATCGTATCTTAAGCAGGTTTGTTAAACTCCAACGTATTTAATTATTGGCCTTCACATTTGCAAATAATTCCTCTACTTTCTTAAAACGGAATTTTTAATAAAAATATTATGCCTTTTGATTCCATTATGTAACAGAAAATTAAATTTTTACTTAGCAGAGTTTTAAAAAGGTATAACCCCAAATCATAGTTTTGGCGGATTTGATGGTTTCCTGGTAAAGTCAAAGCAATCCAGCATATCATCAGCGGTTTTACTCCGCTTATTTACGTTTGGCAAGCCATAATTAGTTTCGCAAAACTTAACTAAACTTACATGCGAATGTAGTACGTTAGAAATGTGTCCGCTTTTTGCATAAGGGCTTACAACAATGCATCCCACCCTGTTACCGTATCGGAACTGGGTGCCGTCTGTCCATTTTTCCACTTCCGGTGGTGTTACATGGTCATACCATCCTCCCCAGTCATCCCATGTAATAAATATTGCTGTTGAAGACCATAAACCTCCATTAACAACCGCTTTAATCTGTGCAGCAGTCCATGCATCACCGTCAGCAACATTCTCAATGGGATGTTCGCTGAGATTTTTTGGACCGTATAGCCACGATACGTTGGCCAGTTTTCCTGCTGCGGCATCTATGGTAAACTGACCGGCTAATACGTTGCGTGAATTACCATGGAGATTCTTAATATAATCAAACGCATAACCGCCATAGTTTTTCCATTCTAATTTTGCTTTTTGAAGATTTTCCGGCAATGAAGGAAGATTAAAAGGGGGTTGAAATTTTTTGGGATCTTTATGATGCGGATTATTAATAACAGGAGAATCTGCCGCAATAGCCATCAAATGATTTGGTGTGGATGGGCCTGCAACCTCAGTGTAATAATTATCGCAAAGAGTAAACTGTTTAGCTAAAGCAAAATAGTTGGGAATATCTGACTGATGATACTGCCCTTTTACTGCATTGGTGCTTCTTTTAAGCCAGGCTTCATGGGTATGCTGCGGATCATTTATAGGCGGGTTTGCAAGGTGAGGCAGGTTTGATACCCCATTTGCCCCGGGAAAAGTGCCAAAGTAATTATCAAAGCCATGATTTTCTTTAACAATAATAATTACATTTTTTATAGGGGTTTTAAATGAAATTTTCCCTCCTTTAGGTAAGGCTTTTTTTAAAACAGGTTTTATTTTAATAATCTTTTTCATAATAAGTTTATTTGAATGTGCACTAATTATAACAATGATTTTATCCCACAATAAAATGTACTAACAATATTAACTACGCAAAAGGGTATAAAGGGCTATAAGAAATCAGGGATAGAAAATTTACATAATCAGAAATGAGATGATATAAATGTACATAATAAATATCGTTATAAAAAATGGTAACATATAGCCGTCAAATTTGTTTATTTAACAAAGCAGTTAATGAACTATTTAGTTTGTGTATTTATCAAATATCCACAATTGCCAAACACTTGATATTAATAACTCTTCAGGTAACATTGCAATGAACGAAAATTGGGGCTTGACAAGTATCTCTTCATCATTTTTTCCGGCATTAAGCAATAGTTGTAGCTTGACAATCTTTTCTCAACATTTTATTTTAACTTCAACATCAAATCAATGTTCAGCTTGACGTTCCGGGCTTTATTAACAACAAATCCCCCAATTTCGTCAATGGTCGCAAGTTAGTGGTAATATTTTCATACTATTTTACAAAAAGATATACCAAAGGAAACGATGAAAAAACATGTTGGATTTTTATTTGTCCTTTTAACTTATATTCTTACATGGTCTTTAGAAATTCCAACAGCTTTAACTAAACATGGATATGCATACATAAATATTTCAAAAGGACTTCAAACAATTTGTACACTTTCTCCAGGCATAGTAGCCCTCATGCTTACAGCAATTTATTCTGGGAAAAACAGTCTAAAGTTTTTATTTAAAGCAATTGTAAAATGCAGAATAAAATTTAAATGGTATATTATAGTAATGATTTTGGGTATAGCCTTATGTGGACTTTCGTTGCTAATCTTTAATTGGATAGCCGGGCAAAGTATTAAGCCAGACAGTCCATTCAATTTTGTATTTTACTTCATATTGATTCTTCCTTTAAGTGCATTATGGGAAGAAATAGGCTGGAGAGGTTTGCTTCTTCCAATATTACAAGAAAAATATACATCCTTAAAAGCCAGTCTCATAATTGGTTTTATTTGGGGTTTATGGCATTTACCTATCTTTCTTGCTTTAAATCCATATGGTGACAAAACAATCATTTTTTTTCTTATTATGTTCATTGGGTGTTTTGCACTTTCTATTATTGCAACATGGCTTTTTAATTCTACGAAGGGCAGCCTGCTTATTTGCATACTATTTCATAACGCTATCAATACAAGTGCGGCTTATTTTTACGGTAACTTAAAAGGTGAAGAACTTAGACCTTTGATAATTTTGGTTGTTTTATTAATAGCATCCGCTATAATTATATGTTTTAAAACAAAACGAAGTTTAAATGGAAATAAACAACATATAATGACCCATACTACCGCTAACAAATAAGACTTCGTTGGGCACGAAGTGCCTCCGATGAGGTCCGATGTTGTAAGGAACTGGTGTACGATTTGCTGAGACTATGGGGTAGCCCTCAACGTTGTGCTTTAGCGACACAGCAAACTTGAAACTGATAGATTATAATCGAACTTTTTCCTGGCTTTTTTCGGATTGACTTCACAATATTTCTGGAGCTGACAAAAATATTTATAAAAATATTTGCGTAACTAAAAAGTTACAAGTACATTTATGTAACTTCTAAATTACATATCATGCAAACAGAAATTAAACACTCTTTTTTCTTCCCTCATCCTACAGAGATAGTTTGGGATTATCTTACAAAACCTGAATTGCTTTCGCAATGGCTAATGGAAAACGATATTAAGCCAATTGTTGGGCACCAATTTCAGTTTCGGGCAAAGCCAGCTCCATCAATTGAATTTGACGGAATTTGTTATTGTAAAATCTTGTCAGTTGTGCCTTTTAAACAACTTTCGTATTCGTGGAAATGCAGCCCCACAGATAACGGACATAAAATTGACACTATAGTAATGTGGACACTTACGCCAAATGGCAACGGCACTGAATTGAATTTGCTCCAAACTGGATTTAAAGAAAAAGAAAACCACATGTTCTATATGGCTATGAATGATGGCTGGACAAAACAGGCAGAAAAACTTTTGCAAACTTTAAACAGCAATTTAAAATGAGACAACAAACATTAGACGCATTTCAAGTAATTGCAGACCCTAGCAGACGACAAATTTTAACCTTGCTTTCAAAGGACAGCCTGACCATAAATTCATTGGCGGAAAACTTTGATATGAGCCGACCTGCCGTTTCAAAACACATTAAAATTCTTTGCGGTGCAGGATTTATCTCCATTCAGGACATTGGCAGAGAAAGATATTGCCTACTCAAGCAAGATGGCTTTAATGAATTACAAGATTGGATAAACTACTTTGATAAATTTTGGATAGCAAAACTCAATAAATTGCAAGTCATTTTAAACAACAAATCCAAACAAAAATAATTTACAAATTAAAAATTAAAAGAATGGAAACGAAAAATTTTCACAGAACAATCACGGTAAATGCTTCCGCAGAAGAAGCTTTTAAAAAAATCAACCAGGTAAATCTATGGTGGGCAAAGAAAGTCAAAGGCGAAACAGAAAAGCTAAACTACAAATTCACTGTTGATTTTGGCGAAACCTACGTTGACTTTCAAATCAGCGAATTAGTGCCAAACAAAAAAGTAACCTGGAAAGTAACCAACTGCAATTTGCATTGGATTAAAGCCAAAAAAGAATGGAACGGCACAGAAGTAGTTTTTGAGATTTCCAAAAAAGGAAATACCACACAAATTGATTTCACTCATATTGGTTTAGTGCCAGGCGTTGAGTGTTACAATGATTGCGAAGTCGGCTGGAATGGTCATATTACAAATAGTTTGGTAAAGTTTATCAATGAAGGTAAGGGAATGCCTGAATAACCTTAACAAAAAATAATTTGTAAAAATCAAAAATAATTATAACAATTGCTTCAATATCCTTTATTTTATTATTAAATGTTTCGGGCAACTCACAACAAAGCAACAATAAATTAGTAAAATAAAAAACAAAAAATCAAATGGAAAATCAAAATTTTACTACTGGCATTTTGGTAGAGCAATCACCCGCCGAAGTTTTTAAAGCCGTCCATAATGCTAGAGCCTGGTGGAGTGAAGACATTGAAGGCGATACTGACAAACTCAATGATGAGTGGAACTATCATTTCGGAGACAATCATCGCAGCAAAATAAAAACAATTGAAACGATTCCCGAGAAAAAAGTAGTGTGGTTGGTTGAGGACAACTATTTTAAATTTACTAAAGATTCAACTGAATGGACTGGCAATAAAATTACTTTTGAAATTTCCAAACAAGGTAACAAAACACAGTTGGTTTTCACTCAAATTGGATTAGTCCCAACCTATGAGTGTTACAATGTGTGCCGGGATGCCTGGATAGGATTTATCCAAAAAAGTTTACAAAGTTTAATAGCCACGGGTAAAGGGAAACTCACATGGTATCTGGAAAAGCGGTAACCATTTAGTCCTCTTAGACGAACAACCAAACTCAATAAAATACAAACAATTTTAAACAACAAATCAGCAAAATGAAAGCAGTAGTAATTGGAGAACCATCAGGAGCAACTATGGAAACTATTATTAATGTTTATCCAAGACATAAAGCTTTGGTGGATGAATACATAGCAAGGGTGAGGTCATTGGTATCGGACCGTTTAGTGACATGGGAAATATGGCAATATTCAAAACCCGTGCAGCAGCCGAGGAATTTGTTACCGAAGACCCTTTCATACTTGAAGGGCTTGTAAAATCATTTGTTATTCGGGATTGGAATGATACTATGCTACCTGAATAATTACTTGAAAGAAAAAAATGAAAATGAAAATTACACATGTAGCATCACAGCAAACATTACAGCCAATGAAGCATTCAAAAGCATTTCTAAAGTAACGGAATGGTGGAGCAAAAACCTTGATGGTAAAACAGAAAAACCAAATGATGTTTTTACTTATTATTCAAGAGACACTTGGGTTACTTTTAAAATAACCGAAATTGCTGCCAACAAAAAAATTGTCAGGCATGTTATCGACTGCTATCTGCCTTCGTTTAAAAACAAAACCAAATGGAAAAACACAGAAGTAATTTTTTAAATTACGGAGAACAGAGATGCAATACAAATAAATTTTACTCACGTCAGTTTAGTTCCCGAAGTAGAGTGTTACAATGCTTTCGTTAAAGGTGGGACACAATATCTAACTGGCAGTTTGTTGAATTTATTAACTGCTGGAATAGGATAAAAAACGTTCGTCAGAATACTTACACAGACTTTTCTAAAAATTAAAAAGTGTGGATGATGTAACTTATTTAACTTAATGTGTAACACAAGTCGGTTTTGACAAAGCTAACTTTGCAGGGTAATAATTCAATTACATTTAAACTTAACATAAAATGAAAAAGTATTTAGCTACGATTATACTTTCCAGCTTTTTAATAGTTGGTGCATAAGCACAAGACCTAAAAACAGAAAATATACCCAACTAGGTAAAATCTGCATTTTTGGCAAAGTATCCAGAATCAACTAAATTCAAAGTTGCTTGGGAAAAAGAGAAAGCTAATTATGAAGCTAATTGGGGTGGTAAATCAGGCGAAGACAACTCTGCTTTATTCACGCCAACAGGAATTTTCATAGAACATGTAAAAGCAATTTCTATAAATCAATTACCAGCCAAAGCCTCAGAGTATATTAAAAAAATAAGCCAAATGTAAAAATTATGGAGGCAGGCTTAGTAACTGATGCCAGTGGAACTGTAACTTATGAAGCAGAAATTAAAGGTGGAAAAGAATTGGTATTTGATAAGGATGGCAACTTTATAAAAGAAGCATAAGCTATTAAAATTATTTTTTAAAGCTATCTCAGACCTTTGAGGTAGCTTTCACATTTATTATAGTAAACCAAATGCAGGATTTAATAACTAAACAGAAATTACAATAATGGAACAAAACAAAATCGAAAATAAAACCACTCAAAGCCGTTTTGCTCAGACATACTTTCACGGGTCAAGAGCTGATCTGAATGTTGGAGACTTTATAGAAGTTGGTTTTAACTCCAACTATTGAGGATGACCCTGATTTAACAGACAAAAAATTTCCAGGTAATCCAACAAAGTCTTATCGTTCCGAACATCCGTTTAAAGTTGTTGGCGAAATTTCAATATGGCAAGAACACTCACCAGAACAAGTTAAAGCAATGAAAGACGGATTAGCAAAACTTAAAGAACAGGGAATTAATTCGTTAAATGACCAATAAAAAACT
Organism: Ferruginibacter sp.; assembly: GCA_025362235.1. Lineage (GTDB taxonomy): Bacteria > Bacteroidota > Bacteroidia > Chitinophagales > Chitinophagaceae > Ferruginibacter. The sequence continues at coordinate 44,241 of JANYGZ010000014.1, read as the reverse complement.
TCTTTCAATTGCGAACTAAAATAAAAAAATGGATAGCAAAATCACAGTAACTGCAACTATTGATGCAGACGCAAAAAAAGTTTGGGATTACTACACAAACCCAACCCACATTATGAATTGGAATTTTGCAGACCCCTCTTGGCATTGCCCAACAGCTCAAAATGAAATGAAAGTAGGTGGAACTTACAATGCAAGAATGGAAGCCAAAGACGGAAGTTTTGGATTTGACTTTGAAGCGGTTTACACTAATATTTTAGAAGGTAAAGAGTTTACATATGAATTTGGTGGACGAAATGCAAATGTAAAATTTGATAGTTTAGGCGATCAAACAAAAATAATAGTAACATTTGACCCAGAAAAAGAGAACCCAATCGAAATACAAAAAGGTGGTTGGCAAGCAATACTTGATAACTTTAAAAAATATGTAGAGTCAACCTAACCGAAAAATAATTGTAATTAAAAAACGTTAGTCAGAATTGTAAAAAGACAGTAACAAACCATAGACAACAATAAAAAATAGAATTATATGAGAAAAATAATTTCATTTATGCACATATCGCTTGACGGTTTTGTAGCAGGACTGAACGGAGAAATGGACTGGATTAAAGTTGATGAAGAAATTTTTGATTATGTCGGTAATCGGATAAGCGAAGGCGACACTGCATTATATGGACGAGTAACTTATCAGATGATGGAAAATTACTGGCCTACCGCAGGAGACAAGCCGACAGCGACCAAGCACGACATTGAACATTCAAAGTGGTATAACAAAGTTCACAAAGTTGTTTTATCAAAAACAATGAAAGACGCAGGTTTGACTAACACAAAAATTATTAGCGACAACCTTTCGGACAGAATAAATGAAATAAAGCAACAGGCAGGTAAAGACATCTTGCTTTTTGGTAGCCCGACAGCTACACATTCACTTATTCAACTGAACTTAATTGACGGCTACTGGCTATTTGTTAATCCAATTATTCTCGGACGAGGCATTCCATTGTTTGTAGACATCAAAGACAAAATAAAACTAAAACTATTGACTACTCGACAATTTGCTTGCGGGGTAACTGAACTGAATTACACAGTGGACAGACAATAACAACGAACCGCTAGTCGTGTAAGCAAGGGGATTCTCACCTCCTGTACTCCTTAGTCTAAGGCATATATGTTAAAAGGCGACCGACAGCATTTCATAGGCGACTGGAAAGAGTCGCTTAATCATTTGTACGAATTGTTCAAATGGAATTCGTGACAATCTTTTGCCTCCGCTAACAAATTTGCAGCCGGGAGAATAATTTATGCTATGCAAGATGGCGAAGAGAAAAAATAATCTTATTTTTTATTAAGAAATGTTCTCTGAATAATCTCTGAATATACTTAAATAAAATGACAAAACCCTTGTTAAACAAGGGTTTTGTCATTAAAAAAGTCGGGATGGCAAGATTCGAACTTGCGACCTCCTGGTCCCAAACCAGGCGCGATAACCGGGCTACGCTACATCCCGAACTGTTAGACTTTATATTATACCATTTAGCTTTGATGCAGCCATTTTTACTATTGGGAAATGATGTAATAATTAAGTAAGAACTTTTTGCGGAGAGAGTGGGATTCGAACCCACGGTACAGTGTTACCCGTACGACGATTTAGCAAACCGTTCCTTTCGGCCACTCAGGCATCTCTCCTACCTGACCTTAACTTTTATAAGGGGTTGTAAAAATACACTTCAACAACGTAATACCCAAAACTAAATGAAAATATGTTGAAGTTTTTTTAAACCCTATTTCAAAATAGTTCTAAACCAAAATAAGAAGTTAGGACGCTATCTTTTGGGGGGACTTGCAAAAAAAATCCAAATTCAATAAAGAATTTGGATAACTATTATTATATATACATTTTTTTACATGGCAGCCAATTGAACTTTTTGCTGTAGTTCTATTACACTTTCTTTAAACATTGTATCGGTATCCATTAAATCTTTTACTGTTTGGCAGCTATGTATTACTGTTGTATGATCTCTACCACCAAAATGTTCACCAATCGTTTTAAGTGAATTTTTAGTGAAAGCCTTTGCTAAAAACATAGTAATCTGGCGTGCCTGTACAATTTCCCGTTTACGGGTTTTTTGTAACAACTTGTCATATGGGACATCATAATATTCGCACACCATTTTTTGGATAGCGTCGATAGTTATTTCCTTGCTGGAAGATTTTACAAAATTTCGTAGTACTTTCTTTGCCAATTCAAGATCAATTTCCCTTTTGTTTAGCGAAGATTGTGCCAATAATGATATTAAAGCACCTTCCAGTTCCCGTATATTGCTATTGATATTATAAGCAATATATTTCACCACTTCCTTGGGCATTTCCAACCCGTCATTCTTCATTTTTTTCTCTAAAATATCAATCTTGGTATCATAATCAGGTACCTGAAGATCGGCGCTTAATCCCCATCTAAAACGGCTTAATAAGCGCTCCTGTACCCCTTCCAGGTCTTTAGGGGGTTTATCGCTGGTTAATATTAACTGTTTACCGCTTTGGTGCAGGTGATTAAATATAGAAAAAAAGGCATCCTGAGATTTTTCGGCCCTATTAAAAAATTGTACATCATCAATAATTAACACATCTATCAACTGGTAAAAATGTATAAAATCATTGATGGCGCCGTTACGGCCATGATCGATAAACTGGTTGATGAATTTTTCGGAACTTACGTATAATACTACTTTATTATTATGTATCCGTTTAACCTCGTTACCTATTGCCTGGGCCAGGTGCGTTTTACCTAAACCAACGCCTCCATAAATTACCAATGGGTTAAAAGAAGTAGTACCAGGTTTTTCTGCCACGGTTTTACCGGCACGTCTTGCTACCCTGTTACAATCGCCTTCAATAAAACTGTCAAATGTATACGCATGATTTAACTGCGGGTCTATCTGCATTTTTTTAAGGCCAGGAATCACAAATGGATTTTTGACAGGATTATTTATGACTAAAGGAAAATCCATTTCGTTGTTTGAATATGATTTAAAACCATGACCAGGTACATCCATTGTTAGCGGTTTGTTTTTACTGTTGCCGCTGTCAACCATTATCCTGTATTCCAACCGGGCATCTTTACCCAGTTCCCTCTTCAGTGTTTTTGCCAGTAAACTTATATAATGTTCTTCCAGGTATTCAAAAAAGAATTGGCTTGGCACCTGTATGGTTAACACCTTTTCTTTTAAAGCTACGGGTTTTATTGGTTCGAACCATGTTTTAAAATGCTGCCATTCTACAATGTCTTTGATTATCTCTAAGCAATTGGACCATACTTTATCAAAAACTTTATCCATTATTCAATAAGCAATTTACGTATTTATAAAATTATCCACAGTCAAAATATTTCAGAACCATCTGATTATAGCAATTGAGAACTTATAATTTGTTGGGGAAAGCGAATATCAAAATAATTTGTTGAAAAAAAAATTTTTTATTCACTTGTTTTTCCCAGTATAACCACAGTATGGGTTTTTAATAAGTTTACTTAAAAAAAAATAAAAAAAATAAAAACCTTTCCTTCCTATATAATGCCCATCCAGCCTGCTTTACCTATAAAAAAATTACTTTTTAAATTTATTTTTTACTAATATGCAGCAATAAAAAAATATGCCTGATGCCCACAATATTTTTATTAATATTTCCCATTAAATTGGCAATTGTCAAATCACTTACTTTATTTCCGTTTTTCTGTATTTAAGTACAACCATTTTCTGTAAGAAATTCCCTCATTTTTATGTTTACCGCTACAGTGTTATTATCCTCATCTGATTAATTTGTTTAGCAGGTCAAGTAAATAATTTTACATTTTATTTTTTAATACCTGCACAAATATTATCAATTATTAGTTCGCTTTTATTAAAAATATTGTCGAAATTTTACTTATCCTGTTGTTTGGGTAAAAGTATTTTAAACATAGAAAGATAGACATTTTTTATTACCCAAAAAGAAAAGAATTTGCAAAATTTTTTATTACTAAATAAGTTTACTTTTACAATATAAAAACAATAACATGAGTTACGAATTAACCGGCAAATTAGTAGCCAAATACGACACTGTTCAACGTACAGAAACTTTTAAAACAAGGGAATTTGCAGTTGAAAAAACGGATGATATCGGTGGCAGAACCATTACCAATTATGTAAAGTTTCAATCTGTTCAGGATAAAACTTCTATCATTGACAAAGTAAATATTGGGGACGAAATAAAAGTATCGTTTAATATTAAAGGAAGTAAATGGGAAAAAGATGGCAAAGTAAATTATATTACTAATTTAGATGCCTGGCGCATTGAGCAGGTTTTACAGGCCGCAACAGATAAAGGTGGTACAGACAACGAATATATGGAGCCTTTAGATACATTTTCTGCTACTTCCCCCGAAGCAATTGATGATTTGCCTTTTTAAAGAACCCTTGCACCCCAAAAGTGGAAATTAAATACCATTGGGCAATTTTTATATCATTTAAAAAACTTTATATCCTGTTCATTAAAAGCCCCAGTGGGGTTTGGGCTTATGCAACAAAAAATTTCACTCAAATTACTACCTGCCGAGACCGCTGACGACTCAGCAATAAAATCATTAATAGCAAAAACTACGGGCAAAAAAATAAGTACTGTTAATGGTTTTCACATTGATAAAAAATCTATTGATGCAAGGGGAAAAATAATTTGGGTTAATCTTACTGTTATAGCATTTATCGACGAACCTTTTTATAAAAGAAAAATCCAGTCTTTTAATTTTAAAGATGTACGGCAATCCGCCAAAAAAGTGGTCATCATTGGTGCAGGTCCGGCAGGTTTATTTGCTGCATTGCAATTAATTGAACTGGGCATTAAACCCATATTACTTGAAAGAGGTAAAGATGTACGTGCAAGAAGAAGGGATCTTGCTATAATGAATAAAGAAGGTATTGTAAACCCTGATAGCAATTACTGTTTTGGCGAAGGCGGTGCCGGTACATACAGTGACGGAAAACTATATACCCGAAGTAATAAGAGAGGGGATATTAACAGGATACTGCAGCTGTTTGTATATTTTGGTGCCGATGAAAAAATATTGTACGATGCTCATCCGCATATTGGCACCAATAAATTACCAACAATCATTACTGCCATGCGAAAAAAAATTGAAGACTGTGGCGGCGATTTTTTATTTGAAAAAAAAGTAACTGATTTTATAATCAATAATGAAAAAATAAAATCCCTTAAAACGGCTGATGGCCATACATTTGAAGGAGACGCCTTTATATTGGCAACCGGGCATTCTGCCAGCGATATTTATGAATTATTGCATCATAAAAAAATATTGATAGAAGCAAAACCCTTTGCTTTAGGAGTAAGGGTGGAGCATCCACAAAGCTTAATTGATAGTGTACAATATCATTGTTCTGCAAGAGGTGAATTTTTACCCGCAGCATCTTATAGTTTGGTGCAACAGGTAAATGGCCGTGGTGTATTTTCCTTTTGCATGTGTCCCGGTGGCATTATAGCGCCAGCAGCAACCAGCCCTGGCCAATTAGTAGTAAATGGATGGAGCCCGTCCAAAAGAAATAACCCTTATGCCAACAGCGGTATCGTGGTACAGGTTGAAATGAGTGATATTGTACAAAAAAAAATAACTAACACTACGGGAGAACTTGCCATGTTACAATTTCAACAATATGTTGAAGAAAAATCTTTTGCTGCCGGTGGAGGAAAATTTGTAGCCCCGGCACAAAGGATGGTTGATTTTTCAAAAGGGAAATTGTCTGCTGATTTGCCTGAATGCAGCTACCAGCCTGGTGTTAAGGCAGTGGCATTAAATGAAGTATTACCCGGTTTTGTTTATGATGCCATCGCAAAAGGATTTATAGCATTTGGAAAAAAAATGAAGGGGTATTTTACCAATGACGCCATTGTAGTAGCAACAGAAAGCCGTACATCATCTCCTGTTCGTATACCAAGGGATGCTGAAACATTAACACACCCGCAGCTTACTAATTTTTATCCGTGTGCAGAAGGTGCTGGCTATGCAGGTGGTATTGTTAGTGCTGCCATGGACGGAGAAAGGGTGGCACAGCAATTAGCTAAAATATTTATGCAGTAGCATTAAATGTAAACTTACCGAATAGCGCCATGGAGATAAATAGTTAAAACAACTGATAATAGCAAAATTAAAATACCGTTTATGAAATCTTTACAGCCCATTTAAATTCTATTCCAAAATTTTAGTAATCTTACATCGTAATATAGTAACCAATGAATATTCTTGAACTGCAAAATTTAAAAAAATATTTTGCTACACAAAAAGCTGTTGACGACATCAGTTTTACTATCGAACAGGGCAGTATATTTGGTTTACTGGGCCCAAATGGTGCAGGTAAAACAACCTTGCTTCGTATGATTACCGGAATTTTTTACCCCGATTACGGCTCTATTATTTTCAATGGAAAAAAATTTGACCCCAGTAAGGACATAGCAAATATTGGCTACATGCCGGAAGAAAGGGGCCTGTATAAAAAAATGAAAATTGGCGAGCAGGCGCTTTACCTGGCACAATTAAAAGGATTAAGCAGGCAGGATGCCATGCGAAAAATTAAAACATGGTTTGTAAAATTTGAAATGGAGAGCTGGTGGAATAAAAAGGTTGAAGACCTGAGTAAAGGGATGAGCCAGAAATTACAATTTGTAACTACAGTTTTACACGAGCCTGAATTAATTATACTGGATGAACCTTTTAGCGGCTTAGACCCCGTGAATGCTAACCTGATTAAAGATGAAATATTTAATTTGGCGAAAAACGGCAGTACCGTAATTTTTAGTACACACCGGATGGAACAGGTTGAAGAAATTTGCAGCCATATTGTATTGGTAAATAAAGGAACAAAAATTTTGGATGGCACTGTAGCACAAATAAAAAACCAGTATAAAGAAAATGTTTACCGCCTTGGTGCAACAACATCTGCACATAACCTGATGACTTATATTTTTGAAGTGATTAAACATCTGCCAAATGAATTAATACTAAAATTACAGCACGACAGTACTACCAATGATGTGTTGAAATTTTTTATTGGGCAGGATATTCCTATCAATTCATTTAATGAAGTATTGCCAACACTCAATGAAATTTTTATCAAATTGGTAGAAGGCACACCTGAAGCAAGGCAATTTCAGGCAACTAAATAATTTTTTTTACCAGTAATAAATAAACGGTTATGAATAAGATCTGGCTCATAATAAAAAGAGAATACCTGACCAGGGTCCGCAATAAAACATTTTTGCTTTCTACTTTTTTATTACCCATTGTAATGATGCTCTTTATTTTTGGCAGTGCATTTTTTGCCATGTCGAACAAAGAAAAATTAAAAAAAATTGCCGTAATTAATGACCCCGGCATGTTTAAGGCCAATTTAAAAAGCGACTCTTTGCAGCTGACTTTTGATTTTAATACTACTGTAGACAGCAGCAATTATTTTGCAAAAGGATATGATGCAGTTTTAAATTTAAATAATGATTCTGCTGCAAGAAAATTTACTATCCACTCAAAAAAGCAATTGGGCATTGATGCACAGGAAATGATTGAAACGAGACTTGACAGAGCCTTTGAGAATAACCAGCTACAAAAAAATGGCATCCGTAAACAAACATTGGATAGTATCAGTAAACAGTCAATTGGTGCTTTTACTATTGATAACCGTGTAACTTCTGATAAAGGACAATACCAGGAAGTAAATGCACAGCTAAATTATGGTGTAGGTTTTGGAAGTGGTATTTTAATTTATATTACCATGTTTATTTTTGGCGCAATGGTTATGAGGGGAGTTATGGAAGAAAAAACAAACCGCATTGCTGAAGTAATGATCAGCAGTGTAAAACCATTTCAGTTAATGATGGGCAAAATTTTAGGCATTGCAGCTGTTGGGTTGACACAGTTTTTTTTATGGATTGTTTTAATAATGATTTTATCAAGCGTAGTTTCTGCCTTTATTCCATCCGAATTGATACAGCAGGCAGGAGATATGAATAAAAATATGCCTGTGGGTGGGGGAAACAGTGCAATGGTAATGAAATTAATAGAAATGAAACAAACTGTAAGTAATGTTAACTGGCTTCAAATTATAAGTTGTTTTATATTCTATTTTTTGGGGGGATACTTGTTTTATGCGTCCTTATTTGCTGCCATCGGAAGTGTAATTAATGAAGATCCGCAAGAAGCACAATCCTTAATGATTCCTATCACCATGCCCATCATTTTTGCATTTATTATTATGACCAGTAATTTAAATATGCCTGATAGTAAAATAATGGTTTGGGCAAGTATGATACCTTTTACATCGCCAATAGTAATGATGGCCCGCATACCAAGTGGCGTTCCCTTACAACAGTTAATATTATCGATGGTTTTATTAATTGCCGGTTTTTGGTTCACTACCTGGCTTGCTGCAAAAATTTACAGAACAGGTATTTTAATGTACGGTAAAAAAGCAAGCTGGAAAGAGATGTTAAAGTGGGCATTTAGAAAATCATAAAACTGAATTAGCTGCTGCCTCATTTCCAAAAATGCTTTTATAAATTTCAGATTTGGTATATTGATAAATGAGCTTACGCACTAAAATAAAAGCACAAATTATATAGCCTGCTATCAACCCAATGATAAAAAAAACTGCACCGGAAGTGCTGCTCTCGGTAAATGGTTCTGTAGGCTTATCTAAAATAGAAATAATGGGCGTAGCTTTTTGCAAGCGCCAGGTTGCTTCTTCCCTGTTATTTATTGATATGTCCCTTTGTTTTAAAATATGACTTTTCTCCATTGATAAATTTTCTTTGGGAAGCTCAAATTCCAATTTATCTACAGGAGAAAACAAAGTAGTGTTTTGCAGGTTAATTGCCTTTTTATCAACAGCATTTAAAATTGCCTGCAATGAATCTATTTTATTAATGGTAAAATTGTAATCTGCCAACGCTTTGGAGATTTTTAAATCAATATAAAACTGAGATAATTTATCAATAAAAACATTTGCAATTGGAGTAATCAATTCTTTATTCTTAGCTGAAAAATAAAATTCAAGTACGCCATTTTTACTCATCTTGGCACTGATAGCATCTTTTAATAATTCCGAACCTAACGCAGTTGCCGCTGTACTATCTGCAGGGATTTGAATGTCCTTTTCGTAAAAAGCATTGTTATTATTTATCGTCTTTACTATTAACTCAGTAACAGTAACATTACCAAATTGCGGTAAGCGGGTTGCAGCTACTCTTTCGCGAACATTACGGCTTAGTGTTAACTCAATAATATTAATAGAAGCTTCACTGCTAAAACTCTTTGGTGTTCCTTCTATACCTAAAATATTGCTTAACGCACTGGTAGAAAGCGAATTTTCTGATTGGTTTGTTAATGGAAAAACAGTTGCTTTTGCAGTATAAACTGGCCTTTTACTTTTTGCGTAAAAAAATAGCAATAATGCAAAGCCAATACTGAAAATTAACAACAGCATTTTATTTTTGCTAAGCTTTGTAAATATGTTTCGTATTAATTCTGTACTGGTCAATTTTATTTAATTATTTCCTTTAATTAATTTGCTCTAATTATTGCGGCAATAGCATAAGTTAAAACTATAGGCAGCGCTATGGTTATTGCCAGGGTAAGTGCATTATTCAACTCCTGGTTTGGTGGCTTTGCCGGAACTGTTATTGTTGACCCCTCCTCAACTTTTGGGTAAAAGTGAAAGACCAAAAAATTAGAGGTACGTTTGCTGCTGCCATTTGCATAACTAACAAAAATTCTTTTTTTCCAGGGTTTTACTCCAAAGCCTCCTGCTTTATCAAGATAATAAGACAGATTTGTATGTTTGGGATCAAAAGTAATTTTTAAAGGCGATTGCACGCTGCCTTGAACCGTAATGAAAGGGTTAATTTCTGGTACATAAACAATATCATTTTCCTGTAAAATAATGTCGTGGTCAGTATTGGGGTATTTTAATGCATTATACAAATCAATACTAACCGGCACATCCAGGTTCAATACACTACTGTCTTTAATAATATTTCCGAGTGAATCTAGTTTTGGTTTAGATACAATCTTCTCTCTAAAAAAATCTACTTTTTTTCTAAACAAAACAGCCCCCGCCAGGTTGGCATTTGGCATAGTGCCCCCTGCTCTTTGAATATAAGATGACAGTCTTTCATATCTATCTAAACGCGGATAAAGCCCTGCATATTTTACCAATCCTAATAATTGTACATTTTGTTGCAAATCAAATGACGAATTTTTTCTTACAAAAACCTGGTCAAATGGTTTTAAAACTATTGTTGCTGCAACAGAATCCAATACAAAATCAGGTTTAATAGAATAGGATTTTACGATGTTACGTGTTGGCTTTAAACCTTGTTTTGCGGAATCAATATCAACAATGCTGGAAATCTCCAGCCTGCCATATTCGGCAGATTGTTTTATGCCGCCTGATAAGTATAGTAGATCCTGCAAAGTCATGCCGCCGTATTTTCTTACCCTGCCTTCCTTGCGCACTTCTCCAAAAATTTCCACATATTGTTGATCCCCAAATTCATTATTTGAAAATAATTGTACTATATCATTCGGCATTAAAAGTACATTGCTGCTGCTATTGGCATTATCGCTTTGGATATCGGTAAGATCTACTTCCAGCTTGTCAGATTTTATATTTGTAGAGTCGCCTGCACCACGAAATATATATGCTCTTGCCAGGTAAGTATTTTTTGTGATACCACCAGCCCTGTTAATTACATCAAACAGGCGATCACCTTTTCTTAATTCATAAAAGCCTGGGTACTTTACAGGCCCTTTCAATTCCAGTTTATTAACTAACCCGGTTTTAATGAGGTCTGCTTTAATAATATCCCCGTCTAATAATGGATAATCCAAACCTTGCAATTTAATTATTGCTGTGGCATTTACATCATGTATAACCTGGTCTTCATTTTCAGATCTTATAACTTTTATACCCGAAGTAAATGCTTCAGGAGTAAAGCCGCCTGAAAATGTTATGAGGGCTTTAATCCCTTCATCTTTTTTTAACTGGTAATACATAGGACGCTTAAACTGCCCTGTTGCAAATACCTTTTTAACTTCGTTATTCACAAATACAAAATCGTTATTTTGCAAATAAATGCGGCTTCCCATTTCGCCTGTAGAAAGGTATTTATATATATCAATTGTTTCAATTACCTTACCGTTGCGCTTTACCTGTATTTCTCTTAAATTACCAAAGTCAGTTATACCACCTGCAAGGCCAATTACATTATAGGCATTAGAAAAAGCAGAAACAGTTACCGGGCCGGGGTTTTCAACTTCACCCCCAACATTTACACTAATGGTTCTAGGCTGACCAAGGGTTATTTGAATATTGGTACCAGATGGTACTACACTCTTAAACCTGGCATAAATTAACGAACGGGCCATTTCAAAAGTTAACCCCTGTATAGTGATTTTTCCTAAGCTATTTGGGAAAATAGCTCCATCCCTTGCCACAATATAATCTTCCTGGTATTCACCGCCACCCCATAATGCCACTACTATATGATCACCAACCCCTATAGGATAATCCAAAGGAGGCGTAGATAATTCCGAAATATCATAAATCGATGAATTTTGAAACACATTGTTACCATAAGTGTCGTTTATATTGTAGTAGCCTTTTTTAATATTATCATTTTGAGAACTGTCTCTAACAAGCGTTTTATTTTGCAATTGTTTTGCTATTGCTGCATTTTCCTTAGTTCTGTCACTGCCCGCTTTACTTTGATTATTATCTCTAAAATAACTCTCAAATCCCGTCTTGGTCATTTGAGTGGGATCTATACCTGGCGCTAATTGTTGTACTTGTTGTATGTCTTGAGTAGATAGTTTTTGGCTGTAAGCTGATAAAGAAAGAAAGGTTATAAATAACAGAATTACACAGTTTTTTGCAATAAACTTAAAAATACCTTGCATTTGTTGGGGGGTTAATAATTTGAAACTAAGCAAATATAATAATTTATTTGAGCGGATGATATAATGCAAGATTAAACTCATCCCATATCTCAGACACAATTTCAGCCGCAGGCTGGATGGTTTTAATAATAGCGCTTACCTGACCTATTTCAAGCTCGCCATGTTCCAGGTCGCCATCAAACATCCCTTTTTTAGCCCTGCCCTTTCCTAATAAATTCTGTAATGCTTCTACTGAAACGCAATTACGTTCAGCTTGTTGCACTTCGTTATAGAATTTGTTTTTCATTAATCTAACCGGTGTAAGTTGTTTTAATGAAAGTTGTGTATCACCTTCTGCCGCACCTAATATGGCTGCCTTAAATTTTTGATTTGCTGAAGATTCATTGCTGGCAACAAAACGGCTACCTATCTGCACCCCTTCGGCACCCAATACCATCGCAGCAAGCATTTGCCTTCCGGTAGCAATGCCCCCAGCCGCAATTACAGGAATGGAAACTGTAATACATACAGAAGGCAATAAAACCAATGTGGTGGTTTCTTCCCTTCCATTATGACCCCCGGCTTCAAAACCTTCTGCTACAACAGCATCGCAACCGGCCTGTTGTGCTTTTAAAGCAAACCTGCTGCTGCTAACTACATGCACCACTATTATACCATGTTGTTTTAATAAAGCCGTCCATACAGCAGGATTGCCTGCTGATGTAAAAACCACGGGCACTTTTTCATTTATAATTATTTGAATATGCTCATCAATATTGGGATATAGCAGTGGAACATTTACACCAAAAGGTTTGTTAGTTGCTTTTTTGCATTTTTGAATATGCTCTTTTAATACCTCTGGGTACATACTTCCACTTCCAATTAATCCCAAACCACCGGCATTGCTTACTGCACTGGCGAGCCGCCAGCCACTTACCCAAACCATCCCTGCCTGTACGATGGGATAGCTTATACCAAAAAGTTGTGTAATTCTATTAGTGAAAGAGGGCATTCGTTACTGCTTTTAAAACTAATAAAGGCTAATTAATTTATCCTAAGTCAATATCTGTATTATCACCAATATTTAAAGAACGGGTTTCGCCTTTTATGCCGGTATCGCTTCCTATTAAGGAATCATCCAGCACTACATCATATAATTTTGAGAAAGAACCAATGATTGAATCTTTTACAATCGTGTAATTTAACAAGGTGCTTTCTCCAATGGTAACATTGGGTCCAATAACAGAATTTTTTATATCACACCCTTCAGCAATACTTACCGGGGGAATGATAATAGTATTTTCGAATTTATCCTGCCCTAACACTTTACCGCCGAATTTTTTTAGCAGGGTTGCATTGGATTGAAGCAGGGTTTCTTTTTTACCACAATCAAACCAGTTCTGCACTTTAAAAGATTTAAATTTTGCCCCCTGCTGTATCATACATTCCAGCGCATCTGTAAGGCTTAGTTCCTGGTGTGTTATATCTCCCTGTTCAATAATTTTTTTAAGGCAGGTAAATAAAAAGTCAGTTTCTTTTATTTTATAAATACCCACCAGGGCCATATTACTTTTAGGTATGGCTGGCTTTTCCACCACACGGCTTATAAAGCCATCGGCATCAATTTCTGCCACGCCAAAATTGCGGGGGTCATCCACTCTTTTTACCGCCAGTATTGAATAAGGTGCATCGAGCATTTGTTGCACATCATATTCAGCAATAGTATCGCCCAATACTATAAACACTTCTTCGCTGCCAACAATTTCTTTGGCAAGGTCTATTGCGTGACCGGTTCCATATCTTTCATTCTGATAAACAAAGTGACAATTAAGGTGGGGATATTTTGCTTTTACAAAGTCCTGTATCTTTTCGCCGAGGTAGCCGACAATAAAAATAAAATCAGTAATGCCAACTTCGTGCAGTTGATCAACAATGATACTTAATATAGTTTTTCCTGCTAAAGGGATTAAAGCCTTAGGTTGAGTGTAAGTGTGTGGACGCAATTTTGTGCCTGCGCCGGCAACTGGGATAATGGCCTTCATGGTAAAACCTTAATCTGCAAAATGCTGCATATTTGTTTACAATAAGATGTTGCTTTATTAAAGCAGGGTGTGAAAGTAGTGAATTTTGTGTAAATTATACAGGTTAAAAAATGGGATTATTTTTAATCCGCCTGCTAAAGTAACCTTCGGTTTGTATATTTGCACTTCAATAATAATTCATGCAAAGAGATACATTGGTTTTTGATTTAATTACACAGGAAATGGAACGTCAGCGGCATGGCCTTGAGCTGATTGCTTCAGAGAACTTTACTTCGTTACAGGTGATGCAGGCATCGGGTTCTGTAATGACCAATAAATATGCGGAAGGATACCCCGGCCGCAGGTATTATGCAGGTTGCGAAATAGTTGACCAAACAGAACAATTAGCCATTGACCGCCTTAAACAGATTTTTAATTGCGATTATGCCAATGTGCAGCCTCATAGCGGCGCACAGGCCAATGCAGCAGTTACATTAGCAGTACTACAACCGGGTGATAAAATACTCGGATTGGATTTAAGTATGGGAGGCCACCTTACGCATGGCTCGCCGGTGAATTATTCCGGTAAATTATACGAAGCGCATTTTTATGGCGTAGTAAAAGAAACCGGCTTAATTGATTATGATACATTGGAAGAAAAGGCAAGGTCACTAAAACCAAAATTGATTTTTTGTGGTGCATCTGCGTATAGCCGTGACTGGGATTATGCAAGAATTAGAAAAGTAGCTGATGAAATTGGTGCTTTTGTACAATGCGACATGGCACATCCTGCCGGTTTAATTGCCAAGGGATTATTAAACTCTCCTTTTGAACATTGCCATTTTGTAACTTCCACCACGCATAAAACTCTGCGTGGCCCAAGAGGTGGTATTATTTTAATGAAAAAAGATTTTGAAAATCCTTTTGGTTTAAAAGATGTAAAAGGCAATACAAGGTTAATGAGTAACCTAATGGATATGGCTGTTTTTCCCGGTATACAAGGCGGCCCGTTGCAACATATCATTGCAGCAAAAGCTATTGCCTTCGGTGAAATTTTAACGGATGATTTTACAGCTTATGCAAAGCAGGTTATTGTAAATGCACAGGCTATGGCAAAGGCATTTGTAGATAAAGGATACCAGTTAATTAGTAATGGTACAGATAATCATTTAATGTTGATAGATTTACGCAATAAAAATATCAGTGGTAAAAAAGCTGAACAGGTGCTTGTAAAAGCTGACATAACGTTAAATAAAAATATGGTTCCTTTTGATGATAAAAGTGCTTTTGTAACATCTGGTATTCGTGTAGGTACTGCAGCAATTACCACCCGTGGTATGAAGGAAGAACATATGCCGTTTGTGGTAAATGTATTGGATAATGTTTTAATGAATGCAGATGATGAAAATGTTATAAATACTGTACGTGGGCAGGTAAATGAATTTATGGGGCAGTTTGTTTTGTATCCTGAACTTGGGTAAAATTAAAATATAATTGTATGATACAGCGTATTCAATCTATCTGGCTTTTAATAGCATCTGTTGTTACTTTCCTTACATTAAAATTATCTTTTTATAGTGGCACTTATTTGCCGGATAATTTATACCATCAATTAAATGGTACACAAAACCTGGGGCTCATGATAACAACCATCGCATTAGGTGTACTAACATTCATCACTATCTTTTTATTTAAAAACAGGGTAACCCAGCTTTGGCTATGTATTGCAGGTATTTTGCTTGATGTGTTATTGTTATTTTTATATTACCAGCAAACAAAAGATTTTTCTAGAGGTGATTATGCTTTTACCGCTGTTTTGCATATTGTAATAATAGCGGCACTGGTATTAGCTGCAAGGGGAATTAATGGAGACGAAAAGCTAATAAAGGATAGTAACCGTTTAAGGTAAGATCAGCGATAAAATATTATGATATCTACCTTTTTAATAAAAGTTAGCGAACGATACAAAAAGCTACTTTAGATTCAATAAATCAATGCACGACTGCATTGATTTTTTTTAGCTTCTTATATTTTTAAAGTCGCACATTTCAGCTACAGTTAAAATGCACTTTTTTGCGAATTAGAAATAAGTAAGTAATTAGTTTTCATTAAAATTTTAGTAATTCAGATTGTTCACTATTCAGTGCACAGCTATCGGTGAAAACCCTAAACCAGTTTCCTAAGGATTTGTGAAAAACCCACTTAAAATGGTAATCGCTAAACTTTTTTACAAATTTAAGTATTCCCAACTTGATGCTTGGAATATTTCACGATAGCAAGCTGGGTTAATTATAAAAAATAAATTATAAGAATTTTACCATATTATAAATTTTTTATATTATATTTTTAATTAATAATATTTTTAACCTAAATTTTAATGCAATGAAACAGAAAATTTTAAAACGTGTTTTGCTATTTTGTATCCCAGCAACTATTTTTGCCTTAACAGTATTTGCTAAAGCCGACGGCTGCTCGCCCTCTAGCATGTTTTGGGGAAAAAGTTCATGCACATATACGACTACAGGAGAAAATGGTGCTACTGAAGTATATACTACAACCTGTGCCTACAGAGTTTGGATTAATTGGGGTTGTACAACTACCTACGTTGGCCCAATGTAACAACCAAAATTCAACAGCTAAATACAAGGTGAGACAATATAGACGATATGATATTTTTTGTATCGTCTATGTTATTAAAAAACTTCAGGTTTAAATCTTATTTTAATATTCAAATTTTAGAACCCAAGATATTAACAGCATTCCCAATTTAAAACACGTTTAATTACTTACCAATTATTTCGTAAGAAAATCGTTGATTTTTATTTGGTTTAAATTAAGGAAGTTGGCTTTCAAATTAGAAGATTTAAAATTACGTCAAAAATATAAAAAGGATGAACCCGAAATATTATGTTTTCCTTCTTAGTATCTTAAGTTTCTCTTTAACATATGCCCAGGAAAGATTTCGTATATCCGTAAAAGATAGTTTAGGGAAGCCGATAGCTTATTGTTCGGTGATTTGGGGTAAAAGCATGGGATTAGTTACCGACCCATCTGGGTATATAGAGATTCCTGATAAAAGTAAAATTGACTCTTTAATTATAAGTGCAATTGGATTTACAAGTGACGTTATTTTAAAAGATTCACTCTTGAATAAAGCAGAAATTGAAGTTCATTTGGTTCGAAGCATTGTTGGCTTGCCAGAAATTATAATTGTAAATTATGATTTTGAACAGGAGTTTGGATGCATTGATATAAAATCACAATCGTCCTTTTTTAAAAATTCAATTTGCAGTAACCTTCAAGCTGCACTTAAAATAAATGGATATAAAAATCCGGCAGTTTGTAAAAGTTTAAGTGTTTTTATCGCCAAGCAATCGTCAGCCAACATTCCTTACAGGTTAAGAATTTATGAAATTGGAGAGAACAACTTACCGGGCAAAGACTTATTATCTGAAAATATCATCATTAGTACATATAAAACAAACTCCTGGAATACTTACAGCTTGGATTCAATGAATATTCAATTACCCAAAAAAGGTTTTTTTGCGGCGGTTGAATGGTTATGTACTGACATAAAATCTGAAAACGGGTTATGTATAGGATTAACAAATAAAATTGATGACCCTTCAACATTTTACAAATATGGCAACATCGGCTGGACACAATTAAAAATTCAGTCAGTCCCGGTCAAAGACAATATTATGATTAAAGTGGCAATACGGTCAGTAAAATAATTATATGAATTTATCGAAATACTTTTTATTTTTTTTATTTTTTATCATGTCATGTAATAACGTTACTACTACTAGCGGAACTAAAAATTTAGGCAATGATAGTGTAATGATTAAATTAAAACAATTAAAGGAAACCGAACTAACAAGAATTGAAATTAACCCGACAATTTATTATGCCGATACGATTAGCAAAGGGCAAACTATTGAAGGCAAATTTACAATTACAAATAAAGGAAAAAATCCTTTTTTTATTAAAAAGATTATGAACGTATGCGACTGCACAGTTTCTGAATCAACAAAGAGCAAAACATTACCCAATGATTCTTGCATCATTAGGTTCAAAATTGATACTGAAAATTTTAGCGATGGGTTTAATGTAAGGGTAATTACTGTAATGGGGAACTTCCATCCTTTTTTTAGGGTGTTAAGTGTTGAATGTTATGTCAAGAAATAATTGGCGCTATTCTTTCAATTGCCTACACAGTGTGTATAAAATTGAATTGGCTTGAAAAGAAAGTATCTGCAAATCGAAGACAATTCCTCAGCTTCTCGCTACAACCACTGCCAAATTATTTCCGTAATTGTCGTATCGGTGATACGACAATATGTCTAGCACATTCTGCCCTTTAATTTTGCAGGATTGTTATATTTATACAAAAAATCCACTTGTCAACAATCGGGTAATTTTTTCCATTTCATTTTAGATTTTTTTATTTTAAGTAAGCCTTTAAGATTTTTATTTAAGTATATAAATCGAAAACAATTTAGCTTCGGTGTCTAATTGACTTATAAAAATTTGCCCGTAAAACTCTCTTTACATTTTTTTAAGTCTGCGGGTTTTCCTGCAAAAACAAGATTTCCGCCCGCATCTCCTGCTTCCGGGCCAAGATCAATTACCCAATCTGCTGATTTTATTACATCTGTATTATGTTCTATAACTATAATGGTATGACCTTGTTCTATCAACGCATTAAACGAGGTTAGCAGTTTTTTAATATCGTGAAAATGCAAGCCGGTAGTTGGCTCATCAAAAATAAAAAGGATATTACCCTGCGATTTGCCTTTGCCTAAAAAAGAGGCCAGTTTAACTCTTTGAGCTTCGCCACCAGAAAGAGTATTACTGCTCTGTCCTAGCTTTACATATCCCAAACCTACATCACTTAATGGCTGTATTTTTTTTGCTACATCAGTCCCATCCTGCCCTGCACCACTCAAAGAAAAAAAGTCAATTGCATCATCTACACTCATCTCAAGTACATCATAAATATTTTTCTCTTTGTACATTACTTCCAGCACTTCTTCTTTAAACCGTTTCCCTCCACACACTTCGCAGGTTAAATGTACGTCTGCCAAAAACTGCATTTCAACAATTTGCTCTCCTTCCCCTTTACATGCATCACATCTTCCACCATCAACATTAAAAGAGAAATGTTTAGGTAAAAAACCCCTCATTTTACTAAGAGGTTGCTTACTGTACAATTCCCTTATTTCATCATATGCTTTAATATAGGTAACCGGGTTACTTCGGGATGATTTACCAATAGGGTTTTGATCTACCATTTCTATTTGTGAAATGGAATCTATATTGCCTGTAATATTTTTATGTATGCCTGCCTTTTCTACCCCTTCGCCTTTAATTTTTTGCAGGGCAGGATATAATATTTGTTTTACCAATGTTGTTTTACCGCTACCACTAACCCCGCTCACAACACAAAAAACATTCAATGGAAATTGTACATTAATGTTTTTAAGGTTGTTTTGCCTGGCACCTTCTATTGTAATGCTTTGGTTCCATTTGCGTAAAACTTTAGGTGTTTCAATAGTTAATTCGCCTTTAAGGTATTTTCCTGTAAGACTGTTTTTATCCGCAATCAATGCTGCATAATTACCTGCAGCTACCACCTCTCCGCCTAAGTGACTTGCCAACGGCCCCATATCAATAATGTAATCTGCTTCCCGCATTATCATCTCATCATGCTCTACCACCACCACTGTGTTTCCCAAATCACGTAATTCTTTTAAAACCCTTATCAGCCTTTCCGTATCCCGGCTATGTAAGCCAATAGAAGGTTCATCTAAGATGTATAAGGAGCTGGTAAGGTTGCTACCCAAACTTCTTGTAAGTTGTATACGCTGGCTTTCGCCACCACTTAAAGAATTAGCCAACCTGTTTAAAGTAAGGTAACCAAGACCAACATCTGTTAATGTTTTGATGCGGTGATGAATTTCTATTAAAATTCTTTTGGCAACTTTTTGATCATAGTCACCAAGCTTTAAATTATCAAACCAAACCTGTAAATCTTTAACTGGTAATTCGCATAATTCCCCAATATGTTTATCAGCAACTTTTACATACAATGCTTCCTTACGCAGGCGATAACCTTTACAATCGGGGCATAATGTTTTACCCCGGTAACGGCTTAATAAAACGCGGTACTGAACCTTGTATAAATTTTGTTCCACCTCTTTAAAAAAATCATCAATGCCATTTGCATAATTATTGCCCTGCCATAAAAGACGGTATTGTTCTTTTGTAAGATCAATAATCGGTGTATGAATAGGGAAATTAAAATTCTTTGCCGCCCTTATAAACTGCTCTTTCCACAACCCTAATTTTTCACCCTTCCACGGTGCTACTGCACCTTCGTATACACTTAACTGTTTGTCGGGTATTACAAGGTCGGGATCAATACCCAACACCAGCGAAAACCCTTCACAGGTTGGGCATGCACCAAAAGGATTATTAAAAGAAAATAAATTAGGTACCGGTTCTTCAAACTGAATGCCGTCCAATTCAAACTTATTACTAAAATGCAATAATTTTTTTCCGTTTACTTCCAGTATCAATGCACCTTCGCCCTCATAAAAAGCAATGCCTACAGAATCGCTGATACGGTGCTTATCATCTTCATCAAATTGTTTTACAACAAGCCTGTCAATAAGCAGGTAAGTATCCGGTGAAAGTTTAAAAGCTTTATTTTCGAGGATGTCTTCAATACGCTGGGGTTCCAGGGCACCAGCAGCGTTTGGTGATGCTATTCTTGAAAAGCCTTTTTGCAATAAAATATTCAGTTCCTCTTTTATATCCCTTTTGGCGTGCAGTTTAAAAGGCACCAAAACCAATACCCTGTCTCCTTCTTTTAATTGTTCAATAGCTTTTACCACATCCGCAACATCATCCTTTTTTACTTCTCTTCCACTCACAGGCGAAATGGTTTTACCTGTTCGTGCAAATAACAGGCGCAGGTAATCATAAATTTCCGTCATGCTTCCTACCGTGCTTCTTGGTGTTCGGGAAATAACTTTTTGTTCAATGGCAATTGCAGGACACAATCCTTTTATATAATCCACATCGGGTTTGTTCATGCGTTGCATAAACTGGCGGGCATAAGCGCTCAGGCTTTCTGCATACCTGCGTTGGCCTTCTGCAAATAAAGTATCGATGGTTAAAGAAGATTTACCTGAACCCGAAACACCTGTAACTACTACCAGCTTATTACGCGGTATTGTTACAGTTACATTTTTAAGGTTATGAACTCTTGCGCCTTTTATTAATATCCCATCATTATTTATTGAGGGTATATTTTGCTTTTTTTTGGGTATCGCTTTTGTTGCCATTTTATTGTTTGCAAAAATAGTGTGTTCTGTTTTGCGATGTAATAATTATGTGAAAGTCTTCTTAAAATCAGTACTTTTTTTATTAACTGTTGTTAAATGGTTTATTTTTAAAAAAGATCGGGCCAAAAAAAACTTTAAGAAAAATTTGGCGTTTTAAAAATTTTACCTATTTTCACAGTCCAATATCCAGTAAAGTGAAAAGCCATGAACGCCTATCTATTAGACTTCTACGCTCAATTCTCTCTTATTGGTTTCCAAACAAAAGTCCTAAACCAACAAAAACTGTAGAAGTTATGAAATGCCTAACCAATTTAACCGACCAGCAGTTAGTACATCTTTACATGGATGGAGACACTGACGCTCTTTCAACACTTGTAACCCGTTACAAGGACAGAATTTACACTTCAATTTATTTGCTTGTAAAAGACAAGTACCTGGCAGAAGACCTGTTCCAGGATGTGTTTATCCGTATAATTGATACGCTTAAAGGCGGTCGCTATACAGATGAAGGCAAATTTTTACCCTGGGCACTGCGCATTGCCCACAATCTTTGTGTAGACCATTTCAGAAAAATCAAACGTAGCCCAAGCATCAAAACAAGTGATGACAGGGATATTTTTGAAGTATTGAACTTTTCTGAACCAAGTGCAGAACACCGCATGATGCAAAACCAAAGCCATGACAGGGTTCGCAAAATGATTGATATGCTGCCTGAAGACCAGCGTGAAGTAATCATTATGCGTCATTATGCAGACCTTAGCTTTAAAGAAATTGCAGACCTTACCAAATGCAGCATCAATACTGCACTGGGCCGTATGCGCTATGGTTTAATTAATATGCGTAAAATGATGGCAGAAAAACAAATAGCATTGTAGCAAATATTTTACTATAACCCCCCAAGAAAGAAAAACCCTGTATTTTAAAGGGTTTTTTTGTTTATAATAAGACCCAATGTTGTACGAGGCCTTTGTCTAATGTTTTAAGAAGTCAAAAAAGGTAGCGTTGTTGGGGAGTCAAGCAATATTTTCATTAAGAATATTTGATGATGTTTCAATTAGCTTCTGTGACGTTTCAAGAACTGATTTTAAGGAACCTGCTTCGTTGTCATATTCGAAATGTAAATCAGGATATTTGTCTGACGAATAAATCTTATTTCTTAACAACGACCTGCATTAACTCGGTCAGAGTAACGGTAAAAGGTAAGCCTGCTTTTGTGTAGCGGTTATGTTCTGCGTCAACGATGGATTTATATTTTTTCATCTTCTTGAAATTCCATTTTACGTTTTCAAACTCCATGTCAGTCACTTTTTCTATTTCAATTGCTAAGTAATATTCTTTCGGATTTTTTGATGGTGGATAATTCAGTTTGTTTAATTGTGTTGTAGAAAAAACTTTTGGCCCTTTGCTGATAATCTTAAATAAATCATCAGCAGTTTCTTTTCCGCTACGTCTTAGCAATAAATATTTTGCATTTACCACATCATTATTCAGTTCTAAAGAGCCTTTCGTTTCATCCATTCTAAAAACATACTTCTTGTTTTCAACATACCAAGTGAAGCGTTCAGGTTTTGTTGAATATCCAACCAACACAAAAGTTTCATCTGGTAAAAGATTTCTGTTTTTTCCGTATGCTTCCGGCAATGCTTCATTCACTTCATTAATGTTTGTATCCTTATGTGTTTCATAAGTTTTCAAAGACATTTTTTCTCTCTGTGAAGCTCTGTTTAAGAAATGATGCACAACCTCATGCAAAAACTTTTTCAATTCACCAGTTCCATTATTTGTTTTTGATGGTCGTATTGCAGAAGCACCTAAACCTGGAAGTAATTCGTGAAATCCCTGCTTGTTGTCAGATACTGAACCGGGATATAAAACATAGGCTCCGGCTGTTCTTCTTATTGCATCACGGTAAGTGTGCATTTTTAAAATGTCTGCTCTCTTATAAGTTCCTTTTTTCTGTTCTTCTTTTTCTTCTTCAAGATTATCGTCTTTGCCGAAAATGCTTTGCAGATTTTCTATTTTATATTTTGCATCGAAGTGGATGTGAACAATCAATTCTTCTTTCTCTGCCTGTTCCTGTTCAATTCTAAAAGGCCACACACTCAAAGTGTAATCGGGTCTTAAATTTCTTGTCCAGCTTCCACCATCAGGATATTTATTATCGCCACTAAAAGTTTTGTTGTAGCTGAATTCAATATTCAGTTTTCGTGTGTCGGTAATGTAAACTCCTTTAACTGGCTGAAATTTTCCCTACTTTAATTTCAAACCTAATCCGTCTTGTGTTTTCTCAATTAATTTTTCTGTTGCTAAAGAATCAATCTTAAAAACTTCTTTTATTATTTCAAGCAGTTTAAAAAACAACCAGTATTCATACAACACTGCAACATCTCTTTTACTTCCGCTATACACATCATCGCCACCATGCCAAACCATTTTTGCAGCAAGGTCAAACATCAGCCACACTCTCAAAATTTCCCTGTATCCTTCTTTGCGTTGCATCACCGGACTGTTTAGCGGTAAAGTTGTTGGTGCAGAAATTTCTTTAAAAACAGAATGACTTAAATATTGTTCCAGTTTATCTTCAAGCAATCCTGCTTCAAGTTTTATTCTGCTGCTGTCTTTTAGTTTTGTTTTGAAGTCGCTGCAAAAGGATTGGAAAGAAACCAAAGCATGTTTTACAAAACGGTTCTCGGGTGTATCAACTGTTTCTGTTTTGAAATTTACTTTCAGTTTTGAAGGGATAGATGCAATCGTGCTTTTAAGCGGATGCCCTTTTGGCAATTCAATTCTGTTTGTTGCATTGCCAATCTGCCGAAGTGAAGCGTTATTAAATCTTCTTACACTTCTTATATCTTTTATGGTTTCACCTTCTTTCCATCTTGTAACGGGGGAAGAAAGAATTTTTTGAACTGAATCATTAAACTCTACTGAATCAAGAATTGATTTTATAAATGCAAATCGCTGATAAGCGGTAACAGGGTTTTTAAAATAATCAGGTTCAAAAAATTGTGATACTGGTGAACTGTGCTGCAACAATAAATCGGCGCACTTCTCTGTAATTTCTTCCAGCATGTGTCGGTAGTCCTCACGATAAGATGTTTTTACAGATTGAACTTCCAGTTTTATTTCTGCGCACTTGTTGTTTGAATCAACTTTTAAAACATCAATAGTTAATGTGCCGACATAAATGTTTGGAGAAATTGTGCCTACGGATTTATTATATCTGTTGGCAGTTACAATTCCATAGTTATCAGAAAGCAAATACCCTTTGTCAATCTGAAAGTCGTAAAAGAATCCTTCCTTTATCTGAAAAGGTGATTCACCGTTTTGAAAAGATTCGTTTTTGTCAATTAGAAATAACGAATCAACAGATTGGCTACTAATTAATATAGTAACCTGTTCGGCGGATGAAGTAGAAACTAATATTTTAAGTTCGGAAACTTTCATTGCTAACTATGCTTCTGCGTAACTTGTAAAGCCATTGCTAATTAAGTTGTGATACATTCTTACAAGTTTTTCAAATGAAAGGGGATAAATTATTTTAGTTGCATTGTCAACTGTAATTTCTTTTTCAGTAGAAAAGTAAGTTTCTAAAAATGCTTCATCCTTGTCCTTAAACTCAGCAATTGCATTTTTTATACAAAGTTTACTTAAGGTAATAAGCACACTTGAAAGTTTTTTTCTTGAGCCATGTAATTTCGGCAACAACTTTTGCATAATTGCAGCATCAATAATTTGTGGTAAAGTCCAGTTTGCTCCTTCAATTTTATTTATCACTCCGGCAAAGCGAAGGATTTCGGATGCACTGCGATAGCCAAATTCAGCACCTGTTCTTTTCAATTCACTAAAGAAAGAAATTAGTGCGTTGTTTAATTCAGTTCCGTTTTCTGGCTCAATAGTTTTATCGTTCGCAATCGCAACAAAACCATTTGCCATTTCTGCACCTGCTGCTTCCAGAGATTTTAAACTAAGTGGCTTCTTATTGTCCAAATAATTTTTCATTTCATCTGCTGTAACTCTGAATTCAATTACACTTGCTCTGTCAAGAACTTTAGGACTAAACATGTAAGTAGTTTCATCAATGTTTACAGTGCCTACAATAAATAAATTAGAAGGGAGATTTATCCCTGAAGGAACGTCACCCCAGTTTTCAGTTCCGGTATGCAAAGATATTTTTTTGTGTGATTCCATCACGCTCAAAAAATCAGCAAAATATCTTTCAACATGACTCAAATTCATTTCATCCAGTATGAGGAAATAAGGTTTATTATTATTTGCGGACGCATCAATAATTAAATCTAAAACCCTGTTATCAGGCTTAACATACTTACCGCTTTCTAATGCGTTGGGAAAGCCAAGTAAGGGTTCTCTGTTAGTCCAGTCTGCACCAACAGGAACAATACAATACTGATTTTCATGTTCACAAATCCACATACTAAAAGCCTGTGCAAGTTTTGTTTTTCCAGAACCTGAAAGCCCTGTAAGAATTACAAAGGGTTTGGTAAGCAACGAACCTACAAAACGTGTAATTAACTTATCAGGAATTTTTAGTCCTGAACTTGTAAGGTCTGAGATTACTTTTTTAACTGTAAACATGATTGATTCTGCGATTACTTTTTTATTAGAAATAGGAGGTACTTTATAGGTGTCCAAAAAAAACCCATTCAGATAACTTTTCACTTCTTCCCCCTTGCTTTGAAAAGTCTCTAAATCTTTTTTACCTTGTATTGCGAGGCCAAAATTTGGCGAATAAATTTTTCTTAACCCTTTTGTAATATCGGGTTTATCACAAAGCTCCCAATTAACTTTAAATGCAGATTTATAGGTATCTGAATCCTGCCATGGTTTTTCTTCAGTTGTTTCGAGTAAAACTCCTCTTCCTCCCAACTTCCATCTTTTATTTTCTTTCACAATTAAATAAGCCAAATCACCTTTATTGTAACCATTGTTAGGAAAACCAGCAACATTATGTTGGATACACAAATTGAAATTTTCAATATTGGAGGAACAGTTTAAAAAATATGTTGCCATTTTAAAATTGATTATATTTTTTTGCAATCCCTTTTGCTTTCTCAATCGGATATTTTTCTCCGTTCAATTTTATTTTTTCTAAAACAATTTCCTTTACATCAAGTCCGTGTTTTTGTGCTAACAAAAAAGCAAACGCAAAAACATCTGCTAACTCTTCTTTTATTTTTTGCTTGTCTGTTTCTTGTGATTGTTTCCAAAGAAATAATTCAAGTAGTTCATTTGCTTCAACTGAAATTGCAAGTGCCAAATCTTTTGAATTGTGAAACTGTTCCCAATCTCTTTGATTGCGGAACTCAACTAACCTGTTTATTATTTCTTCTATATCTGTCATTTCATTCCTCCGTCAAACATTTGTTTTGCCATTTCATACTCTTTATCATAAGGCAATTGTAATTGTGCAAGCATTTCAGGAATTGCAATAGCCCAACTCACATAATAAAATGCAAGCAAGTGGTAACCTGAAAAATCTTTCTTCGGAATGTTGGAGAGTTTGTAGTTGTTGCCTGATGATGGGTTTATACCCTGCGTTCCCAACATGGCAATTTCAAATGCCGTTGCTTTTATCTTTTCTGCGCTCATTTTATCAAACACCTGCATTGCATCAACCATGAATAGTACAACTGCCATATTTAAACCAATCTTTTGGGCTGACTCCTGGAAAGTTTCCATTTGTTTCGCCTTAAATTTTTTATTTGATTCAAGGCCGAATGGGTCTGCTTCAATTGAAGTTAAAAGCGAGTCAATGTTTGTGCGGTTGGTTCGATATTCTTCTTCATCCATTAACTCAAAATATTTATTGAGTTTTAAATCGTCTCCCCAATGCTGAACCAATTCATATTCCTCGCCTGCTTTTTTGTCTTTGCGATACTCAAGGAATTCATCATACATTCGTTTTGCTTCTTTGAGTTCAAATGGCAAAGCATTAAACTTTGC
The DNA here is from genome assembly GCA_025362235.1 of Ferruginibacter sp. GTDB lineage: Bacteria > Bacteroidota > Bacteroidia > Chitinophagales > Chitinophagaceae > Ferruginibacter. The sequence continues at coordinate 16,936 of JANYGZ010000014.1, read as the reverse complement.
AATTAAGTCAAAGCCAAACAAATCTTTGAAGTGAAGTGCAGAAACAAGATTTAAAACTTTGCTTGCAGAAATAATTTCTTTCGGAACAAACTCAGTTGCCCGTTTATCTGTAACAGCATTTTTGCCTTCTGTTACAAGCCCATAAAGGGAAATGAATTGAAAAGGTTTTAACTCATGATAATTTTCGTTGAGAAAATCTTCAATGAAAAGGTCAATAGGTGTGTTGAATATTTGCAGATTGATGCCGCCGAACAGAGCGTCGATATAAGCCGTTATTGAAGCTTCCGCCATACCCCCCCCATTAACTTCTTAAGGCCACCAGAGTAGTCCCTGATGAACTGTGCTTTCATGTCCCCGTCAGAGACAAAAAGCATATTATTATTTTCTTTTCTTGCCTGAAGAACAAAATCAAGATGCACCAATTCGTGCATTATTAAATGTTCTGCTGCCTGATACTTGTCGTTGTATTTGATGAGATGAAAATCTCTATCATAATTTTCAGCAAATTCTATTTTGGCAGCGGTTGGAATAGTTGAAGTGGCTTCCACCTCAATTTTTTTTCCGCTTTCTTTTTCCAACCGGGATTTGTATTCATTAAAAACTTTTTTTCCTGCTTCTGATTTTGTCCACTCTTCAGAAACTTTTATTGTCAGTGACAAAGCATTATTGAAAAGATGCTGGTCGTGGATGCCACATTTTTTTAGAGCAGCAATTGCGTATTCAAAAGCAATTAAAGTATTGCCTGACTCATGGTTTGCAAGTGCAATTCCGTAATTGGTGTTCGGATAATTTGGGTTTATGCCGTATGCTTTCTCAAGAAGTTTTAAGCCTTCTTCCCATTTTCCGGTTTGAATCAGGTGCATTCCCAAATTATTTATTGCAATGTTGTCTTTCGGATTTTGAACAACTGCTTCGTTGTAATATTTTACTGCTGTGTCGATGTCGTCCTTTTCTCTTGCGAAAATATTTCCCATCATGATTAAAGCGTAACCGTTTTTCGGCTCCCACTTTAAAGCATCAATAAGGTAATTTATTGCCTCATCCTGATTTCCTTCTTCAGAAAATATTTGTCCCAACACCCGGTGATATTCTGAAACGGTCGGATTGTCGTTAATGAGTTTTTCTAAAATCGGCTTGGCTTCGCCAAACTTCCTTTTCTCACAAAGCGCAACTGCCTTATCAAATTCGGTTTTCTGATGTATGATTGATGGTACATCAATCATAATTTGAACAATGTCGGATTCTATTTTGATTGTTGGCTTGTAAACGCCAAAGCTGTAATACTTCTCCAGTTCTTCTTTAAGTATGTCATTGTTCTTCCCGTTCGCCTTTGCCTTGGGGAACAGTTCGAAAAGGAAGTCGTTTATCTGGTGAACTATTATCATTTATTGTGTCTCAATTTTAAGGTGCAAAGAAAGCATTTTTTGAGGTCAGTTTTGGCAGAAAGTTCCAATGAAGACCATAAAGCGTTGGCGAAAATTTTTGAGGGGTGTTTTTTTTTAATAAAATTATTTTCTGCGGTAGCATTGGAAGCAGTGTCAGGTAGTACCATAATTCGTCAAAAAAAGTTGTTTAAAAGTCCGTCAGTTCAAAGTTAGCACTGTACTAAATAAGCCGCAGGTAACATCTACGTTATTGCACTTGCTTTTTAAATATCTCCAAAACATTACCGAGGTAAGCTGCAAAATCTTTGGCATTTTTTGTAGGGTCGTACCCATAACCACCCGGCACCAGCAGTTTTCCATCGCTGTTTACAAACACATAATTAGGCTGGCCAGATGCATGAATGAGTTGTTGCTGCAGGTCTTCATTTTTATCGCCCACTGTTTCTACCTGTCCATTCAATACTTTGGAAAAAAACTTTTCATTATCCGGTAGTTCTTCATCATCATAATCGCAAAATAAAGACACTAATATAAAATCATTTTTCATGGTAGATATTACTGCCGGGTCTGGCCAGATAGAAGCTTCAAATTTTCTGCAGTTTACACATTGTATACCTGTAAAATCAATCATTACAGGTTTATTTAAAATTTTAGAAGCAGCCAACGCTTCTTTATAATCGTAATAAATGCTCAGGCTATTTTGTTTGGCCGCCAATGGCTCATAATTACTTAACCGCTTTACATATTTTACCGGTGGTAAAGCAGCAGAATTTACTGTTGTGGTATTGTTAGAGATGTTTTGCTGTGCCGGTTGGTTGTATAAAATAAAATCCTGCGTACCTGCTGCTGGAACAAAAGCTGATACTGCATTTAAGGGAGCTCCCCATAATCCTGGAATTAAATATAGAGAGAATGCTAAAGAAGCAATAGCAAGTAACAATCTTGGTATGGATACATATTCCAGCCCCCAATCATTTTTTGGCAGTTCACTATCATGTTTAAATTTCAACTTGCCCAATAAATAAAAACCGAGTAAAGAAAATAAAACAACCCATAAAACAATAAATACTTCCCTGTCTAATATCCTTAAGTTTTTTGCTACATCAACATTGCTTAAGAACTTTAATGCAAAAGCCAGTTCAATAAAACCCAATGATACTTTTAAAGCATTTTGCCAGCCACCACTTTTGGTAAGCACCGTTAACAATTTTGGAAAGAAAGCAAAAATGATAAAAGGAAATGCCAGGCCAAAACCAAAACCAAACATACCACTAATGGGTCCAAGGTTACCGGCCTTACCTCCGGCCAATCCTAAAATAGACGCTACAAAATTTCCGGTGCAGCTAAATGAAACCACTACCAATGTAAATGCCATAAAGAAAATACCTGCATAGCTATTTGAATTTGATTTGCTATCCAGTTTATTGGCCCATGAAGAAGGCAAATTAATATCAAACGCCCCTAAAAAAGACAATCCGAAAATGACAAACATCAAAAATAAAAACAAATTAAATATCCAGTGTGTAGATAAATTATTCCAGAAAGTTTTTGGCACAACTGAAGCCAGTGCGCCAATTGCGGCATAAATAATTATAATAGATATAGCATAAAACAACACATTTTTTCTTCCCTGCAATGCGGTTTTACTTCTTTTTAAAAATAAACTTACCGTAACGGGTACCAGCGCATATACGCATGGAGTAATAAAAGCCAACAACCCTGCCCCCATGCCCAATAACAATAAAACTAACCAGGACTTATCTGCAAACCCCGTATCGGTGGCCACTGGTTTTGATGTAACTACAACCTGGTCTCCAGTATAACTAAACTGCATGGAAATTCTTTTTTCACCAGATTCTATGCTTTCGCCATTTTTATAATAATAATTGATGTTACCAATTATACGAGTACTATCGCCGGGGTTTAATTTTATTTTTTGCTGCCATTGCAAGGAGTCTATATAAAAACTTATTACTGCATTATTTAGTACTGCTTCTTTTTCTACATGCAGTTTACCTGTTTCAACAATACTATCCTGCAAATATTTTTTTATGGACGAATCAAAACTGATGACCGTATTTACAGGTAAGCCGTCGGAAATTTTTTGGGTGGAGAAAAGTTTTATGCCGAGCGCAGGTATTGCGGTTATATTTAAAATGAACTCGCCTTTTCCTTTATCTGCTTTACTAAAACTAAACTGCACAGGTTGTTTATCCTGTGCAGTTAGTGTGAGTAAAAAAAAGAAACTCACTATCAATAACAACTTGTGTTTTAGCATCTCAAATAATTATTGCACTAATTTAATAAGATATTGAATTTTTCAGTTGTGGGCGGCATACAGGTTCTGTCGTTACAGATCATAGATTCTACTGTTCCGCTGATATTGGTTTTTATAGAGCCTTTAACAGTGACAGTTTTTACAAAATCAACTTTGCCTTCAAAATATTTTACATCAACTTTAAAATTTTTATCGAAATAGGTAACCAATTTACCTTCTTCTTTAGGCTTTTTATCTGTTACAGTAAGCAATGCATTACTGGTAAATTTAAATTCGGTAGGTATTGGGCCACCGTCTGGTGTTGTTTGCGAATAAATGTGCCAGCCTGATGGAGGTGTGGCGGTCATCCGTAATTCATAAGTATTATGGGGCATTTTTTTTGCCGCAAAAACCCAGTTTATTTTTTGCTGTGCATTTGCTGTATAAAACAAACTCATTACTAAAATACCAAGAAATATCTTTTTCATTGTTGTACTTTATGATTTATTGTTACAAGTTAATGGCCATTTATTATTTTACATTGTAAAACAATGTTAATTATGCCCAATTAAAGCCATTCAGTTAATTAATACCAAACAAATGGCCAAATATCTTTCTGCCATCTTCATTACCTAATGCACTGCTGCAAGCCCTTTCAGGGTGTGGCATCATACCATATACATTTCTTTCCTTATTGCAGATACCGGCTATATTATGAATGGCCCCATTTGGGTTACTTTCTTTGTTAACCACGCATTTTTCATCACAATACCTGTAAATAATCTGCCGGTGCATTTCCAGTTCTTCCAGTGTTTTATCATCGGCAAAATACCTTCCCTCGCCATGTGCCACCGGAATTTTTAAAGCCTCGCAGGCACCTGCCGCTGCTTCTTTTATAAAAACGTTTTTGCATACAAATTGTTGCTGGCTGTTGCGCAATAATATACCCGGTAACAAACCGCTTTCGCATAAAATCTGAAATCCATTGCAGATACCTAAAACCTTACCACCGCTTTTAGCAAATTCAATAACACTCTGCATCATGGGGCTAAACTTGGCAATGGCGCCACAACGCAGGTAATCGCCATAACTAAAACCACCGGGCAAAACAATACAGTCTTCCGTATTAAACATGCTTAAATCTTTGTCCTTATGCCAAAGTTCTATTACCTGCTGCCCCATATCATTTTTAAGGGCCTCAATCATATCCCTGTCGCAATTACTGCCCGGAAAAACTACTACGCCAAATTTCATATTATTTATTTGTATTTATTGTACTGATTTTTTTATACGATTGGTGTAAATGGATGATGGTTTAGACAACGTTGCAAAAGTACGACTACATTTTAATTATTTTACGAAGTAACTAAAAGCTACAACAAAAGCTACCATCAGCCAATGCAGCAATAGGGGAAACCATTTTTTTTGTGGATATAAAAAGGCGCTTCCCACAAAGGCCGACAAAGGCACTGCACATAAAATCCAGTATTGAAAGGTATGGGTTGCATTGATGAAAGGTATAAAGACAGCTACCAGGAAATATAGAAAAACAAGGTTCCAGCTTTTACGGGTTTGCACCAACTGCCGCCTGAAATTCTGTTGTATATAAAACAGGCCGATAAGGGTTGCTGCCAAAACAATAATAATAGCTGCTAATGCCCAGCTGGATTCGTAAAACTTTGGAAGCCCAATTGAAAACCCGGGGAAATTATAGCCCTTCCATTTATCAGTTAAAAAAACATAGGCCAGTAAAAAATAATATGGCGCAATAATACCCAATAGTGCCAGCAGCCATTCGGCCAGCTTAAATGGCCTTGTTACTGTTAAGCCTGCAATAATTAATATTGAAAATGCGATTGATGGAAAATAAAAAAAGGTAGCAACACCAATGGCAATGCCTATATTAAAAAGGGTGGATTTGGCATTTTTTGTATTGTACATGCTGCTCATATTTGCCCAAACCCAAATTAACAATGTATTTACAATAAGTGGTGCAGACAAAATATTCCACTCCTTAAATAAAGAGGTAATAAGCAGGTATGCCATTGCTGTTAAATAATTGGGCCTTTGCATCAACTTCTCATCGTTGGCAAGCTTATTAAATGTAATAGCCTGCGTATACAACAATAAAAAGCTTATGACAGGATAAATAACCGGAACCGTATTGCCAATTGTAGCAGTAAGCTGCGTTAGCAAAGCTTTAAATAAAAAACCATCTGTTTGCTGTGGTATAGGAATCGTTGGATGCAAAAACATAGGCAGCTTTAGCAGCAACCCATATATCAATAGCAAAAAAGTATTGTAAGGATTATTGGCTTTAAATGTGCCTGTCACAATAAAAATTAAGTTGATGCATTGCAAAAATGCGCAATAATTATTGCTTTAAAAAATAGTTTGGCTTAATTGCGCTGTTTTTTAAAAATCAATTTTGGCAAAACATACCTGGCCACGGTAAGAACAAGGAACAATTAACTGTCTTGCACCGGTTTTTTTGGCATATCGTATCATAAAATCATATCCTTTACTGAAGGTTTTAAGACTGGGGTTTCTTTTTAAATTGCCATCAGCCGTAACTACATTATCTATTAATAACGGCTCTTTTTTATCTGAGCTATTATATAAAAAATGAATGCCGTTACCGAAATTAATGGTTGCGAAAGATAAAAAATTATCCAAATTGTCGCTAGACTGATCCTTCTGAATAATTTCACTGCGTTCGATAACTCCGGTATTACTAACGAGTAAAACTAAAATATTATAATAATAGTTTCTGGTAGTATTATTATTGTTATTGTAATTATAATAATTATTATAATTATTGTATGTGCTATAATAGCTCCCATAATAAGGGCTATAAAAATTATTATAGGAATTGCCAAACCTGCTGGAAGGATACAAATAGTCATTACGGTTCCAGTAGTTATATCCAACACTTTGAGTAGTATAATCTTCCGCAATTAATACATACCCACCGTCTTTTTTTAATATCGCTTTGCGAATAAAAAAATCATTAAAAGCCGATTTAATATTACCCTTTTCCTTTGCAGCACTTCTTATACTGTCAGCAAAGGGAGTAAAAATACTATTGATGGAACTATCCCCTTTTGCATCCCATATTGTTGAATATATACCTTCTATATTACCTCGACGCTCCGGATAATAAAATGAACTAAGGATATAGTGCTTGTTTACATTATCAATTTTAATTTTCATTTCATCAATAAATAATTTATCCAGGGGAAGCTTGCGAATTGAAAAGGTATCCTGCATAGGGGCCTTGGTAATTAAATGAAGCGTAGCAATATCATCCCAGTTATTTATTTTAATGGATCGGGTAAAAACAAAATTGCCTTCATTATCCACCAGGAAATAACTAAAAATATCATTTTTGTCATCGTAATCAATACTCTGCCGGGTTTTATGTATTAATTGCAATTCCTTGTCATAAAGCAGGGTCACAAAATTGAATCTTTTATCTTTTTCCTGTATTTTAAAAACCATTATTTTTTGCTGATCCTCACTGCTGATGACAGTATAAATCTTTTCATCGCCCAAAGTACCCACATGCGTGGTATCTAATAAAGTTGGCTCGCCTAATAGTTTTACATTACCATCAAATTTAGCAGCCATACAAAATACAGTACCCTTTTTTCTGTATTCATAAATAAGATAAAAAGAATCAGGATACTCAATAATATCTGTCTTGAAAGTTTTAGTTGGCATAAAATCGAGATCGATTTTATCTTTTAACGTCATGTCATTCTGATAAATAGAAACCGAATATTTAGAACTCTGGTCTTTAAAAACCAATATATTGCCACTCACTTTACCAATAATATGATAATTCATTTCCCTTGAGTCATCTTTCAACACGTCAGAATAAGTAATCTGTTGAGCAGTAGAAAACGCTGTAAATAGAAACAACAAACAGATACTTAATACTATCCCTTTCATATGATGGCATTTTATGCACTAAAATTAAGCTATAATCTCTTAATAAATGTATAAAGAAGATGTAGGGGTGCATTTAAAATGACAGCATTTAAGCTATCGCCTTGAAAGTGGTTTTGGTGTGTTCAATAATTTTATTTTATGCTGATATTGTTTTCTAAAACCTGCCTGCCCATCTTCGGCCAAAGTTTTATAAAGTCTCCCTCGTAATCATAAAAATTATCAATCTTATTTAAAGCATTCAACATTCAACTCATCATAATGAGCTATAATAAGAATACCCCTTTTAATAACTTGCCAGCCCTACTTTAGCTCATAATCTTTACATAAATCATGTTCAGACTAATTGCAATTTTTTGCTAAACCCTCTTGTCACTTCATCTATTGCCAACAACTTCACCCAGACAGTTAAATGGTCTCTGACGAAGACTACTGGGCAAGCAAAATAATTCAGCCGTAAACTATCACTCCAGCCATTAAGTTTTTTATCAAAACTTTTACTGTTGAAAAAACCCTACCCAGGCATTAGTTGTGTTACTTAATCCTTCTACTTTTAATCAGCAAGGTGTACTGATTGTAAACCGGAGACCTACAATGTTTTATATAAAAATTTAAAAACTGCTCTGCCACTTCTAAGACGAGGACGAACCTTCTGTAAACTTTTGAATATATCGTTCCAGATCAAGTGATAGTCTTTGTATTCTTTTTAGTTATATTTAGATATTAAAGCTTCATTTTTAATACTAACTGTAAAAGTCATCAACTATGCCAGCAATTAAAACAATGTTATTATTGCTATTGTTATTGCTGTTTAACAGGTCTTTAGCGCAAAGCAGGGTTATCGACAGCCTGCAAAAAATTATTGACGATGGCAGGAACGATATCGAACATAATAAAGCCCTTAATGCAATTGCTACTGAATACACCCGTAGTGATATGGTGAAAGCCAAAACATATCTTTACTCCTCCATAGACCTGGCTGTACAACTTAAAAATCCCATCCTGCTGAGTTATGCTTATTCTCAAATGGTATCGGTACAAAATAATACCGGTAAAAAAGACAGTGCTCAATATTATTTGCAATTATTAAAAAATCTGGCCGCCACCAATGTACCCGATAATGTAAAAGCCAATTACAATCTTGCTGCCGGATTATTTCATAAAAAGCAAGGTAATTATAAGGCTGCTCTTCCTTTTATGCTTAATTCACTGAATGATTATATTGCCGCAGATAAAAAAACCCCCCAGGTTGGCTTAAGAACATCAATTGCTGGCCAGTACCTTAATATTGGTAATACTTATATGGATATGGGGGAGTATAAAAATGCATTACAATATCATTTGAAAGGATTGAAAGTATTTGAAGAAGTAGATAATAAACGCGGCATATCTTTCTCTAATCAAAGTATCAGTAGTGATTTTTTAAACCTTGGGCAATACAGTGAAGCAATTCCCTATAATGCTAAGTCATTAGCGCTTAAAAAAGAACTGAATGACAAAAGAGGTGTGGTGATTTCTACTGCACAATACGGATCAATTTATAAAGGGCTGGCAGATTACGATAAAGCCATTACTTATTTTAATGAAGCGCTGCAATCGTTTCATGAATTAAAACTTACACCTGATGAAGCAAAAACAAATGTGGAATTAGGGAAAGTATATGTGCTGAAAAAAGAAATTCAAAAAGCTGGTGAATATTTTGAAACGGCTAAAATCCTTGCACAACAATTAAAAGATACCACACTGCTTATTGCCGTTGATGCAGAAAAAGTAGCCATGCAAACTACAATCTCATTACAGAAAAATGATGAGCAAAAATTAATGACCAACCTGCAAACCTCAATTGAAATGCAGGATAAAAATGAAGAGATAACTTCTTACCAATACCTGGCAGATTATTATGCTAATAAAAAAAGGTTTGATAAGGCATTGGAATATACAAATAAACTGCACAGGATGGCTGATAGTGTGCAGGGTAAGGATTTACAGGTAGAAATAAAAAAATTAGAAGAACAATTCAACTTTGAAAAAAAGGAGAAAGAAATTACTTTATTAAAAAAAGATCAGCAATTAAGTGTTGCCAATTTACAAAGAGAAAAATCATTTCAATATGGGGTGATTATTTTTTTAGCGATGGCTATTTTAATAGGATTTTTAGTGGTTAACAGGTACAGGGTAATGCAGCGTGCTGGCAGGCTAATTGAAATGGAAAGAATGCGTAACAATATCGCCAGGGACCTGCATGATGACATTGGCTCTACATTAACCAGCATTAATATTTTAAGTAAAGTAGCATTGCAGCAAGAAGAAAATGGTGATACCATGATGGGCTCCAACATGCAAAAAATAAAAGACCGCTCATCAGCCATCATGGAAAGTATGAGTGATATTGTTTGGGCCATCAATCCGCAAAATGATACGTTTGAACAAATGATTTTCCGGATGAAAGAATTTACTGCAGAAATACTGGAGCCGCTGAATATCAATTATACATTTAAAGAAACAGGAAATTTCTCAGCAATAAAATTAGATATCAAAAAAAGAAAAGATTTTTACCTGCTGTTTAAAGAAGCTATTAATAATGCAGCTAAATACAGCTGTTGCAAAAATCTTACTGTTCAAATTGAGCAAGATGCTGATTTGCTTCACCTTAAAATTACAGATGATGGAACAGGGTTTAATGAAAAAGTTATTAAGAATGGCAACGGCTTAATTAACATGAGAGAAAGAGCCGTTGCTATGGGAGGAGAAATTAATATTGAATCAGCAATTGGTAAGGGAACTGATATTACACTCGTTGTGCCCATCACATGATTGAGGTATCAGCATGAAAAATAATTGCACTATTTTGCAAAGTGCTTTATAAATTTATCACATGCAGATTGGTATAGTTATATATGAGGATAACAATAACTTACGAGAGAGCCTTTGTAATTTAATTACTTTCTCTAAAGATTTGTTGCTGCTTGGCAATTACGCAAGGGTAGAAGAGGTTACAACACAAATAGAAGAAATGCAACCGGATGTAATACTGATGGATATAGATATGCCGGGCATGAACGGTATTGAGGCGGTAAAACAGATTCGAACATTTAATCAGCAGGTGCAGATTATTATGCTCACTGTGTTTGATGATAACCGGCATGTGCTGGATGCCATTTGTGCCGGCGCATCAGGCTATCTTTTAAAAAAACATATTTCCGATCATTTGTTAGATGCCATTACACAAGTGTTACAAGGCGAAGCGCCTATGTCGCCGGGTATTGCACGTATGGTGATACAAAGCATGCAACAAAATAGTAAGCCTGTAAATAATAACTATAATCTTACCCAAAGAGAAAAAGAAATTCTCAGTAATCTTTCTAAAGGCAACAGTTATAAATTAATTGCTGCCGATCTTACTATCAGTATAGATACCGTACGAACCCATATCAAAAACATCTACGAAAAATTACAAGTGCATTCCCAAACCGAAGCTGTTTCCAAAGCAGTAAACGAGCGGTTGGTGTAAATATTTTTTCTTGCTACCACTTTTAGGTATCACATCATCATGTGATACTAATCTCTGCTTTCATTTGCAATCTTTACATGTAGTATTCTGCACAGTAAAGTTTTCTGTAAGAAAAATCTGCATAATAAAAACTTATTCATAAAAAGCAAGACTGTAACATGAAAAAATTATTTTTATCCAGTGTATTTATAACTGCAATAATAATTACAAATGCCCAGGCACCTGTATTGCAATGGGCAAAGCAAATGGCAGGTCCAGATGGTAGTACGGGCCGTTCTGTTACAGTGGATGCGTCAGGCAATGTATATACCACCGGTTTTTTTTCGGGTACAGTAGATTTTGACCCCGGCCCAGGGGTTGTAAATTTTACCGCCGAAAACCAGGATATTTTTGTTTCAAAAGTAGATGCTTCTGGCAAATTTGTATGGGCAAAACAATTGGGTGGACCGTTGGGCGGAAATGGTAATTATGGCCTATCGATTGCAATAGATGCTGGTGGAAATATTTATACCACTGGCTATTTTGGAGGTACTGTAGATTTTGACCCAGGCCCGGGGGTATATAATTTATCAGTATCACATTATTCCGTTTCTAATCCAAATCCAACCGATGCCTTCATTTCAAAATTAGATGCCGATGGAAATTTTGTATGGGCAAAACAAATAGATGGTGCTACATCTATGTCAATTGTTTCGGGGCAGGGTATTGTGGTAGATGCCGCTGCAAATGTTTATGTTACCGGTTATTTTCGGGGCACTGCGACTTTCCCTGGGGGTATTATCTCATTATCGGAAGGTACTGCAAAAACAATATTTGTTGTAAAACTAGATGTGACTGGCAATACGGTTTGGGCAAAAAATATGGGAGGGCCTTATGATGCTTCTATTTCAACTGATATATCCGAGGCAATTGCCGTAGATGCGATAGGCAATGTTTATACATCGGGCAGGTTTTCTGGTACCGCCGATTTTGATCCTGGTGCTGCAGTATTTAACCTAACTGCCAGCACTTATTATTATGGGGTATTCATTTCAAAGCTGGATGCTTCCGGCAATTTTGTATGGGCAAAACAAATGCCACAGGGTTCCAGTACGGCAACTATTGAAAGCATGGCCATAAAACTAGATGCAACAGGAAATGTTTACAACACAGGACGGTTTGAGGGGACTGTTGATTTTGACCCCGGTGCAGCCACTTTTAACCTGGTTGCTTCCAATTTTTACTTCGACATATTCGTTTCCAAATTAGATACCGATGGAAATTTTGTATGGGCAAAAAAAATGGGCGGCTCTAGCGGCGATGATGAAGCCTTTGGGCTTACGCTAGATGCGTCAGGTAATGTTTACACAGCAGGCTATTTTGATCTCACCGCCGATTTTGACCCAGGTGCCGCCACTTTTAATTTGACTACTTCTGGTGGTTATGATGCTTTTGTTTCTAAACTGGATAACAACGGCAATTTTTTGTGGGCAGTAAAAATGGGCGGACCCAATTTTGATTTTGCATGGAGTGTTGCGGTAGATGCATCGCAGAATGTAATTGCTACCGGAGATTTTTCAGGCACTGCAGATTTTAATCCTGGTGCAGCCGTATTTAACCTTACTTCTGCAGGTGGTACAGATATGTATATAGTCAAATTAGGCTCGTCAGTTTTAGCCATCAAACTGCTTTCATTCACCGGAAAAAATAATGGTAGCAATAATTTGTTAGAATGGTCAACCACAAGCGAAACCAATAACGATCACTTTGATATTGAACGCAGCACAGATGGTGTTGTATTTGAAAAAATTGCTACGATAAAAGGCGCAGGCAATAGCAGCTCAACAAAGCAATATCAATTTACAGATAATGCAGCCTTAAAAGGCATTAGTTATTACCGGTTAAAACAAGTTGACGCCGATAGTAAATTTTCCTACTCTGATATTATTAATTTAAAAACGGCGGAAAGCAACGCAATAATAAACATATACCCAAATCCAGCCAGCAATAATTTTTCTATTAATTTGGGTAAAGTGTATAAAAATGTTATGGTAAGTATTACCGATATCTCAGGTAAAAAAATCAGCGAAACAAATTATAAGCAAAGCCAGTTGATTAATATAAAAATGAATGCCGCCGCCGGAATTTATTTTGTAAAAATAATGAGTGATAATAAAATTATTACCACACAAAAAATAATTAAGGAGTAAAAATTAACTCTATCAATTTTAGTATAGTTTGTAACACTACAAACTATTTTTTGAGTGCTGAATTCCCTGTTTAAATTTAATAACACAATACCACTTTTAGGTATCACATCATCATGTGATACCAATCTCTCATTTCATTTGCAATCTTTACAGTTCAAATATAAATCACCTTATCATGCGTAAAACAGTTTTAGTAATACTCGTCTCTTCGGCTTTTATATATTCTTGTAAAAAAAGTCCTGACACACCGGCACCTGCTCCCGGAAATGGCGGCGCAATAACTATCAGCAGTATTTCACCTGCCATGCCTTATGCCGATGATGAAATTACCATAACCGGCACCGGCTTTAACCCTGATAAAACAAAAGATACAGTAGATTTTGGTACCGGCGACCCGGCACTACCAGGAAACTTTGGTCCTTATGCATATGGACTAACCACAGCAAGCAAAGCTATAGTGATAAGTGCCAGCGCTACACAGTTGGTTATAAAAGCAGTTAATTCCGATTCAACAAGATCATCCGGGTTAGATTATCTGCTTTTTAAAGGTGGAAATAATACTGGATTCAATAAATATAACCGAATCAGGGTTAGATCAGGAGGTGGTTTAATTGCAATCTCTAATCTTACTCCTTTTAAACAATTGCCTTATGCGGAAATAGATGGAACTGCACTCAATGGAAACTGGCAGGGAAATAATTTATTTATGGCGCCCAATGACAGTGTCAGCGTGCAGGTTGATGGAGTTACCAGCAATAATGCATGCGACTATAAAATTACCTTAAATTGTAATAAAGCGCTTTGTGCTTTTGTTGATAATTATCTCAACTTTAACGGAACCAGCCCTCAATGCAATTGCGACGACTTCGGTACAACAGTGTATGGTTGCGGAGGGACTGTTTTTCAAGGAAAATTGATCAGCTATGACCCACAATATCATTTAGCTAATATCCATTTTCTGGTTCCTGCCAACTTTTTTGGTACACCTGTTAATACAGCTATCAATTCCCGTATTTTAATAAAAATGCAGATTACAAATGCAGATGGTAAATCAAGAAGTAAATCGGTTATTTGCTGGACTTACCCCAGGCATTAAAAATTAATTATATAGTGTTTTCTTTATAAATGCCCACTAAAACTCACCTAATTTACCATTATACTGATAAATCATTGGTAAATTTCAATTACTTTTAATCCAATAAATATGCAAACAATATTAGTAACAGGAGGTTCGGGTATGATAGGCAAAGCCCTGACGGCTCATTTAATTGATAAGGGATACTCTGTGATAGTTTTAACAAGGCAAATTCCAAAAAAAAAGTTGGCTAACCTAAATATAGAATACGCTTTTTGGAATGTAAAGAAACAAACTATTGATGTAGGTGCAATACAAAAAGCTGATCATATTATACATTTAGCGGGTGCCGGAGTTGTAGATAAAAAATGGACAGATGAATATAAAGAAGAGATACTGAAAAGTCGTACAGAAAGCAGTACGCTAATTATAAATACTTTAAAAAATAATTTTAATAAAGTTGTTACTGTAGTTAGCGCATCTGCCATTGGCTGGTATGGAGAAGACATTACAAAGGGGAAATTATTTATTGAAACTGACGCTGCTGCAAATGGATTTTTAGCAACTACCTGCCAATTATGGGAACAGAGTATACAACCAGTTGAAGCATTAAATAAGCGGCTGGTAATACTGCGTACAGGTATTGTGCTAAGCAATAGTGGAGGCGCCCTTGCAGCGTTTAAAAAACCAATCCACCTTGGTGTTGCTGGTATAATTGGCAACGGTAAACAGGTAGTAAGCTGGATACATATTGATGACCTTTGCAGGTTGTATATTAATGCCATTGAAAATGAAAAATTAACAGGCTGTTATAATGCAGTAGCACCTGAGCCCGTTACCAATAAAACACTTACCATATCATTGGCAAAAAAAATGAATGGCAATTTATTTATTCCTTTGAAAGTTCCTTCTTTTGTTTTAAAATTAATGCTGGGCGACAGAAGTATTGAAGTATTAAAAAGTACTTCGGTTAGCTGTACCAAAATAAAACAAACAGGTTTTACATTTTTATTCCCAACAATTGATATGGCACTGCAACAATTGTATAATTCAAAATATAATTGATCGTTTATTTACAAATCGGATTTTACCATTCTTTTTAGACTCCAAAAATAAAATAATGCCAGGTAGGCAATTGCCAATGAAAATACCAGCCAGGTATAATCTGACGGTAAAAATTTATTAGCCATTTTTGTAAACATGCCAAAGGGTGAGGATACCAAACCATCTGCAGCGTTCATTGGTAAATAGTCGCCCATATTGCCAAGGTCAATGCCATGATCTTTTTTAATATTAATTGACCAAACCAATAATACCAGCGACAACCCATTTTCCAACACTGTGTAGATAAAAAACACTGCTACTGCAAAACCAGTTCTCCGTATTAATACGCCCATTAAAACAGCAATTAAATTATAAGTTAAAGCCTTTAAAAAAAAGAACCCTATACTACTTATTCCATAAAAAGAAAAAGAACCGGTATTGACAATAAATCCAAATGACATAGCAGTAATAAAAACCAATATTGCAGAGCAAACCGCCATTATAAGGGCCATTAATAGTTTTACCTGGGTAAACTCTTTACGGCTAATACCATCAATAATATTTTGCCTGTGTGTTCTGTAGGTAAATTCATTAGTAACCAAAATCAGCAATAGCAAGCCAGGTAGTAATAAAGTAAACCCACTATAATAGCTTACCGTTTGCCAAACATTTGGAAAACCAAAAGGCGATCCTCCCGAAATTAGTCCTGTTGGATCTGCCGGATCAACAACATTTTTTTTAAAATAATACACCAGGTAATTGGCCATAAAAATGCCCAGTGCAAAAAAACAACTAATTACAATAAATGCATTGTAATTTTTAATCTTCATCCATTCTATCTTTAATAATTTTATCATAACAAACAATTAATTAGTTGGTTAATTCAAAGAATTTAGCTTCGAGGCTTTTCTTTTTTAGCTGCAGGTGATTTAATATTATTCCATTGTTGAAACAATGCCTGTTTATAGCTTCTACATCAGCACTACCTACAGTGTAAAACAGCTGTACCATTTTACCCTGCACTTTTAAATTACTATAGCCTTGCAGGGTATTGAGCACATTCTCCAGCTGAGCTATGTGGGCGGAACTAATTTCAACAATATCTTCATTAGCCAAAATTTCATTTACATCGCCTGTTGCTACCAGCTCTCCTTTTTTTAAGATTGCCACATGGGTACAAACTTTTTCTACTTCATCCAGCAGATGACTTGCCATTATAATTGTTTTTCCCTGTTGGTGCAATTGTTTTATTAATTGCCTTATTTCTGCAATACCTACCGGATCAAGGCCATTGGTGGGTTCATCTAATATCAATACTTCTGGGTCGCCCAATAAACAGGATGCAATTGCCAACCGCTGTTTCATACCTAAAGAATAAGTACTGAAACGGGAATCTTTTCTTTGTGTAAGATTCACCATTTCCAATACACGGGGTATATCATCATGCCCCCTTTCTTTTAGTGCAGCAGCAATTTCTAAATTTTTTTGGGCAGATAAATAATGATAAAAATTAGGCGTTTCTAA
>JANYGZ010000042.1 GCA_025362235.1 Ferruginibacter sp. | reverse complement strand
AAGTAGCTAAATATTTAAGTTTAGCCAAAAAAACTGTTATATATTCACCAATAAACCGGCGCTATTTTAACAGTATTCAATTTTTCTAAATTTCTTTTTTTCTCACAATAAATATTTAAATTACTAGAATGCCATTTGATCACCTGTCAATATTTTATACATTGTTAAAAATATAATTCTTATATCTAACCAGATATTCCAGTTTTCCAGGTACCATAAATCATTGTTAACCCTCATTTTTATTTGTAAAGGATCCGTAATTTCTCCTCGAAATCCATTTATTTGAGCCCAGCCAGTGATACCTGGTTTTAAAAACTGCCTAATCATAAATTGGTCAACAATTTTAGAATAATCAGACGTATGTTTAACCATGTGTGGCCGTGGTCCAACCAAACTCATTTCACCTTTTAATACATTTATAAATTGTGGAAATTCATCCAGGCTGGTTTTTCTAATAACCCTTCCAACCCTCGTAATACGGCTATCATTTTTTGAAGCTTGTTTTTCATCAGATTCTTTATTCATCCTCATACTTCTAAACTTGTAACAACGAAAATTTTTGTTGTTTTTTCCCGACCGTAATTGCGAAAAAATAATAGGACCTTTGGATTCTAAGAAGATTAATAACCCCAAAAGTGGTATTAGCCATGATAGGATAAAAACTACTACTAAAAAACTTATGGCTATGTCTAAAATTCTTTTTTTTATCCGGTTTCCAACATCATCTAATGGCTCGCTTCTTAAAGAAAGGATTGGCATATCTCTAATATAATCTATATAAACAGGCTTATTTATAAATAATGAGAAATTGGGAACAATTTTAAACCTGATACACTCTTTCTCAGCTATATTCATCAGTTTGTATATATATTTATTTTGTTCCGGGGTAATGGTAGAAAATATTTCCACCACATTAAATTCTCTGGCTATTTCGATTGTATTACCAATATTTGATAATATGGGATGTTTAGATAACTCCGTTACATTTTGTTCATCTTCTGTAAAACCTACTAATAAAGAATTAATACCTTCTTCTTCAAAATATGTTTCTAATTTTTTTGCAGTTTCATTATAGCCAATTATTAAAATTTTCTTTAGCAAAAAATCTTTTGATTTAAAATGGTAAAGTATACCGAGGTATAAAAATCGATTAAGCAATAACCCAACAGCAAAATTGATAAAAGTAATAAAGATAAAAAACCTCGAAATTTGAAATTTCCGCAGAAAAAATAGATACACTAAAATAGCAATTACCCACAATAAATAAACCTGAACAGTTCTTTTAGTAAAGAATTCAAAATTAATAATATTATTTTCTGTATAGGTCCTGGAAATAAATGAAATAAATAGCCAAAAGAAATTTAGGATAAGCCAAAACTCTATATAGGAATTAATATCAGTAATGCCAATTTTTTCTTTAAAAATAATTTTCGAAATGAAAAAAATTAAGTTCAGAATAAAAAAATCCAAAACAATTAATGATATCTGCAAATAATACTTGAATTGCTTATTCATGCTAAAAAATTATATATAAATTTTAAAAGAAAAATTTATACTCAAATTTATTCTATATATTATTGGGAAATTAGTTAATAAAGAATAAGTTAAAGAATCCTATACGATTTATGTGGGAATCAATTTATATTCTACCAGAAAAGCCTATTAATTTACTTAAAAAGTAATATTCGTAGAACTTTCTAACATATTGTTTCCTAATCACGTAGTACCTTTCCTGAAATTATATCCTCTCTATTTTTTTCAGCTAAATAACGTCTTATTCATGCTATTTATTTCAGGTATAATTAAAATAAATAATTCAACTCTAAATTAGAGAAAAATTTATTCCAGTAATTTTTTAATAGGGAGAAAAATTATTAAAAATAGGAACGTGATTCATGTTAAGTAAACAGGATGTAACAATTATGAAACCATTTTATTTCTTTCAAAACCATAATTAAATTCATCCTCAGTAGATTTTTCAATTTCAGACATCATTGTATAACCTAATGAGGGCAATAACATCCTAAAAGTTGAATTCTTTTCTGAAACTATACAGCAATTTATATCAATGAGTGAGTCATTCATAATTCTAACATTATTACCATTAACAACGGCTTTCTCCAATTTAATATTGCAATATTGATTTGTAAAATGTTTAATATTTTCTATTTCTAGCTCTTTAATTACAACCGGCTTTCCTAACCAATAAACAAAATTAACAACAGAGCCTATTTGTCTTACCGCGTTCATTTCCAAATCAAAAGCATACACAAACACGAAGTATGGAAATAAAGGTTCGTATACGATTTTCTTCCTGTTTGCATGATTGGTTATAATTCGATTAAGAGGGCAATAATTCTCTATCTTTTTTTTTGTTAACAAGGCAGTCACTTTTATTTCACAATGCGATTTTGTATAGACTGCATACCAATTTTTTTTCATCTGTAATTTTTTTTAGTTAAAAATGCAGATTCTCAATGGATTAGACCCTTGTATTTTACCAGGATATTGATGAACTTGTTAGATTTTTTATTTGAAAAATATATTCAAAATTCGAATACAATTATTCATAACTAAACAATTCGTTTTTTTTATGATTTATTCTTTTTTTTATTTTCATAACCATATGCATAATTGTATCCATATCCATAATTAGATTTGAAATAACCTCTTGTTTTTACACCATTAAAGATAATACCTGGGTTCTTTATTGGATTAATTATCATACTATAATCAATTCGTTTTACAAGCATCTTAGGGGTAAATTGATGTCTTATTACATATAAAGTGGCATCACAAATTGACGATAAAAGATATGCATCGGTTATTAGGACTACTGGTGCAGTATCAATAATTATCATATCAAAATCATAATCCAATTGGTTAATAAGTGTTTGAATTTTCCCATTTTCCAATAATTCACTTGTATCTTTTTCTAAATTTCCAGATGAAATGTAAAATAAATTTTCATTTTCCGGAATATTAGAAATTATCTGGCCTATTGTTGCTTTACCAATTAAATAATCGCAAATGCCGGGTTGTTCGTTTAAATCAAAAAAACTTCCAAGTGTTGGATTATGAAGGTCTAAATCTATCAATATTACTTTTTTACCAGTCAAAGAAATACTGGTAGCAAGGTTGGCTGCAATAAAACTTTTACCCTCACCTGAAATACTGGATGTAACAAGAATCTTTTTTTTATTAACATTAATTCCAAGCGATAAAAGAGAAACCCTTAATTTTCGGAATTCTTCTGCTATAACCGTTCTTTTCCCCCGTATTACAACCATTGCTTCTTTTGTTTTATTGAAAGCAATTTCCCCGATTATTGGAATATCTGTGAGAGATTCTATTTCGTTACGGTATAATATTTTAGGGCTAAAAAGCTCTCTGGCAGATATTAGGGCTATAGGCAATCCTAATGCAAAAGCAAATGATACAAAATAAATAATTATTTTTTTAGGGCTTACTGGAGAACTGGAAGCCTGAGCATAATTTACAACCTTGCTATCAGATAAAGTAGAAGCATAAGAAAGCTCGCTTTCTTCTCTTTTTTGTAATAAAAAAGCATAGATTCCGTTCTTAATGTTTTGATCCCGGCTCATTTCAATTAGCTGCCTTTCTTTTTGTGGAATAGAAGAAATGGCACTATTAAATACTTCTCCAGTTGCAGTTACACTCGTTCTATTTTTTTCCAAGCTTTGGCGCTGACTTTGTATATTACTTAAAATTGTTGGTTTGATATGATTAATCTGCTCAGAAAGAGATACTAAAATTGGATTGTTTTCG
Organism: Ferruginibacter sp.; assembly: GCA_025362235.1. Taxonomy (GTDB): domain Bacteria; phylum Bacteroidota; class Bacteroidia; order Chitinophagales; family Chitinophagaceae; genus Ferruginibacter. Next base: position 12,779 of record JANYGZ010000042.1, on the reverse strand, counting down.
GCTACCGTGGTTTTGAGTTTGTCGTATTGTAATTGCAATGAAATTAAATTATTCATTTGCTGAGTCAAAGTTGGGTCATTAATACCTAATGTTGATGGCAATACACCGATATTAGCTGTGGAAGATGCAGATTTTTCCAATTGGTCCAATACAGTAATCTGCATGTTTATATCATTTAATTTTTTATCATTTGCACTAACATTTTCTAAGTAAAGCTGTCCTTGCTTACTGATATCCACGGCGCCTTTACCTGCCTTATACTGTTGAAGTTTTACTTCAATTAAATCTAAATCTTTTGAAACAATATTTAACCTATCTTCAATAAAAACGAGTGTATTTTTTGCTACAGTATTTTTTTCAATTAATGCGGCTTCGCCATATGAAATAATTAGCTCATTCAGGAAATCTTCTGCAAGTTTTGGTATTTCATCTCTGTAACTTAAATCAATAACACTAGATAGTTTGCTGGAAGCTGTTACCTTTAAATTTCCTGATAAGTAACCAGCAACAATTTTTGACGGAATAAGAGAAAAATAATATGGTTTATTAGAATGATTGGGAGTATATCCATTATTCAACAAAAATTTTAAATTTCCATAAGGTGTTTTTAACCATTGATTAATAGGACCTACAAACCTTTTATTTAATAAAACAGTCTGATTTTTTAAATTATACTCAATATTTATATTTTCAAATGGCAATAACGAATCAGGATTACTTGCTTCAATTGTTATTGGTGAAAAAGTATAAGCCGAAACTGACTTTACCTTTCCTTCCTGTGTAATGGGAGCATATAGATGTAATTTTTTCACTACACTATTTATGAGTGTTCTTGATTGAAGTACTTCTATTTCATTTTCAATAATTTTTTTTGTGTTAAGTATATCAAGCGATTCCATCATTTTAGAATCATCATACCCCTTCCTTTCATCCTTGATAATCAACTTTGCTGTTGCCTCATATAATGATGGTGTCCATCGTAAATATAAATAAGCTCCACATATTGACAAAAGGGAAAATATCAAAAACATGGGCCAGTAAGGCAGGTATCTTGCTAATATCTGCAGAATTGAATTTTCTTCATTTTGAACAGATGACTTCTTAGGTTGCTTTATTTGCATTATAAATTACTAAATTATTTTTTAAAATAAGTAAGCGCAATTATTAGAAGAGACAATGAAGAAATAATAACCGGTAATGATTGCCGCGTGCGGCTAACGCTGGCCACTTTATTTTTATTTGACTCTACATATATTACATCATTGGGTTGTAAGTAATAATAAGGAGAGGTTAAAAAATCTGCTGAATTTAAGTCGATGTGTGTAACAATTCTTTTGCCATTGTTTTCTCTTATCAATGTTACATTATTTTTTTCTCCATAAATAGTAATATCTCCCGCCAAACCCAGCGCTTTAATTAGTGATACTTTTTCACTTGGAACTGTTATTACAGAAGGCCTCCCTACTTCTCCGAGGACAGTAATCTCAAAATTTAATTGTCTAATGGATACAATGGGTTCTAACAATAATTTTTTCTCTATTAAAATATTTGTAATTTTCTCTTTTAACCCCTTCTTTGTTAAACCGGCAACTTTTATGTTCCCCAAAATTGGTAATTCAATAAAACCTTCTGAATTTACAAGGTACCCGCCAATAGATTGATACGTACCTGTACTTGTGTAATTTGTAGTAGAGGTGTTTACAGTATTGAATATTGCTGATGCTTCGGGGTTAAGACTTGTTATCACTATACTCAAAATGTCATTTTTTTGAATAACTATAAAACTCGAATCCAAAATACTAGGTGTATAGCTAGCTTCTTGCGCATTATTAAAATAGGTTGTTTTTTTAGTACTTACACATGATGAACCAAACACAATTATAAATACAAATAAAATAAAATTTATATACACTTTATACATAATTATCATTCTTCTATTTCTTATAGAAATAATATTTCATACTTTAATGGAAACAATTCTTAGATAATTGATTGTTACAATTAATTAATCAACACTGTAACAAAAAAAGGGAATATTCGTAGGAATCAAGGTAATAAAAGCTAAATACGGACAGGTTTTATGAAGGATTGAATCAGAGTTTAAGATTCAAATCTGAATCATTAATTATTTCAAAATTAGATATAATAAATCAACTTTCCAATAATGTTTATGTATTATTATTTTTAATACTAAGAAAAACACCTAAATATTTATAGTGTAATTTTAATTACTATTAACATAATTTACAGTATCAATCCCGATTACCATTTATCGACTTCTTCAGTGCTACCATTATCCAAAGATAAATTACTTTCTATTGTTGTACTTTTTTCTTCAGGAATTGTTTCAGAAGATACATCATTTTTTGAATTTTCTACGCTTGTATTTTGGTGTTGAGATTCTTCTCCATCATAAGGTGTATCATGATTAAAAGCATCAAAATCAAAATCGGGCATTAATTCTGTCTTTACATGGTCGATTGCTTCAGCAAGCCCTTTAATAAATTTATTAAAATCTTCTTTATATAAAAAAATCTTGTGCCTGTCGTAACCATCCGTATCAAAACGTTTGCGACTTTCTGTAATAGTCAGATAATAATCACTGCCACGGGTCTCCCTCACATCAAAAAAGTAAGTTCTTCTTTTACCAGCTCTAATGCGTTTGCTATAAACGCTTTCCATTTTTTTGTCATTATTTTCGTTCGCCAATGTTGTGATATTTTTTATTAAAAAAAGTTGCTCCTAATTAGATTATTAGCAAAGATAAAATTGTTTTCCAAATAGCAAAATAAACCTACATAGTTATCGCTACAATCAAGAAGTTATAATTCAAATATATAATATAAATTGTTGCTTTACTTGTTATTTATACTATCAACCGTGTTCCTGCTTTTGCTGGCGGGCATACATTTCTGCGTAATAACCGTTTTGCTGCAATAAAGATATATGATGACCTTGTTCAACAATTTTACCTTCATCCAGAACAATTATTTTATCAAAATCAAATAAAGAAAAAATACGATGGGTTATTATAATAGCCGTTTTATCCTTTAAATAAATATTCAGGTTATTTAGAACCTTTTTTTCTGTTCTGGCATCAACGGCACTAAGACAGTCATCAAAAATTACAAAAGAAGGATTTTTTATCAATGCCCTTGCAATTGAAATTCGTTGCTTCTGCCCACCACTGAGCGTTACCCCCCTTTCACCTATCATAGTTTTATATCCCTCAGGAAATTTTTCAATTTCCGATGCGATATTAGCTTGTTCGGTAGCCTGCACAATTTCAGCTTGTGCAGCTTTATCTACCGCAAATGCAATGTTGTTCTCTATCGTTTCACTAAACAAAAAAATATCTTGTGGCACATAACTTATGTTTGACCGTAAATATGATGTATCAATTTGTGTAATTGGTATTCCATCATATAGTATTGATCCACGGTTTACATCATACATCCTTAATAATAATTGCGCAATAGTAGTTTTTCCAGACCCTGTTTTTCCTATAATGGCAATTTTTTCTCCAGGATTTATTTGTAAAGTAAAATTTTTGATGGCTTGTATACCCGTATGCGGGTAAGTAAAATCAATATCATTTAGTACAATACTTTTATCAAGTGCCGGTTTTAATGCTGAAGCAGGTTGCAGAATATCTGAAGTTGTTTGTAAAAATTCGTTTATGCGTTTTTGTGAGGCTGCTGCCCGTTGAGTCATACTGGCTGTCCACCCAATAGCGCTTACCGGGAAAGTAAGCAGTTGAATATACATTACAAATTCAGCGATAGTTCCTACAGAGTGATGCGCAGGATCTTTTACTACATCTAGGGCCCCTACCATGATGGTGATTAAAGTACTTATCCCTATCATCAATGCCATGCTAGGGAAATAAATAGCTTCGGTTTTAGCAAGACTGAGTGAATTTTTTTTATAATCTTCGCTATTTTGAGCAAAAAAACCTAACATGGCTTTTTCCTGTATAAATGATTTAATTACCCTTATACCACTATATGACTCTTGAGCATTTGTAGTAAGATTACTCAATAATACTTGTATGCGCTCACTTTTTTTGTGAATAATAGTATTTACGATGTAAATTGTACCAGCCAAAATTGGTAAAGGAGATAAGGCCACCAAGGTTAATTTCGGACTTGCCTTGAGCATAAAGAAAATACTAAAGCCCATCACCACCGCTAAATTTATAAAATACATGATAGCTGGACCAACATACATTCTAACACGACTCACATCTTCTGAAATTCTGTTCATCAGGTCGCCGGTACTATGCGTTTTATAAAAACCAGTATCTAATTGCTGGTAATGTTCAAAAATCTGGTTTTTTTGATCATACTCAATAAGCCGGCTCATTACAATAATAGTCTGCCTCATAAGGAACATAAATATCCCACTTATGATCGCCATTACGAGTAAAGTAAATCCGCACCACAAAAATTTCTCAGCGAAACTTTTTTTTTCTAAGGCTGATATTATTTTGTAGACAATAAAATCGTAATCTCTTTTAGCAGAGCCCTTTACTGCAGAACTAGCATCATCTACTTTTTGTACCACTGTATTAACAACATAGCCTGTTAATTGAGGAGACAATATCCTGAAATAATTACTTAGTATAATAAAGAGAATGCCCAATATTAACCGAAAACGATATTTCCAAAAAAAATGATTAAGCGAAGACAGATATTTCATTGAATGTAAAAATAAATTATAAGAACGATTAAGGAAGAATTTGTTAAATAAATTGAAAGTGAGATCCGCCGCCTTTTCAGGAAAATCAATCTCATAAATCATCCAATTCATTAAATTTTTTGTCTCCTAACAGATCTTTAAAAAGCATTAGGCTCTTTGCATTTTGCAACATCTGCAAATGACGTTCGTGATGCATATCAGTGCCTACAAGATCGGCAAGGCCATTTGCTAATAAATATTTGGCAGCTTTAGTAACAGGCTTTCCATAATACCCGGTTAAAGACAACAAATTTACCTGTAACAAAAAACCCATATCCCTTAAATGGCTAAATGCATCAAAATTTTGATGATAAAAATGATATCGTTCCGGGTGTGCCATAATTGGCCTGTAACCAGCAGCAATAATTTCGAATGCAATATGATGGAGGTTGTCTGTTGGTGTAGCAAAGGACTGTTCTGTTAAGATACTATTTTTATGTATGGATAATAATGGAGAATCACTTCTTAATAATTGTAAAAAATGGTCATCAAGCATATACTCGGCAGCGGCTGTAATTTCTATGTCAATTTTTTCGTCTGCACAAGCTTCTTTAAGTTCATTTAATGCAGTATTGATAGTAATTGGAGTATTGCGGTAAAGGTCGCCAATTATATGTGGGGTGGCGACAGTTTTTCTTATTCCCAATGCATAAATGCCCTTTACAAGGTCTATAGCAGTGGCTACATCCGGAGCGCCATCATCAATGCCCGGAAGAATATGAGAGTGCATATCTGTTGTTACGGGAAGTACTTCAATTTCAGGTTTTTTATTTCGCTTTAAAAAATCAAACATAGTATAAAAGTAAAGCAAAAATAACGCCTATCAATCTATCTCTTTACGAAATACCATATAGTAATACTGGTGAAGTTTAATGATAGGTTTTAAAATAGAAACAATAAAAGGAAATGGAATTTTATTTTTCTTCATTGCCAAATAATCCCTCCGATTAGCCCTTAGCCGGATTGCAATATTTTTATTACTTTGCCCCCCTGCCCTCATTTTGACAATCAGTTTAGGTAAATACCGGGCATTGATTCGGAAACGAAAAAGATAGCGGGCCATAAATTCATAATCCGCCGCAGTAAAATAATGTGACTCGTATCCACCAAGATTGGCTATAAGGGAAGTACGAATGTAAAATGTAGGATGTGCAGGCATCCATCCATATCTAAATCGAAAGCGTTTGTAAGGGACTCCCTTCCAGTAACGGAGAACATTTTGCATGTTTAACTGCTCTACATATACCAGGTCGCCATATACTGCATCAACCTGGTATTCATTAAAACAACTAACAATATCTTCAATAACATTTACCGATGCCAGTGTATCATCACTATTTAAAATACCAATAATATTTCCTGTTGCTAAAGCTATGCCTTTGTTGATGGCATCATACATACCTTTATCTGTTTCGGATATCCATTTGGCAATATGCTTATCATACCGATGAATTATTTCCAATGTGCCATCGGTAGATTTTGCATCAATGATAATATGTTCAATATTGGGATAAGTTTGATTGATAACAGAATGTATACACTCCTCCAGGTATTTTTCCGAATTATAAGTTACTGTCAGAAGCGTTACTTTCATACACTGGTTAAAATCAATTTTCTTTTATAGAACAAAAATGCGCTTATTTTAACAAGATATAACTATCGTGTATAAATATTTTTTATGTAAAAAAATGCGCTGCTCATTTCGAAATAATTAAATTAAAATTTTGAGATAATACAAATTGTAGAATTGGTAGATTTTATAAATAGGTTAAGTAACTTGCTAATTTACTTTCAATTTTTCGGGCACATTTCTTATTTCGGTATTACCACCACCATCTAATGTTAGATCAATAGGGCTATTTATTTCCCATGCACCTTTGGTAAAGTCGGGTATATCTATGGTGAGTGAGCGATTTCCTACAGATTTTTCACTTAAAGGTGCTATAGAACTCCACAATGCTGCATCATAAACATTTTCGTCAAGTGGTAAGCCATTTCTCAGACAGTCTATCAATCGCCAATCCATAATAAAATCCATACCCCCATGCCCACCTACATTTTTTGCAATAGCGCCAATATGTTTTACTATCGGAAGTGTATATTTTTCTTCCAGTATTTTATATTCTGCTTCACTTATCCATTCATCACCAAAAGAAATTTTTTGTGGAGCCGGCCATTTATTGGCCATTCCTTTTGTACCACTAATTAAGTGAATTCGTGAATATGGCCTTGGGCTTGTAACATCATGCTGAACCATTATTGTTTTACCTTTTTTGGTTTTTATAACCGAAGTATTCATATTGCCCCTATAATGCTTATCCTTAAATTCATTGTAAAAGTTGTCTGTTTCTGCTTTTTCTTTTGCAATTGCCCCCATCATAAAATCATTCGATGAAGTAGACACAAGGTAATCCATCTGATCGCCCCTGTTTATGTTAAGGCACTGAGATACCGGCCCTAATCCATGGGTTGGATATAAATTACCATTCCGGCTGGCATTTTCTTTTAGCCGCCACATTTCTGCATAACCTGTTTTACTAAAATTTAAATCTCGTAAATCGTGTATGTATGCACATTCTGCATGAATCAGCTCTCCAAATAAACCATTCCTCGTCATATTCAAAGTAAGTAATTCAAAAAAATCATAGCAACAGTTTTCCAGCATCATGAAATGCTTTTTTGTTTTTTCGGAAGTTTCTACCAGTTGCCAGCATTCTTCAATAGTCTTGGCTGCAGGTACTTCGCTGGCGGCATGTTTACCATGCTCCATTGCATAAACAGCCATTGGTGTATGCCAGCTCCAGGGCGTTGTAATATATACCAGGTCAATATCCTGCCGGTTACACAATTCTTTCCAGGCTTCTTTGCTTCCGCTGTATTCCGCGGCTTTAGGCAGCCCCATTTTTTCCAATATTTTTTGTGCAGCTGCGACTCTGTCTGGATATTGATCACATAAAGCTTTAATTTCTACTCCTTCAATAAACGACATCCTTTCCACTGCACCCGGGCCACGCATACCCAAACCAATTATACCAATTCGAACTTTATCCATTTTTGGTGCTGCATAGCCGCACATATTAAAAACACCTGGTTGGGTTTTGCTATTCTTCAATGATAAACGCTCTGTTTCATCAGCAATTACTTTTGCAAAAGATGAGAAACCTGTTACCAAGGCCCCACTGCCAAGTGTTATATTCCGTAAAAAACTTCTCCGTTTTGATGCCATAAAAAATATATTAAAATTTAGAATTATTTGCAATTTTAGACCGGTGCTTCCTGCTCAGGTATTCTCTTTCCATTTGTAATTTCCATCAGCAAAAATCTCTTTCCCCCAGATGGGTAATTCCTGCTTTATTCTTTCCACAGTTTCCTGGCATGCATCAATAGCCATTTTTCTATGCCTGGAAGAAGTAAAGACAAACAGACAAATTTCACCTGCATTTACTTTACCCAGGCTATGATACACATGCATACAGGTAAGCCCATATTTATCAAAAATATCTTCTCTTATTTCCTGCATCTTTTCTATGGCCATTGTTTCATAGGCGGTATATTCTATTGCACTTATTTCCTGCTCACCAATCTTATCGCTTCTCACTTGGCCAAGAAAAATATTGTGTGCACCAATATCTGTTTTAGTACTATGCTTCTGAATGCTGTCTGCGATAAATACGGCAGTTATAGCTCCCTGGATAAATATATTTTTTGCATTTGTGTTTGGCATAAATGGTATGCTATGATAATTTATGTCGATATTATTTATTTTATTTTCCAAATGTATTGAACAATAATTTAATAGCATTAATAGAAGTGAAGAGTGGAAATTAATCAGCCGTTTTTTTAGCTGAATACAAGTCTGAGTTTGAAATTTCCTGTAAACTTTTGCCCCCCACCTGAAAATGTGGTAAAAGATACAAATAAAAAAGACCTTTGTTAAAAGGTCTCTTTTGGGGGATACACGAATAGTTTAAAGCGGTGATATTAAATCAACATTATTTTATAAAAAAGTAGAAGTTGACTGATATTGGATTTAATGGTTTTATTTTATTAGGATATTAAAAAAATTTCGGTTAGTCTGGATAATTAGATAAGATTGATATAACTAATATCAATCAACTTCTTGCACAAAGATGGGGTTATTATAAATCGGTAACAATAGCAATATTTCGCAATTTTTTTAATGTGATAATTTCATACAACTCCGTAGTATACCATTTTATACATCGAAAGAACACGAGTAAATTATAGTAAAAATACTATATTATAAACATTTTATGCACAATTATAATTGATAATGAATTGTAGAATACACAATGAGCACTTTATAATAATGCCAGAAAAAATTAATTACCTGACTATTTTATTAGAAAATAAAAAGGGATTCACTAAAAAGTTTATACACAAAAGAACAAAGCATTAATGGTTAACTAAATCAGACAGCAATATCAATCGTTCTTCAGGTACTGAAATCTTATCGGCTTTTTGATTGCCTGGATAAGTAAAATCAACCTCATATTTATTAGAACTTTCCTGGTAATTGCATATAACTGCGTTACCCGCAGGCTTATATTCTGTATCTAAAAGAGTAACAGTCTGGCCAGATTGATATTTCATATTACAGTTTTTAGATTATTAAAAATATAAATTTATCAGGATATTTATTTAGTTAAATTGTCCACACCCATTAATAAAAATTGTGGATATTATTATAAAAATAACAAGTAATTGATAAAGAGGCTATTCATTTATTCACCTGCAAATGCTAACAGGAAAAATTAATTAAATCCTTCAATGTTATCAACAGAAAATTGTCTTACATTTTTTAGTGCAGGTAACCTTGGGTTATTTTTTTGCCGAAGCCCATTTTTACAAATAATCCTTGACCTTTAATTTAATCCGGTTACGCAATAGCAGCAGCCATTTACAAGATAAAGAGGTAATCTATTTTCACTATTTTATATATTTATTCATTTAGATATCAACTAAAAAGTACTTATTATAAATTTAGTAATGGCAATTATGATAATTTTTAATTAAGGTATAGTTTGGTAAGTACTAAATTTACCATGCCTTTGAAGCAGGTTTTTTATTTTTACATGCGGTGGATATTCAATCGTACAAAAAAGCATTTTTATACCAGCTATGCAAAAAAAAATTATTTCCCTTTTCATTACAAGCCTTTTCTGTATTGGTATTTATGCGCAAACCAAATTACTTGACAGTCTTACAGACTGGGTAAACATGCATCCTGCAATCGACTCGCAATATATCATTACCCTTCACCGTATCAGTTACCGGCTTAGTGAAAATGATATAAAAAAATCTTTTGCTTATTATGAAAAAGTTGTAGCTCTGAGCGATAGTTTAAATTTTACCTACGGCAAATCGTTGGCGCAAATTAACCTGGGTATATTATTGTATAACTCAGCAAACTTTGATGCAAGTAACAAGGCATTTTTTAGAGCAATTGATTATGCAGAAGCCTGCGGGGCCATGCGATTAAAGGCTGTATCACTAAACAATATTGGTGATAATTTTAAAACACTTAAAGATTTTGAAAGATCCAGGCAATATGCAAGACAAGCCATTGACATCAACACAAAAATACAAGCCTGGCGTGGTGTGGCTATCAATTACGAATTATTACAGCAAAGCGATCTTGAAGAAAAATTGTATGACCAGGCAAAAAGCCATTTGCTTTTGGGAATGCCTTTTGCTATCAGGTCAAGCGACAGCTACGCGTTGTCGCAGTTTTATTTGGGTTTTGGAAAATTGAAAGCAATTGATAATAATACCGATTCAGCTATTTGGTATTTTACAGAAGCGCTGCGCCAGGCCAGGTTGCAAAATGATTTGAGAAATCAATTTCAGGTTTATGTAGCAGAGGCCGCTTATTTAAAAAATATCCCTTCTAAAAAGAAAATTATATTGTTGGACAGCGCATTAAGAATAGCCACGCAAACCAGCTATATGGAAGGTATTTCTAAAGCAGCAGAACAATTATCAATGGCATATGATGAAGCGGCAAATAAAGATTCTTCCCTATTTTATTACCGCATATACAGAAAGTCTGCAGATTCATTATTTTCCGAAAATAACAAACGCAATGTTATTATAAAGGAATCAGAATGGATGATAAAGCGAAAAGAGATCGAGAACAAACATTTATTGGAATTATCACAATTACAACATAAAGACCTTGCCATTAAAAATAGTTTATTAATAGCAGTACTTATTTGTTTGTTACTTGCCATTATTATTGGTTTTTTTATTTACAGAAATGCAGATGCCAAAGAAAAGCGCAGCGAAGCAACTTTAAAACAAAAGATAGCGGAAATAAAAATGCAGGTATTGCGTACACAGATGAATCCTCACTTTATTTTCAATAGCCTTAATGGTATTGAAAACTTTATGATGCAAAATGAAAAAAGGCTTGCAAGTGATTACTTAAATAAATTTACCAGGCTTATCCGGACTATTTTAGACAGTAGTTTGAATGAGTTGATACCAGTTGCAAAAGATATGGAAGCACTTCAATTATATATCGACCTGCAACAGTTAAGATTTAATAATAAATTTACGTATACCAGTTGTGTAAACCCACAAATTGTAGACGGGGATTATAAAGTACCCTCACTTATTATACAGCCATTTGTTGAAAACGCCATTGAACATGGCATTGCGCACAGTGAAAGAACTGATTGCACTTTATCTGTTACAGCCGCTATTAACGGCAGCCACCTGCTGTATGTAATTGAAGATAATGGAATTGGAAGGCAACAGGCTGCTGAGTATAATCAGCAAAATAAACGGCAACATAAAAGTTTAGGGATTGCCATTACAGAAGACAGGATTCGTATTTTTAATGGAACAGAAAAAGGAGCCTCGGATATTGTTATTACAGATTTGTATGATTCAAATAACGACCCCCGTGGAACAAGGGTGGATGTAAAAATAAAATTGGTTTAAAATGGAAAAAATTAAAGCCATCATCATAGACGATGAATTAAGCAGCCTCCAAAACCTGCAGCAAAAACTGGCAGAATTTTGCCCTGCGATACTGGTTGCTGCTACTGCGCAAAAGCCAGAGGATGCTATATTGCTGATAAACTACCACAAACCGGATGTGATTTTTTTAGATATTGAAATGCCAAAAATGAGCGGCTTCAGGATGCTGGAGGAATTAAAAGAAGTTGAATTTGAAATTATTTTTACAACAGCTTATAATCATTATGCAATAGAAGCTATACGCATTGCAGCTTTTGATTACCTGCTAAAACCTATTGCTATAAAAGATTTGCAACAGGCGGTTGAGCGGCTGAATAAAATACACAATTACCAAACCAAAGAAAAAATTGATATCCTTAAATCATCTTTAAACGATAAAAAATCGCAGGATGACAAAATAGCTATTTCTACTACTGAAGGACTGGAATTTATTCCTATCAAAAATATATTGCACATAGAATCAAACAGTAATTACAGTAAGATATATTTTCAGGATAACCATACACTAACGGTTACCAAATTATTAAAAGACTTTGAAGATATGCTGGTACCCTATCATTTTTACAGGGTTCATAATTCGCACCTTATCAATTTAAATTATATTCAAAAATACTTGCGTAGCAATGGTGGCAGGGTAATGATGCAGGATGGCACAGAAATAGAAGTTGCCAGAAGAAAGAAAGATGAATTTTTAAAAATGATAGCTGGTTGAGAATAGTTGTGAGTTTTGGAGCCTATTTTTATTTTGTTTTATTGAACTTTTCAATCCAAAAAAAATTTATCACTCATCACTCATCACTAATAACTCACTCACCTTACGCAAAATAAAACCTAAACTTGCCTTTTAAAACATACTGTTTGTGGAAAACTTTGCAGACTTATATACGGACTACCTTATATGCTCCAGTTCATATACTACAGCTACGGGCATGGCGTCACTATTATCTATTAAACATGATAAAATAACTCAACAGTTATCCAAGGGTGTGTTTGACAGTAAATTTTTATGGCAATACGCTAAGCCATATATC
>JANYGZ010000032.1 GCA_025362235.1 Ferruginibacter sp. | reverse complement strand
ATAGATAATAGTGACGCCATGCCCGTAGCTGTAGTATATGAACTGGAGCATATAAGGTAATCCGTATATAAGTCTGCAAAGTTTTCCACAAACAGTATGTTTTAAAAGGCAAGTTTAGGTTTTATTTTGCGTAAGGTGAGTTATTAATATAGAACTCTGGTCCTCCAGGGCATTGGTCTTTCTCTTCATCAAGTGAATACTTATAGGAATATTCCTTTTCAAGAAACTTATATAGCTTCCTCATTTTGACAATAGTCTCTAATCTGGCGCTTTGTAGTGGGTGCCATTCAGTTTTTTTAAACCCATTTAAAATATTGAAAAATTTCATGGTCGTTTTACTATAGCTGCTAATTAACTTGTTTCTTATCCGGAAATGCCCGTTTGTGTATAAATGAATTGAAGAAAGACAGTAAAATGCTGAACAACATGGCATGCCAAAAACTATCTACCTTAAAGCCATGTACAAAGTGGGCATCAATTAAAATAATACAGGCGTTTATTACGAAAAGAAAAAGGCCCAATGTAAGGATGGTTGCAGGAAGCGTAAACAAAATGAGTAAGGGTTTTACAATAGCATCTAACACTGCCAATACCAAAGCCACAATAACTGCTGTAACTATATTGTTGTTTACTATTTCAACGCCGGGTAATATCGCTGCCAGTATAAAAACATTTACAGTAGTGATGAGTATTTTATATAAAAAATTCATGTAATTGCTTTACCCTATCCTTTAATGGCGACAGGTTTTTATTTTTTAGTTTTATAAAATGCAGCGCAGTTATGAATGTACTTACTATCTTTTTAAATTACAACTAATTCGTAAAAATCTTCTGGCTGTAAATATTTATTTGCCAGTTCTTTTAATTCTTCTGCCGGAATTGTTTTTATCATATTAACTGAGTCGTAAAAATATTTTTCGTCTAAATTGTTTAGGATAATATTTTTCCAGCGGCCAATGATGTGGAAGGGCCCGTCAAGGTCGCCCAGGATGTTTCCGATTAAATAATTGCGGACCAATAGTAATTCTTCTTCGTCTACCAATTCTTCCCGCAGTACTTTCATTTCTTTATAAATCTCTTCTACGGTTGCTTCAGCAACATCTTTACCAGCCTCGGTACTAATCAATAAAGCGGTATCCTGAAAATGGCTTTGCACATAACTATGTATGCCATAAGTATACCCTTTATCTTCCCTGATATTGTCCATTAACCTGGAGCCGAAATAACCACCAAAAAGAGTGTTAAGCACCATCATCTTTATAAAATCGGGATGTAGCCGGTTAGGAAATGGCCTGGCAATTCTGATTGCTCCCTGCACACCATTTGGATCGTTGGCAACACGGTATTTTTTTATTTCAGCAGGAGTTGCATTATTTATTATTTGTGGCTTGCCTGGCTTTATCGCCAGTTTGCCAAATTGTTTATTTACGGTTTCAAATAAATTGGCCGGTAATTTTCCGGCAACAAAAATTACACAATGGCCGTTTAAATAGTATTGTTGAAAATGATGTTTCAGTTGGCCGGTAGTTAATGCATCAAAATCTTCAGCAACAATGTATTTACCATATGGATGTTGTTCGCCAAATAAATAGGCATCAATTAAACGGTTAGCAACAAAATCGCATTTTTGTAAACTAACAGACAATTTTTGTTTGCTGTTTTGTTTATAAATAGCTAATTCTTCTTCCAGAAAAACTGAATCAGTAATCATTTCCTTTATAACAGGAAGCAATACTGACAAATGTTTTGATAAAGTATGTAACGATATGGAGGCCGTTTCATTTTGACAGCTCCTGTTGCAATAGGCGCCATGGTATTCAAAATGTTCATTTATTTCGAAAGCAGTTTTTGATGAAGTGCCATTCTTTAACATGTAATTGGTGGCAGCAGCAACTGCATTGCTTTTTTCGAAGCTATTGCCTGCATAAAATACCATTTCCATTTGCAATACATCCTGTGCGCCTGCATTAATTGCGTATACTTCCACTCCATTATCCAACACAAATTTTTCATAGGGTTTTAAATGAAGGTTAAATTCTATGGCGTCCTTTATATGTGGCGCTTTTGTTCTGTTTAGCATGTAATTTTCTACTTTTGGCATCTCTTAAAACCGGTTTTTCTTATTTAGTTATTGGAATAATAATAGAGTGTATTGCAATTATTATCATTAAAAATTGCTTTGCTTTCTTTCAGCAGTTCGGCTGTAGTAACAGCCTGGTATTTCGACAGCTCTGTATTAATAAGTTCTGCATCGCCCAATAATTCGTACATGGCAAGGTTAGTAGCTCTACTCATTACACTCATATCTTCAAAAGCCAGCATGCTTTCTGTTTTGTTTTTTACTTTTTGTAACTCCTTTTCTGTAATGCCGTTTTGCAGTAATGTATCAATTTCACTCATTATAGCAGCCTCTGCATCTTTCATTGCTACACCTTTTACCAATTTGCCTTCAATAGTCAGCAAACCTGCATCTGTACTGCCTGAGTGTGAGCATTCAATATTGCTAAACAGTTGTTTTTCTTTTACCAATGCCTGAAATAAACGGGATGAACCCCCACCACTTAAAATTTCAGTAATAAGGTCGGTTACATAATAGCGCTCATCTAATCGGGAACAGATATGCCAGGATTTATAGAGTGCATCTATTGGCACATTGGATTTTATTTCTACTGACCTGGGGGCTGTTTGTACAGGTTCTACTGGCAGGTTACGATCGTATTTTGTACCTGGTGGAATTGGGCCAAACCATTTTTCTGCCAGTATTTTAATATCGGCAGTGGTTACATTACCTGCCACCACCAATATTGCATTGATGGGTGTATAATGCTTCTGGAAAAAATCTTTTACATCCTGTAAGGTAGCATCTTCCACATGTTTCAATTCCTTACCAATCGTCATCCAGCGATAGGGATGCTTGCTATAAGCCAGTTCCCGCATTTTATGCCAAACATCGCCGTATGGCTTATTGATATAATGTTCTTTAAATTCTTCGCATACCACTTTTCGCTGCACTTCCAGGCTTTTTTTATCAAAGGCAAGGTTTAGCATGCGGTCGCTTTCAAGCCAAAAAGCTGTTTCAATATTTTCTGCCGGTAGCTGACAATAATAATTGGTAATGTCATTGGTGGTAAAGGCATTGTTTTCGCCACCTGCCACCTGCAATGGTTCATCATACAGAGGAATGTTGATACTGCCGCCAAACATCAGGTGTTCAAACAAATGTGCAAATCCTGTCTTATCGGGGCTTTCGTCTCTTGCTCCCACATCATAAATAACATTAACAACTGCCATCGGGGTACTTTCATCCTGATGCACCAACACCCTTAACCCGTTATCAAGGGTAAACTTTTCATACTGAATCATGTGCAAAGTTAAGCAGAGTTGCTATAAAGTATCATTACAAAATACTTTTTGGTTGTATATACAACTGTATCAATATGCCATTGCGTCTTATTATTATCTGGATTTTTTTTGTTTCAGACTGTAAAATGTCTTTGTATTTTATAATATTATTGCTAAAGTTATTATTAACTGCTACTATAATATCATCTTTTAAAATACCTGCTTTTTCTGCAGGTGAACCTGGAACAACATCATCTACCAAAATAACTCCATTAACAAAATAAGCGGCTAAACCAGTATAGGCATAATCAAATTCATCTGTAAAATGGCCGTTCGGGAATAAATTAATTTCTCTTCTGGGATAATTGATGATCATATTAAAGCGCCTTAATAAATCTATCCCTAATAGGCCCCCTACATTTGGATAGGAGGTTACATTATATTCATCTTTATACAGGTAAGTGGGTACATTCCTGAATTTATAACGGCCAACCTGCACCATTTTAAGAACAGTCAACCGCATTTGAAGTTTACCTCCCATACCTTCTGCCTGGGTTAACAAAGGCTTGCGTTTTGGCATTACTATGCCGCTATCGTCTGCAAATTGGTCACTCATTAAAAAACACAGCCCTGCACCGGTATCGAAATAAAAATTAAAGTCCATCTTTCTTCTGTCTTTAATTTGAACATTCTGAATAGGTAAGGTGGTAAAAACAGGGTGCAGTGTTGTGCTGCTTTTAGGATAGGCCATTTCGCCGGGACTATACACTTCAATAAATGTACTATCAAAATTTATTTTTACTATATAACGCCTGAAAAAGCTATATCCAATGATACCGTCAATTTTTTCTCCATAAACACTGGTTAACACATCATAATCGTTTACATGAAAATTTAAAGCATTAATGGTCAATCCGGGCAAATGCATGGTTTGGTTAAATGCAAAACTAACTTTATGGCTGTTGCCCATACCAGTAATAACAGTATCAGAAGGCCTGTTGGGTATTTTAAATTCTGCACAGGTGCTTGAATCAAGGGAAATTCCACCACTTCCTGTATCTAATACAAAATTGAGTGAATCAGGAATATCATTTAGCAAGGCTTTTATAACAATTACACCTCCGCTATATTGTACAAATGGAAACCTGGTAATATATTTTGCTTGTGGCTGGGGTGTCAATATTTCCTGCCCATAGCAGCTAGCATTAAAAATTATAATTATTATTAAAGGGATAATTCTTTTCATTTGGCGGAATTTTATCAATATGATAATGCCGCTTCGTAATCTTTTATTTACAAACGCAAGTGCGGTTGGTATTAATATGGCAAAAGACGGGCAACGTAACATCAGCAAGTTATAATTATTTTGGCAGTATCTAAATATACAACCTAATGAGTGTAATTTTGTTACTAATTATTCAAACGGTTTTATGGAATTAAACAACTTATATAAAAAAGCGCTGAATTTTGAATTTTTAACTGTAGAAGAAGGGGTTTATTTATTTGAGAAAGCACCTCTTGCCGAACTGATGTTTGTGGCCAATGAGTTAAGAATAAAACAGGTGCCTCATGGTAAAGTAACCTGGATAATTGATAGAAATGTGAACACCACCAATGTTTGCATTGCAAATTGCAAGTTTTGTAATTTTTACCGTATCCCCGGCCATGCGGATGCTTACATTACTGATATTGAAACCTACAAAAGAAAGATAGATGAAACTATGCGCTACGGCGGTGAACAATTGTTGTTACAGGGTGGCCATCACCCAGGCCTTGGCCTTAGTTATTATGTACAGCTTTTTAAAGAATTAAAAAGCCTTTATCCTAATCTTAAACTGCATACCCTTGGCCCGCCGGAAGTTGCCCATATTACCAAGCTTGAAAAAAGTACCCACCGCGAAGTACTGGTTGCATTGAAAGAAGCTGGCCTTGATAGTTTACCCGGACCCGGTGCCGAAATTTTAACGGACAGGGTCAGGAGGCTTATAAGCAAAGGAAAATGTGGCAGCCAGGAATGGCTTGATATTATGCACGAAGCACACAAATTAAATATAACTACAAGTGCTACCATGATGTTTGGCCATGTAGAAACTATTACAGAACGTTTTGAACATTTAGCTAAACTCAGAGAAGTACAAAGCCGTAAACCAGAAAATGCAAAAGGCTTTATTGCCTTTATTCCATGGACCTTTCAGGATGTAGATACGCTATTGGCAAAAATACGCGGCGTACATAATTTAACTACGGCAGAAGAATATATCCGCATGATTGCAATGAGCAGGATAATGCTGCCCAATGTAAAAAATATACAGGCGAGCTGGCTTACAGTTGGTAAAAAAACCGCACAGCTTTGCTTAAATGCAGGAGCCAACGATTTTGGCAGTATCATGATTGAAGAAAATGTTGTAAGCGCTGCCGGTGCCCCACACCGGTTTACAAGTAAGGGTATACAGGAAGCTATACGGGAAGCTGGCTTTGAACCTCAATTACGCAACCAACAATACGAGTTTAGAAAAATGCCTGAAGTGATGGAAGAACAGGTAATTGATTATTAAACCAAATATGCTTTATTTGGTATTGATTGATACTTATATAATATTGCAATTATGAAAAATTGGGTAAAAATAGTATGCTTTTGTTTGACCTGCTTTACTTTTATCAGTTGCGACCGGGCTACAAAAAACATGGCGAAGACTCATTTAAAAAACCAGGAAACGGTTTCCTATTTTCATGATACATTCAGGCTGCAATATGCTGAAAATACCGGGGCAGCTTTAAGCCTTGGTGATAACTTGCCAAAAACAACCAGTTTTTGGTTATTGAGTATTTTACCTTTAGTTTTTTTATTAGGCTTATTTACCTACACAATTAAAAATGCCCGAAAAATGAGTTTTATGAAAATGTTTTCGGTGGCTTTATTGTTTAGCGGTGGTATCGGTAACATCATTGACCGGATTTTATTTGAGAGGCATGTAACTGATTTTATGAATCTTGGTATAAATAATATAAGAACGGGCATTTTTAATGTTGCGGATATTTGTGTTACAGCAGGAGCCATTGGGATTTTATTATTTTATGGGGATAAACCACCTTCTAAAACGCCCTATTTAGCATAACCAGTTACCATCAGGTATTTGCTGCTGCTATAAATTTAAAATATTGTGGATAAAATTAACTGCTGGTATAATAAAATTATGAAATATGCGTTTTAGTTGCCAATAGCGATTTTTTGTAAAAAAGCAGTACCGCTTCGGCAAATACTATTAAAAAAAATAAGAAAAACCACCCTTGATGAAAATCAGGTTGTTATTTAGCTTTACATATTAAATCCACATATATGAAAAACCCAAGAAAATCATCCTCGTTACGCTTGCCTGCTATTGTAAAATTTGTTAGCAAAGCTTTTAAAAGCATTTTTGAATCGCATTCAAAAAGTGATTTTGCAAGACTTAAAAATTTTATAGGATCGTAATTGACAAAAGGATTGTAAGCCTGTTAAAAAACTACTTTATTGCATTTAGCTAAATAGATATTCCACATCGGCCTTGCTGAGTGCTTTTACAAAATTAACATCATCAGAAATCAGTTCGCTTGCCAGTTTACGCTTACGCTCCTGCAATTGTAAAATTTTATCTTCGATAGTATCTATACAAATCATCCGGTAGGCAAAAATATTTTTTGTTTGCCCAATACGGTGCGTACGGTCAATGGCCTGTTGCTCCACAGCGGGGTTCCACCATGGATCAACAATGTATACATAATCAGCTGCGGTTAAATTTAACCCAACACCCCCTGCTTTTAAAGAGATCAAAAATACCCTGCAGTCATCATTATTCTGAAAATTATCAATGGCTTTTTGCCTGTCTATAATACTGGTGCTTCCATCAAAATATTCATACTTGATTCCCTGTTCTGTTAACTTTTCCCTTATCAATGCCAGCATACCTAAAAACTGTGAAAACACCAATGCCTTATGTTCGCCGATATTTTCAAATATCTCCCTGGTCAACTCATCTAATTTAATAGAATGGTTGGGATATTTTTCTTCTTCATTTAAAATAGCCGGGCTGTCACATATCTGTCGAAGCTTCATAAGGCCCTGCAAAATGGTCAACTGCGATTTATCGATTCCCTGTTCATCAATAACACCCATAATTTTATCACGGTAGCTATTTCTATAAGCATCATAAATCTTGCGTTGTTCTTTTTCCATTTCGCAAAAAAGAATTGTTTCTGTTTTTTCCGGCAGGTCTTTGGCCACCTGTTCCTTGGTGCGGCGCAATATAAAAGGATACAATAATTTACGCAGGTGGTCTTTTTGTTCCTGCTCACCAAATTTATCGATCGGCGTAGCAAATTCGTTACGGAAAAAATCCATGCTGCCCAATAAGCCCGGGTTAAGGAAATTCATTTGTGCAAAAATATCAAACGTATTATTTTGAAGCGGGGTACCGCTCATGCACAAACGGTTTTTTGCTGTTAATAAACAAGCAGCCCTGGTAACTTTCGAGGCCGGGTTTTTTATAGCCTGGCTTTCATCCAGCACCACATAATCAAAATTTATTTTCATCAATGTTTGTATATCACTCCGCAAAGTGCCATAGGTAGTAATTACTATATTTACTTTTTGCAATTCCACAATATCCCTGCTGCGCATGCTGCCATGGTGTATACGCCAGCTAAGCTGGGGGGTGAATTTTTTTATTTCATTCTCCCAGTTATATATCAGCGTTGTTGGGCAAATTACAATGGCCTTTAAACTGCCTTCCTGTAATTTATAGTGTTGCAGCATGGTTAATGCCTGTACCGTTTTACCAAGCCCCATGTCATCTGCCAAAATGCCTCCCCAGCCAACTTCATTTAAATAATTGAGCCATTGGTAACCTGCTGTTTGATAAGGGCGCAATATTGCCTGTAATTCAGCAGGGGCTGCTATTTCAGGAATATTTTTAAATTCTCTCAGGCGTTCAAATTTTTCATCTAATGCAAAACTTAATTCGGTGGCATCCCTGTTTTCGTACAATTCATCAATAACACTCATATGGTATTTTGATAAGTGCAGCTTATCATTTTTACCATCGCCCACTTTAAATAAAAGCGAGTACCGTTTTAACCATTCATCAGGTAAAATACCCAGGGTACCATCGCCCAGCTGAACAAAAGATTGTTTGGCTGCCAATGCTTTTTTAATATCGCTGATGCCTACACGCTGCCCTTCAAAATCTATTTCCACTTTAGCATCAAACCAATCAAGCCCGCTGCTTACATGAATATGTGTTGACGGCCTTGCAGTATTAAACCTGAAATTCCTTAATGCCTCAAAACCAAATACCGGCACTTTAGATTCCTTCATGGCATCTACAAATAAAAAGAACCAGTTATTACGCAAAACATCAGCACCCTTTAATATTAAACTGTTTCCTTCCTGTGGCTGAATAAACTGTGAATGCAATGAAGAGAGCATATCATTAAATCGTTGCTCGGCTTCCTTATTGCGGTGTACAATCAATATTTTGTCTCCATCAGGTATGGTGATGGTTTCTTTATCATTTGCCCTTGTTTCAAATCCCTGGTAAGTAAAGATGGGCTGAAACACAAGGTAGTCACCCTTTTCCTGCAACATTAGTTTTACTTCAGGCTCACCGCTTTTTATTTCTTTTACCAGTGATTTATCAAACTCAACTTTATACTCTTTTGTTAAAGGCATAACGATTTTTTGCATTTGCACCGACCAGTTTTCTTTACTGAGTTTGATGTTCCCGTTCTTTATAAATTTTTCTGCCTGCAGCACGTCTTCTGCTTTTTGCCACAGGTAAAAGATATGGTTGTATAAAAACAAAATACTGTTATTGCATTCGTTGTCTGTTACAGGTTGAGCTGCCCCGTTTATATTAAAACGGCACTGCAATTCAAAATGATTGTCTTTGGCAACAATTTTAAACTGGGGTGCAATAAACCTTTCACTCAAGGCTGTTTCTACCAGGTTATCTGTTTTAAAAACCTTGTTTTTTGGCAAATAATAAACAAAGGGGTTGGCGCTCTGCTCCTCGAATAATTTCTTCAATTTTGGCTGAAGGTATTCTGTAATTAGCAGTTTGGTTTCTTCCGGAAATTCTTCGCCGTCTGTTTGTATAATGTTTTCCCAAATACCACTGAACGGAGAATTTCTGTTTAAGTATTTGTTTACTTCTGAAGCTTGCAATTTTCTTATCTGTTGCAATAATATTTTATCGTCTTCACTAAACAATTCTGTATTTACATATTTTGTAAGATCAAGTTTTTCTGTTTTACCTAACATTTTTTTATTGTCTTCGTCGGCATCTCCCTGTATGGCATCTACAGTAAAATAGGGGTAAGTAGTTGTATTAAAATTAAAGATGAGTCCTAATTTTTTTACAGGAATATCTATAGTAGCTACTTCTGGCTGCAGCCTTGGCGCTTCATACATGTAAGAGGGCCTTTCAACAGGAGCAACGGCTGCTACTCTTTTAATATTTGTATCCAGTACTTTTAAAAATGGTTTTCCATCCTTATAAATAAATTCAAATTTTCCCGCAATGTCATCTGCTAAGCTGTAGCCATAAATTTGTAACAATTTATTTTTTTCCTTATCCCAGTTTCGAATAGTATCAAAATAATAGGGGCCATACATTTGTAGTAACTGTAAAAATAAAATGGTCTTATGAACACAAAGCGGATGTGTGGTTTCATCGCACCTGCAGGATGTATCAAAATTGCGTTCATCATTTTTTTGTATTACTAATGGAAAGGTTTCTCCCTCATAATTCAATTCTGCCTCAACCCGTTCATTGGCGGCTACCAATATAGTGGCCTTATTTTTTAATACAGTTATTTCAGCCGCTTCAAAAATTTCTGGTGATGATAATACACGGATTACTTTTACCTCTATGTTTTTCATTTTGGCTACGGTATGCCGCTGGTTGTATAATAAATTAGAAGAACCCAATAAATTTTTATCCATCAGTTCCTGTAACTTAAAAAGCGCTGCTACTTCGTGGCGGCAAATATCTCCCAGGTTATAAGAGCATCCACAACGCAGCGATAAAGATTGAGGGTCGTTGTATTTTTGAATCGCTACTTTATAAAATGTACTATAGGTATCATCCTTTACTCTAAATACAACCGCACTCATTAATTCATCATGCTCCGCCATTTCTACATACCCTATTGTAAAAATTTTTTTTCCGCGACGGATAACCTCGTCAGAACCTGTATTGTAAACGTATTTAATGAGATATGATAAGGCCATACAATTGTTAAGTTGCCTGTTTGGATTTCGGATGTATTTTTAACCCTGGTTTACCAGTTTGCTGAAAGGGCTAGATTAAGTACATTGTTTCGAAAAAAGCAATTTACAAAAGTAAAGAAAAAAATAATGCCCCCATCGTCTTAATCAAGAAGATTATCACCTCATCTTAAAAAGAAAGTTCCGGATATAGATTTTTGTAATTATAACGTGGCAATTGTTCTGGAATAACCGGATCAAATATTTTTTAGTGATACTATTTATCCTACTACCAGTTTTCCTCCTTCATACACACAAAGTACATTGGCAGCATCTTCAGTGAGGCAATACCTTATATCTTTTTCAAGCCCGAAGTTTGTAAGGCGATGATAATGGGATGCATTTTTATTTTTTAAAAATTCAAACAAATCTTCTTTAGCATCCATATACATTGTTTCTGCTATTTGAGAAGCATCACAGTTAATATCAAAATGATCTTTTACACGATTTATTACAGCTCCTGTAAACAGGGTATCTTCAATATTTACCCTGTCTTTCCATGCGGCGCAGCCTAAAATTACATGCTTCTTTTGTTCAACTAAATAATTGCATACGGCAGACAGATTTGCAAAAGAACCGGTGATGATTTTTTTAGCGCCTTTATCAAGCGCCATGTGTAATAATTTTGTACCGTTGGTAGTAGTAAGCACCAGGGTTTTGCCACTAACAAATTCCCTGGGATATTCGAGAGGTGAATTGCCATATGATAACCCCTCTGCTACCTGCCCATCTCTTTCACCTGCGGTAATACCTTCTATTTGCTTACCTAATCGTATACATTCAGCAACACTATTTACAGGAATGATACATTTTGCGCCATTGTATAAAACGGTGGCAATAGTTGATGTTGCCCTTAATACATCTATGATTACTACAATACTGTTGCTCACATTATATAATTGTAACAAGGCGGGAGATAAGGCTGTATGCAGTGTTGGTTTTGTTGATTTCATCAGGGCAAATTTAATTTAATATCACTTTCCACTTTGTAGATTCTGCATATTCTTTTATGATGCTATTTCTTTTTTGCAGAAAATTCTCCATGTATTTTTTTAGGAAGAGGCTGTTCACTGCTTTCCCCAACACTCCATAAGGACTTTCAAAATCTATCAGGTCAATCATAATAGCGCCGTTATCAACTTTTTTAAAATGGTGCTCGTGCCTGAAACTTTTAAAATCACCTTTTGTCATTTCATCAACAAATAAAACCGGCGATTGCATCTCTGTTATTTTGGATGTAAAATGTCTTATTTTAAATAAGTGTTTGGCCTGCCATGTCACAGATTCATCTTTACCTATCAACCCACTTGTAATACCTGCTATGACTTTTTCATCTGTACCGGCAGTAGATATTTTATGTAATGCAATACTTCGGCTTAAGTCAAAAATTCTTTCAGCCGGAGCTTTTATAAATGTAGTTAAGTGAATGTGCGACATTTTTTAATAATAATTGTCTGATAATTTTAAGCTTAATATACACATCAAATGATAACAGTTTGTTACTATTTAAAGCGAATTACTGTATGCTAATTTACAATTATGCAAAAGGCATTTTAACTACTTTTGCTTTTAATAAAGTGTTGCGGATGCTTATATAAATTTCTGCATCAATAGCTGCATACTTTGTTTCTACATATCCCATCCCTATTGCTTTTGCCAAAGATGGGGATTGTGTGCCTGATGTTACTTTGCCGATAGGTGTACCTGCAAAATTCTTTATTACATAATCATGACGGGCAATACCTTTTTCAAGCATTTCAAAACCTACTAATTTTTTTGTAAAACCTATTGCTTTTTGTTTTTCAAAAATTGTTTTAGAAGTAAAATCTTTAGTGAATTTAGTAATCCATCCCAGGCCGGCTTCTAATGGTGATGTGGTATCGTCAATATCGTTACCATACAAACAAAATCCCATTTCTAAACGGAGCGTATCTCTTGCACCCAGCCCAATTGGTTTAATGCCCTGTGCTGCCCCAGCAGCAAAAATAGCTTCCCATATTTTATTGGCATCATCGCCTTTATTTTCAAAATAAATCTCTACACCACCTGCACCGGTATAACCTGTTGCACTTATCAAAACATTTTCTACCCCTGCAAATGTTCCTTTTACAAAAGTGTAATATTTTAAATTCAGGATATCAGTATCAGTAAGGGTTTGTAAAATTTTGTTGGCATTAGGCCCTTGTATAGCAAGCAGGCAGGTCTTGTCAGAAATGTTGTGCATTTCTACAGCTTTATCGTTATGTTTGTTTATCCAGGCCCAATCCTTATCAATATTTCCTGCATTTACTACCAGCATATACGCTTTATTTTCTTCCAGGCAATATACCAGTAAATCATCTACAATACCACCTTCGTTGTTAGGCAGGCAACTGTATTGTGCCTTGCCTGCAGTTAGTTTGGCCGCATCATTGCTCGTGACCCGTTGAATAAGTTCCAATGCATTTTCGCCTTTTAAAATAAACTCTCCCATATGGCTTACATCAAATACACCCGCATTATTGCGTACCGCAGCATGTTCATCATTGATGCCGCTGTAACTGATGGGCATATTGTATCCAGCAAATTCAGCCATTTTTGCACCTAGTGCAATATGCTTTTCTGTAAAAGGCGTATTCTTCATTGTATGGTTTTGAATAATTGAGTAGAAAGTATAAGGCACAAAAATAACTTAAACTCCTTTTTCAAAAATAAATTTATTAGTACGGTTATGCAGCAGAAATATGTTTCCACATGAAATGTATTAAAACAAAATCCCGCTAATTACGGCGGGACCTTGTTTTTGTTTCACTTCAACTCAACTATTGAAACTATATTAATCCAATACTTGCTACCGGACTGTAAGATTGTAAGATTGAATCGCCTGATGTTTCAGCTTCACTTTTAGTAACATTCAGCTTTTCCAATTTCTTTTTATTTTCTTCCTGCTTTTTCTTGATCTCAATTTCTTCTTTTAATAAAGAGTCTTTGTATTGCTGCTGCACTTTTTTTAAATCAACTTTTAAAGAATCTATTTTTTGCGCACTGTTATTATAACGATATCCATCCCTGCTTTTGCTGGCTTTTGTTGTGTCTGTATCTTCCTTATCTTCATCATCATTTGATTTATTATTATCCCCGTTTTTCCATTCATCTGCAGGTTTGCCATTTAAAGTGTACAATCCGTTTGCCCGCATAACATAATTGACATCTGACTTCCACCCTCTTTCTTCATCGTCAATGTTAAGATTATTATAGTAATCGTTCCAGGGGCCACTAAAATGAATATTGTTATTCCATCCTACTTTTCCGTTAACCCTGATTTGTTTGCCAACAGGTACATAAATAGTAATGAGTACTTCCTGATTTCGAAATTTATCTTGTCTCGTAATGACAAATCCCTTGTCCAACATCAGCAAAGAATCTCTCTGGCTTATGTTAAAAGATATTGATCTTGCAGTATTATTTGCAATGCGTCTATCACTACCATCGGCCATCTTAATCATGGTAACTCTAAAACTATCACTGGATGATTTTATAATTTTTACGGAAACATTTTCCACCGGAATGCTGTCATCATCTAGGTTTTGAAAAAGTTCAAATCTGAAGTTATTGCGATAATATTTTTTAAGAGGCGAACTGTTAGTGATTTCGAGTTTACCAATACCCGGATTGCTCAAGTTTATATCCTGTTCAATAATATCGCTGGCACTTCTAAAATTGCGACTTACAGATATGCCTAAACATATAAAGCAAGCCCAACCAATTACATACAGACCGATAAATGTAAATCGCAGAGTTTTGCGGTTGCTTTTAATTTTTGCAAGTCTGCGGATAACCCACGTAATGATTCCTATAACAGGTACTGCTATAAAAAATATCAATGTTCCCCAAGCTAGGTAGTTTTGCCAACCATCCGTTAATAAGAAATCTTTTAAAGGAAATACACCGATTGAAACTACAGCAAAGACAAATAAGGCTACAACAAAGCCAAAACCAAAACATCCCAAAATAAAGTAAGCAAATGCCTTAACAATAAATACAATGATATCACCCAGCGACCTGCTGCTTCGTCTTGCCACCGTACTCATTTCTGCACCCATTGATTTTCCTTTTTCTTCTGCAAAAGCCCTTGCTTCATTACCTAATTTTTCTGCCCTTTGCTGTACGCCTTTCATTTCTTCCACTACCGAATTTTTAATAGAATTTAAATCAACTTTTTCTCCTTTCATTTCCAGTTTTTCGGCTGTGCTGGCGGCTTCAGGTATAACGAGCCATAAAATAATATATATTATTAAGGCTCCCGGACTAAAACCAAATCTGAAAAAATTTGGGAAATCCATAGACCCCCAGTGGTTCCAGTTAAAAACAAAAGATAAAAAAGGCAACAGAAAAAATACTCTTGGTATCCATGGGCTTATACCAAAATAATTACCGATACCACTGCAAACGCCTGCTACTTTTTTATCATCGGGGTCCCTGAACATTCTTTTACGGGTGCCGCCAATTACTTTAGTAGAACTGCTTGGTACAGCAATCCACAGAATAATGTAGGGTATCAGACCAAATCCAAAAGAGATGGCCAGTACCACAAAAATGATCCGCACAATAACTATGTCAATGCCAAAATAATTGGCTAAGCCTGCACAAACACCGCCTAATACTTTGTCATTCTCATCCCTGTAGAGGCGCCTGGCCCCTGTTGCTACACCGGCATTTTGCTGAGCCTGTTGTGCATTGGCATAAGATGAAGAAGAAGAATTTTGATTAGAAGTAGTACTATCCTCTCCTTCAAATTCTTCTGGCCTTCCCATACTTTTAATGATGGCATTTACATCATCATCAGTAATGCAGGTAACCCCTTTCTTTAGTCTTTCCTGAAAAAGTTCTGCAATGCGGCTTTCAATATCATTGATGATTTCTTCTTTGCCTTCTTCGTTTGCAAAATAAGTATTAAGGCTGGCTGTATATTGTTTAAGCAAGTCAAAAGCAGACACTTCTATCGGAACTACTTGTCCGTGGAAGTTGATATTTATTACTTGTTTCATGGTTAATTGTATTACTTGTTCTTTAGTTGATTGTATCCACAACAACCCGGTTCTACCGGGAAATGGTTATACCTTTTATTGCGGATTGTTGAAGTTGGTATTACTCGTGTGTTCCTGTTCCGCATCTGAAAGCGCTTTTACCGCGTTGGCCAGTTCGTTCCAGGTAGCTTCAAGTTCTTTATAAAAAGCATCTCCCTTTTCTGTTAATGAAAAATATTTACGTGGCGGACCACTGTTACTTTCTACCCAACGGTAAGTGAGAAACTCTGCATTTTTTAACCGGGTAAGAAGTGGATAGAGTGTTCCTTCAAAGATATTGAGGTTGGCTGTTCTCATCTTGTCGATAATATCCGACGGATAAGCTTCCCCCTGTTTTATCACCGAAAGAATACAGAATTCCAAAACTCCTTTCCTCATTTGGCTTGCTGTGTTATCAATGTTCATAGCTTCAATGTTTTAAAATCAATTGCTGTTGGGTTTATTGAGACTGATGTTCGCCAGTGATTAATCCGGAATTATCCACCTGAAATCATTGCCATTTAACCTTTACGTCACAAAGATATAAATATAATAGTACTATACAACACATAGTACCATTTATTTTTAGGTAGCTGGCGGTACATTATAACAGGTAAACTCATTAAAACCATTTACAGCAAAGGGATTACATAAGATTATATGCAATCTAAAAAAACTAATCTGAAATGATAATTGGTAAAATACAGGGGTTGGGTGGTTGAAGATTTGTGCGGATTATTGTAAACATTCGCAAAAGAGATAAAGATTTCATGCTATATTTTGTAAATATTTTGATTAGGTAATAGTACAATTGCAGATAGGTTTTACTGTTAAAGTTTTTAAAAGGCATTAGTTTTTCTTTAAAAAGAACATTACCTTGTAGTAAGCATTTACCGAAAACCTCATTTATGAAAAAAATACTCTACTCCACCGTTTTTACACTTTTAATTTTAGCCTCCTGCAAAACATCAAAAGAAACGACAGGTGAGAACGCCAATAATAAAAAAATTATCAATGTAATTATAAACCCTATAACAGGTGGAGATAGTGCATTTTTCCTCACAAAAGAAAGTCACAGTGTAGATATCACTAATAAAAAAATTCAGCAATACTTGGCTCAGGAGTTTACAGCTACATTGACAAATCAATATAATGCAAGATTTTATACCTTAAAACAAGCTATAAAAGAAAACATTAAACCTGACTGGATCATAAATCTTACAATGGATAGTGTGGATATTTTACTTCAAGATTTGAATTATGCTTCTCAAAATTTGAATACTCGCTATTTAGAAAATGTATATGGTGGTGGTGGCGGCTCTCGATCGGTGCCATATAATCCTGGACTTGGAAATAATTATATTTACCAAACAAAATATGCTGGTATTGATTATACCACTAAATCTTATGTAGCTGTTGGGCAACTGGAAGTAAAAATAACTGATGCTCATTCTGGAAAAAACATTTGCTGTGACACTTACAGCAATAAATACTATTGGGATCAGAGAAAAGCCTACTATTCAGGCAATGATTTAATAGGTGCTGATGGAACTACTAAGTATCCTGTCAATTCACCAATACCCGGGAAAGCAGATATTTTAAATAATCTCTACAAGCAGTTTTACCCTCAAATTAAAACCAGCATCACTAATTTAGTAGTCTTATAAATTTTACTGAAAAAAGCTATATCTAAAAAGCCCTTAAACCAAAATCAGAACATAATTACTATAACCTCTATTGTACTTTCCACCTTCTTTCTAATTTCGTAACTATAGCATCCTTATAGCCATTACATTTGCACTCAATTTATTTTGGCTAAAAAAATCAACATAGCATTAGTGGGTAATCCCAACAGCGGCAAAAGTTCTTTGTTCAATGTATTAACCGGGTTAAACCAAAAAATTGGCAATTTTCCGGGCGTTACGGTTGATAAAAAAACCGGTCAATGCGCAATTTCTGAAAACCTTTCTGCCACGCTAATTGATTTACCCGGTACATATAGCCTATACCCTAAAAGGGCTGATGAATGGGTGGCTTACAAAGTTTTATTACAACAGGATGAAGATATAAAACCAGACATGGTTTTACTGATTGCAGATGCCAGCAACCTTAAACGCAACCTGTTATTTTGCTCACAGATTATTGATCTTAAAATACCGGTAGTGTTGGCGCTTAGCATGATGGATCTTGCAGGCAGCAAAGGTACACAAATTGATATTGCCGGTCTTGAAAGGGAACTGGGCGTACCAATCGTAAGTATCAATCCAAGAAAAGGAAAAGGAATACCACAATTAAAAAAAATAATTGACCAGACCGCAGCAAATCAAATTGGTGTACTAAGGGAGTTCATTAATAATTTTAGCCTCGCTGAAAAACCTGTGGCTGAAATAAAAAAAATACTCCCTGGCATTAGTGATTATACTGCCCTCCATTATCTTATAAATCACAAACATTTTAAACTCGCTATTTCCGTACAGGAAAAAATTGAAGCCATAGAAAAAGAAAATAAATTTAATTCTACCCGCACACAGGCAGAGGAAATAATGCAACGTTATACCCGCATTAAACACATCATGCAGCAAACTGTGGTTGAAAATGACCCTTTAAAAAAAGCGATTTTCACTGAAAAACTTGACAACATTTTAATGGATAGAAAATGGGGTTATCTTATTTTATTAACCGTTTTATTCCTGCTATTTCAAAGTGTATTTTGGGTTGCGCAGTACCCCATGGATGCCATTGAATGGATTTTTGGAAAGCTAAGCGGGGTATTGAGCAGTGTTTTGCCGGATGCATGGTGGAGCGATCTTTTGATTAATGGTGTGTTAGCGGGGTTTAGCGGCATAATGGTTTTTATACCACAGATAATGATTCTTTTTGGCCTTATTACCTTGCTGGAAGATACCGGCTACATGGCAAGAATAAGTTTTTTAACTGATAAGCTTATGCGCAAAGTAGGGCTTAATGGTAAAAGCGTAATGCCGATGATAAGCGGGCTTGCCTGCGCTGTACCGGCTATTATGAGTGCAAGAAGTATAGAAAACAGGAAAGAACGGTTACTGACTATTATGATTACCCCATTAATGAGTTGCAGTGCCAGGTTGCCGGTGTACACAATTTTAATAGCATTGGTAATTCCTTCTAAATTATATTTTGGTTTTTTGAGTGTTCAGGGTTTGGTAATGATGGCCCTATACTTATTGGGTACAGTAACGGCACTGATAGTATCGTATATAATGAAGTGGTTCATCAATATCAAAGAGAAAAGTTTTTTTATTTTAGAACTGCCTGTATACCGTGCCCCAAGATGGAAAAATGCCCTGACTACCATGGTGGAAAAAGCAAAAATATTTGTATTTGAAGCCGGTAAAGTTATCATGGTCATCAGCCTTTTATTATGGGTATTAAGTACCTACGGGCCTGCAAAAAAAATGGCTGCGGTTACTGCCAGATATGAGCAGTTGATACAACAAAATCCACAACAAAGTACCGAACTAAACCGGCAAAGAAAAACAGCCTTATTGCAAAATTCTTTTGCAGGCACTTTAGGCAAAGCTATTGAGCCAGCCATTCGTCCATTAGGGTTCGATTGGAAAATTGGTATTGCATTAATAACATCCTTTGCTGCAAGGGAGGTATTTGTAGGTACCATGGCTACATTATATAGTGTTGGTGAAGATGC
Source organism: Ferruginibacter sp. (assembly GCA_025362235.1). GTDB lineage: Bacteria > Bacteroidota > Bacteroidia > Chitinophagales > Chitinophagaceae > Ferruginibacter. The sequence goes on along the minus strand of JANYGZ010000032.1, from coordinate 55,039 downwards.
CGATGATAACAGCAGTACACTTCGTCAAAAAATGAACGCCGCCGTACGGCAGGACGGAACTAAAGTATATAATCTTGCCACCGGTTTATCATTGATGGTATTTTATGTATTGGCTATGCAATGTATGAGCACACTGGCTGTAGTAAAAAGAGAAACAAGAAGCTGGAAATGGCCGCTTATACAATTGGTATATATGACAACACTCGCTTATGTTATGAGTTGGGTGGTATACGCAATCTTTAAATAAAAAATTATTACTTCCTTATTTTTTACTTATCTATTTATTTACTTCCTCAACTTTTTTAGGATATAAAATTTCAAAACCATTATATACACTATTATGTAGAATAGTCAGGTGGCTTTCATTTGGCAAAGAAAGAAAACTAATATTCATATTCTTCTTTCCAAAAGTTTCAAGAATTTCAGCCAGTTTTTTTGCATCATCTTCCATTTGCTTTCCCTCTGTACCAACAGAAATATATACTTTAATAGCATTAGCTGATTGGTTTTCTAATAGTTTGGGTGCATTTGACAAAAGCGATTCATTGTTCCACCATAAACTTGGGCTTACGATAATATAATTATTAAACAGCCCTGGTTCTTTTAATAATATTTCTGTTGCCAATAATCCGCCTAATGACTGGCCAATAATTGTTTTGGAATTATTGGTTTTATATTTTCTTTCAACAAAGGGTTGAAGTTCTTTTTCTATAAACGCAATAAACTTAGCAGAGCTGCCTGTTGAAGGATAATTTTTTTTGTCTTCTGCAATACAGGTAGGAAATGTAAAGTCCCTTCTTCTGTCAATATTGGCAATACCAACAACTATTGATTGAGGCATGGCTTTTATCATTGTAAGAAATTGAACAAGGCCGGCAATATGAATGAAATCTTCATTGGCCGAACCATCTAAAAGATAAATAACGGGATAAGTAATTGCAGAGTCGGAAGAATATCCTTCGGGTAAATAAATATTTAGTATCCTGTTTTCGCCTAATTCAGCAGATTGAATTTTATCAACAATTCCTAATATAAAAGGGGTTTCATTTATTACCCTTGTGGGTAAATCTTTCTGTGCAAGTGCAGGGTTTATTAAAAAAAGTAGTAGTGAAAAAATAAATGAAAAAAAATTCATACTAATATCTTAAAAAATATTTGTTTCTAAACTTATTGCTCTGGTAAGTTTCATTAGTCTTCTATTGAAATTTCGGTAATAGGCGGTACATCAAATTTCTTCACACCTTCGTGATATTTTTTATCCTGCTTTTTATTTGACCTTATACCTGTATTGGTAAGTGTACCACTTACTAATATTCTTATCCAATAATTTGCAAACCCTTTTTCGGGATTTCTTTCGGCATAAACTTTACCTGTTCTGCTTGAATTATTTTTATGCGTTAACAGGTTCCCCAAAAAACTGACCAGTTTTGTTTTAAAGGTCTTTTTAATTTCACTTCCTTTATCAAGGTACTGAAAATCGAGCCCGCGGTAATACATTTTCATTTTTCCCAAGGCAATATATTTTCTGCCAATCGCAATCATACTAAGCGTATCCAAATATCCTGAGTTTACCCTTGCTGAAAGAAGTGGTACAAGCATAGGATTTAAGTCAGGTAAATTAAATGGCCTTATATTCAATTGAAGTATAAATGCAGAAAGGCTGTCAGTATAAGATTGTGCATATTTTACTTTAACCCTTGCAGAATCCATAATTCTTGTGGCCACAGTAAACCGCAAACTATCAGTTGGGGAATAATTAAAGTTTCTAACTCCTGCTACATTACCCCTCATTTCCTTAAAGGTAACTTTACTTAAAAAAGGAGTTCTTTCATTTATTTCTTCATATAGCATCTGCGTATTTCTAAACACCAGGGAATCAATTGCCATTTTTAATTTTATCTTTTGAAGAAGCTGGGTCAGCATCGGTTTTTCAACATGGTTAAAAGGAAGCCGTTTATCACTATATAAATCAAAATTACCTCCCATCAGGTTTACTTTTTTTGCAACAAAAGCTGTATCGTTTACCAGTTGCTCAAAATTAATATCACTTACTAAAATATTACCCGTTTTTAATTTGGTATAGGTTGCCTGAAAAGGTTTTGTCTTCATAAAACTATCCCTGTCTATAATGGGAGAAAAAGAAAAACTATCAAGTGATAGCATGTTTTTGCTCCGGTCAACTTGCAAATTATTTATTTCAATTATTGTTTTGCCATTATCAATAACAACATCTCCATTTGTAAGTAAAAGATTACGATTGTTGTTTAGTAAATCTTTATAATTTTTTATACTTATTGATCCAAGTGACATTTTTTTCAGGTTTAAATTTTTTAAAGTAATAACCTGTTTTATGGTGTCTGACTTTTTTATATTTATTAAAAAATTAGAGCCATAAAAAGTATTAACTGTAAAAGACCATTTTTCGTTGATGCTATCAGCCCATGGGCTAAATGTAAAATCCGTTACCCCAAGCTGAATAAGTTCTTTTCCTGTGGGAACAAGGCTTAATTTACTATTACTAAAACGTGGGTTTTTTAACCCGGCCAATATAGAATCAACCCTTATTGCTTCACCGTCAGAATTAATACCCTTCATAGTAAACATCGAAACACCTACCGCCAGTTGCATTTTATCAGCCAAGTTATCCGGCAGATTTGTAATTGATGGCTCATTTATTTTTACTGTTCCAATTTGTATCAATGGTAATTTAAGCTTTGCTTCCGCAGGCTTATCAATAAATACACCTTTATTTGATTCAAAAGAAATAACCGGTTTATTCAATTCAATTAAGTCGGCTGTTATTAACCCGTTGATGCCTTTGTTGATATCTGTAGAAAATATCAGTTCCGGCAAAAATATTTTTAATGTTTTTTCATTAGCTGGTAAGCGGAGGGTAATGTTTTTAATTATAGAAGTATTTTTGTCGCCAATATTAAACCCCCCTAAGCCAATCTCCGTTTTATTTTGATTTACCAGGATAGATTGTCCATCTATTTGAAATGCGTTAATGATTGGTTTTTCGCCCGTCTGTAAAATGATTTCACCAACTGAAAGCTTATTCATTTGAGTTGAGGCAGATATATTTGGGCTATTAAAACTAATGTGGGCTGGGCCTCCAGAAGTATTGCTGACAATAACCTTATACTTAAAAGTGGTATCTGTAACTGATTTTTGTTTATCGTTCTGATTTTTGTTTACTATAATATTTGCATTGCCCCAGGATAAGTTTGAAACAGAAAAATTATTTCCTTCACCAACATTAATCCCGTTTGCTTCCAGGTTTTTAAAGTCTATAGCAATGCTATTATCATTTTTTGTTTGTTTTACTTCCTTAAGTTTCAAAGATTTATTTACACTTGAATAGCTGCCTTCTTTAGCGAGAAACTTCATACCGGGGTTAATGAATAAAGCAGTAGAAAAAGATAAATTACTTACAGCATCTATACGGTTTTGTAAAAAATTTGCTTTTAAAAATTGGTTAACCTTTATATCTGCAAAACAATGAGCAGCATTTAAAATTATTCCATTGCTGGTTTTAATATTTACCATACCATCAACAATAAAAAACTTATTCAGTTGAAACCTTTCCTTTATACCAGCAGGTATTAATGAAGGCTTAGCTTTTCCTTCATTTGTACCCTTTTCTTTTTTACCTGGCAAAATAATATTCACTTCAGGGTTTATCAACGATGCAGTACCTGCTGACAATCTTTGTTCATAAACAAGCTGTTGCCAGTTAATATCAGAAAGTTCAAAAGACCTGGTTTTTATCGTACTATTAATAAGCTGCTTGTTATCTTTAGCTGTATTTAAAGAAAAATTTGAAAGCTTTATTTTGTTATTAGTCAGTTTTATACTATCAAATTTAACGGTAGTTAAACTATCAAGTTTATAAGCGGTATAGTTTCGTATTGCCAAGTCCATCTGGCTTAAATGTAATGGAATAGTTGGATCGTCTATAATAAGGAGGTCTTTTATACTAAAGTCAATTTTATTGGCGGAATAAAAAGACATTTTGTCATTTTTTTTTAAATCAATATTGATACTTGCATTAGTAACTGCTAAAAAGCCAATATCAACATTACCCAATAATTTTTTGAAAATCATTTCAACAGAATCTTTATTGGCAGGCGCTTTTTTACTTAACCCTGAAGTTCTTTTTCTGTCTTTTAAAGCAATTTGTAGCATTATGTGAGGGTTTATACATAACGCAGTGTCTACCTTGAGAAGATTATTTTGGGTCAGTTTGTTAAAGTCAATATTTGAAATATTAATTGACTCAAAAGAAATATTTAAGGCTCCGTAAGTTGAATCGGTTTTTCTGCTATACAAATTGCAACTATCTAATTTTAATGTTTTACTACCAGTGCTCAACCGGAGCCGTTTAAATTTTATGCCCTGAAACCCATCTTTAAATTGTATATCCTGGTTAAAAACCTCCAGCAAAATACGATCGGAAAATAGCACCCGGTTATTTGTGGCAGATTTTTCTGCAGCTGATACCCTGTTAATAGTTAGATTTAAATTCGATACCTGCAGCGGGTCACTGCCTGGTTTAGTACGATCATAAATAGTAAAGTTTGAAGAATCAAAGTGCAGGTAATTTAAGGTTACTTTTTGCAAAACCGAATCAAGCGATTGGTAAACTTTTGCAAATTCATCTGTTAGTGAAATTTTTTCTTGGGGGCCTTCTTTATACTTAAAAACGGCTATTTCAGGAGAATTAACGATTATAGAATCAAAAATCAATTGTTTTTGAAAAATAAAGGTAAATGCAAACGATTTCAATTGTAAAGTAATGTTTTTGGCATTTACATGGTATCCTGTTTTTCGACCTGCACTGTCTTTTGTTATAAGATCAGGTTGAATAAAAACCATTCTATGATCGAAAAAACTGTAATCTACTTTTCTAATAGTTAATGCAAGTTTACCCTTAGACTGTTCATCAACAAGTTGGGTTAATAAAGTAGATGCATGTTGTATAGCCCAAAAATATACCCCAATAATAACCAGGACAAGCAGGGTAATTATAGAGCCTATAATTAATAATATTTTTTTCTTCAAACTCATTTATATAATAATAGCTTCTAAAATTCGTTGGCCCATCTTAGTTTAACCAAATTTAAATCGTAAAATTGGTATTCGTTAAAGCCCTAAAATAAAAGCTGGTAACCTTTGTTAGTTTGCATGGGTTTTAGCAAGGTTTATATAACCTATTGCTACGGAGGTAGTTTATAACGTATAAAATAATAATTTATTATATTAACCGGTAACCATAAACTTATAAAAATTAGTGTGTTGTTTTAGTAACAATAAATTATACCTACACATTACAACAATAACCATTGTGTGAATTACCTTTACCACTCCTCAATTAAAACATGTATGAAAAGTATTTTTTATTGCCTTTTATTTACCATACAATTTGCTGATGCTCAAAAACTAAAAAAAGCAGATAAAACTGCTGTAACCAATTTACAAACAAATATCAGTTACCTGGCCGACGATAAACTGGAAGGAAGAAGAACAGGAACCAATGGCGAAAAACTGGCGTATGAATATATCAGCAATGAATTTTTAAAAGCAGGCTTAGCTGCACATGGCGATAAAGGAACTTTTTTACAGGAGTTTGAGGTAAATGATGGAAAAATGATTGCCAAAGGTTCTTTCCTCATTGTAAATGGCAACGATCTTGTTATTGACAAAGACTACTTTCCACTATCGTTTTGTAAAAACAGTTCTTTAACAACAACCGCATCAATCGCTTTACAGGAAAATGGCACACCCTGGTTTTATGATATAAAAGATTTACTGGAAGCTAATAAAAACAATCCGCATTTTGATCTTACCGATGCTATTAAGCTGAAAGCTGCTGCCGCTGCAAAAAAAACTGCAATTGCATTTTTTATCTATAATAGCTCTACTATTAAAGATGAGCTGCAATTTGATCCAAAAGCAAAATCAGAATTATCAGCCATTCCTGTTGTTTACATTACCAGGGCAGGCAAAGAAACCTATTTTAAAGATGAAACAGCTACGCTGGATATACAGCTAAAAACCGAGATAGTTGATAAAAAGAGATATGGCCATAACGTAATAGGCTTTATTGATAACAACGCTGCCAGTACCATTATTATTGGTGCACATTACGACCATCTTGGGTATGGAGAAGACCATAACAGTTTATACACCGGCACTACCCCCCAAATTCACAATGGAGCTGATGATAATGCCAGTGGAACTGCAGCAGTGATAGAATTGGGTAAATTGCTGAAAACATCCAAATATAAAAATAACAACTACCTGTTTATTTGCTTTTCGGGAGAAGAGTTGGGTTTATTTGGCTCAAAATATTTTACTGAGCATCCCACTGTTGATATGGCTACCGTAAACTATATGATTAACATGGATATGGTGGGACGGCTAAATGACAGTACGCATGGGTTGAATATCGGCGGGTACGGCACATCGCCTGCATGGGGCGAAACGATGTCAGTCAACGATAAATTTTTTAAAATTAAATTTGACAGCAGCGGTACCGGCCCAAGTGACCATACTTCTTTTTACAGAAAAAATATACCGGTATTATTTTTCTTTACGGGTGTACACAGCGATTACCACAAACCAAGCGATGATGCTGACAAAATAAACTATACAGGCGAGTGGATGGTGTTAAAATATATCTATAAACTGATAGAAGATACCAACAAAAAAGGGAAACTTGCATTTACAAAAACGAGGGAAACCATAAGTAATGGTAAAAGCGGTTTTAAAGTAACGCTTGGCATAATGCCCGACTATACTTTTAGCGGCATCGGAGTAAGGGCGGATGGTATCAGCGATGGAAAGATTGCCCAAAAAGCAGGAATAAAAGCTGGTGATGTTATTGTGCAGTTAGGCGAATATAAATTTACCGATGTACAAACTTATATGGAAACATTGAGTAAATTTAATAAAGGCGATGCCACTAAAGTAAAAGTGAAAAGAGGCAGTGAGGAACTGGTATTTGATATTGTTTTTTAATGCAAATATGTAATCAAGAGCTAATTAAAAAAATTATAATCCTCAGGGATAGGGCATGAAACTTAAAATTGATAATGAAACATTGGCCAGGGAGTTTTTTGAAGACTCCATACTGCTGGGCATTGTGGCACCTGTTAAAGATTACCAGCTATGCTGGCAATTAAACCAGATATTGGGTTTTGATTTCAGGATCAACAACGATTTTGAAATTCAATTAACAAAGAAAGAAAGAAAATATTTTTTTTCTATTTATGAATACCCCGTACCTTCTACCTGCTTAACCCATTATTTATATAATAACCAGTTTGATGGCGAATATTTATTACCCGAGTTTAAGCACCTTGATTATTTATGGCTAATGAAAGGCGAATATGTAAATGAAGCCGAATTAAAAACATTAATACATTCCATTAAAACTTTGCCGGGCGTGCAACTTGTAAATGAAATGACCAATGAAAAAATAAAACATAAGCAACATCTTATATTTTAATGGATAATTAAATAATTGATAATACAGGCCAAAATGGCAACCCCATTATCAATCATCAACTAAAAAATTATCCATAATAATTATCTACTAAACGATTATCAATTAATATTATGTGGGAAGAAACAAATAATACGCTCTATAAAAAATTTGAATTTAAAAATTTTTCAGAAGCTTTTGGCTTTATGACAAGAGTAGCAATGGCTGCAGAAAAAATGGACCATCATCCATTATGGACAAATGTGTACAACAAGGTAGAAATATGGCTCAATACGCATAGTGCAGGTGATATCATTACAGAGAAAGACCGAAAACTTTCAGCTAAAATTGATGCATTGGTTTAACTATTTACCATCACTATTTGTTGTTGTTGCTTTACCATTGACCCGATAGCTGTTGTAAATTTTTCTAAGCCATGCTTTTGTAAAATAACTTTAACTTCTCCTGCTGCTTTTGCCTCAACGGCAATTAATAACCCACCACTGGTTTGTGGATCGGCCAAAATTGCTTTTTGATATGCTGTAATAGTTGCTATTTTATCTCTATAACTATCCCAGTTTCTTTGAGTCCCGCCGGGTACACATTTTTGATCAATATAATTTACAAGATCACCGGTTATTAATTGCACTTTGTCAAAATTTAAAATTGCGCTTAAGCCACTCCCTTCGGCCATTTCAACCAGGTGGCCCAATAGCCCAAAGCCGGTAACATCTGTCATTGCAGTAACTCCTTTTACTTTTCCCAATGCTTCACCCACCTTATTTAATTGCATCATTTGTTTTGCAGCAAGCCTCGTATCTGCTTCTTTCAGCATACCTTTTTTTTCTGCAGTGGTTAATATCCCCACCCCTAATGGTTTGGTTAAAAATAAAATATCCCCTTCTTTGGCAAGGTTATTTTGCTTTATATTTTCTATGGGAACAAGTCCATTTACTGCAAGCCCAAAAATTGGCTCCGGGCTGTCTATACTATGCCCGCCAGCCAGTGGTATGCCTGCTTCCTTGCAAATACTCCTGCTGCCTTCAATTACTTTTTGCGCAATAGCCGGGGGTAAAATATTTATTGGCCAGCCCAAAATAGCGATAGCCATAACCGGCTTTCCACCCATAGCATAAACATCACTGATAGCATTGGCAGAAGCAATGCGCCCAAACTCGTAGGGATCATCTACAATGGGCATAAAAAAATCAGTGGTAGCAATAAGTGCGGTGCCATTACCAAGATCATACACAGCTGCATCATCTTTACTATGATTACCAACAATCAGTTTATCATTATCGGGAATGGCGAGATTACTGGACAAAATTTCATCCAATATCTTAGGCGCAATCTTGCATCCACAACCAGCGCCATGTGAGTATTGAGTAAGTTTATATATTTCCTTTACATCTTCGCTTTTAGATAAATCTTCTCTTTCTTTTGACATTGAACCTATATTTGTCATTATTGGAAATATCCTTACTGTTTCTTTTTTCTCGTCAAAATAATGGCAGCATTCGATGTTAAATCTGCACTAAAGCGAACATCATACACCGATTCTCCATCATGTACTACCAATAAACCCGTATTGGGTGGTATGCTGCCTAAATTCTCTGCATACATTACGAGCTTAATAGAATCCGGCGTGTCTTTGGTAATATAAATTGTTTTACTCACCGCCCTGGTAGATAAGCCCTGCTTTGAAAAAATTACTTCACCATTCATCACTACACTCACAGTATCGCCATCTACATACCCATTGTCATACAAGGTAAGCACAAGGCTGTCCGCTGTGTAAAACACTGATTGGGTTGTAGAAATAGTTCTTTTATTTACATCAGCCGCTCCTGTTGCAGCAGCAGGAAGTATTAAAGGTTCCGGTTTTTTTTCAACAACCACTGTAGCTATTTCTTTTGGTTTTTCTGTAATCACAGGCGGGGTAGCAACAGGTGGCGTTGGAGTTGGTTTCACAATAACAGGCGGTGCTTTTTTTACTTCAACAGGCTTTATCGCTACTGCTACAGGCGGAGCCACTGGTTTAACAATTGCAGGTTGTACAGTTGGTGGTGGTGCCTGCTTTTTTACTTCAACAGGTTTTGTTACTGCTACAGCTGTTGGGGCATGTGGAGTTTCTTTTACAATTGAAGCCACTGCCTTTTTTTCTTCAATGATTTTAGCTACAGTCGCCGGGGTTACAACAGGTGGCGTTTCTTTCACTATTACTGGTGGCTGTTTTTTTTCTTCAACTGGTTTTGTTACTACTGCAACTGGAGGCACAACAAGTGGCTGCACTGCTACAATTACCGGTTGTGGTTTTTTTGCAGGTTCGTTAAACACTACTTTATCAGCTAATTTCAGTGAGTCTAATTTTTTGTATAATACGGTGGCCTTATAATCATTTTTACGTTGCATTTGCACAGTGCCTGTTGCTGCAAAATAGTGCTTTGTACGATTGGTGCTCCAGTTACCTGTAAGCCTCATTGTGGTATCTTCGATGGTTAAGATAACCATCATTGTTTTTTTAATGTTTTTTGGCGGAACAGAACTGAATGAATTATTTATCAGGCTAACATCTTCAATAATTATATTAGCATCTTTCCGTTCTATAGTAATATCCCGTACACCTGTTTCTATTTTACCATTTTCTTCAAAAGTTATATGAGAATAACCAACCAATTTACCTTTTACTTCGCTGATAGAAATCTCGTAGGGTAAATATTTTTTTGTAGAATCAACATACAGTTCGCCTTTCCAAAGGCCTGTAATATCCTGTGCAAAAAGCTTAATAGGTAAAATCGTTGCCAGTAAAAATAATTTATATAATAGTAGTTTTTTCATTAATCAGTTTTTGGGTATTGGTTAGTATTTCAGCTTTTGCACAAACTATTTTCTTTAATAAGGAAGATAGATTTTCTCTATTGTATAATCCTTTTTCGTAATACCTGTCGTAATACTTTAGCAAAATTCTAAAACATTCCCGGTGGTTATTTTCCAGTAAATAATTAATCGCATTTTTTGTTTCCAGTCCGCCTAATCTTTTTTGAATCCGTATAATAGCATTTACCATGCCTTCTTTCTCAAATTTGCCATATTCCTCTGTTATGTAATCAAGCCTTTCTTCAAAAGGGATATCCAAAAATAATAAACTGCTTTTGCGCATCTGCATCCAAAAATTGCCGGGTATATTTATGGTGCCTATCCGCTGGCTTTCATCTTCAATAAATATTTCCTCCAAAACATTGGTGGTAGAAAATGCTGTTGCTCCATCCAATTTTTGCGCCAGCAAATTTTCAAACATCTCTTGTGTTGGCTGTGGTTTTTCACCCAAACTTCCAAAAGCCGATCCTTTATGGTTTGCCAATTTTTCCAGGTCAATAACCTGGTGGCCCATTTTACCTATTTCCTGAAGTACCATTGTTTTTCCTGATCCGGTATAGCCTCCCAAAACAGTTAAATTATACTTCTTTTCAAATTGTGCCCTTACCCATCTGCGATAGGCTTTATACCCGCCGGTTAAAGTATATACTTTAAATCCATAAAGGTCTAACAACCATGCCACACCTGCACTGCGCATACCGCCACGCCAGCAATGCACCAAAACAACCTCTGCTGTTTGTGGTATTTCTTTTCTGCCAGCTTTGTCAAACAGCTTTTCCACTTCTTCTACCATTGGCCGCATTTTAATTCCAAAATAATCCAGGCCTATTTTGATCGCTATTTTTCTACTTTGCTGTTTATAAGCAGTGCCTACCACTTTTCTTTCTTCATCACTAAATAACGGCAAACTATATGCGTCTGGTATACTTGCATGCAGGTATTCGCCCGGGCTGCGTACATCCAGCACAGGGTTTAGTTTAGCTAATTGTAAAAATTCTTCTATTAAAATTTTATGTACTGCCATGTATACCTGCTCTTTAAATAGTTACTCAAACACAAAAAAACCGTTCTGTCTATAATTAAAGTTGAATTCTAATTAAATTTTTTACAAAATTATAAAACATTTACTTCAGGGTTTTATTGTACATTTTTTATTAAAAAAGCCGCTGAATAAACAGCGGCTTTTTAATTTTACATATAAATATTTTCACATTTAAAATTGTCTTTATCCGTTCATAGAAGTTAAAAATTCCGCATTATCTTTTGTTCCTTTCATATTCTTTAGCAATGTATTCAAAGCTTCTTCAGGATTCATATCAGCCATATGCTTACGCAAAACCCACATGCGCTGAAAAGTTTCTTTATCCAGTAACAAGTCATCTCGACGGGTTGAAGAAGAAACAATATCAATGGCTGGATAAATACGGCGGTTAGATAACCTCCTGTCTAACTGCAATTCCATATTACCGGTGCCCTTAAACTCTTCAAAAATAACTTCATCCATTTTACTGCCGGTATCTACCAATGCTGTGGCAATAATTGTTAGTGACCCACCAAATTCTATTTTACGGGCAGCACCAAAAAATTGTTTTGGTTTTTGCATGGCATTAGCTTCCACACCACCACTTAGTACCTTGCCGCTTGATGGGGCAACGGTGTTATGTGCCCTTGCCAAACGGGTTATACTATCTAATAATATCACTACATCATGGCCACACTCTACCAACCGTTTTGCTTTTTGAAGGGCAATGGTTGAAACTTTTACATGCTTTTCTGCAGGTTCATCAAAAGTGCTTGCAATTACCTCTGCCTTAACACTGCGTTCCATATCGGTAACTTCTTCCGGCCTTTCATCCACCAGCACAATCATCAGGTAACATTCCGGATGATTTTCTGCAATAGCATTTGCCAATTCTTTCAGCAACATTGTTTTACCCGTTTTTGGCTGGGCAACAATCAATCCACGCTGACCTTTCCCAATTGGTGTAAACAGGTCCATTATTCTTGTACTATAATTGCTCGCTGAAGTAGTAAGATTTAGCTTTTCGAATGGAAATAATGGCGTCAGGTAGTCAAATGGAACCCTGTCCCTTACTTCTTCAGGGCTTTTTCCATTAATGGTTTCAACCTTTAATAAAGCAAAATATTTTTCACCTTCTTTTGGCGGACGAACAGATCCATATACCGTATCGCCGGTTTTTAACCCAAACAATTTTATTTGAGAAGGGGAAACGTAAATATCATCTGGTGAAGAAAGGTAATTATAATCACTACTTCTTAAAAAGCCGTAACCATCAGGCATCATTTCTAATACACCTTCGCCTAAAATGATACCATCAAATTCAATATTAAAAACCTGTTGGTCTCTTCGCTGCTGGTATTGTTTATTGGGTAAATTACCCTGTTGATTATTTTCATTCTGTTGCACTTCGGGCTGTTGCTGTTGTACATCGTCTTCTTCGTGCAGAAGTGAAGCTATGGCAGCAGGTATGGTACTTTCTTCATCAGTTATAGGCTGAAGGTCTTCCTCAGATTCGTCTTTTATAATGGGTTGCTTTCTTTTATCTGTATGTTCAGCTTTTTTAGGACTTTTAAATTCCTGGTGTTTTGGCGCTGCCTTATAGTCAGGCTTTACTTCCTCCTTAGGCTTTTCTGCTGTTACTGGCGGAGCAGCAGCATTAGCTGCTGCCGGCTTTACAGTGCGTTTACGCTTGGGCTTTTCTTCCTCTCCGTTTTTGGCTGGTGTGTTCATAGAAATTTGTTTAGTAAGGATCTTGTCTATCAGCTCCTGCTTTTCTAGTTTTTTGTAGTTGGAAATAGTAAGTTGCTCTGCAATATCATGCAACTCTGGAACGAGCATATCGTTCAATTGTAATGTGTCGTACATAAAGAAATGAAAATGATTTTTTCAAAAATCCGATCTTAATTAAAGTCTGAAAAATAGTCCCTTTTTTTCGGGAGAGAATTTGGTTTTGATTGAATTTGGCTATCTGATGCAGTAGAAATGGATTGACCTTATCAGCAATATCTTATACAATATTACATTGTTTTTACTAAAAACTAAAAAAAAAATTATAAAACTACATTTTTAACAAAATTTGATTTTTCTGAAATTCCCAAATCCGTTACCAATAATATCTGTTGGGATGAAATATAAAATACTTTTAATAAAAAAGATTTTATATCTGTTGGCGATGTTTTTATACATCCATAATTTTTATAAAACAATTCAGCGGTAAATATTCCCCCTAAACACTGGTCAAAAATCCACGGTAACAAAGTATTATATTTGCAGCCAATTAAAATTATATGTTTAACAAGAGGGTAAAGATAAAAACACTGCTGGCAGGGGATAAAACCAATTTTGAGGCAACAGTAATGGGGTGGGTACGCACTTTCAGAAACAACCAGTTTATTGCCCTTAATGACGGCAGTACCAATAATAATTTACAGGTAGTAACAGGGCTTGGCCTGTTTGATGAAAAGATTCTAAAACGTTTAACTACCGGTGCCTGTATAAAAGTAACCGGCGAATTGGTTCCTTCTTTAGGAAAAGGCCAAAAAGTAGAATTAAAAGCAACTGCCATAGAAATACTGGGCGATAGTGATGCTGAAAAATTTCCTTTACAGCCTAAAAAGCATAGCCTTGAATTTTTAAGGGAGATTGCCCATCTCCGTTTTCGCACCAATACATTTGGCGCCATATTTCGTGTAAGGCATTCTTTGGCTTTTGCCATTCATAAATTTTTTAATGATAAAGGATTTGTTTACCTCCACACCCCTATCATAACAGCAAGTGATGCTGAAGGCGCCGGCGAAATGTTTAGGGTAACCACATTGCCTTTGGATGGTACTGCCCCAAAAAATGAGGATGGCAGTATTAGTTTTAAAGACGATTTTTTTGGCCGCAGTACCAACCTTACTGTAAGCGGGCAACTGGAAGGGGAGCTGGCAGCAATGGCTTTTAGTGATGTATATACTTTTGGCCCAACATTCCGTGCAGAGAACAGCAATACCACCAGGCATCTTGCAGAATTCTGGATGATTGAACCCGAAGTAGCTTTTAACGACCTTGAAGATAACATGAATCTTGCAGAAGAATTCATCAGGTATGTTATTAAATATGCGATGGAACATAACAAAGAAGATCTTGAGTTTTTGGCACAACGTTTAACAGAAGAAGAAAACCAAAAACCGCAGGCCGAAAGAAGTGAAATGGGCTTACTGGACAAATTAAATTTTGTTGTAGACAACGATTTTGAAAGGCTTACTTATACAGAAGCGATAGAAATTTTAAAAGAAAGCAATCACAATAAGAAAAAGAAATTTCAATATTTAATTGAAGGATGGGGAGTGGATCTGCAAAGTGAACACGAGCGTTACCTCGTAGAAAAGCATTTTAAAAAACCGGTTATTTTAACCAATTATCCAAAAGATATCAAATCGTTTTACATGCGCCTGAACGATGATGGCAAAACAGTAGCAGCGATGGATATTTTAGCACCCGGTATTGGCGAAATTGTTGGCGGTTCGCAAAGAGAAGAGCGCCTGGATAAATTAACAGCACGTATGGCCGAAATGCATATCCCGGCGGAAGAGCTAAACTGGTATTTAGATACCCGGCGTTTTGGATCTTGCCCGCATGCAGGCTTTGGGCTTGGGTTTGAACGTCTTGTTCAGTTTGTTACAGGCATGGGTAATATAAGAGATGTAATACCTTTTCCGAGATACCCAAAGAGTGCAGAATTTTAAATTTCAAACTCCTGAAAGAGAATATAAATTTTATTTGAAATAAAGGCTTTCATAAAAGTTAGGTTTATTTCACACAAAGGGAACAAAGTACACAAAGCAATAGATTGTTAATGATATTTCTTCTTTGTAAACTTTGTTCCCTTTGTGTGAAACCTGGCCTTTGAGAAACAATAACTATTTTGATATGTTTTTTATTAATAACTGATATGCTCACTTTAAATTTTAACCCCTTTCCCCAAATATCCACGCAGCGATTATTATTAAGGGCAATATCGCCAAACGATGCAAATGAAATTATTGCCATCCGTTCCAATAAAGAAACGATGAAATATATTGACCGGCCTTTAACGGTATCAACAGAAGATGCACTGCAATTGATTAAAAAAATTATTGATCATGCTGCTGCCAACGAAGCAATTACTTGGGCCATTACTTTACAAAACAATAGTTCACTAATTGGTACAATTGGTTTTTGGAGGGTTGATAAGGAACATTATCGTGCAGAAATAGGTTATTTATTACATGCTGGCTATCATCAAAAAGGAATTATGCAGGAAGCCATATCAGCAGTACTTGATTTTGGTTTTACCACTATGCAGTTACATTCTGTAGAAGCAAATGTAAATCCCGCCAATGCGGCTTCTAAAAAATTACTTGAAAAAAATAAATTTATACAAGAGGCATATTTTAAAGAAAATTTCTTTTACAACGGAAAATTTCTTGACTCTGTTATTTACTCTCTTTTAAGGCCGTTACAATAAATATTTTTTTACCGTAAAAAGAATGCTTCAAAATCGAACATTCCCTGACTACATTTGTATTTCATTTTTTAAAATATACTTTATGACTCCTGTAAACGCATATGCCGCGCAAAGCGCCACAACTCCTTTAACACCTTTTAATTTTGAGAGAAGGGATGTTGGTACAAATGATGTACAAATTGAAATTTTATATTGCGGTGTTTGCCATTCTGATATTCACCAGGCACGTAATGAGTGGGGCGGTTCTATTTTCCCCATGGTGCCAGGTCATGAAATAGTAGGCCGTATAACCAAAGTTGGCAGCGGGGTAAAAAAATTTATTGTCGGGCAATTAGCTGGTGTAGGTTGTTTTGTTGACTCCTGCAGAACCTGCCCAAGCTGTCTCGCCAACGAAGAGCAATATTGTGATAACGGCATGGTGGCAACTTATAATGGACGGGACAAGGCAGGCAATCCTACTTACGGAGGATATTCTACACAAATAGTGGTGGATGAAAAATATACACTTCATGTTGCTGAAAGCCTGCCGATAGAAGGTGTAGCTCCTTTATTGTGTGCCGGTATTACAACTTATTCGCCTTTGCGGCATTGGAATATTGGTAAAGGGCACAAAGTGGCCATAGTAGGATTAGGTGGCCTGGGCCATATGGGTGTTAAGTTTGCCGCTTCTTTCGGAGCCGATGTTACCGTTTTGAGTACGTCCAAATCAAAAGAACAGGATGCTCTAAATTTAGGTGCCCATCATTTTGCAGTAACAAAAGATGCTGTAACAATGAAAAGCCTGCAGGGCAAATTCGATTTTATATTAAGTACTATTTCTGCCCCTCACGAATACAATGATTATTTAAATTTATTAACCCTCAATGGCACGATGGTAGTGGTGGGAGTACCGCCGCAACCTTCTATTGTAGGTGCTTTTAATTTGATTGGTAAACGCCGCTCTATTGCCGGTTCATTAATTGGTGGCATTAAAGAAACCCAGGAAATGCTGGATTATTGCGCCGAACATAATATAGTGAGTGATGTAGAAGTAATTAAAGTATCAGCAATAAATGAAGCATATGAAAGAATGTTAAAAGCAGATGTTCGTTACCGTTTTGTGATTGATATTGCCTCTTTAAAATAAAACTAATGTTAAGTCAATGGTCACATTATTGACCATTCACCATTGACGAATCAAACCGCCACTTTCCAATTGACATCACACTAATTTACTATACAAACATAGGGTGGGCATGGTTTTGCCACCCTTTTTTTATTTCTTTACCAATTTGGTGCTGTTGTTTTTAAATATTTCAATAGAAACTCCTATTTTTGCTGCCCCGAAGGGGAATGGTGTGATAGCTCAGTTGGTAGAGCAATGGACTGAAAATCCATGTGTCGCCGGTTCAACCCCGGCTCGCACCACAAGTAAAAAGGCTTAAACGTAATACAACATTACATTTAAGCCTTTTATATTTTATAATACTTTCGCTAAAAGTTTCACTACCTCCTCAAAATTTGCATTTGCCCTTTAAGCACTAAGTCAGCCAGCACATACCATCATGGATAGGCGTTTGCAAAAAATTCCAAAATGGAAAAGCTTTTTATGACATGGGCGGTTTGCTAACTGTTGGTACAAACCAACACGCAACGGAGGCACTAAAGCAAGTTTTTGCAATTGGCGGCAATAGAATTATAGGTGGAGGCTGATGGCTTCACTCCTTTGGAAGCCATAAAATTACAACCCAAAATAGCTCTATTGCTTTGGGATTTGAAAAAACAATATTTAAATCTGTAAAAGAAAAAGTTGGTTTAATTTGGACAGTATTAATTTATCAATACCATTTATTTAATTGTATATCCTTTCCCTTCAATACAAACGCTAAAAGCTTTCTTAAAACTATCTTTCATTTCCTGTTCTTTAGAAGATGCCTGTTCCTGCGATTGCTTCCCAGCCTGCGCCTGGGCTTTTTTACCCTTGCGCCTTCCCGCAACGCCACCTGCTACAGCACCTACGCCTGCACCTTCACCAGCATCCCCCGTAATTGCCCCTACGGCTGCGCCTGCAACTGCTCCTTTGGCAGCGCCTTTTACCCCTGCACCTGTAGGACCCGTTGGGGCAGCAGCAGCTTCAACCTTAGGAAGGTTTAGCGGGTCAATTCCAGATTGAGCAACTGCCCATTTGTAACATTCAAATTCTTCTTCTTTTTGTTTTAGATTTGTTTGGTTTTTTGATGGATAAACGTATAATTTAAGACTTTGTGAGATTTGATTATAAGTCATTTTTGCAGTATCGGGCAATGCCGGACTAGCGGCCTGTTGAGCTAATGCTGTTTGACAAAAAACCAGGGTAATAACGGTAGAGAAAATCTTAGTAATTACTTCGAATAAATAAGCAGGTTTCATTTTATTTTATTTTAGTATTAATTACACATTTGCAAATCGAACATTGTCAAACATTTTGATTTTGTAGTCGGTAAACCAAGCTTAAAGTTATTAAATTGAATATTCACAATTACATCTATTTTTTAAATTTATCTCAACTTTTTCCACATCAAATGTAAGTATATATATTAGTAAATTTTATGATTAATGTATTGAATAATCATATTTAATCACTATTACCCGACAAAAAAAATCAAGAAACGCACTAAAAATAGCAGGCTGCCGAAAATACCTACCGATGTTGTAATTTGAATTTGCAAAGCAAAAAAACTGGTGGACGAGGCATACTTTATTTTTTTGTAAAAAAAGTTAGTTTCACTACCTCTTTAAAAGTTGGCATTTGATCTCACTTAAAATTTAAATAAAACGTTTCTTTCTAATGCCTCTTCAATTTCTTCAATTTTGTAAAACAGCTTTGTACCAAGGGCAGACGGAACTATTCTATCTTTGATAGTGGCCTTTTTGAATATGCCCTCACTCATATTTACAAATGCACAAGCTTCGTGAAGGTCAAGCCATTTCTTAACCGGCATCATTTCGGGAGTCCTTTTCTTAATTTTATTTTTGGAATAAGGTAAGCGAGTTTCACTACAAGTTTCACTACCTCTTTAATTCTTTGTTATTTTGGATAAAAGTTAGGTATAGTACTGTAAAGGGTTTTAAGCTATTTTATATCTGAAGGCATAGCAATAAAACAACGGAATAAGTTTGATTCAGGTGCGGTTCGCACCACAGAACCTCCAGTAAATTCTGGAGGTTTTTTATTGGAAATAGGCTGTTGATTAAAATATCATGCGGAGATTATTATGTCTAATCTCCGCATATTTTGCGTATATTATTTATAAATGCGGAGAATAATGTTTATATTCACCGCATAAATTACGGATAATGACCGCTTATATACATCAATTGACTAATTGGCCAAGGTTTACCTGGAACCAGGAAAAAATTTCTCCTGTACTTGCTACAGTACACCGCCGGCAGGGAAGATTGCTTGGCCGTATGGAGGCTTTGGGCTTTGGGCTTAAGGTAGAAGCTACCTTACAAACCCTCACTTTGGATGTATTGAAGTCCAGCGAAATTGAAGGCGAGTTATTGAATGCAGACCAGGTTCGATCCTCCATAGCCAGAAGGTTGGGTATGGACATTGTGGGCCTGGTACCCGCCGACCGTAATGTAGAAGGTGTTGTAGAAATGATGCTTAACGCAACACAAAATTTTAATGATCCATTGACCGATGAACGCTTATTTAGCTGGCATGCGGCAATGTTTCCTACTGGCAGAAGCGGAATGCAAAAAATTATTATTGGCGCATGGCGTAATAACGCAACCGATGATCCTATGCAGGTAGTATCTGGCGCAATGGGAAGAGAAAAAGTTCATTACCAGGCACCGGATGCCGGATTGATTGCTGATGAAATGAGCAAATTTCTACAGTTTTTTAATGCTGAAATGGACATTGATCCTGTATTAAAAGCTGCGATTGCACATGTATGGTTTGTAACCATCCACCCTTTTGATGATGGTAATGGCCGTATTGCAAGGGCTATTGCCGATATGCAGCTTTGCCGTGCAGACGGTACTGCACAACGTTTTTACAGCATGAGTGCGCAAATAAGAAAAGAACGAAATGCTTATTACGATATTTTGGAAGCAACGCAAAAAGGTGATTTGAATATTACTGATTGGCTAAGCTGGTTCCTGCAATGCCTTGACCGCTCTTTAAAAGCAACTGACGAAACTTTAGGTGCTGTTTTGCATAAAGCAAAGTTTTGGGAACAACAAGCCAAAACTGTATTGAATAACCGGCAGGTAATGATGATCAATAAACTGCTGGACGGTTTTACAGGAAAACTGACTACGTCAAAATGGGCAACCATTACAAAGAGCTCGCAGGATACTGCTTTGAGGGATATACAGGATTTGATGGAGAAAAATATTTTGGTAAAAGAGGCTGGTGGGGGAAGGAGTACGAGTTATATTGTTTTATGAAGGCGAATCAATATATGCTTGGTATAAAAAGAAAAGTGCATGATGTAATCAAAATGAAGTTTGAATAATATTGGGGATGGTTGAAGTTCTAAAATTCGTTTTATGAAAATTCATATGTTGCAGGCTTTGGTTACTCTCCGACATCAAATAGCCTATTTCGTTTGGCAATTAATTCATATGCTTCGTTTACCGAAAAACTACCTTCCATTTTTGAATGTATTTTTAAAGTTTCGCTGATAAGCCAGCAAATATCATCAGACACATTTAATTTAACCATTCTAAAAACTATGCTTATTTTTTTTGCCAATTCTTTTGCTTTATTTTCTTCATCAGTTAAGGGAAATAATTCTTTTTCCATTTCCCTAAATTTAGAAGCTAATTCGAATTCCTGGCATTTAACTGCAACTTCTTTTAAAGCCAATAATTTTTTCTTCTCTTTTTTGGCATTGTCTACCATTTGCAATAATAATTCCTGCATAGTATTTTGTTTTTTAAACTAATAACCCTTTTCAATTTAACCATCACAAGCCAACAACAACGGCATTACGGCTTATTTTAAAATTCCGACGCAATTATCTAAGCCTTTATCTTTTGATGGCGAATTATCAATCATGGTTGAATGATATTTAGTTTTACTATTAAGCACGAATTCCAGCTCAAGGCTACTGTCTTTAAATAGCTTTAATATTTCCGTCACAGGCAACTTATTATTTATTGCTGATGAAACTGCCTCGTTGTGCATTATCTCTTTTGATTGGCAATTTCTGCAACTTAAATCGTACTCCAGTAATGCTTTAAATTTTCGTTTTGGTGTTAAGCAAAAAATTTTAAAACAGGTTTTGCAAAACCATTTACTTTTGAAATTATTTATGTTTATGTAAAATTTTCTGTTGCTATATCCAGGCTTTCCAGCTTTTATTTCTTTAGCCAGGCGGTTTTTTAACTTCAGGGATTTATTTTTTTGATCATCTTGTTTACAGGATAATTCAAAGTCTAACGGAAATAGATGATTCCTGTATTTTTGCATTACAATTTTCCGGGGCATAACTTAGTATTGTTTGTAAGCATTCTTATGTACTGCTTTTATCTCATCTGCTAATGACTTTGGTTGCAACACTTTCATGTTATCGCCGAAAGAAAGCAGCTCCATCACCAGGTCGTGTGAAACACGAAGTTTTAATTTTATTTGAAGTTCCTTGTCATTATCAATCAAAATCTGCTGTGTTGTATGAAGCGGCAAAGTCTTTACATATTTTCCCTGCGTAGGATTGAAAGATAAAATAATATCCTGCGGCACTTCATCATTGGGGTGAATGATACCAAAACAATAACGGTAATTTTCTTCAATGCTATAATCTGTTGAAAATTCAAATTTACTGTTGGTAATTTCAAGGTTGGTTAACCGGTCGAGGGCAAAGCTTTTGATATTACCGTCCCTGTTATCTTTCGCCAGTATGTACCAGCGGTTTTTAAATTCCTTTAAGCCATAAGGATCAGCCGTTCTTTGCGATATTTCTTCTTCCCAAAACTTTTGATAATTAAACCTGATCTGCAATTTGTTTTTAATAGCATGAAGCAATCCATATAAATTTTCTGTGCCCTGTGGCCTACGCTTTTCAAGATGTACAAATGGGGTGAGCCCTTGTGCAAGGTTCAAAGAATTGAACAAATCAAATGCCTCCATCATTCGCTGAAAATTCAGATTGTCCGTTTCGTTCTGGCTGATAAAATAGCCTTTTGCAGATTTTGAATATTCAATATCAATCCCAAAATTGTTACGGATTTCTTTTATATCCCGTTGAAGTGTGCGTTTTGAAAAACCCATATTCAAGGTGTCATCCTGCATTTGCAAATGCGCAATTTCATTCTCAATATGGCTTTCTAATTCTTTGGAATTTATATATGGTTTTGCTTTTAATTTTTTTAAGATTATTAGGTAGCGGGATATGTAGGCACGTTTAGACACTAAGAAATCCTTTTAATTCTCTTTTATGAATTTTTTAACTAGTGGAACCCAGTCAGACCAAGATTCCCGTACATTCTGGATGCATGATTAATTCCCATTGCAAGTGTTTTCTTACCATTTCGTTGGTATTCCCAAATATTAGCCTTTTTATTATTAGCTGAAATTTCTTTGACATGCATTGCATCTTTTTCGGTTAGCCAATTATTCCATAATCGCTTTGAAAAAACTATAACTTTATCAGGTTTTAAATCCCTTAATAGTATTTCAAAAGTTGAGTTTATGGTTTTAATATCATCACCAGTTGGCTGGCTTTTAGCTTTTGATAAGCCTACTTGAATAAGGTTTGCAAATGCAATATTTTCCCAAATACTATTACAATCATTTGAATCAAATATATTACCGATTCTTTGAAAAAAAGGAGTGGGCAGTTTTTGTCCCTGAAGAAATTCTTCTATGACTTTAGTTGTAAAGTCTGATTCAGGGTCTACCTCTTCATCAAGGTAATGTGATTCCCCAAGTAATAATATTTTCCATCTACGTATGTTTTATAATTCTTACCAATCCAAGGTTCAAATCTTAAACCATAATTACTCTTTTTGCTCATGTTTTATTTTTAATTTTCATAAATATATAGTATAAATAATTGTTCCCCTCATATTTTATTACTAAAAAATTAATGCCGTGCAATCTAAAATCCAATAACAGAATTGACTGCTTTGTTATCAATTATCAAATCAATTGGCCGAGCAATTATTCTATAAGGTCTATTCACAAAAGGGTCTAAGCTATTTACCAATGCCGCATTTGCAAAACAGGTTTCAGTTTGTTGACGGCTCCCGTGTTGTTCATGAACATGGCCGAACACATGCAGCATTGGTTTTATCACCGTCAACTTATTCATTAATGCTTCGCAACCAAAACCATTGTCCATTATACCTTTTGGCGGGCCATGTGTTATCAATATATCAGTGTCCGTAGGGATTTTATCCCAACATCTTTTTATCTCTTTCCCCTCTCTTTTATTAAATGCCATACCAAGGTAATAGGGCGTTACAGGCGAACCGAATATTTTTAATCCTCCTATTTTTGTGGTTGAGTTTTGTAAATAGATTACCCCTTGTGGTATAAACCTTTTTAATTTTACAGCAGAACAGGACTCTAAAAATAAGTCATGGTTACCCGCAATAAATATTTTGTATTTGAACGGTTGCAGGGCAAACCAGTTAATAAAATCCATTACTTCTTCTTCATTGCCATATTCAGTAATGTCGCCTGCATGAATAAGCAAATCGCCTTCGGTAAGGTGCAGCAATTCATGCATTCCGTGCGTATCGGCTACTAAAGTAATTTTCATCAGTTAATTGTTATTTATTCTGAAGCCAATGGTATTTACCTGCTTTGTTTCAACATACTCTTTCTCTTCCTGGTTATAGATGGCAGTCAAATTGGTAGGGGTATAAATTTCATTTTTAAAACCCAGCTTATTGGATAACGCCTGTGCTTTTTCGGTGATTAATTCTTTAAACTCATATTTTGCAATCAGCCTTCCCTTTCTCATTAAAGCTTTATCCACCCTCGAAATGTCTGTATTAAAAGAACAGATCAACTGGATGTTTAAACAATCTGCCAGCAAGCCATCTGTGATATTCAGCAATGCCGATACCGGCGAATGGCCTTGTTTCTCCCTATCCATTATTATATTTTCAGCATCTTCAATTACAAAAATTGAATTGGGGTTTTCTATTAAAATAGCAATCAGGTCGGGACTGGTAATTGCTGCCGCCAGGTTAGGTGGCAAAAAAATAACTTTCTTTTTTATAGAAGTCAACAGATACCTGATATAGGAAGTTTTACCGGTGCCGGGCTTGCCGTGCAAAAGTACCAGGCCCTTGTCGTTATTTTTACCAAGCCTTTTTAAAATGGTATGGTGAACATCTTTAAAATCATCGTTGTAGTTATCGTTAATACTGAGCTTTGGTTTGGATAAGGCCATCTTTTTTGTTGCTATACCTTTATCGTTATAAACAAGTAAAGAAATTTGTGGTTTGCCTGCTGCCTTTTGCTCTTTAAATTTTAAGATGCCTGCAATTATTGGATCTAATTTTTCCTGCCCGGTTTTTCTAAAAAGAAATTTAACAGAACATTCAGCCATATTGATGCAAACAAAAAGATCTTCGTAAAGAACATAATAAATATTTACATGTTGGTAGGCTGTAGCTCCCTTTTCAATAAAATAAATTTTATTGGAATAGGAATCTATAACTTCATTCTGGTAAATTTCAACAAACCATTTATTTACTTTCTCGCAGTTTACTTTTATAATCTGGATAGAATCAGGTACCTCATTAAAATAGGCGATATAAAACTTTTCTTCTGTTATTTCAGGATACATTCTCTCACTAAATATTTCTCCTAAAGATATTTGTGTTGTAGTGTTTTTTAACAAGCCGGTTTTAGCTTTCCCCGATAGCGATATAATGTCTTTTGATTGCATAATATTAATTTGAAATCAAAAGTAAAGTGGGGTAACGCCAAACTGTGTCGCTGTAAAATATATTTTTATTTAAAGAAGTTGCAGAATTTCTGGTGCAGAAATATTAATTCAGAAAATGGCAATATTGTATGTTGCAAATAATCCGGTCGTTTATAATCCAGCCGTTCTTCCACCATCAACAGGAATATTTACACCATTTATATAACCTGCAGCAGGTGTACAAAGAAATGCAGCAACAGCGCCAAATTCTTCCGGCCTGCCTAATCTTTTGGCAGGGATGGCATTTATAATATTTTTTTCAATATCCTCCGGTTGTACATTTTGTTGTGCAGCCTGTTTTGAAAACAGGTATTTCAGCCTGTCTGTACTGGTATAGCCTGGTAATACATTATTTACAGTAATGCCACCATGGCCAATTTCATTAGCCAAAGTTTTCGCCCAGTTTGCCACTGCAGCCCTTACCGTATTTGAAATACCTAAGCCGTTTATGGGCTGCTTTACAGATGTTGATACTATATTGATAATGCGACCATAACCTACCTGCTGCATGCCGGGTATTAAAACCTGCGTTAAAAGGTGGCTGCTTATAACATGCGAAAGAAATGCTTTTTCCAATTCTGCAGCATCCGTATCAATCATTGGCCCTGCCGGTGGGCCGCCTGCATTATTAATCAGTATATGGATGGGGCCGTTTTTTTGTACCCAGTTCTCTACAATTATTTTAGCAGTTGCCGGCACAGATAGATCCATTACAAGATAAGAATGCTGCTGACCAGAAGCATTGCTCAACAGTTTTACAGCTTTTATTAATTTTTCTTCTGTACGGCTTGCCAGTATAACAGTAGCGCCCAGCAAGGCAAGCTCTTTGGCCGTAGCTAATCCCAAGCCTTGTGAACCACCACAAACGAGGGCCGTTTTATTTATTAAATTGATGTCCATTATTAAAATTTATAGTCTTCTCTTTCGGGATAAAAAACATCTACCAACTCACATTCTGTAATGGCCTTGCCACTGTGTAATGCATGAGGAGGAATAACAGCAACCATCCCGGGTTGTAATATTTTTGTTTCTCCATTAACAGTTAATTCAAAGCTGCCCTTCAATACCTGTGCTACCTGTTCGTGCAGGTGCGAATGTGCAGGCACCGTGGCTCCTGCCTTAACTGTCCAGTACATAAAACTCATGGTACCGGTATGAATGCAGCGTCCGGTAAATCCCGGAAATATTTCTTTTGTTGGCAGTTTCTCTAGCTCTATAAATGGCATATAGTTATTTGTTAAAACAAATGTAACAAAACCAACTTGTTTTTGCCGTTAAGGCGTTGAGGCGTTTTTACTTGATTTCCAAATCAACGACTCAACTACCATTATTTTTGTTGCCGCTAAGGCGTTGAGACGTTTTTCATTTATTGCTCAGTTCAACGTCTTAACGACTCAACGGCCATTAGTTTTTTTGCCGCCAAGGCGTTGAGGCATTTTTATTTACGTTACATCGTAACGGCTAAACGACTCAATGGCTATTCTTTTTTTGCCGTTAAGGCGTTGAGGCGTTTTTATTTATATGGGGAATACATATTGTATACTTTCAGAATACAAGTCATCTAAAAATTACAATTTGGTTTTTTAAAAAAAAGTGTTAGTTTTACATCACTCTAATTACCCAACCGCAATTTTCCATATCCGTTGAACCTGCCCCCAATTCCAATTGTTCCAAAGCCAAACTAACATTATTTAAATCTAACCATCTTTTGAAATGCTGTAATTTTTTAGCACTATATGCTGATTAATTTCTTAGCTTTTATTATTTGCATTATCACATATATCGTCTGTTCCAATCCTATTTAAAGTACTACAACTACCGCTAAAACCATTAAGAAAAATACTGGTTTAATTGTAGAAAACTTCCTCCCTGTTTTAAAAGCCACCAAATTTATTTTAATCAAACGAGGCACCGTCCCTTTTTACAACAAATAAAAAATATACCAGCATGGAACGTTATTACACTTCTTACACAAAAAAAATAAATAACACTACCTATTATTTTGTAAAAAAATACCGAAGGTATACTGAATTAAAAAACAGCCCGGCCATTTTAGAAAGCTATGGTATGCATCCTGATTTTAATAAGGCATGCAGTATAGCCTCTATACAGGACAATGCAATAAAACAAAGGCTTTTTAAAGAAGCATCACTTGGTTTATATTACGGGCAAAATATGTCAACTACTCCTGAACTTTCAAAAAGCCTGCGGATAGAAAATATAAATAATAAAACTGCTTTGGTAACAAGGTTAACCGGCATAAAAAAAATCATTTCCGCAAAAATGCCTCAATGGCTTTTGCTATCGCATTCTTAAACCTTATTGAATTTACCTGATTTTATAAATTGGAGATGGATTTTATGTCCTGGTACTTCCTGCTGCTTATTCAATTTCAATAAACACATCATTCCTAAATCCACTATTTTCTTTGTATTTTATATAGCCCAGCCGATTGGTGAGTAATTGTGTTTTACCAATTTCAAAAGCAGGAATATTAAAATGGTGATGGCCATAAATCCAGTAATCTGCTGCTGATTGCTCAATCAGGTCAAATAGTTCTGTTGCAAAAGCCTCATTCAATGGGTCTCTTTTATACCTGGCAGGATAATTTAAAAAGGTAGGGATATGATGCGTAACAACTACTGTTGGGGTATCTGTTTTATCAGTTAAAGTTTGGTTTATAAAATTTTTACATTGACGGTGCAGTTCGTTAGCTGCATCAGGCGTATAGGCTTCGCTGCTATATTTTATAGCGGTAAAATCAGCCATCCTGTTTTGTACCGTTACATAATTAGCTGGTGAAATATTTGACCATAAAGCTGAAAAAACAAATCTCACCTTATCCAAAAAAATTGCTTCGTTATTAACTAAAAAAACATTGCTTCTTATGGCTTCGTTAACCCTCCCGCTTTTATTTGCAATGTCTCCATGATAGTATTCATGATTGCCCGGTACCCAGTAAGTTTGTTTAAAATTATCCGCAACAAAATCAAAAAAATCAGCATGTTCATACATTACTGCAAA
This sequence comes from Ferruginibacter sp., assembly GCA_025362235.1. Taxonomy (GTDB): domain Bacteria; phylum Bacteroidota; class Bacteroidia; order Chitinophagales; family Chitinophagaceae; genus Ferruginibacter. Next base: position 27,218 of record JANYGZ010000032.1, on the reverse strand, counting down.
GGGCATAATATCCCCCGCCAATAATAACACATCACCTTTTGGTATTAGCGGATATTTGGCAATAAATTTTTTATTTGCAGAAAATTCAAGGTGCAAATCGGAACAGTATTGCAGGGTCATTATATTAATTTTCCTTTTACTGCTTCAGCTTTAAACGCATCAGGTAATGATCGCATGTCATCAACAGCATTTTTTCGCCGGGTGATAAAGCACAGTTGGAAGTTTTCTGCCCTGTGTATATACGGGCTATCAACTTACCTGTTGGATTAAACAACCATATCCCTTCAGGGCCACTGGCAAAAATATATCCTGCCTTATTTATTTTCATTCCATCAGGTGCACCAAGATTTTTCCCTTCATAACTATGTGCTTCGTAAAAAATACGTTTGCTTTTCGTCATCCCATTTTCGTCCAGTTCGTATTGCATCCATATATAATTAGTGGAATCTGAACTGGATATAAATAAAAATTTACCATCCGGCGAAAATGCAATACCATTTGGGTATTTAAGCTCGCTGGTGAAAAGGTCTAACTGCCCATTTGGCTTTAAACGATATACCCCCTGGAAGCTCAATTCTTTTGTAGAATCATTTATTCCGTTTGTTAAACCATAAGGAGGATCTGTAAAATACAGATCGCCATTTTTATCATATACAGCATCATTAGGACTATTTAACCGTTTGCCGTCGTACTTATTGGCAAGAGTTACAAATTGTGGCTGTGGATTATTTATGGCTGTAACCATCTTTGCCACCCGCCTGTCGCCATGCTGGCATAAAATCAGAGCCCCTTCGGCATTTAGGAGCAACCCGTTGGAGCCAGGTTCTTTTGCGGTTGTTGGAGGGCCGGTATTTCCTGAAGGTTGTAAATAGGTAACCGGTTTCTGCCCCTCTTTCCATTTCCAGATTTTGTTTTCGGGTATATCAGAGAAAATAAAATAATCTCCATCCTTGATATACAAGGGGCCTTCTGTCCATTTAAAGCCTTCCGCTATTACTTCTATTGAAGTCGTACTATCAAGGATTTTTAATGCTTCCGGATCAATGATTTCTATCCTCATTTTCGATGCCGGCTTTTGTGAATCATTTGTTGTGTTTTTACTTTTGCAGTTAATTAAAAACATCGCTGTTAACAACAAGAGAAATAATTGATTTGCTTTCATGTTTATAAATTTATTATAAAAAATTACTGGTCTGCTGCATAACTTTCCATTGCCCGTTTATCAAGGCATCATCGGCATTTTTACATACAATTTTTGTATTTAAATTAAGAACGCTTAAGGCCTGCACGTACAATTTTTCTAAGTGCCCGCTGCTTACCAGTGTAATCAATGCTGGTTTGTTTGTTGCTATACTTTTCAACTCGTGCCCAATTAATAATCCACTGAGCCAGTGATAATTTTGTTGTGCTGTTGCTTTCTTAAAAAGATGGTTTGTCCGTACCTGGAAAATACTGTTTAGGATATTTGTGGAAGCCCCATTTTTAACGCCGTCTGCAAAATAATTATCATTGGCGCTATCTTCCTGACGATCTTTTTTTACAGATGCGGATAAAATACTTTTAGTCGACAATAAATCAAATAGCTCGCCTGTAATAAAGGTAGTAATATTTTGTACAGTTTTATTAGTTACCAAAATATGTTTGGAATGTGTTCCCGGGAAAATAAACAATTGTTCCCTGTCGTCCTTTTCTATATTGCATCCTGCCAGTATTGTTTCTTCGCCACGTATAACATCTTTCGGCGATTTTACTCCTGAGATAATAACTATTTTATGCGCTGCATTTTTATTTACAACAGGTATTGTTTGCAATAGTAAATCTGATCCATCACAGCAGAAAGGTAATTCTTTATACGGCAACTCCATCATACCAATACTGGATGATGCCATGCCGGATAAAACAATGGGAGTATTATTTAATGATTCATTGAAATTGGCTGCTAGTTTTTCTATCTGTTCAAACAGGTAAGCCTGGTAAAATGCCGTCCTGTTTTTTTCAGGCTGGTTTATTTCTGTCCAGCATTTAAAAGCAGTGGCTATGCCATAATCGGTTTTTATTTCTGCCAACACGGCTTTACTTGCTGCATCAACCAATCGTAAACGGAATGTGGATGTTCCCCAATCAACACTAAAAAAGAATTTCATATATTATTCTTTTACAATAAAAATACAATTACAGTTATTACACTTCCCATAACTCAACTCATCAATTTATTCCCTAATAATTTTTTAAACTTTATTAATTGCCTGTATAAAGCTTTGTGCATTTTTTATTATTTCATCCAGGTATGCATCAGTTATTTTTTGATTGGTATCAACCAACGATTTCCCAACACCAAAAGCAACAGCGCCAGCATTTTTAAATTCGTGAATATTTCGCAGGTTTATTCCCCCTGTTGGCATTAAAGGTATGTGGGGCAGGGGGGCTAAAACTTCTTTAATAAAACCCGGTCCGGATGATCCGGGAAAAACTTTAATAATATCGCCACCACCTGAATAGGCAGTAAATATTTCTGTTGGTGTAAAAGCACCCGGGATACTTACAGAACCCAGTTGTTTGGTTTTTTTAATTGTTTCTATATTGGTTATAGGGGAAATTATAAATTTTGCGCCTGCGTCAATTGCATTGGCTGCTTCTGTTGCATTCAACACAGTACCGGCTCCCACCAAAATACGCCCTTCCATTTTTATGGCAATATTTTCAATAACCTGCAATGCATTGGGCGAGTTAAGCGTAATCTCCAGGCATTGTACACCACCCTCATGTAAAGCTTCTGCAATTGCCGCAACATTTTGCGGCGCTGCTCCGCGGATGATAGCAACAATTTTACTGGTCAATATTTGTGATAAAACTGTCATGCAATAAATCTTTCCAATAAAGTTATACAAACAATCACTGCAAAAAATTAAAAATAATGATCCAACAGGTTGCTTCATTATACCAATACTTTCCTTTTGCTTTTAAAGAAACTTAATCACACAAAAAATTATATTTATTTATTGCCCATTGTTTATTTTTAAAGATTAATTTCAAATAACAATTGCATGTCATGATACAAAAAAAAATTATACTCTTATCCCTCTCCATTTTATTTACCGCAAGCCTTTTTGCACAGGATGCCTGGAATATTATTGCCGGTAAAATTGACCCTGCAAATTATTATGGTATTACAGTGGCCAATGGCATGATTGGTGTGGTGTCTTCGCCCGAACCCTTTAAAGTAAAAGACGTTGTATTGGCTGGTGCTTATGATTTGTACGGACGTGGAAGGGTGAGTAATTTTTTAAAAAGTTTTAACCTGCTCAATATGTACCTGGAAGTAGATGGCAAACGTATTGGCAGTGCGGATGCCGCCAATATGAAACAGCAGTTAGATATGCGCCATGCCAATTTTACTACCTCTTTTAATTATGGCGATAAGGCTGATGTGAGCTATACTTATTATTCTCTGCGCCAGCTTCCCTTTACAGTTTTGATGGATGTTACTATTACGGCTAAAAAAGATATTACGATTACCAGCGCTAGTGTAATGGAAGCACCTGATGCATTAAAAGATGTACAAAATTATTATAATGAAATTGACAGGCCGCATGTGGTGATCAGCCTGCTTACTTCTACTGCAAAAAGCCCTACCGGAAAATTATTGATGTGCGCTTCCAATACATTTTTATTCCCTGAAAAACATGGTGAAGAGCCAAGGGTAATCCATGAAATGTGGGACAATAATATGCACCTGATGAAGTTTACCAAAAAAATAAAAGCGGGAGAAAGTTATCGTTTTTCTATTGCTGGTTCTTCCATCACTTCTGCACATCACGATGATCCATTGAATGAAGCAGAACGTTTAACCATCATTGCTAAATTAGAAGGCAGGGAAAGGTTGATACAATTTCATAATAAAGCATGGGATGAAATATGGAAAAGCGATATTACTATTGATGGTGATGCACAGGCACAACAGGATATCCACAGCATGATGTATCACCTCTATTCTTTTGTACGGGAAGGGACTGCTTTAAGCCCTTCCCCGATGGGCCTTAGCGGGCTTGGCTATAACGGCCATGTATTTTGGGATACAGAACTATGGATGTATCCTTCTATACTGGTACTACATCCTGAAATGGCAAAAAGCCTTGTGGAGTACAGGTTTCAACGATTAGCGGCTGCCAGGCAAAATGCATTTAACCATGGATATAAGGGCGCTATGTTTCCCTGGGAAAGTGCCGGTACCGGCGTAGAAGAAACACCTGTATGGGCGTTAAGCGGCCCGTTTGAACACCATATTACCGCCTGCGTAGGCATTGCTGCATGGAATTATTATTGTGTAACACAGGATAAAGACTGGTTAAGAGAAAGAGGCTATCCGATACTAAAAGAAACGGCCCTGTTTTGGGCGAGCCGTGTAGAAAGGAACGGCCCGGGTAAATATGAAATTAAAAATGTAGTGGCTTCAGATGAATGGGCCGAGAATATAGACAATGATGCTTTTACCAATGCTGCAGCAAAAGCAGTTTTGCAGGATGCTACTGAAGCTGCCGTTTTATTAGGTATAAAACCAGATGCCGACTGGATGAATGTAGCCAATAATATACCCATTTTAAAAATGAATGATGGCGTTACAAAAGAACATGCAACTTATGCTGGTGAGGGAATTAAACAGGGAGATGTAAATTTATTAGCGTATCCTTTAAAAGAAATAACAGACACCAAACAAATACGCAAAGACCTTGAGTATTATGAAACCCGTGTACCTACCGAAGGTACTCCGGCTATGACACAGGCCGTTTTTACTTTATTATATTCCAGGTTGGGAGATGGTGTAAAAGCTTATCATTTTTTCCAGGACAGCTACCTGCCTAATTTAAACCCTCCATTACGCGTAATTGCGGAAACCAAAGGAGGCACCAATCCTTATTTTGCAACCGGTGCAGGTGGTATTCTGCAGAGTGTGCTAATGGGTTTTGGTGGATTGGAAATTACTTCAAAGGGAATTATACAAATTAAAACTGCCCTGCCGCCTAACTGGAAAAGTATTACATTAACAGGTATTGGTGTTGATAAAAAGACTTTTATCAATAAATAATAAATTAGCGATAATCATCTTTCAATAACATGATATAAAGCATTGATACTACAGTAGAAATAAAAAATATCAGTCACTTTTTAATTATTTCTAAAAAAATATTTTGGGCAAAATACGCCACCAATACTTATTTTCATTAATTTGCCTTATCAAAATGCGCAAAACTGCTGCCATATTATTATTAATGCTGTTTGTATTTAATACAATCGGATACAAGTTATGGTTTACTATAGCCATGCAAAAAGCAGATAATAAACTTGAAGCTTCCTTAGATAAAAACAACTATAATCAACAGGATCTTTTTACTTTAACCATCCCCATTAACCTGCCTTATCAAAATGTAGCCACCGGTTTTGAAAGAGTAGATGGTGAGATAACAGTTAATGGTGAAACCTACAAATATGTACAACGCAAAGTAGAAAACGATACTTTGTTTTTACAATGTATCAGGCATTCAGAAAAAATTGACTTGGAGCAACAGTCAAATGATTACTTTGGAAAAGTAAATGATTTTGCAGGCAATAATGATGCAAAAAAAATGCCTGGTAAAAATACTTCTATTGCAAAATTCTCTTTTTCAGATTTTACAAATGATATAGCTTCGTGGAAATGTGTTTCTTATTTACCCCTTGCTGCAGTTTATTCTGCCAAACCCTTTATCAATAACAGTTGTACCCATTTACAACAATTAATTAAACCTCCACAGGCAGTTTAATTTTTTACTGCCAATAACAACCCCTTACAGGTTGTTTGCTGTTTCTTTCTATACATAATTATTTACTAAAATGAAAAGACTTTTCGTATGTCTTTGCATGGCGGCATCATTGTATTCCTGCAAACCAAATATGGAATACAAGGCTTACCTGCATGACCCTCAATTATTTTCCAACACTGTACATGAGCTAAACAGTGTGGTGATGGGAAATAATTTTCCTCCAATGATTGCGGCACGCAATTATACATACGGCGCTATTGCCGCGTATGAAATTATTGCAGCTGGTGATCCAAAAAAATACCAATCACTGGCCGGGCAGTTAAATGGGTTAAAAGATGTTGCAAAACCAACAGCAAATACACCTATTGATTATGAACTGGCTGCTTTGCTGGCGTATATTAAAGTAGGCGAAGCGGTGACTTTTCCTGAGGGTAGTATGCAGTTGTATAAAGACAGTATTTTAACGCTTGCAAGAGCTAAGGGCCTGCCACAAGACGTAGAAAAAGGATCACAGATTTTTGCAGACAGCATGAGCGCAAGCATAATCCGCTGGAGCAAAAAAGATAATTATGCCCAAACAAGAAGTGCCGAAAAATATACCGTAAAAGATGTACCCGGACGCTGGGTACCAACACCTCCAATGTATGCACAGGCGGCTGAACCGCATTGGATGGAAATAAGGCCCATGGCTATTGACAGCGCTACACAGTTTTTGCCACCCCCACCCATTCCTTTTAATATTACTGATAAAAAAAGTAAATATTACGAACAGGTAATGGCAATAAAAAATGCTACAGACAGCTTAACCGAAGAACAAAAACATATTGCAGAATTTTGGGACGATAACCCTTTTAAACTAAATGTATCCGGGCATGTGATGTTTGCCACAAAAAAGTTTTCCCCTTCCGGCCACTGGATGAGTGTAATTGGCATTGCCGCTAAAACGGCTAAATCTACTTATGATGAAACAGTTTATGCATATGCTAAAACTTCTATCGCTCTATTCGATGCTTTTATTCAATGCTGGCAGGCAAAATATACTTATAATACGGTACGCCCCGAAACGGTAATCAACAAATACATTGATCCTAACTGGAGGCCATATTTACAAACCCCTGCTTTTCCGGAATATACCTGTGGCCATTCTACTATTTCATCATCCGCAGCAGAGGCGCTTACAAATATTTATGGTGAAAATTTTGCTTATACTGATAGTACAGAACTGGAGTTTGGTATAAAAAACCGCAGCTTTAAATCTTTCAGGGAGGCGGCATTAGAAAACAATTCAGCCAGGTTTTATGGCGGCATTCATTTTCACCCCTCCTGTATCGTAAGTACAGAAGAAGGAAAAAAAATTGGTGATTATATTAATAACAAATTAAAAATGAAAAAATAACAACTAAAAAACAAAACATGAAGTACTATTTAACGATCCCGCTGATAACTGTGCTACTGATAATTACGGCCCCATTAATAAGCAATGCACAAACAGATATAGATGCCATTATGATGGAGAAAAAACAGTTTTGTGTAGGGCCGATGTACAGTTATGGCAGTTGGAAAAATTATTGGGAAGGGACATTGAAAAGAGAAAATTTAAACTTGGGAACGGTAAGTACACAGGCGTTTGCAGTAATGGGTAATTATGGCATTAGCGGAAAATTAAATGTGTTGTTTAATGTGCCATTCATAACAACAAAAGCTTCTGCGGGAACCATGCATAGTATGCAGGGAATGCAAGACCTAAGTTTGTTTGTAAAATGGATGCCGGTTGAAAAACAAATGGGGCCAGGAACTTTTTCGCTTTACACCATCGGCGGGGTAGCATTTCCACTAACAGACTATGTAGCAGATTACCTTCCTCTGGCAATTGGGCTACACAGTACAACTGCTACTGCAAGGCTGATGCTCGATTACCAGGTTAATAAATTTTTTGTCACCGGTTCTGCATCATATGTTTTCAGAAGTAATATAACTATTGACAGAACAGCTTATTACACCACTGAGATGCATCTTAGCAATGAAGTAGAAATACCAAATGCAAGTAATTTTAACTTTCGCACTGGTTACAGAACCAGCAAATTAATTGCTGAAGCAGTAGTAAATATATGGTCAACGATTGGTGGCTTTGATATAACAAGAAACAATATGCCTTTTCCATCTAACAACATGGATGCAACTACAATTGGTGCCAATGTAAAATATGTAGTTACCGCAAATCATAACCTGTCATTGGTAGGTGGTGGTAACTATGTTGTTACAGGAAGAAACGTAGGGCAGGCAAATACTTTTTATGGTTCTATTTTTTACATTATTGACTTTTCACCAAAAACTAAATCAACTAACCAATCAGGTAAAACTAATTAATATGAACACTAAACAATTTATTTATAGATTTTTTACAGTAGCTGTAGTAGCTGGTATTCTGGTAGCCTGTAATAAAGATATTACCGGAAGAACAGATAATGCACCAGCATTATTCCCTGCAAATATCGACATTAATGCAGGTGCATGGAAACCGGTATTACTAAACGCCCCTACAGATATTGTTGTTGCTGCGCCCATTGCTACCAATACCCCTGAATATGTGGCCCAGATAAATGAAATCAAAAGCTTTCAGAACAACCTTACCAGTGAAGAAGAAAACCTGGTAGCCTACTGGGGTGCAGGTGCTGTATTACGCTGGAACGAAATTTTGAGGGAACTGGTTGCCAAACACAATCTGCCTCCTTATCAAAATGCTAATGGCACTTATCCTATTCCCAGTGCTGCTAACCCGCTCGCATACCCGCTTTTCCCTTTTAGCAATCCCCCCTATGCAGCAAGAGCGTATGCTTATGTAAGTGCTGCACAGTATGATGCATTGGTAAGTGCCTGGTATTACAAAAAATTATTTAACCGTGCCGCTCCCTATAAAGTTGATTCTACTTTAAAAGTATTGGTGCCAAAATCAGACCTTCCATCTTATCCATCTGAAGATGCTGTAGTAGAAGGTGCTACTGTTGAAATGTTTAAATTACTTTTTCCGGGAGATCAGGATTTTATTCAGCAAAAGGCAGAAGAACACAAACGTGCCCGTATTATTTCAGGGGCCAATGTTCGCAGTGATATTGATGCAGGCGAAGCTTTAGGTAAGGCTGTAGCACAAAAATTTGTAACCCGTGCCCGTGGCGATAGGGCCGGAGCTGCAGCAGGGAACCAGGCTATGTGGACAAAATTAGAAACAGACGCTATAGCAAAAGGCGAAACTCCATGGTATTGTCTGGAGATACCTGCACGGCCACCAATGCTGCCAGCATTTGGAAAAGTAAAAACTTTTTTATTCGATTCTTTAACAGTTATATCACTTCGCCCCGGACCGCCGCCATCTACAAATAGCCAACAGATGAAAGATGAAACAGAAGAGACTTACCAGTTTATAAAAAATACAACCCGTGAACATACAGCAATTGTTCATTTTTGGGCAGATGGTGTGGGTACCTATACACCTCCGGGCCATTGGGATGCTATTGCGTCGGAAGATTTTATTACAAAAAATTTCAGTGAAGTAAGATGGGCCAGAAATATGGCTTTGTTAAATATGTCTCTAATGGATGCAGCGATTGTTTGCTGGGATACTAAATATTATTATTGTAATCCCAGGCCATCACAATTAAATCCTGCTATTAAAACATTAACAGGTATCCCTAATTTTCCTGCATATATATCTGGCCACTCCACATTCAGCGGAGCAGCAGCAACAATATTGGGTCATATCATTCCTGAAAGAGCAGCAGCATATTCATCAATGGCCCAGGAAGCTTCTATGTCAAGAATGTACGGTGGAATTCACTACCGGAGCGATTGTGAAACTGGATTAATCGTAGGAAAAAATGTAGGAAACTATGCAGTACAACGAGCCACTATAGATGGGGCCGAATAAATATTTTAGTCGTTTTGGGTTTATTATTGATAAGGCATCGTAATTCTTTACGATGCTAATTTTTTCTAACAAGGTTTTTTCATAAAAGTATTTGAAAATTAAAATTATTAAAACAGTGATTATGCCTTACATTCTTTTAGAAGATCACGCTAATTAGTTTCGACAACTGGATTATTTTATTTATATTTATTTCCTAGCTTATACAATAGACTTGAATAAATTACCGTTTAAGAATGTTTTATATTTTGTAAGTTCAATTATAATAAATCTATATGATTGCTCTTTTTTGTACTGTGAATAGTTGAAGTTATTATTAAAAAAAAATTAGACTATAGAAATTTTTTCTTAGCTTACTTTAATTTATACTATTATTAAGCAACCTGTTTTGAAAAGTAACTTATAAAAAAATTTAAGAATTAGGTGAGTAAAGACTACCCTATTGATTTAAATTCAATCAAAATAAAAAATATATTAATGAAAATCAGTACCAAATTGTGTAAAATATTATTTTCGATAGTTTTGTTAATAGCTCTATTTGCATCTTGTAAAAAAGATGATGTTGCAGCACCTCTCATCGTAGCAAAAGCTACCAATGCATATTCAGGGGAACAGGTTCGAGGTTATTTCTCTTTACTATGCACTATTTCACAAACTACGCCAGGGTTTTTTCCTCCTCAGGTATCGCGTGCTTACGGATATATTGGAATTACTAATTACGAAGCTGTTGTGAATGGAATTTCGGGAGCACAAAGTCTCAGTGGGCAATTAAATGGTTTAACAAATTCTGACTTGCCAAAAGTTAGTGCAGGTTTGTCATACAACTGGGCAATTTCATCTAATGCGGCAATAGCAGATATGATGCGTAAAATGTTTGCAGATAAAATTAGTTCAATTAATAGTGCAAGAATTGATAGTATAGAACTATCTAATTTAACATCATTATCGAGAGGGGAAAATAATGAAGTGATAAGCCGGTCTGTTCAATTTGGAAAAGACATATCCGGATCTATTTATAAATATTCTACTACCGATGGGGGAGATAAATCATATATGGATCCTTTTCAGCTACCTTTCCCTCTACCAATAGATACCTTCTGTTGGGTGCCTACGGGTGCTGCTCAACATCCAATAAGTCCAAATTGGGGAAGTAACAGGCCTTTTCTTTCTGTAAATGTCAGCAATACCCAACCATCTGCCCCTATTGATTTTTCTATAGTTCCAGGTTCTGCTTTTTATAAAGAGGCAATGGATATGTATACCCAGGTTAAAAGTAATACAGCCGATCAGGTAGAAATTACCCGCTACTGGGCAGACGATCCATTTAATACCTGCACACCCACTGGTCATACATTTAATATTATGACTCAATTACTGGAAGAAAACAGGGCTACATTAGAAAAAACTTCAGTTGCATATGCCAGATTGGCCATTGCAGAAAATGATGCATTTATCTCTTGCTGGAAAGGTAAATACAAGTACTTTTTAATCAGACCTGTATCTTATATAAAAAAATATATTGATGCTTCTTTTTCTACTGTTATCGGTACTCCTCCATTTCCAGCCTATACTTCTGGGCATTCTTGTGAAATGGGCGCAGGTTCAAGAGTTATGATCAGTTTATTTACGGATGGCAGTGGCAATTATCAATTTACTGATTACAGTCAATTAAGATATGGATTTGCTGCCCGTAATTTTTCAAATTTTAATGAAATGGCAGATGAATGTGCTAAATCCCGTTTCTATGGTGGGCTTCATTACAATATGGATAATACAAGAGGCCTGCAAGTAGGACGTGCAATTGGAGATAATGTAAATAAAATGATCAATTGGCCACACAATATTAAATAATTTTTTTTCAGGATTGTTTTCTGATATTGATTGAAATTTTATTTTTAAATTATTTCGAATAATTTAAAGTATCCTTTCTTAAATGTAAAAATTAATTTTATTAAAAAAAGACCCTCGAAAACTTTCATTTTTATGAAATTATGGTTGCGGCGTTATCATATCAACTTTAAACCATTTGGCATTATTTTCCCAATCATAATAACAATCAAATCCTTTAAAGCTTTATTAAAACTTTTGACAGTTGGTATACTATTCGTGTTAATATTTTCATGCAAAAATAAAGCCTCATTAGATTCAACCATAAATGATTTTGCCAATACCGAATGCAGGGCAATGCAGTTAAGGATCCAACGGTTTAAACTAGCTGACAATATAAGATTTACTCAAGATTCTATTATTCAGAAAACCCAAAGTGGGGATACATTGCAATTGCATGAAAAGATTACTAAAATGTATATGGAAAAGGAATTATTGTTTATTCAAAGTTCACGATTGGCAGATTCCATAAAAGTTCAACTTGATATCATAATGTCAACCTATTTAACTGATAAGAATAAAAAACTGGCTTTCAACAGGAAATTAGATTCAATACTTATAATAAAGGGTTGTAAATAATAGATTTATGCCGGCCCAATCAATTCCAATAGACAGGTCCGGTGATAATGTATGGACAGGATTTCCTTTACCGGTATCTGAACAATAATAACAAATTAGATAATTGTAATCAGGTAATAAAGAATGGTGAGTAATACTCATCATTCCTCATTTATATAACTAATAATTTTACCTTCAATTTTTAATTTATTGTATGCCTCATATCGATTTACAGAATGATTTCCCGGGCATACGTGGCCCAATGGCTTTTAGTACCGAAACAGCAAAGCCGTTAAATGATCTTGCAGAAGTACTGCTTCGCAGCGATAATATATTAAGCCGTGGTGAAAGAGAATTAATAGCTACCTATGTGTCTTCTTTAAATGATTGCTTTTTTTGTCAAAATGTAGATGGTGGTTTGGCTCAGCATTATTTGCAGTGCGATACCTCTTTTATTGATAACAGTAAAAAATGATTTTAATGCTGCGGGTATTAATAATAAAATGAAAGCATTACTGTCTATTGCGTCAAGTGTACAAAGGGGTGGTAAAAATGCGAGCCCGGCTCAAATAGATGCTGCGAAAAAGCTGGGTGCTGCGGAACGCCGAGCTTCACGATACTGTATTAATTGCTGCTGCTTTTTGTATGCTTAACAGGTATGTAGATGGCCTGGCAATATGGGTACCTGAAGATAAAAATTATTATATAAACCGGGCAAAACAAAGTACCTAAGAAGGCTATGCCAATTACGATGCAAGTAAATAATTGATAATTTTTTAATGGATAATTGAAAATATGAAAAGAGTATTTTTTACCGGCTTAATTGGATTGTTATTATTTGAAATATTAAATGTCTATTTAATAATGCCCATGCCCGGCAGCCAAAAGATGAACAGTATCAATATTGCTTATTTTTTATACCGCTGGCGTTGGGCATTCAGGATTTTGTTTGGCGCAATGTTGGTAGTTGGATATTCCTCAGCAAACTGGAAAAGAAAATGGCTACCCCATATACCGGTAGCATTGGTGGGGGTAATAATTTACATGATCAATTTTAATATGGCTGCTGATCATATGTTTTATGAGCCCCAAAAAGTTTTAATGGCTACTGCCGTTACTAATAAAGTAGATACCAATCGTTTGATAATAGGGATAGTAAATAATGGAGAAGCAAAGGCATATCCAATACAGTTTTTAGGATATCATCACCAGGTGAAAGATAGTATTGGCGGCAACCCTGTAATTGTTACCTATTGCACTGTTTGCAGAACAGGCCGTGTTTATGAACCAACTGTAAATGGGTCACCTGAACAATTCAGGCTCGTGGGCATGGATCATTTTAATGCTATGTTTGAAGATGCTACTACAAAAAGCTGGTGGCGCCAGGTCACAGGCGAAGCTATTACCGGCAAATTAAAAGGGGCGCAAATGCCTGAATTTTTTAGCACACAAACCTCTCTTTCCGAATGGTTAAAGCTACATCCAAACTCATTGATAATGCAGGCTGATCCAGCATTTATCAGTCAATATGATACTACTTTTAAATTTGAAAGCGGCAAAAGCAAAAGCACACTTACGGGTACGGATAGCCTGTCAGGAAAAGACAAGTCATGGGTAATTGGCGTTAAAGCAGGCAAAGAAAGAAAATCCTTTGATTGGAATCAATTAAAAAAAGAGAGGATTATTATGGATAAAATTGGCAACCAGCCTGTAGTGGTAGTTTTAGCCCGTGATGATAAAAGTTTCTTTGCTTTTGAAAGGCTTGACGAAAATGCAATATTTAATTTGAGTAATGATACTATTTTATATAATCAGCATCGTTATAAAATTAACGGGCTGGCAATAAATACAACTGTTTCTTTAAAGCCTTTACCTGCTTACCAGGAGTTTTTGCATAGCTGGAATACTTTTAATAATGATACCAAAAAATATTAGGCTACAGGTTTAACCGGGATTTGTAAAGGTTATGTATATTTAAGGGCGCATTGCCATTAAAATGCTATTATGAATAACTGGAAAATTAAAACCTCGCTGTTTTTAAACTATTTTGTTTTCGCTATCTTGCTTAATAGTGTAGGAACCGTTATCCTGCAGGTACAAAGTAATTACGGTGTTACAGAATCATCGGCCAGTATTTTGGAAGCCTTTAAGGACCTTAGTATTGCCATTGTATCTTTTTTTATTGCTTCTTACGTAAACCGGATTGGTTATAAAAAAGCCATGTTATTTGCACTTGGGTTTATTGGCCTGGTTTGTTTAATCATGCCTTCTTTTCCTGGATTTATGATGACTAAATTATTATTTGCAGCCATCGGCGCAAGTTTTGCCATGATAAAGGTTTCTGTTTTTGCTACCATTGGTATTATAACTAATGATAAAAAGGAACATGCCAGTTTTATGAATTTCATTGAATCCTTTTTTATGGTGGGTATCCTTACTGGCTATTTTATTTTCAGTGCATTTGTAGATGATAAAAACCCACAGTCAACAGATTGGCTAAAAGTATATTATTTACTGGCTGGCATTGTCGGTATTGCATTCCTGTTATTGCTAAGCTCCCCGCTTGATGAATCATCCGTTAAAAATACAAGTCATCAACCCCTTACCAACGATTTTGCAGAAATGTTTAAACTAATTGCTTTGCCTATCGTTATAGTTTTTGTTGCCAGTGCTTTTATTTATGTTTTAATTGAACAAAGTATTATGAGTTGGTTGCCTACTTATAACAGTAAAGTGCTTCATTTACCACAAACTCTCAGTATTCAAATGGCTAGCATCCTTGCGGCTTCCACAGCTATTGGAAGATTTCTGGCAGGTATACTGCTTAGAAAAATAAACTGGCTGCTGGTACTGGTAACTTGTTTAATTATTGCAGGACTGTTGGTAATCACTACTATACCATTGGCCGATAAGGCAGGCCATGAAGTTATTACAGGCTGGTCAACCGCTCCCCTTGCAACATTTGTTTTTCCCATGATTGGCTTTCTGCTGGCTCCAATTTATCCGGCTATTAATTCGGTTATACTAAGTTCGCTGCCACCTAAAAAACATGGTTACATGGCTGGTCTTATTGTAATTTTTTCAGCTCTTGGCGGTACAACAGGATCAATTATTACCGGCAACATTTTTCAGGCTTATGGGGGCAAAACAGCCTTTTACTTTTCCCTTGTCCCCATGTCGCTTTTAATTCTGCTGCTAGTTATTTTTTACCGGGTACAAAAAAAAGCAAATGAACCCGTGGTTGATACTTTATTAACTTAAGATATCTTCATATAAATAGTCAAAATATTTTGCCATGGCCAGTAAGGAAATATATGATTTGCAGGAGCTTTTTGAAGGTGTGCAATTAAACGCTGTATTTGCAGATGGTAAAACATTTGTGGATTGTATTCCTAAATTTAACCTTGCCCTAATAGAACAACAATGGCTGGCTCAAAAAGATCAACCCGGTTTTGATCTTGCCGGTTTTGTAAAAAATAATTTTGATGAACCGCCGGTATTTGCCGCTGATTATGAAAGCCAAAAAGATCAGCCTGTTGAAAAAAATATTAAAACCCTTTGGGATGTACTTACCCGGGTACCCATAAAAGAAAGCAGCTCCCTCATCAATCTTCCTTATACCTATATCGTCCCCGGCGGAAGATTCAGGGAAATTTATTACTGGGATTCTTACTTTACCATGCTTGGGCTGCAACAACACAACCGGGTAGATCTTATTGAAAGCATGATCAACAATTTCGCATTCCTGCTGCGTACTTATGGCCATATACCCAATGGAAACCGCCGTTATTATTTAAGCCGCAGCCAGCCCCCCTTTTTTGCTTTAATGGTTACCCTGCTTACTGAAATAAAAAAAGATGATAAAGTATACAGTCAATATAAAAATGAATTGGAACTAGAATATAATTTTTGGCAACAAGGCTCTCTTGGCATTCAGCCAGGCGAAGCAAAAGCCCGGGTAGTTAAAATGCCTGGAGGGGAATTACTCAACCGGTACTATGATAATAATTCAACCCCAAGACAGGAGAGTTACGCAGAAGATGTACATGTAGCTAAAACAAGTAAAAAATCTTCAACCGAAACATTTACCCATTTAAGGGCAGGTGCAGAAAGCGGATGGGATTTTAGCAGCCGCTGGTTTGCGGATAAAAAAAATATTGATACCATCCAAACCACAGATATCATCCCGGTAGATTTAAATTGTCTTTTATATTATTTGGAACAAACCATTGCGAAGACAAATACCTTAGCAGGTAATATAAAACTGTCGAAAGAATTTGAAATAAAAGCTGCAAAAAGAAGTGCTGCCATTCAAAAATATTGTTGGAACAAGAAACAGCAATTCTTCACCGACTATAACCTGCGTTTACAACAACAGCAAACTAATATAACTGCTGCTGGTTTATTTCCATTGTTTATAAAAATAGCATCTACTGACCAGGCAAATGCTGTGGCCATGGTAACCCGCAGATATTTATTGAAGAAGGGGGGAATAGTAACTACTACCTGGCATACTGGTCAGCAATGGGATGCTCCCAACGGATGGGCTCCTTTACAATGGATTGCCTGTATTGGGTCAAATAATTATGGTCATCGTTTGCTTGCAGCAGAAATAGGAAAACGCTGGTTATCGATAAATGACAAAGTTTTTAATGAAACCGGTAAAATGATGGAAAAATATAATGTAGAAGACCTGGATAAGCCTGCTGGTGGTGGCGAATACCCTGGCCAGGATGGATTTGGCTGGACCAATGGTGTTTATCTTGGTATAAAAGCAAAATTATTACAATGGCAAAATGAGATGGCCACTTAATTATAAACTAAGCTAAAAAAGAGAATGTAATAAAATAAAAGCAGCTTTCCTTTGTTATTGAATGCCTTTAACAGGAAGCTATTTAAAATGACTATAATAAATTTTGATGCGCATAAAATTCAAAAATATGTGGCAGGCACTTTGGTAATGAGAAGGAGACATTAACTATAAATATCAAAGGGGGGATTTCATTTTGGAAACACTTCAAAAAAATTTGCCAATCAAACATTAATTGCCAGCACCAATGTCTGATACTATTACACTTAAAAAGATTTCACAGCTGCTTAATATCAGTATCTCTACTGCTTCAAGGGCATTAAAAGATCATCCTGATATTTCAGATACCACTAAACAAAAGGTGAAAGAACTGGCAGAAATGCTGGAGTATGAACCTAACCCCTTCGCTATTCAGTTAAGCACCAGCCATAGTAATATATTTGGATTGATAGTACCAGAAGTAAGCAATTTGTTTTATACCTCTTTTATTGATGCGGTAGAAGTTGAAAGCAGAAAAGTAGGATATACATTAATCATCCTAAAAACAGATGATAACCCGGAAATTGAGGCTACTCATATAAAATATTGCAAAAAGCAACGGGTTGCAGGCTTATTTGCCTGTATAACACCCAATGCCTCAAACTTTGATTTATTTCAGGGCTTAAACAAATCAAATATCCCTGTTATTTTTTTCGACAGGGTGCCGGATAATGACAATTGTAACAGGGTTTGTTTTGCAGACGAAACTGCAGCTACTATTGCAGCAGAGGCCATTCTTAAAAAAAACAAGAAAAAAGTTTTGGCTGTATTTGCAGAACCTAATATGTCAATAACTCAAAAAAGATTAAAAGCTTTTCAAAAAGTTTTTCAGCAACATAAAAAAGCACCTAAGCTCAATATTTATCACACTAACCATTACGAAAATACCAAAGAAATAATAAAGCAACAGTTGCAGAATGACGACAGGCCAGACACTATTTTTTGTATGACTGATATCATTTTATTAAGTGCCATGAAAGCTATTCACGAACTAAACCTTTCAGTACCCGGCGATATTGCGGTAATTACTATAAGTAACAGCAATTTCTTTCCAACCTTATACACTCCTGAAATTACTTATGTGGAAACAAGCGGCTATAAATTAGGTGTGCTGGCATTATCGGCTATGATGACTTGTGTAAAAGAAGATGCGCCCTACCAGGAATTATATGTAGATTCTTATCTTGTAGAAGGCCAGTCTTTATAACAGTTTTTTTTCAGCCAGATTATTAAATGCCCACATCAAACGTTTGCAAACAAGCCTGTAAACAGTTCCTGAAATTGTATAATTAACTTACTTTTACTATTTCCACTAAACGTTGCCTGCAAATGCTTTTATCAAAACCCCCGCTTAGTTTTCAGCAAATTATTAATATGAATGTCGGTTTTTTTGGCATTCAGTATAGCTTTGCGTTACAGCAAAATGCAATAAACCCCATCTATAAATTTTTAGGAGCAAATAACGGGGATCTTCCATTACTGCAGATTGCGGGCCCTATTACAGGATTATTAATACAACCAATCATTGGTGCAATGAGTGATAAAACCTGGCATCCCAAGTGGGGTAGGCGTAAACCCTATTTTTTAGTAGGCGCAATGCTATGCAGTATTTGTTTGTTTGTTTTCCCTTTTAGCCAGTCTTTATGGATGGCGGTTGGTTTATTATGGATTTTGGATGCTGCGAATAATACAGCGATGGAACCGTACAGGGCTTTTGTCGCTGATAAACTTTCACCTTTACAACAACCTACTGGTTTTTTAGCACAGAGTTTTTTTACGGGTTTTGGTCAAACACTGGCAACACTCTCTTTATTTTTATTTCAACTAATTCCTTTTTTTACTAACCAGAATGCTAATGGAATTCCATATTGGGTATATGCAGCTTTTTTCTTTGGTGCATTTTGCAGTATTACAAGCGTTTTATGGAGTAATAAAACAACACCTGAAATACCTCCAACGGATGCAGAACTTGCCGAATTAAGAAGTAAAAAAGTTAGTTTATCAACTCCCTTTATTGAAATTTTTCATGCCATAAAAGATATGCCTGTGAATATGTGGAGGCTATTTTTTGTGTATCTCTTTCAATGGTTTGCTTTAAAATGTTATTGGGATTTTAAAGACTTGACCATAGCTAAAACAATTTTTAAAACCACAGATAATTCGGCTGCTAACAAAATTTATCAGGAAGCAGTTGGCTGGGGTGGTTTGCTTAGCGGGTGGACAAATATTATTACTTTTTTGTCTGCTTTTGTATTGGTATGGTTTGCAAAAAAGAAAGGTGCTAAAATGGTACATTGTATTTGTTTATTGATGGCTTCGTTAGCATTATTTATTTTTCCCCATATCGATGATAAATATCTTGTTTTTATCCCACTTATAGGTTTTGGAATTGCATGGGCAAGTATGATGGGAGTACCCTATTTATTAATTGTAAACGATATTCCTAAAAGCAGGTATGGGGTTTACATGGGCATTATCAACATGATGATTGTAATACCTATGCTTATTTACTCCTTGACTTTTGGATTTATCTTTAACAATTTTCTATATGCAGAGCCTACAAACGCTATTTATTTTAGTGCTGCTTTTTTATTGATTGCATCCATGTTAACCCTATTAATAAAAAGCACTAAGCCAACAGGAAAAATCGCCCTGGCAGGAGGTGGCGGGGATTAGTCCAAAATCATTAAAATAGTAATTATTATGAAATTGTTTATTAATATCCCTACTGCAATAGTATTGATTGCATGCTTAAATTTTTCCTGCAATCCTCACAATCAAAACAACTATTAATTATATGAGCAAGATACTCTGCATTGGTGAAGCTTTGATAGATATGATTTGTACCGACAAGGGCAAACCATTATCAGCAGGAGAAAATTTTTTAAAAAAGCCAGGAGGCGCCCCTACCAATGTAGCGGCTGCTATTGCTGCATTAGGGGGCGAAGTGGAATTGGCCGCCAAGGTGGGTGTTGATCCTTTTGGTGATCACCTGGTAGCCGTTATGAAAAGTTTTGGAGTAAGTACCAAACACATGCTGCAGGATGAAAATCATTTTACTACTTTCGCATTTGTATCATTAATGGAAAATGGTGAACGGGATTTTTATTTTAACCGTGGGGCTGATGGACATTTGAATACAGCAGATATAGATGCCATCAACATGGATGAATTTTCTATAGTACATTTTGGATCGGCTACTGGTTTTTTGCCGGGAGACTTGCAGGGAGCATACACCAGCCTGCTGAAAAATTCATTGGATAAAAAATTATTCATCAGTTTTGATCCCAACTACCGTCACCTGTTGTTTCAAAACAATACAGCTTCTTTTATAAAACAATCCTGGAATTTTCTGGAACACTGCCATTTTTTTAAAGTAAGCGACGAAGAGGCAATTATGCTTACCGGGGCAGCAACAGTTGATGCAGCAGCAACTGCCTTTCTTCAAAAAACCTCCGCTGTATTTGCTATTACCCTTGGTAAAGACGGCACCATGCTCGGTCTTGGCGGTACAACCCATATTATTTCAAGTATTGCCATAAAGCCTGTTGATACTACCGGCGCCGGTGATGCTTTTACAGGAGCTGTATTATACCAGATTAGTAATTATAAAAAACAGGAAATGATCAACCTCGGATTAGACGAATGGAAGCAGGTTATTTTAAATGCCAATAAAGCGGGTGCCAGAACCTGCGAATACCTCGGCGCTATGGAGGCTTTTAAACATTTAACTTCTGATATATTTAATTAAATAAAAAAATTTGCAGGAAATTAAGATATGTACGATTATTTATTACATCAAAAAATAAATGCAGCCTTCTTAAAATTAAAAATTGGCAAGGATGAAGCAGATCTTTCTTTTTACAGCCGTTTAATAGCAAATACTTCTGTTATTAAATCATTGTATGATGAATTGTATCAGCACCATTCCAAAGCTGCTGTACATTTTGATGGTTTAATTAATTGCCTTGCTACTGCACATAAAAAAAGAAGGATAGCATTAAAAAAAAGAGATACTGCGAAAGCTGAAAAAGGGCTTTGGTTTTTAAGCAATGAAATAACCGGGATGAGTTTGTATGTTGACAATTTTTGTGGCAACCTTACAAACCTTGGTGATAAACTGGGTTACTTTAAAAAATTAGGCGTAAATTTTTTGCACCTGATGCCTTTGTTTGAAAGCCCCGCCGGGGAAAGCGACGGTGGTTATGCCGTATCAGATTATAGTAAAGTAGATGCCCGTTTTGGAAGTCTGGATAATTTAAAAACGGTGCAACAAAAGATGAGTGAAGCTGATATGTATTTAATGATAGATATTGTGCTTAACCATACCTCTCACCAGCATGAGTGGGCCATAAAAGCAAAACAGGGGGATAAAAATTACCAGGATTATTTTTATATGTATGATGACCGGTTAATACCGGATTCTTTTGAAAAGGATATGCCTGATATTTTTCCTGAGACCGCTCCCGGAAATTTTACCTATATACCGGAATGCCATAAATGGGTAATGACGGTTTTTCATAATTATCAGTGGGACCTTAATTTTGGTAATCCTGCAGTGTTGGTAGAAATGCTCGACATTATTCTTTTTTATGCCAACCTTGGGATAGATGTATTACGCATAGATGCGCCCGCCTTTATCTGGAAACAGCAAGGAACTACCTGCCAGAATTTACCTAAGGCGCATACCATTTTGCGTTTATTAAAACAATGTGTACAGGTAGCTTCGCCGGGTATGGCATTGCTGGGCGAAGCCATTGTAGCACCAAAAGAAATAATGAATTATTTTGGCACCGGAAATTTCATAGCTAAAGAATGCGATTTTGCTTATAATGCCACTCAAATGGCATTGCAGTGGGATGCACTGGCTACCGGCGATACACGTGTAATGCTTGCTGCGCAACATGAGCTGCTAAAAAAACCTTATGGTACTTCATGGATAACCTATACACGTTGCCACGATGATATTGGTTTGGGCTATGATGATTATATGATTCAACAGGCTTCTTTTGATCCTTATAAACACCGCAAATTTATAAAAGATTTTTACTCAGGCAATGTACCCGGCTCTCCGGCAACAGGTGCCCTTTTTTCTGTAAATCCAAAAACACAGGATGCAAGGATCAGCGGTACATTAGCTTCGTTATGCGGGCTTGAAAAAGCTATTGCAACCAACAATGAAGAGGAAATAAATACTGCTATTAACAGGATAATTGTAATGCAGGCCTTTAGTTTTTTTATTGGTGGCTTACCCATGCTTTTTTATGGCGACGAGGTTGGCTATACAAATGATTATAGTTACTTATCCGATCCGGCAAAAAGTTATGATAACCGCTGGATGCACCGGCCGGTTATTGATTGGGCAAAAAATAATAATATTGATATTGATGGCAGCATTGAACAACGGATTTTTTCTGCAACCCACCTATTAAATAGCATTCGAAAAAAATTACCAATGCTGGCAGATTGCAGTAACCTTACCTGGCTATCGCCCTATAATATCCATGTAGCTGGTTTTTTACGCCAACTCGACGATAAACGCCTGTATTGTTTTTTTAATTTAAAAAATGAAATGTGCTATGTTGACTGGCAAACTGTAAAGGAAAAAGGAAACCCACCCGCTTTATTATTTGATCATTGGCAGCAACAGGAATATGTAGTTGGCAGGGATAAGGAATACCTGGTTATAGAACCTTACTCATTTTGTTTATTGGAAGCCGTTTAAATATTTATAATCAATATACACGTTTTAAATAATTTATTGGTTAGGCACTGATTTAAAAACCAATAAAAAACAAACTGCCATTTTAAAAAGATATCCGGGGTATTTTAATTTTACAAAATGATTACTGAATTAGTTTACTTTTATTTGCTGGATATTTTGCCTCTACACATCAAAAAATTGTTTTGCCATGAAAAAATGGATTCTAATTGTCAGCCTGTTTGTTGCTCTCATTACCAGTATACTTTATTTTTTAATCCCTTCTAACAAAAATACTGGCTGCAAGGTTATTGTTAATTGTACCGAAAGCGGGGCTGCAAGGAAAATAACCAATGTTAAAAATTGGCAATTGTGGTGGGCAGGGAAAAAAATAAATGATACACTTTATACCCATCAAAACTTTACTTACAGAATTGATAGAATGCTTCTCAACGGTATTGAAACAACCATATTTAATAATGGGGATTCTGTAAAAGGATTCTTACAAATTATATACTACGGAAATGATTCTACTCAATTTCAATGGATATACAACAACATTAATTATTCAGCAAACCCTTTAACAAGATTTGAACAGTATTTTGCATTAAGGAAATGTAGAAAAAATATAGTTCTTTTATTAGGGGGTATGAAAAATTATTTTGATAGACCTGAAAATATTTATGGCTTAAAAATTACAACAGAAAAAGTTGCAGAAACATCCATGATATCTGTAAAGAATACATTTCAACAATACCCTTCTACACAGGAAATATACGGAATGGTTCAATCAGTAAAAGAGTACATTCAAAAAAAGGGAGGGCAGCAGGCAGGCTATCCAATGCTTCATGTAGAAAAAGAGGGTCAGGCTGTTTTTGAAGCAATGGTGGCGCTACCGACAAAAAGCGACTTGCCCGCAGAAGCCCGATTTGAGCTTAAGCACATGCATTTAGGATTTATACTAACAGCAGATGTTAAGGGTGGGGCTTACAGCGTTGTGAAAGGTGAGGAGGAACTGACAAATTATTTCAGGGATTATAAAAAAAATTCCCCCGCCATTTCTTTTCAATCTTTAGTGACTGACCGCTTAACAGAAACAGATTCCACTAAATGGGTTACCCGGTTGTATTACCCGGTTTTTCAATAGTGGATTCATTTACTTAAATTTTACAACCATTGTGCTGTCGTTGTTCCTTGCCAAAACAAATGCCTTTTGATTGTTAAGTTCGATCGGCTTTATATGTCTTACCTGCCCTTTTATTGCCAAACCATTTACTGTTTCAGCAGCAAACCTGCCTTGACCTTTATTAATCAATATTGTTCCAAAATCAGCATCCTGCCTTCCTAATTCAATGCTATTCTCATAATAATTTCCCATAATCAATATATCCGGAAGGGCATCGTTATTGGCATTTACCACCACTGCATCTTTTAAAGAACTTAGTTGTGCTTCAAATGGTAAAGCTATGGTTTCAAATTGCATACCGCCTTTATTCATCAATACTGCATTTGAAAAAAAGTTGGCGGTTAATTTATCTGAACCATCAATTTTATCAGCTCCAAAAAGAGAATTGAGTGATGATTTTGCAAAATCTTCTGCATATAAAAATTTCTTCTTTAAAAAAGGCATCTGTTTCTCCAGCTCCTGCTTGGTTGCAAAAGGAATTTCTTTACCATCAACAAAATAAGTAAGCACCTGTTCCTTTTTACCATTGTCATCAAAATCATTATAATAAAGAATAACGGGTTCTTTTTCTGAGGCTTTCAATCGGCTGTTTAAGCCAAAGTTGCCAGCAATTAAATCGATATTACCATCGTTGTCAAGGTCACAGGGCAATATAAAATTCCACCATCCTTTTTTATCACAAATCACTTTTCTTAAAAATCCACTTTTATTATTGATATACGCATCAATACCACCCCATTCATAACAAAGAACCAAATCCTTATCACCATCTTTATCAATATCAAACCATTGTGCACAGGTTACCATACCCGGTTGTAATAAATCAATTGAATATTTTGCTGTTACATCTGTAAATTTTCCTGTTCCGTCATTTTGCAATAAGAAGGATCGGGGCATTTTGCCGTAGTTCCAAGGTTCTGCCCGGCCGCCAATAAATAAGTCTACAAAGCCATCTCCATTAAAATCATAAGGCGCTACCGTACTTTGCGTAGTATAAATATTTGTAAAGGCATCTGTTTTTTTGGTAAGGTTACCTTTGCCGTCATTAAGATATAAAAGAGGCAGTAAATGAGATTCTTTACCATAGTATTCATTGCCACCAGTTGCTATAATTAAATCAATATTACCATCGTTATTCACATCAGTCCAGGTTGCATCTACATTTTCCCACATACTATCCTGCAACATTTCTGGTTGGGATGTTTTGATAAATTTTCCTTCTGGTGTTTGAAGAAAAACGGCGTTATGACAGGTTTTTGATGCCCCAATAAAAATATCCTCCAACCCGTCATGATTAATATCGGCAATGGCTAATGCAGGCCCTTCCGTTGATACCATGTGGGGAAGAAGCGGTTCCCTGTCAAACTCGTTAAAGGGGTTTTCAAAATGCCTGTAATTCAATCCTGTTGTCGAAGTAATATCTTCCAGGCTATTTGTTGACGGTTTATAATAACTTGTTAGTGATGTATAATTATATTTTGGCAGGTTTGATGTATATGAAAATGATAAATGCTGATTAGCTTTTATTTCTATAGGCTGGTATGTATTATCTGGCCATATTAAAAATGCAGAATCAACCTTAGTTTTATCCAGTCCAATAAGAACAGGCTCCAGCATACTTGATTGAAATCCATGTACGGGATTATTTTCATAAGTTCTTATACCGCCATTTGCGAATAAAACTATTTTGGCACCAATTGCATTAATATTTTTTTCGGAGCCTTTTAATTTTATGGTGGCGTACGGTTTATCTTTTTTATCATTGGCCGTATTTTTATATATTAAAACCGGATCGTTAATATTATTAACCACAATATCCAGGTCGCCATCATTATCAAGATCCGCATACACAGCCCCGTTAGAAAAAGAAGCTGGATTATTTTCAATACTATCTGTTACATCTTTAAAAATTAAATTGCCGGTGTTAGAAAAAAATTTATTGGGAATTTTAATTTCAGGAAATTTATTAAGCAGGCTCATATCCTTATCGACCATGCCGTTATTTATGAGTTTTTGCTGCACTTCATCACTTGAAACAAAATTGATGTAATCAATGTCATTCATTCTTTTGGGGATGCCGTTAGAAATAAAAAGATCTTTAGTTCCGTCATTATCAAAATCCATCCAAAGGCACGACCAGCTCCAGTCGGTGGCATATACTCCCGAATACTGTGCCGTTTCGCTAAACATGCCGTTGCGCCTGTTTAATTGTAAATTATTGCGGGCATACTGGTAATTATATCCAAACAAAATTTTTTGCTGAAAAATATTATAATCGTCTTCTGCCAATGAACGGCGAAGGATATAAGGATCGTACGGAAGCATATCCATGGAGATTATTTCAGGATAGGCATCATTATTTACATCCGCCACATCAACCCCCATACTAAACTGGCTGGTATGCATCAATCTTTTATTGCTTTCTTCGCTAAATGTTCCGTTTTTCTGATTGATGTAGAGATAATCATTTTCATGAAAATCATTTCCTACATAAAAATCCGGCCAGCCATCCAGGTTAATATCAGCAACAGCTACACCAAGCCCATAGCCAATTTTACTTCCGTTAATACCAGATTGCCTGGTAACATCGGTAAAAAATATGGAGGTTTTTCCTGAAGCATCTTTCTTAATATCGTTCCTGTAAAGTTTTTGACCTGCCAGGGAATCGAATGTATTTAAAAACCTATCTCTTGGGGCGTAATTGCCATCATGATTTACAGAATGATTTAATAAAAACATATCCAGGTCACCATCTCCATCGTAATCAAAAAAAACTGCCTGAGTACTAAACCCTGTAAAGTCTAATCCATATTCTTTTGCTTCGTCTTTATAAAATGGTATTCCCTGTTTATTAATCCCTTTACAAATAAGCAGTTGATTTTTGCTGTTTAGTGTTTTGTAATGGCCTACTTTACAAATATAAATATCCAATAGGCCATCATTGTTAATGTCAATTACAGATACGCCCGTACTCCATCCTTTATCTTGTGGTATGGCAGCAGCTATTGTAACATCCTCAAATTTTAATGACCCTTTGTTTAAAAATAATTTATTATCCCCCTGGTTTGCTGTAAAAAAAAGATCAACCAATCCATCATTATTAAAATCTCCTGCTCCTATTCCGGCACCGTTATAATAGTACATATAACTAAACAAATTGAACTGAGGGGTGGGCTTAAGCTGATTGATAAAATTAAGATGGGTATTGCTGCTATCAAGGGTTGTAAATAAAGGCGATTGCAGTTTTTTGTTTTGGGTACAGGCCCAAAAAAGTATTGATACCAACAATACAAAAAAACTATATTTTATAAACCGGTTAA
>JANYGZ010000007.1 GCA_025362235.1 Ferruginibacter sp. | reverse complement strand
CATGGTCGCCTTCTTTAATGTCATTGATTAATCCGCTAACATGTACGAAAGTTTCTTTGTTAGAATCATCATGCTTGATAAAACCGAATCCTTTTTCAGAATTGAAAAACTTAACGGTGCCTAGTGTTTTGTCCATTTTTTAAAATTGTATTGTATTAAATTAAGTTGCAAATATAAGTTTTTCTTTTAAATACAGCATAATAACTGCAATTTGTATTTTTTCACTTGAAATTGAAGCTATTTCACTTTAAAATATTCTACCATTTCATCATACGCAGCTTCTCCACCCGCAATATCTTTAATAATTTTACCCTTTTCCATCAGCAAAATCCTGCTGCTAACTTCCGAAACATGGTTAATATCATGGCTGCTAACAATAATGCACATACGTTTATCTGCTGCCATTTGTTTTATCATATCAACCAATCTTAGCTGGGTAGTCGGGTCAAGGTTGGCAAATGGCTCGTCCAATATCAACAACTCTGGATTGGTAAGCAATGCGGCAATAATGCCAATTTTAAACTGGTTGCCCTTACTAAAATCACGGATGTATTTTCCTTTCTTTAAGATAGCATCATCAAAAAAAGCCTGGTAGGTTTGCAAAAAATCATCCACATCGGCTTTGGATAATTGATTGAGTTTGCCCACAAAATAAAAGTATTCTTCTGGTGTAAGGTAGTCAATCAAAAAACCTTCGTCAATATATGCAGCGGTATAACTTTTCCAGTCTTCAGAAGCTGTTACAAGATTTCCCTTTGAAAAAATTTCGCCACCACTGGCTCTTATCAGGTCCAGTAACAAACGAAAAAAAGTTGTTTTACCTGCTCCGTTGTTACCTACCAATCCTATCACTTCGCCGGCATGTATTTCTAAAGTATCAATATCAACTGCTTTAACTCCTTTGTACGATTTTTGTAAGTTTTTTATTGAGATCATAAATATGTTTTGTTTACTATTATTTATTATTACCGCTCCCTGAATCCTTCCAGTATTTTATGTTTGCGTATATTAAATTGTTCCGCAAGCCAATTGATAATTTTCCTATTAAATGCCAATCCAATAATTCCCAGGCTGCTGATGCTGATTATGGCTGTCCAGAATCCAATAAATTTGTTCAATAAAAAAAACACCAGTACTGGCCCAAATGAAATCAATAAAGATTGTAACCATTGTAATGCACCAATTCCCTGAAAATTTAAACTGGCAGATTTACTAAGGTTTAAATATTTGTAATTGTAAGTTGCCGCATAGATGGTTACAAAAGAATTAACGCCGATGCTATATAAAAATGCGGCTATCTGAATAGGGATTATTTGCCAACCCATAAATCCATAAAAACTGGCTATTAAAAATTGTAAAGAACAAACAGTAACAAACAATAAAAATTTAGCCTTGATGTATTGTTTCATATTGATATTGTAACTCATCATACCATCAAAATGGCTGCTTTGCCAGGCAAATAAAAACTGTCCGTAATTACTGATAAATAGCCCTGTTATAATTAGTGCAAAAAGAAATAGCATAGTATAGTTGCCTGTTTGCAGGTATTTTGGATAAAACATAAAACCGTATAAAAGTATAACACCAGATAAAATGACCAGCGATTTTGGGCGTTTATTTCTAAAAATAAGTTTCAGGTCCAACGAAATCATTTCCCCAATATCTCCATACCTGTCCAGTAACGAATAACTTTTGCTGATTGTCAATTTCCGTTCACTTACCAGCTCTTCTATGTATAAGTGGCTTCTTAAATAATTATTGTTTAACACAAAGGTTATAATGGCAATTGCTAAAGGAATAATACAAAATAAAGGTTGATGCAACAGGCCAATAAATATATCTGCAGAAGATTTTTCAAAAGAAATTAGTTTAAAATAGTCTGCTCCTTTTAAAATAGCTATAGCGGCAACAACAGCAAAAAACCACCAGCTGTTATCTACAGATTTACGTTTGATATACATATTTAAAAAGTGGTTGTTAAACACCAATGCAAACATGGATATCAAAAAGCAAATGGTGGCAACAGCGCCATAAGCAGGTAAAATAACTACAATAGAAAAAGGTATAAAAACAAAGAAGGGCAAAACATTAATAACATGTACCAACGACCGTACATTTAAAAAATGCAACATGCTGCTACGCTTGATATTTTGTGTTAGGTAAGGCTGGATGCTGAGCGAGGGCAGTTCCTGCAGTTGAAAGCGGGCCAGTAAACCAACCAGGAAATAGTAGATGATATACGAGCAAAATAAAACAATTGGGTCCTTGCCCGGCATTGATTCTTTTATCAGGTAAGGTAATAAAATACCCAGCCCTGCAATTTCTATAAAAATCAATAAATAAAAAATCCCTAAAATAATTTGAAGCGCCAGACTTTTATTGGCATTGCGAGCCCGCCAGAAACTGTGCCATTGATGGGCCAGAAAAGTTGATAGTGTCATTTAAGGTAACAGGTATTTTTTGTAAATGTAAAGAATAAAACAAGCGTAAAATCATTTGGTGCAATTCAAATTATCGCTCCCGGTTTCGGCCGGAGGAAACACCGGCCAAGGCTGAGCGGTGGTTGGTGAAAACACCAACCACTTATTGCGTAGACAATTTGAAATGCACCCTTTGGTAGCTGTTTCCATTTATAGTAAATAAATAAACTTACTTTGTTGATATTATTAACAAAGGGATAATGTATGCTGTATTATTTTTTTAAATGGCACCTTAAATGGATGGGTTGGAAAGCAGTAAATACCGTACCGGCAGATTTGAAAAAATTAATAATGGTAGTGGCGCCGCATACCAGCAGCCGGGATATATATATGGGCTTTGCCTTTAGAAGTGTTTTAAAACTAAACCACATAAAATTTATTGCCAAGCAGGAATTATTTAAACCACCTTTTGGTTTTTTATTTCGCCTGGCCGGCGGAATACCAGTCGACCGTTTTAACAAAAATAATTTTGTAGAGCAGGTTGTTGATATGTTTAATAGTAATGAATCATTTGCCATTGCATTGTCGCCTGAGGGTACAAGAAAAAAGGTAGACAGGTTGCGAACAGGTTTCTATCACATTGCAAGAAAAGCGAATGTGCCCATTGTAATGCTGGCACTGGATTTTGAGCATAAAGAATGTAGGTTTGCCCCACCATTTTATACCAGTGATGATGAAAATGCTGATTTAAAAAAGATTATACATTTTTTTGCTGATGTAAAAGGCAGAAACCCGGAGCTGGGTATCAGTCATTTAGCAGTAGAAGAAATTGAGTAGTTTATAGAACTGCCGCCGTAGAACATATTAGATTTAAATACTTGCCGATATGAGCCTGAAATAGCGTACATTTGCAAAAATTTTATTATGATAAACGAAGTAATTGCTAAATTTATTGAAGGTGGGCATCTTGCAAAAAACCCTGTTAAAATTGAATTTAAGAAGAGAAATACTATACTGGGTATATTCGTTCAGTCACCGGATTATGAAGATCTGAAATCAAAAAATTTCTGGCGCATTGTTTCTGAAACCAATATTAAGGAGTGGAAAGAATCTCACGACAATAAATTGGCTAAAATTTTCAGCGGTGCAGAATTTAACCGTATCACATTACCAAAGCAGGTTGCTGCAGTATAATTTTCAAAAATAACACATTACTAACCTGAGTTCGGCTTAAGCAGCAATCAATTTAGGTTGATTTATTTGAGCAATAATGTGAGGGTCGGTTTCTTGAATATGAATTTTTATAGAAGGTTTTTTTGGGAAGAAGGAGTAAGCAGCAATAGCACTCATGATGTTTAAAATAAACCCGGCTACGGACCGGTGCCTTGTATGCTCTACCTGGCAAATATTTTTCAATTCATCATTAACCGTTTCGATAACCGAACGTTTACGCAGTAATAATTTCTCTTCATTGCTTAATGCTTTTTGTTTCATATTTCTTCTTACTGCTGTTATTAATTGTATACCATCGCCAAATAATAAATCGGCTAATGCCTTACCGATATAGCCCTTATCGCCAAACACTTTTCCAAAAATTTCTTTGGTCATACGGGTAATTATTTTTGCATTGCTATCGCTTGTATTACCCTGTGAGAGATAGAAGGAAAGGGTTTCGCCCTTGTCATTTATAATTAAGAATGAACAATGAAATTTTAAAACAGGTTAATAATGTATTTATTGATGTGTTGGATAATGAAAATATCCGCTTAAGTGAACAAACTACCGCAAATGATATTGAAGAGTGGGACTCTTTAACCCATATTCAATTGGTAGTTGCAATTTAAAAACATTTTAAAATACAGTTTACTTCTAAAGAAATCCAGGGGTGGAAAAATGTTGGTAACCTTTTGGAAAGTATTTAGGGTAAAATTGCAAGATAATAATGATAAAATAGTGCTGGTGTGATATATTTATTAAACTTTATTATGTTGTAGGTTTTGAATAAATTAATCTCGCCAGACTTCATCTTTTCCATCAAGCCATTTTTTTACAAGGTATGTTGTAACCGATTTGGTTCTAATGGAAAGCTCAAGGCTTTGTTCCCGCAAAAGTTTGCCAGCACAGCTAATGGGTTTGATGTACCAAACAGTTGCCTGCAAAAGAGGCATTAAAAATTTAAAATTAAAACACAATCTGTTAGACCTATAGGTGTAATTGGTTTGGAAGTTTGTAGAATACTAAATTGAATAATCCAGCTATGGTAAAATCGAAAATCATTTCTTTGCTTCTTGCCGGTCTTTCTTTGTCAGGCTTTGCTCAATTGCCGACGTCCAATGTTTCTACCACAGCAGAAATAGATTTTATAAGTGATACCCAGCAACCGATGCTGGTGGAAAAAATAGTACTTAAACCAACAAATAACCTGCAAGCTACTTCACTGCTTTTTACAGAAATTATAAAAACAAAACCGCAAAGTTTGTATATGCTGGGTGATGTGGTGTCATTGGGGTATTGTAATAGTAAATGGAAAAAAGTAGATATTTTTTTAGATAGCTGCCGCAAACAAAATACAGCAGTTTATGGTTTGCTGGGCAATCACGATGTAATGTTCAGAACAAAAAAGGGAGAAAGTAATTTTGTAAAAAGATTTCCTGAAAATGTTATTACCGGTTACACTTCGGTAACCGACTCAGTAGCTGTTATTTTGTTGAATTCGAACTTTAAAAAACTTTCGGCTGAGGATAAACTAAAACAAAACACCTGGTACCAATCTGAATTAAACAGGCTTGATAGTGGTGAAGCCATTAAAGTAATTATCGTAACCTGTCATCATGCTCCTTATACAAACAGTAAAACTGTGGGGCAATCAATACCGGTTCAGCAAAATTTTGTACCGCCATTCATCAACTCAAAAAAAGCAAGACTGTTCATTACCGGGCACGCACACGCTTTTGAACATTTTAAAGAAAATGGAAAAGATTTTTTAGTGATCGGTGGTGGAGGAGGTTTGCATCAGCCGCTTAGTGATGCTGTAAATAACTTACCAGACCTGGCATGGTACTATAAACCTTTGTTTCATTATTTATCTGTAAAAAGAGACGGGGGTGAATTACAGGCCACTTCACATTTTCTTTCCAATGATTTTACCAGTTTTGGAGAAGGGCATAGTTTTACAACAAAAGGCCAGCATTAATTATTGCAAAAAATAAGCACGGAAAATATCATATAAATGTTGAAAAGAATTGGTATTGGAATAAAGAGCTTAAATAAAAAGTCCTGCTATTTTGTAGCAGGACCTCATTAGGGGTGCGGTACTAATTAATTGCTGGTATCGAATTTTTTAAAAATTGATTTAACATTTTTATCTATTTCTTTTTCTGAGATGTTCGCTTTATTGAGTTCAGCTGTAGCCCATCCCTGCCAAACAGCCTTATCGGTTTTAGCATCTATTAAAGTTACTGTCAGCGTTCCTTCTTTTACGGAAACGGAATAATTATTGTAACCTGCAAACTCTGATGGGTAATAAAAAGTATTCAACTTTCCGCTGCGTGGGTTATAATAAGTACGGGTTGTTGGCTGAGTGTATACAGCATCACTATGCTCTTTGTTATTTTTTTCAACCATAAAATCTGTGCTTACCAAAACATCGGGGTTTGATTTAACCTGCCTAAAGCCATTTTTTTGCAATTGCTCATCAACCGAATACCGGATATTTTGTTCTGCTATTTCTTTATGCTTGTCAGATGCAGGTTTTGACTGTTTTGCCTCTTCGGCCCAACTGTATGTTTTATAATTGTTCATATTTATATCCCTTGCCTTTTCAACATGTGCGGTGCTGGCACAGCCTGTAAAAAGCAAACCGGCACAAATAATGCTTATTACGCTAAATAATTTTATCATAGTATTTTCTCCTCTATTTTTATTTATATTGGAACACCAAAAGTATATCCGGATTTCAAAAGGTTTTGTGAAAGAGAATACAATAAATTCATAAAATATTGTATGTTGTATTGATTTTTTAATAATGTCAATATAAAACCCCGGAATATCCGGGGTTTTATAAATAAAATATTAGTTAAGATTAGTCTCCCCAAATTTCGTCTTTTCCATCCAGCCATTTTTTTACAAGATCTGTTGTAACAGATTTCGGCCTTTCTAAAGGAAAGCTTAGGGCTCTATCCCAACAAAGGCTTGCCAATACACCCAGTGACCTTGATACACCAAATAATACGGTGTAAAATTCGTATTCAACCATACCATAATGAACCAGCAAAGCGCCGCTATGGGCATCTACATTGGGCCATGGATTTTTTATTTTACCAAGGGATTTAAGCACCGGCGGTACTGCTTCATAAATATTCCACACGGTATTTACCAAAGGGTCATCGGGTAAATGTTTTTTACCAAATTCCATTTGGGCAGTAAAACGGGGATCTGTTTTACGTAATACTGCGTGTCCATAGCCAGGTACTACTTTTCCTTCGCTTAAAGTTTTCTTTACATATTCTTCAATCTGTTCTTTAGAAGGTGTTTCTACCCCCAGTTCTTCCCTCATATCAAATATCCACTTTATTACTTCCTGGTTGGCCAATCCGTGTAATGGGCCTGCAAGGCCGTTCATGCCTGCGGCAAATGAAAGATAAGGGTCGCTAAGCGCCGAGCCTACAAGGTGCGTAGCATGTGCAGAAACATTACCTCCTTCATGATCGGCATGAATGGTCATGTAAAGCCGCATCAGCTCCTTAAATTCTTCATTACTATATCCCATCATATGGGCAAAATTTCCTGCCCAGTCTAGCAGGCCATTTGGTTGAATATGTTCACCGCCTTTATATTTACGACGATATATGTAAGCTGCTACTCTTGGTAAACGGGCAATTAAATCCATAGCATCATCAAAAGTGGCTTCCCAGTAATCTTTTTTATTCATTCCCTCGGCATAGCGTTTGGAAAAACTGCTTTCTGTTTGTAAAGCCATAATGGCCACAACAAACTGCGTCATGGGGTGAGTATTTACAGGTAATGCCTCAATGGTAGCAAATACGTGATTAGGTACATGGCTGCGTCGTTGCCATACCGAGGTTAACAGTTGCACATCTTCTTCAGTAGGTAATTCTCCTAATAACATCAGGTGAAATAAACCTTCAGGCAAAGGCTCTGTTCCGTCTTTGGCTTTGGGTAATTTTATCTGTAATTCAGGTATAGTATACCCACGAAAACGGATACCTTCCTGTGCATCCAGCAAAGATGTTTCAGATACCAGTCCTGTTATTCCCCTCATTCCCTGGTATACCTGGTTTAAGCTTACTTCGCCTATCTTTCTATCGCCATGTTCTTTTAAAAGCGCTTTTATTTCTGCGCCAACAATATCAGCTTTTGCCTTAAAATTCTCTTTCATTTCAGCCATAAATTGTATTTTATATGTTCACTATACCGTCTGTTTTTAAAGATGGATAAAAATACAACCCAACTTGCTGCAAAACAAAAATTTTATGGCAAACCTCGGTTTAAATAATTACTTCATATCAATTTATTTTAAAAATACCTGCATCTTTTTTTTTGATGAAAGGTTTACCAGCCACGACTTTCAATTTTTTAAGGCTTGTTTTTCCACAATTCCTTTGGGTAAATTTTCTCCTCCGGTTTTTTTGCTGTAGTTTTGCATGACCTCTCGGATATTTCATTTTTCATTTTTTCCGCTGGTCATACGGATTAACGCAAATTACCTTTTAGATTTTTGTTGTGTAATTGATGTTTGTTTAGTTGAAAGTTAGCGCTTGAAGCAGATTGAACAACAGACAATAATCTATTTGCGTTTATTTTTTTAAATATGACAAATTAAAAATTAATAATTACATGAAAACGGCCAAGTATATTTTTGTAACAGGTGGGGTTACCTCATCCTTAGGTAAAGGTATTATAGCGGCTTCGCTTGCTAAATTATTGCAGGCAAGAGGGCTAAAAGTTACCATTCAAAAATTTGATCCCTATATCAATGTAGACCCCGGTACATTAAATCCTTATGAACATGGGGAATGCTATGTTACAGAAGATGGAGCAGAAACCGATCTTGACCTTGGGCACTACGAAAGATTTTTAAACATACATACCACACAATTAAATAATGTTACTACCGGGCGTATATACCAAACCGTTATTAACCAGGAAAGAGAAGGCGCTTACCTTGGCAAGACAGTACAGGTAGTGCCACATATTACAGATGAAATAAAACGCAGGATGCTGTTGCTGGGCAACACAGGTGAATATGATATTATTATAACCGAAATAGGCGGTACTGTAGGCGATATTGAAAGTTTACCATTTGTAGAAGCTGTTCGCCAGTTGCAATGGCAGATGGAGGAAGAAGATTGCCTGGTAATACACCTTACTTTGATACCATATTTAAAAGCAGCAAAAGAATTAAAAACCAAGCCTACGCAGCATAGTGTAAAACTGATGAGTGAAAATGGTGTACACCCGGATATAATTGTGTGCCGCACCGAACGGTCGTTGAATTTAGACCTTAGGAAGAAGATAGCTTTGTTTTGTAACGTAAAAACTGAGGCGGTAATTGAAGCGATGGATGCCAATTCTATTTATGAAGTACCATTGAAAATGCTGCAGGAAGGCCTTGACGTGATTACTTTAAAGAAACTGCATATTAATGGTTACTCGGCTCCCGAATTAACAAAGTGGAAATCGTTTTTAGATAAACTGAAATACCCTTCAGGCAAAATCAATATTGGCCTTATTGGAAAATATATCGAATTGCAGGATGCCTATAAATCTATTTTAGAATCTTTTGTGCATGCGGGTGCTATCAATGAGTGTAAAGTGAACATTGTTAATGTACACAGCGAAACCATTACAGAAGATAATGTGGTGGAAAAATTAGGCGCATTGGATGGTTTACTGGTGGCACCAGGTTTTGGCAGCAGGGGTATTGAAGGTAAGATTGTAGCAGTGAAATATGCGAGAGAAAACAGGTTGCCCTTTTTTGGAATTTGTTTGGGAATGCAGATGGCGGCTATTGAATTTGCCAGGAATGTTTTGGGATTAAAAGATGCCAATTCAACTGAAATGCAGGCAGATACAAAGAACCCTGTTATTGACCTGATGGCCTCACAAAAGAAAGTAAAAACAAAAGGTGGTACCATGCGCCTTGGCTCATACGCATGCGAGTTAAAAGAAGGAACACTGGCATATAATATTTATGGTTATTCGCCTATCAGCGAAAGGCATCGTCATCGCTGGGAATTTAATAATGACTACCTGGAAAGTTTTGAAAAGGCGGGTATGATTGCCAGTGGAAAAAACCCTGGTTCGGGTTTGGTTGAAATTATTGAATTGCAAAATCACCCATTTTTTATAGGAGTGCAATATCATCCTGAATTAAAAAGCACAGTGGAAAGCCCACAACCGATTTTTGTAGAATTTATTAAAGCAGCAAAAGAGTTTGCTGATAAAAAGATATCGGTAAAAAATTCGGTATTGCAAACAGAGATGATATAAAAATGTCTAATGTAGGATTTTTTTGATGCCTGATTTTTTACATACATAATTTGTTTGTTAGAAGAAATTATTCGATACATTATGCAGTATAGCGATATAAGAAATATTACAATATTGTTACTCTTATCATTATTATTTTCTTGCAATGTCTCTGTTAAAAAAGAAATCAAACTTGAAAAATTTTATCCTGATGGAAAAATTGAAAGTAGAGGTATTACACTAGATGGGAAGAAGAATGGACCTGCAACACTGTTTTATCAAAACGGTAAAATAAAACAGGAAGGAAACTGGGAAAATGACAAGCAAGAAGGGCTTTGGTTTTTTTACTATGATGATGGCTCTATTTCAGAAAAAATAAATTTCAAAAGTGATTACCAAGATGGTCAATCTACTTTCTATTTCCCTAATGGGAG
This sequence comes from Ferruginibacter sp., assembly GCA_025362235.1. Lineage (GTDB taxonomy): Bacteria > Bacteroidota > Bacteroidia > Chitinophagales > Chitinophagaceae > Ferruginibacter. Next base: position 48,667 of record JANYGZ010000007.1, on the reverse strand, counting down.
CATAGATCAAGAGATTCAATTTACTGCTGGAAAACCTAATGGTATTTCCAAAACCTATTACCGGGATATTAACAAAGTCAAACAACTTTCAAAATGGATATCAGGAAAAAGAAATGGTGAATTAATAATTTTTGACAGTTTGGGAAATGGTTCTAAAAAGTATTTGTATAAAGATGACCAATTGATTTCAGAAAAATAGTAACACACATCCGACATCAAAAAATCCGACGTTCCTTACTGTTCCTGTCTTGTTAAAATATCCTTCTTCATCGTTTGCCAAAGCCCATCAAATGTTTGATCGGCTCCTTCTTTCCATTGTTTGTTAAATGATTTTATTTTTTGATTCCGATCTTCTTTGGTGATGTCAAAAAAGCTGGTAATAGCTTCAGCATCGTTTTGGTGCGATAAGGTATAGTATAATTCTTTAAGCTGCTTTTCTTTGTTGATATTACTTTGGGCCATTTCTATTTCCATTTCCTCCCTTAGTCTTGCCTTTTCATCATAAGTGCCCGATGGTAAAATGGTTTTGGCAATAACGGGCATCAGCTCTATCAATAATAATATTATTACCAGTAAATAATACCTAAACTGTAATGCAGCATTATTTTTAATTAAATTATTTAATGCCTCCACCTGTGTTAAAAACCCATCATTAAAATACTGGGTAAATGCCGCCTCTTCTTTTTTTATATTGTCATCGATATTTTTCAACTCTGTTTCAACAGCTGTTATTTTAGGTTGATTGGCACTTGCTAAATTTTGGTATTCGATATCTAATTTTTGGTACTCATTTTTTTTGGCGGTGGCAATTGCTTTTATGCCCACTTTTCCCGAGCCACCACTGCCATCTGTTTCTGCTAAAAAATTTTCTCTTGCTTTTGCAACAGCTGAATATTTATCAGCAATATCTTTTTGCAGTATTTCTTTTTCAGTCAATAAGTCTGCCTTTCTGCTTTTATATAATGCACTCAGTTCCTGGTTTTTTAGTTGCTTCTTTTTTTCATTATCTAATGATGTTTGAAGCTTTATTTCTTTAGTAAATATATATAGCAAGGCGGGCTGCGCCATAAAAGTTCCAATGGTTATGGCCAGTATTCCCCTAAAAAGCAATGGCCATAGTTTGTTTTTCGAGAATTTATTGATGCCTTTTATCAGGGCCCTGTCGATGGTTAAAATAATAAAACCCATAAATAAGCCAAGTGGTAAGGCCAGCCAGATATTGGCGGTAACGGTCCAAAAAAAATAGGTCCATGCAAGGCTTGCAAATGCCCAGGTTGCCAGTACAGTCATCCCTATAATTTTGTGGCGGTTCCTGTCAACTACTGCATCAGCCAGTAATTCCTTTTCTGCGGTAGAAAGCCACCATAAAAATTCTGTAAAGCGTGTAGGGGCATAGGTTTCCCTTTGGTTAAAGGCAATATTTTTTTCCATCATGATTAAATGATATTTAATGATTACTAAATGGAATCAATAGCGGAGTTGAGTATGTTGAGTGTTGAAGTGGTTGCAAAATACAACTTGCTTACAATTATTAACGATCACGTGTATAAATTATTAGGGTTTATTAATACATTAACAGTTCCTTAAAACACTTGGTTAAACTTGCCTTTAATAAAATGGTCTATTCTATTATCTTTGCTCACTTTTTTGCTACATTATATTAAAATAAATTGAAATGAATAAACTAATTACCAGCCTTGCATTTTTAGTTATTAGCGTTAGCAGTGTTTTAGCACAATCGAATGGGATGGGAACTAATGATCCTGAGGCAAAAAAAATACTGGATGCAGTAAGTGCAAAATTTAAAACATTTAAGGCGGTACAGGCTAAATTTTCATTAAAAATTGAAAATGCTGCCGGCAAAAATTTAGGTACCAAAACTGGTACTGTCTACATGAAAGCAACAAAGTACAGGGTTACTATTACAGGGCAGGAAATTTTTTGCGACGGTACCAACATTTCAACCTACGATAAAAGCGCCAACGAGGTGACCATTACAAAAATTGACCCTACAGCCAATAGCCTTACCCCGCAAAAAGTATTTACCAATTTCTACGATAAAGATTTTCTGTATAAATTAAATGGCGAAACAACTGTTGCAGGAAAAAAAATACAGGAGATTGAGTTAACACCCATTGATAAAAGCAAGCCTTTTTTTAAAGTGTTGGTATATGTAGATAAAGCATCGCTTACAATCAGCAGTACAAAGGTTTTTGAAAAGACGGGTAACAAATACAGCTACGTTGTAAACAGCATCAATACAAATGCAGCCATAAACAATGACCAGTTTATTTTTGCTGCAAAAAGTTTCCCAGGTGTTGAAGTTATTGATTTAAGATAAGGCTGGTATTATGTTAATTGTAAAGTAGCGGTTTCATACATGAATGGTGAATCGTGAAATTGACCATTGACCATTCACATTTAGTTCCCCCAACGATAAGTATTGATATCAATACCCGCAATATCCAGCACCCTGTCAACCACTGTTGCAGCTACTTCTTCAATGGTTGTTGGTTTACTGTAAAAGGATGGTGTTGCAGGGCAAATAATTCCTCCTGCCATTGTAACAGTTTCCATATTGCGGATATGTACCAGGTTATAAGGCGTATCCCGTACCACGCAGATTAATTTTCTTCTTTCTTTTAAAATAACATCAGCCGCCCTTGTAATAAGGTCATTGCTGATGCCGCCGGCAATTCTTCCCAATGTGCCCATGCTGCAGGGTATGATGATCATGGTATTGTATTTGCCGGAACCTGATGCAAAAGGCGCCATAAAATCCTGCTGGGTATAAAAACTAAAGGGGTAATTTTTATACTCTTCATTATCCAATTCCGTCTTCCAAACCTGTTTGGCATTTTCAGTCAGAATTACCCCAAGGTCTGTCCATTGGCTTTTAGCTGCCAATAATTTATTTAACAGAACTTTTGAATAGATGGAACCACTTGCCCCTGTAATAGCTACAACAATTTTATGCATTGGTTTGTCGTTATGTAATCATCTAAGCTACTAAACAATTATTGTATGCAAAAGGTTACACGTTTTTTTATTATTGCAATTTTATTTTTAATAACTGTTTCATTTATTCCTGCAAATAAAGGAAAAGTGCAATGGCTTACGGTAGCAGCGTTACAGGAAGCCTATAGTAAAAACCCAAAACCCATTTTAGTGGATGTGTATACCAGCTGGTGTGGTTGGTGTAAGGTAATGGACAAAGAAACCTATACCAATGAAAAAGTAGCTGCCTATATCAATGAACATTATTATGCCGTTAAACTGGACGCTGAAGAAAAAAATGCTGTAGAATGGAATGGTAAAAAATATAGTTATGATGAGGCAAATAAAGTAAATGAACTGGCGGTATATTTGTGTTATGGGCAATTAAGTTTTCCTACAACAGTATTTATTACTGCTTTAAATGCACAACCGGCACCGCTTTCCGGGTATTTAAAAGCAAAAGAAATTGAATCGCCGTTGAAATTTTTTGGTGAAGGTGCTTACAAAACACAAAGTTTTCCAGACTATAATAAGGCTTTTAATACAAGCTGGTAGTATCTGCCAATGTATTGAGACATAAAATTTGTTTTTTTAGCAAATGGTTCCGAAACACGCAGGCTTCCGAAAGGAGGCCTGTTTGTTTTTTTTCAATCAATGAAACACAATTTTCCCACAATTGGCTTATTCATTTTTCTTTCTTTTAAATATTTAAATAGACGCAGCTCAATTATTACCAACTCTAAATTGTAATTTCCGGTATCAATTATTATATGGCTGATACACCACCAACGCTGCAACGCAGGCTCGGGCTTTTTCATTCCACTGTTCTAAATATGATAGATATGGTCGGTATCGGTCCTTTTGTTACGTTGCCCATTGTAATGGGACTGATGGGCGGTATGTTTTTATATGCATGGATGGCGGGGGCTTTTCTTTCTTTAGTCGACGCTATGATATGGAGCGAATTAGGGGCAGCTTATCCATTGGCCGGGGGCAGCTATAACTTTTTAAAGGAAGCCTATGGGAAAAAGAAAATGGGGCGCATGATGAGTTTTTTATACGTTTGGCAAACTATTATACAGGCCCCGCTGGTAGCAGCTTCTGCTGCCATTGGGTTTTCTCAGTACCTTGGTTATCTTGTTCACCTTACTGAATGGGAAGCCAAAGCAGTATCCGGCACCGTTATTATTTTCATTACCTTTTTATTGTATAGAAAAATTGACAGCATTGGCAAAATTGGTGTACTGCTATGGACGGGTGTATTGCTTACTCTTGGCTGGATAATAATTGGTGGTATTGCACATGGAAATTTTTTACAGCCGTTTAAAGACATCAATACAGATTTTAGCTGGGCGCAATTGCTGTCGTTTGCATTCGGGCAGGCATGTGTAAAAACAATTTACAGTTACCTGGGCTATTACAATGTTTGTCATTTAGGTGGCGAAATAAAAGATCCTGGAAAAAATATTCCACGGAGTATGTTCATCTCTGTTATGGGAATAGCCATTTTATATTTGGCAATGAACATGAGTGTGAGCAGTGTAATACCCTGGCAGGAAATAAAGCAATGGCAGGATGCAGGCCAGAATAATTTTGTAGTAAGTACATTTTTAGAACGTCTGTATGGTGTACCAGCTGCAAAACTGGGGACTGTAATGATATTGTGGGTAGCGCTGGCTTCTTTATTTGCTGTAATGCTTGGCTACTCCAGGGTGCCATATGCAGCGGCAGCGGATGGTGCATTTTTTAAGGTATTTGGCAAACTGCATCCTACAAAAAATTTTCCTTATGTATCACTATTGATATTAGCCGGGTTGGCATTTATATTTAGCCTTACTTTTAAAATGAAACATATTATTGATGGTATATTAGCCATGCGCATTATGGTGCAATTTATCGGACAGGCAGCAGGCGTAGTACTGTTGCGCAAAAGAAACGGGAAAGAAAACCTGCCCTATAAAATGCCACTATACCCTTTACCTGTGCTGTTGGCAATTGCTATGTGGCTGTTTATTTTTTATGCAACCGGTCTCACCATTGTGCTTTCTTTTTTAGTTGTTTTTGGAAGCGGTTTAGTGGTATATTTTATAATGGCAAAATTGAAAAAGCAATGGCCGTTTGTAACATAATATTATTTGTATATGGTGCCGGATATATTTACGCAGGTGCATGTCAAATTGTTGCTCCTGATTCCAGCTGGTGAAGGTATAGGTCGAGACTTAATAAAAGGGAAAGAAAAATGTTGCACTTTTAATATTTTTTTTATAATTATTTTACTATTTCAAAAATTAAAACTAATTCCAAAGCCTATTCCATTGAACCATTTATTTCTATTTTCCGAACTGTTTTCTCCGGGAAAAACATTGTCCTTTTTCCAATTATCAAAAACAGGCAAAATTAATATTGGGCCGATTTGTGTTTCTTTTATTTGTTTTAATAATGAAAAATTAAGAATTACAGAATGGCCAAAAAACCTGCTTGATGTATTTTTATATGATTGTGCCCCTTGAAATGTGATATGGTAGGATTGCGATACTGTAAAATAGTTATTCAATTCAACGCCAGATACTATACAAAAATCATTCTTAAGTTTGATTATCTTTTCTATTACCAGATTGATGGCAATACTATTATAACAATAATTATCTGTTGTATATACTGGCTGAAAAAAGCTTGGATAAATTATAATTCTCGCATCTCCGCTTCCAAACTGTGTATTGTGGTGGTCTAACGATGTAAATGAATATTTATAATATCCTAACCCACCTTTAAGGTTAAAACCATTCTTCATTGGAAATCTATAGTAGGTATTTAAGCCCCAGCTTGTCCCTTCCATTTTTAAATAATCTGTACTTGGTCTTCCAGCAATATTGTACGAAAATTCTGGATACCAGTCAAATCTGACAAATGGTCTAATTTCAATTCTTCCTAATATCTGTTGAGATTGAGCATTAATAAAATAAAGCATTAAATAGGAGGAAATAAATAGTTTTTTCATCGGGTTATTTTTAACTGCTAATTGTAAACTACAGCTATAGTTCTATCGGTAAATATATTCTTAAAATTAGGTATCAACATTTATTAATTATGACTTGAAAATATTATCCCTTTGTGCCACTCCAAAATATTTTTTATTCCTCTAAACCAGTATTAAGAAATATTAATTAACCCAAGAAATAGTTGATTGGATAAACGACGAAATAGTTCGTGTATACCGGGGCTTAAAATTCAAGAAAAATTGGTAGTACCTTTGTAATGCTAAGCGCAAAATTATAATTATGGAATTTGTTGATTATTATAAAATACTGGGTGTTGATAAAAAAGCTTCGGAAGACGATATCAAAAAGGCTTATCGAAAGCTGGCCAGGAAATTACACCCCGATCTTAACCCCAATGATAAGGATGCACACAAAAAATTTCAGCAGGTAAACGAAGCAAATGAAGTTTTGAGCGACCCGGAAAAAAGAAAAAAATACGATCAGTATGGAAAAGACTGGCAACATGCGGACCAGTTTGAACAACAACGCCGGTCGCAACGGCAATCACCATTTTCTTCCGAAGGCCAACAATTTTCCGGTGGCGGTGAAGGAGATTTTTCAAGTTTTTTTGAATCTATGTTTGGAGGATCAGGCCGCAACAGGCAAACAAAATTCAGGGGGCAGGATTATAATGCCGAACTAAAACTTAACCTGACCGATGCGCTGGAAACCCAGCAGCAAACGCTAACTGTTAACGGAAAAAACATCCGTATTACCATTCCGGCGGGTGTAGAAAACGGGCAGGTAATTAAATTAAAAGGGCATGGGGCACCTGGTGTAAATGGCGGGCCGGCGGGAGACCTTTTTATCACCTTCTCCATTGCTAATCATCCTATATTTAAAAGGGCAGGTAATGATCTGTACACACATGCATCAATTGATTTGTACACGGCTATGCTTGGTGGAGAAACAACTATTGATACGTTGAAAGGAAAAGTAAAATTAAAAGTAAACCCCGAAACCCAGTTTGGCACCAAGATAAGGTTAAAGGGAAAAGGTTTTCCGGTATATAAAAAAGAAGGGGAGTTCGGTGACCTATATGTTACCTACGACATAAAATTACCCACCAATTTAACAGAACAACAAAAGGCCTTATTTACTGAATTAAGTAAGCTTAAATAAAATTATCGTATGCCGACTACACATTTAATAGCAGCCAATGATTTTTGTATTTACCACAATATAGAGCCATCTTTTATTTATTCTTTGCAGCAATCCGGCTTAATAGAAATTACCGTGGTAGAAGAAAAACCCTTTGTTGATGAAAGCGAATTGCCGCAATTGGAAAAGCTGGTGAGGTTGTACCGTGAAATGGATATTAACCTGGAAGGCATAGAAACCATTACCTATTTATTGCAACGCATGAATGAGATGCAGCGGCAGATTGTACAGCTTACCAATAGGCTGGGCAGGTATGAGAATGAATAAATATTTTTAGTACGGCTAAATTTCTTTTTCCAAAAACATAAACTCTAATGGTTGTAAATGTTTGCCTGTAGTATCTTCTGTAAAAGGTTTTCTTTCGCCTGTATCTTTATAACCGAAGCGTTTGTACCAGTTAATCAGTTCTTCTCTTGCAGTAATAACAGTCATGTAAATTGCCGTGCATTGCAAATGCTTTGCATATTCTTCGGCGGCTTTTAATAATTGTTTACCAATACCAAACCCTTGTGATTTTGGTGACACACTAAACATGCCCAAATAAATTTTGTTGCCAAATTGTTGCAGGTTTACACAACCGGTTATTTCCTGTTGTTCGTTACTGTAGGTTGCAAAAATACTGTTGTGCAATTGCATTACTTGTTGCAGGTGGCTTTCGTCTGTGCGTATATCGCCTGCAATAAGGTGGGCTTCTGTTGTCCAGCCTTGTTTAGAGCCTTCCCCCCGGTAAGCGCTGTTAAGTAATGCGGTAATTGTTGTAATATCTGCAGCCCCGGCAACAGAAATATGTTGGTTTGAAAATGAAAACATAGTGGTGGCGAAATTAAAATATTTTGATTTATTCAATAATTTTATTTGCACAAAACAACTTTCGATAAAATTTCTTTGCGAAAAGGAAATTATAACACCTTAATAATACCATAACATGTATAGCAATTTTTTTTGTTTAACTTTAATACAAACTATAAAATATGAACTGGTCAATTTTAATTATTTTTAGTATTGCAGCTATTGCATTGGTTGTTTTTTTAATAAAGCGTAATACCAAAGATGAAAAAGTATTCGAAGATCAAATGAACAACGATTACCATAAATCAAAAGCAGAGGAAGGGGATGCCGAAATTGATGAGGTGATGAAATAAACTAAATGGAGGAATTTTTCTTTAAAAAATGGCCATCCGTTCCTATGTTTACGGTTTTAATTTGATGTGAATTATATACTATTTAATTATAAAACAAAGCAGATAGAGCTGCTTTGTTTATTAAATATAATCAGGTAGTTTTTATTTTACTGGTTAATAATCATCTGCTTTGTTATTACATTTCCGGCAGACTTACATATTACTACATAAGTACCTTTTACAAATAAGTCGCTATGTAATGGTAAAGAAATAGTTTGACCTGCGTTAATATTGGGCGTCAGTTTTATTTCCTGCATTTTTTTCCCGTTTATATCATACAATTCAACACTTGCATTTTTTAAATTTGTTGAAGTTTTTAAGTAAATATTTCCGCCGGTATTAATTGTTGGAAATATTGAAACAGAACTTTTGTCCGCATTCACTATCCTGGTTATGGATGAATAAGCAACTTTCTGATCTTTATCAACCATGCGCAGCCTGTAATAATTATTACCGCCTAAAGGAGAAATATCTGTGTATCCATAACTTTTATCAGTACCGATAGTTGTTCCCTGGCTTGTATTTACTTTTGCCACTGAAATAAAATCTGTACTATTAGCGCTACGTTCTACTTCGTAATATTCGTTATTTATTTCGCCTGTTACAGCCCAGTTTAGTTTAATATTTTTACCTGCATTTTTTCCATCGAAGCTGATTAGTTTAACAGGTAATGGAGCAGTGATATTCATACTGATTCTGTTTTGCCCTGAATTTTCATAATATTCCAGAACTAAATCGTAATTACCGTTTAAGGTTGTAGAATAAGAGTTTACAGTATAACTTTGAAGAACCCATTTGTTTATTGCCCATGTGCTGCCACCGTCAAGACTAAGCCTGTATCCATCATCACCACCAACTATAAAAGTGTAAGTGCCATTTGCAAATGTTTTATTAAGACGGTAACGTGCGCTGAAAGTTTCTGTTTGTAAACCACAGGCGCTGGTGTTGTAGGTTACAACGTCGCCGCCAAAATTTTCATCAAAATTTGGGTTAGCGGCTGTACCTTCTGTAACAATTCCGCCATAAATGTTAAAATTAATGCCATCATAAATATATCCATTCCATACATTGCCGGTACCATATATGGCTTCATTTTCACTACCTGTACAAACTGTTTGCAGATCAAATGAAACCCTGTTGCCACCACCATTTTCGTAATACTCCAGTACCATATTAATATTACCGCTTAATGCTGTTGTATAAGTTGTTGATGTATATCCATGATCGGTCCAGTTATTAATTGCCCATGTTGCACCACCATCTAAACTAAGCCTGTATCCATCATCAGCACCAACAGTAAACTGGTAATTACCTGCTGCAAAATTTTTGATAAGTTTATACCTGGCACTAAAAGTTTCTGTATAAACGGGTGAACCATTTGTAGGATAGTTTGCTGTATTGCCACCAAAATTTTCATCAAAATTTGGATTGGCTGCGGTGCCTTCACTTACATAGCCCATATAGGTAGTAAAACCCATATTGTCATAAAGGTATCCTATCCATACATTGTTGGTACCATAGGTAACTTCATCGCCGGGTGGAGGAGGGGTGTTTCCCAAAGCTGCCATTGAAATGAATAAGGTAAATATTGGTAGAACTAAAAATTGTTTCATAGTAGGATTTTGATTTTCTTTTGTCAGTGTAAAATTGTAACTAATTGTTATGACTGTTATATTTTTTCGTTTAACGAACTCATTTTTTCGGTGAACAATTAAAAATCATCGTTTGGGAAAATTGGCAGGACTGATAATAAAAGGTTAACCTCTTTATTATTCCTGCTTTGCCGACAGGCGTAACTATTGCTGTTAAATTTGTATGGGGCTATTGTATGAAGATTGAATTCTTTACTTTACAGGTATTACAAGACTCGGTTTGGCAAAATATTATTGCATAGCCTTTCATCAACAGGTTCTGCAATAATCTAATCAAGATATTATTTTGGAAATAATTATTTTGCTACTATGAATTTGATTACAGTGCTGGTCATGTAAGTATCATAATGGCTGCCGCTGCATACGCCTCCAGTACTGCGGAAACTTTTTGCAGAAAATAATTCAACTTCGTCAGTGCCAATAAAACCAGCTGCAGGAACATATGTGTAAACAGGTGTTCCTTCTTTTACATCAATTCCTATTTGACTTACAGCAAAATGAAGCGCCTGTCTGTTGATTTTTACTTCTCCAAGGTTAGCTATATTTAATTTGTACCCATTATCAGCCGAAACAGTTGCATTTATAGTTTCGATTGGTAAAGTTTGAATCATTTTATCAGGGATTTCCTTGCTGCAGGATTGAGTTATAAGCAACAAGCCAAACAACATTAGCGAAAGGGAGACTATCTGTTTCATAATAAATTAGTTTGAATACTAATATAAACTATCTAAAGGAGCAATACAAGTAAAATGGGCTAAACTTATGCAGATTTATTTTATTCCCGTATTAATTGTAAACGGCTTAATAAAAGACTGTTTTCAGCAGGAGACGCCTTAATGGGAGGGTGAGTGATTTGTAAAATTCGTTAGTAACAATTTCGCCGCAATATAACATTGGTATTCTTTCTTCTTTTCCCTGTTGGTAATGAGGCAATTTTGAAATATCGTAAAAGGCATCCAATTGTTAACTTAAAGAAACGGGGCTATGTTTGCTGCTGATACCATTATTGTTTTGTGCCTGGCGGTTATTGTAAAAAATAAAATGAGCATGGCAGATTGCAAAAACTTTTTCAAATTGGTGGTTTCCATAATTATTATTTATTGATTTTTAAATGTACCATGCATTTTTCAAAATTGCTGTATATAAAATACGCCGTTAAAAACAATATGTTTCCATACCCGTAATACTGCATAGGTTGTTTTGCATAATACAAAATATAGCTTTAGTTTTAACAGGTAACAATCAACAGGTTTATTGCAAAAAAATTTTTCTCTTTATCATCAAATAAATTACAGATGAAAAAATTAACCCTTCTTATAGCTGCTTTATGCATTGTTCTTATAAGTTTCAGCCAAAATATACCAGGTGAACTTGATACCATCCTGACTGCTTATGCAAGATTGTATAAATTCAATGGATCTGCCCTGATAGCAAAGAATGGAAAAATTATTTTAAATAAAGGTTACGGTTACCGCAATGCCGCCAATAAAGTATCGAACAATGAAAATACTGTTTACCAGTTAGGTTCTATCACCAAACAGTTTACCTCCGCTATTATTCTGAAGTTACAGGAAGAAAAAAAACTTAACGTAAAGGATAAACTTAGCAAATATTTTCCTGCATATCCCAAGGGTGACAGCATAACCATTGAGCAACTGTTGTCGCATACATCGGGTATTTACAGTTATACCAATGACCAAAATTTTATGGCTACAGAAGTATCTAAACCATCCAGCCGTGAAAAAATGATGGCCTTGTTTAAGGATAAGCCCCTTGATTTTTCGCCGGGTACCGGCTGGAATTATTCTAACAGCGGGTATTCTTTATTAGGATACATTATTGAAATAGTGACCAATAAACCGTATGAGCAGGTGGTGCATGAATATATATTTACTCCATTAAAAATGGTGCATAGCGGGTTTAATTTTACTGATTTAAAAACTGATGAAAAAGCAACTGGCTATTTTAAACTGGATAATACAAATGCTGCTATGGCGCCTATCGTAGATTCATCTGTTTCCTTTTCGGCCGGGGCTATCTATTCTACTACAAGTGACTTGTTTCTGTGGCATAAGGCCCTAGAGGCAAATAGTATTTTAACCAAAGCAGAGCAGGATAAAGCGTATACCCCTGTACGCAATAAATACGGCTATGGCTGGAATATAGATAGCTTGGAGGGAAAAAGAAGGGTTGCACATAGCGGGGGGATACATGGATTTACTACCAATATTGCCCGTGTGCCGGAAGACGATATTTGTATCATATTACTGAGTAATGCGTCTGACAGGTCCCTGGAAGAAATTACAAACACTGTATTTAGTTCATTGTATAATAAACCCTATGAATTACCCAGGGAAAAAACAATAATAAAAGTAGCAGAAGCAACATTGCACCAATATATTGGTGAGTATGAAATACGGCCCGATCTGCATGTAATGATGAGTATAAAAAACGGCGAATTGGTAGCCGCACCGACAGGGCAACCCGAGTCTATACTCTATGCAAAAAAGGAAGATTTTTTCTTTGTAAAAGAACAGGATATTGAAATTGAGTTTACCCGCAATGATAAAAAAGAAGTGACAGGTTTTATTTTATATCAGGGTGGTGCAAAAATTACCTGTAAGAAAATAAAATAATAGTCAGTTTGTGATTGGATGATTTGGTAATAGAACTACTCGTGGTTTTCTTCATTTATTCTTTTTAAATAAGTAGATTTATACCCCAAAATTTGTCGCTATGCCAAATATTAATTGGCCTGATGCCATCAAGCCTCTATTAAAAAAATACAAGGGTAAAAAACATCCCCTGGATTATAAAAATGTATACCAGCTATTGGTAATGGTAGTATTATCTGCACAGGATTCTGACAAGCATATTAATGCGATTGCACCAAAATTCTTTGCAGCATTTCCCAACATGGCAGCGTTATCCCAAGCTACATCAGAGGCGATACAGGAATTGGTAAGTGATGTAAGAAACTTTGGTAATAAATCGAAGTGGCTGAGTGAACTGTCGAAAAAAGTAAAGAAGGATGCAAATATTCCGCTTACACTGGATGCACTTACAGAGTTACCCGGCATTGGGCGCAAATCGGCTAATGTTATAAAACGGGAAGCTGGTGTAGAAGCTGAAGGTATTATTGTTGACCTGCATGTATTACGTGTAGCTCCAAGGCTGGGTATTGCCACGGGAGCCGACCCAAAGAAAATTGAAAAACAAATGATGGATATATTACCATCAAAACAATGGGATGCCGGGATGGCAATATCTTTTCTTGGTAGAGAAATATGCCGGCCAACACCAAAGTGTGAAATATGTTTAATGAGAAATGTTTGTGCATATTACAATGCAAATAACTAGACCGCTAAATTTAGCAGGTCAAACTATTTCCCGGCCATATATTTCGTTTTTATAGTAACGCCGTCCCAGTTATCTGTACGAAAGGGTGCTGCAGGAAATAGTTCTTTATTAAAAAGATTGCCGGCAGATGCATCATTGGCCCAGTTATACCGAACTGCCACAGGTTGAGCAATCCCATCAAAAGAAACAATAATCTTATCTCCGGAAATAACTGCTTTTGCTTTATAAAATTTTTTATCAGCACCTGCAATTTCAAAACCATTCAGGGTTGTTGATGTACCCTTTAGCAGCAACCCACTACCCGTATGCGTAAACGTTAGTGTTATTTTATTGCCTTCTGTTTTCATTAATTTATACATAGGGCCGGTGTATTCGCCTGCTTTTTTATATACATCATGCAGGGCTATATCCGCAAGCCGTATACCAACATCCTGTTTATTTTTTGGATGTATATCTGCCGGGTTGCCGATATCGGTTGTTACCGCCATACCTGTATTGGGCAGGCTCAAAGTCATTGCCTGGGCTTCTCTTAATTCGGCCCAGTCGCTGCCGTTATTACTGTTGGCAGTTGCAGAACCAAAAGTGGATAGCTGCACAAATAAAAAGGGAAAATCGGCCTGTTTAAAATGTTGGCGCCAGTCGTTGATCATTAATGGAAAAGCAGTGCGGTACTGGTAGGCCCTGCCGGCATTGGTTTCACCCTGGTACCAAATAGCGCCCCTGATGGTATATTGAACAAGTGGATACAACATGGCATTGAATAACAAACTTGGGTAATCGTTTGGCCCTACATTTGTTGAACCGGCTTGCAGTTGCGCAACCCTGAATGCCCAATCACCCGCCAGTGATTGTATAGTATTGCTGATGGTTAATTTTAAATCTGCAGCAGGTCCATAAATACCGCCACCACCACCCGTATCGCCTATTTTTACCGCAATGGTATTTTTACCAGCCTTTAAAATTCCTGCGGCAATGGTATATTTTCTTGGGGTATTATATCCATCTGTACTTCCAATTTTTTCTCCGTTTACATATGTTTCATCATTATCGTCAATCATTAACAGTTCCAGTACTGCAGCCTTGCCAGCGTCAGCATCGGCGATGATAATGTTTTTTCTAAACCACACAGTGCCATCCAAATCAGGAAGGCCCTGGCTTTCCCATAGGCCAGGGAGTTTCATCACCGGCCATTTGCTGTCATCAAAACCGCTGTTTTTCCATTCGGTAGTATTGGCATCATTATCAAAACTGCCCTGTATTTTTTCTATATTTTTTGTTACAGCTTCGCCACGCTTTTTCATTAATGTTTCTATATCATAATTTCCCATATCATCAGCAACATATTTCATCTGGGCGTTTTGCTCAAAAGCATGTTTACTCGTCCATGCTTCTGATTGTGTGCCACCCCATGAAGTATTGATTAAGCCAATAGGTACTTTTAATTTATTGTAAAGCTTCCTTGCAAAAAAATAAGCAGTAGCAGAAAAATCACCTGCCGTAGCAGGGCTGCATACTTTCCAGTCGCCGCCGCTTATATCATCTTTTAAAGTGCTGCTAACGGTGTTGGGTACCTTAAAATGCCTTATCTGCGGATAATTGGCCGCAGCTATTTCCTGCTGGTAATCATTTATTTTACCCCAGCCTTCAATAGGCATCTCCATATTTGACTGGCCGCTGCATATCCATACTTCGCCTACCAATATATTTTGAATATTTACCTGATTTTTTCCTTTTACGGTTAATTGAAAAGGCCCTCCTGCATTTTCGGGCAACAGCATTACCTGCCATTTACCATTGTTATCGGCTTTGGTGCTTTTTATTTGGGCATTAAATTGAACAGTTACATTTTCGCCCGCTGCCGCCCAACCCCAAATGCTGATAGGTTTATTGCGCTGCAATACCATGTTATCGCCAAATATTTTTGGCAGGGTAATATTGGCAAAGGAAACAATAGTAAAAAGAATGGCGGTAAATAATAAAGCAATCGTTTTTTTCATGATGGAAGAATTGTAGAATGGCGTAATTTTTTACTTTGCTAAAGTAAGTAAAAACATGGTAGCAACTATATAAAAGTAAAATTTATGACAAGGCAACAATTCTGCAGCTTAATATATTTTCACAGAATTTTTACAGCTATTTTACAAACCAGGCTTAAAATTGAATGTTTGTCAAATCCGGACTTATAATGCAGCAGCAATAGTTTTTACGGATGACTTGCGGTCAAATGCCTTTACAAATTTTCCATTTTTATCGTATAAAAATACAGAAGGCAGGCCTTCCATATTAAAGAAGGAGCCCAAAAGATAGCGATAATCCATGCCCATGGTAATGCTGGGATATTTAGCCATTTCAAACTCTTTATAAAACACTTTTATATATTTGTAACCAAGGTTAGATATCATTACTATCTGCACATTTTTGAACAGCTTAATATTGGCCTTTATTTCATTTATTTCATGCTGGCAGTGTTCACAATCAGGGCTAAATACCACAATCAGTATAGCTTTGTTTTTTTGCAGGTTAGTACTTTCAAAACGGGTACTGTCGGGTACTTTAGTAATGGTAAATGGGGGCAGGGTAGAAGACCTGGGATATAATAAAGAACTACCCGACTGTGCAATAACGATGTTTGTAGACACAAGCAAAAGAAAATATAAAACTACTTTTTTCATCAATACTAATTTTGATAAAGCTAAGAGAAATTTGTATAATAATGCGCTAATAAGCTTTGTCAAAATATAGAATTAGTTTATTGCTTATGAATTGTAACAAGATTTTCATTGTAAAAAATTTTCTCCCATTTTAAAATCATCACGTATTTTTGGTTATTAAAGGAAATGGTGTCTTCCTACTTAACCGCCCCGATTTGTATCGGGACTAATGGCGCCTACAAATGGTAATTATTTTATTACAGGTAAACTATTTGTAGGATGAGTACAACAAAAATTTTTGCAGCGCAATTTAATATTGCCAACCAATTACTTCGCTGGACCGTAATTATTTTTCCTGTTTCAATTTCAATTGGTTTATTGGTAGCCTTTTTTTTATGGCTGCTGGATATTGTTACAGATTTACGCTGGCAACATTTATGGCTTATTTTTTTATTGCCTTTGGCAGGTATTTTTATTTGGTGGGTGTATCACAAATTTGGCAAAAATAGTTTGGCAGGTACTAACCTAATAATGGATGAGATACATCAGCCAGGTGGGGGCATCCCGGCCCGGATGACACCACTTATCCTGTTCACAACAGTTATTACACATTTATTTGGCGGCTCTGCCGGCAGGGAAGGCACAGCAGTTCAAATGGGCGGCAGCATAGCGGCACAATTTGCCAGGCTGTTTAAACTGCAAAAGTATCAGCAACAAATTTTATTGATGTGTGGTATGTCTGCTGGTTTTGCAGCAGTGTTTGGAACCCCGGTTGCCGGAGCCATTTTTGCTTTAGAAGTGTTATATATTGGAAGGATAAAATACGATGCGCTGATACCTTGTTTAATTGCCGGCATCATTGCTCACATTACCTGTCTATCCTGTGGCATTCAGCACACGCAATATCATATTGCATATACAGCTATTGCGGACTCTTTTTCCCCCCATATTTCTTTTGACCTGATATTATTGTTGAAAGTAATTGCAGCTGGCATACTGTTTGGGTTTGCAGGGTTTTCATTTTCGCAGTTGTCTCATTTTATTAAAAATAAAGCTAACCACTTTATTAAAATAAAATGGCTGATACCTGTTATTGGCGCCATGTTAATTATAGCAATAAGTTATTTGCTGGGCAGTTTTGATTATTTGGGATTGGGCGTAACAAACCCAAACACAGGCGGAGTGAGTATTATATCGGCTTTTAATAAAGGAGGTGCAGGTTATTTTAGCTGGTTCTGGAAATTATTATTAACGGCTATTACATTGGGCATGGGTTTTAAAGGCGGCGAAGTAACACCTTTGTTTTTTATTGGTGCAACATTGGGTAACGTGCTGGCAACTATCAGTGGGGCTCCTGTTGATCTTTTGGCCGGATTGGGTTTTATTGCTGTATTTGCAGGAGCTACCAATACACCATTGGCCTGTACTCTAATGGGTATTGAATTGTTTGGTTCAGAAAATATAATCTACTATGCAGTGGCTTGTTTTACTGCTTATTATTTTAGCGGGCATTCGGGTATTTATCAGTCGCAACGATTAGCTGTTTCTAAATTGCATGCCGTAAATAAAGAAGACAAAAAAAATCAGGAAGAAAATCCTGATCTATAATTGTTTATTATTTTCTGTTATACACGTATAGTCAGCGGGATCAATTTTTATAAAAGCAGTAAAAGAGTTAGTAATGGATTTTTATATTAAGCATTTCTTTCAAGGCTTAACCAACCTTCTCTGCCATATCCGGAATATCCACTGCTTTATACAATCCGGCATCTAATTTTTTCTTGGTGGCTTCAAACGCTTTTAAAGTTATTTCAATATCCTCATCGGTATGCACACTGGTAGGGATAAGCCTGTAAATAATATCGCCTTTTGGTATAACCGGGTACACCACAATAGAACAAAAAATATGATAATTCTCCCGAAGGTCCATCACCATTTGCGTG
This sequence comes from Ferruginibacter sp., assembly GCA_025362235.1. Classification (GTDB taxonomy): domain Bacteria; phylum Bacteroidota; class Bacteroidia; order Chitinophagales; family Chitinophagaceae; genus Ferruginibacter. Next base: position 30,684 of record JANYGZ010000007.1, on the reverse strand, counting down.
GCTTCAGGTACATCGCCTTTCATATAAATTGGTGTAACAGGAGAGTTGGTATCACCAATATCAAACCCTCTATCTCTTAAACCAGTTTGTAAACGGTTAACATTGTACCATAATTTTTCCCTCAGCTCGGGCTTTGTTTTTATCATATCCATACGTTTTAGCATTCCTTCAACCACTAACAGCGGAACACTCTTTGCAAATATTTGAGAACGTACATTGTAGCGCAAATATTTAATCACGGCTTTGGGCCCGCAAATAAAACCACCCAGGCTGCCCAGGCTTTTTACCATGGAAGAAAAATACAGGTCAATACCTTCCTGGCAACCCTGTGCTTCATCAGCACCGGCACCTGTGGGACCCATATAACCAAAGCCGTGAGCATCATCAATAAAAATACGGAACTCGTATTTTTTCTTTAAGCCCACTATTTCCTTTAAAATTCCCTGCTCGCCATCCATGCCAAATACACCTTCGGTAATCACTAAAATGCCGCCACCATTCTTGTTGGCCATTTCTGTAGCCCTTTGCAATTGCTTTTCGCAATCTTCAATATCATTATGTTTAAAGGCATAACGATGACCCATGTGCAGGCGTACACCATCTACAATGCAGGCATGCGATTCGGCATCATACACAATTATATCGCGGCGGTTTACCAATGCATCAATACAACTTACCACACCCTGGTAACCAAAATTCAACAGCATCGTATCTTCCCGGCTCACAAATTCGCTGATTACTTTTTCCAGTTCTTCGTGTTTGCTGGTATTACCACTCATCATCCTGGCACCCATCGGGTTACCCATACCATATTTGGCCGCAGCTTCGGCATCTACTTTTCTTATCTCCGGATGATTAACCAATCCAAGGTAATTATTGAGGCTCCATACCAATACATCTTTACCCCTGAATTTCATGTGCGGCCCTAATTCTCCTTCTAATTTTGGAAAAGCAAAATAACCATGTGCCCTGTCCATATGCTGGCCAATCGGCCCACCATCTTTTACTAATTTTTCAAAAACATCTGCCATAATTAAATGCTCGTTTTAATATTTTTTTGTCCGGGCACCAGTTTGCTGTTCAGCATCGTTGCATCACCCTCTTTTACTGTATACCAATTAGCAACAAGCTTTAGTACACAATACTTTTATATTTAAGATAACAGGTAAAGTTTGGCTGCAAATTTAAGGTATTGCTGTCAAAAACATATAACCATTGCACAACATGCTAAATCATTTTTTTGCAATACTTAAAAGTATCTTTACAAAAAGCAATTATATGACCCGTAAATTATTTTTTATTTTTTCTCTACTATTATTATTGGGCATTTCGGTAAATGCGCAATCAGCAAAAACATCTGTTGCAAATACAGCAGCCACACAAGCACTGCCAAAACCAAAATTGGTGATAGGTATTGTAATAGACCAAATGCGCTGGGATTATTTATACCGCTTTAACAATTTATATACTGTTAATGGATTTAAACGCTTAATTGCAGAAGGCTTTAGTTGCGATAATACATTTACTCCATATACACCTACTTATACTGCACCCGGCCACAGCTGTATTTACACAGGAAGTGTGCCGGCGATAAATGGTATGGTAGGAAATTATTGGTTTGATAAAACACTCAATGCAAATGTGTACTGTACGGACGATAGTACAGTAAATACAGTCGGCAATAAAAGTGATGCCGGTAAAATGAGCCCCGAAAATATGTGGACTACTACTATTACTGATGAACTACGATTAAGCAACAATTTTAAAAGCAAAGTAATCGGTATTGCTATAAAAGACAGGGGAGCTATATTGCCGGCAGGGCATAGCGCCAACGCTGCTTACTGGTATGATGATTTAGGGGGTAAGTGGATTAGCAGTACTTATTATATGACAGACCTTCCTGCCTGGGTAAAAGACTTTAATGCAAAGGACATGGCAAGTGTTTATATGAGTAAGGATTGGAACACGCTATTACCAATTGCGCAATACGACCTTAGTACAGGGGATGAGATGCCTTATGAGGCAAGTATCATGGGCGAAAAAACTGTTACTTTTCCGCATAAATTACCTACCATTCGTGAAAGTAAATATGCCTCTTTTAGAACCACACCTTATGCCAGCACTTTCACCTTTGATTTTGCAAAAAAGACCATTGAAAATGAAAAACTAGGTAGTAATACCGTTACTGATTTTTTAACGCTCAGTCTTTCTTCACCGGATTATATCGGGCATACTTTTGGACCTAATTCAATTGAAATGGAAGATGCTTATTTACGGCTGGACAGGGATATAGCTGATTTTTTACAATGGCTTGATCAAACACTCGGAAAAGGGAATTACCTGGCTTTTTTAACCGCCGATCACGGTGTTGCCCATGTGCCTGCTTTTTTAGCTGAGCATAAAATACCTGGCGGTAATTTTAATAATACTGATATTACCAAAGATATTAACCAGCTAATTGAAACAAAGTTTGGTATAAAAAACGTGGTATTGTCTGTACAAAATTATCAGGTGTATTTAAATTTTACCGAGATAGAAAAGCAAGGAAAGGACCGGACTGCAATTGTAAATGAAGTGATAAAGCTACTGAAACAAAAAGCATATATCCTGAATGCATTTGAAACAGAAAAATTGATGCTGGCAAATATTCCTGAGCCACAAAAAACAATGATGGCAAATGGGTACAATCCAAAACGAAGTGGTGATATACAGTTTACATTTAAACCCGGATATTTTGATGGATTTTCCAAAGGCACTACCCATGGTTTATGGAACCCTTATGATTCGCATATTCCTTTGTTGTTTTTTGGATGGGGCGTTCCGCATGGTAATACCAGCCGTGAAATCTATATGACTGATATTGCTGCTACAGTTTCAGCAATGTTAAAAATTCAAATGCCCAATGGTTGTGTGGGCAAGGTTATTACAGAGATTACAAAATGAAGTGATTGCTAAAATTGTTTCACACAAAGTTCGCAACGAAAAACAAAGTACACAACGTTGTTATCTTTGTATCCTTTGTTACTTTGTGTGAAACAAAAAACTTACTGTCAAACAAAAAATAATGCCGCAACAATTTGATATACTCATCAACAGTTTTATAAATAACTATGTGGGTATTACCAATAACTTTTTATCTGAAAATTTATCAAATAATCTTCAGCAGAATATTCACGAATTACAGGAGCATGAACAAATGAAATATGCAGGTATTGGCAATGATGCAATCGCCGATAACACACAGCAAATGCGGGGTGATAAAATATACTGGATGGATAAAAAAAATAGCAACACTATTGAGCAGGAATTTTTAACAAGGGTAGAAGGTTTTATCGGCCACCTTAACAATACCTGTTATACCGGCATAAACGATTACGAATTTCATTATGCGGTGTATGCACAGGGGAGTGCTTATAAAAAACATAAGGACCAGTTTAAAACAGATAATAACAGAAAATTTTCACTGATATGTTATTTAAATGATGATTGGGTTGCTGCCGATGGGGGGCAACTGGTAGTATATCAAAATGGTGAAGCGCAAACTATTTCGCCCACTGCACAAAAAGCCGTGTTCTTTAAAAGCGATGAAATGGAGCATGAAGTATTATTGGCCAATAAGCCAAGGATGAGCATTACCGGCTGGTTGAAGAGAATATGAGTGAATTAAAAATGAAGAATGAAAAATGTGTGGAGTGGTAACAACTCATAACTGATAATTTATAACTCATCACTACAAACAGGCGTCTCTCAGCATCTTCATGTATTGCACCCCTTTTTCACGGGCAAAATAAATATTGTTGTCAGGAATTTTTTCTGGATCGGGATAACGTTCAAGCGCCTGTTCTATCTGCTCTTCTCTTAATAAATGTAACATTGGGTATATACTTCTGTTAGTATAATTGGCGGCATCATTTATCGGTGCACCGCCAAAAATATATTGGGGATGAAAGCTGGCTACCTGGTAAACGCCTTCGTAATTATTTTCTTCCAGTAAGGTTTCAGCCCCTGCCAGCAGGTCAAGATAATCATCAAATTGTTCAAACCCATTTGGCAAAATCAGCATAGTAGTTACAATATTTTCCTCTTCATCTAACCGGGTGCATTCCTGCAAAAATGCCTGCAGGCATGCTGCTTTATCTGTACTATTTTCTACCTGGTAATGAATGGAATTTTGTTTTACTTCCTTTGCAGCAAATGGACAAAAATTACAACTGATTACTACACCGGTAATCCATTTTTTTGTTTGCTCAATAATTTCGCTTTCACTTTTCATTTTAATAATTACTGATAAGTTTGCATAAAAAATCCCTCACCAAAAGTGAAGGATTTAATTTTTTATCGGGTGTTAAATTGATTAATAATCTCTGTTGTAACCGCCGCCGCTGCCGCCGCTTCTGTTGCCACCGCCGCCGCTTCCGCCGTAACCACCACTGCCGCCGCTTCTTCCACCACCACCGCCGTAACCACTGCCGCCACTTTTCTTGTAGCCGCCACTTCCGCCGCCGAAGCTGCGTTTTTTATAACCACCGCCGCCTTCACCTTCTGTGCGTGGCTGCGATTCGTTAACGATTAATTTACGGCCCTGTACTTCGTTTTCGTTTAAACTGGCAATAGCAGTTTTAGCTGCTTCTGCGTCGTCCATTTCAACAAAACCAAAACCCTTGCTGCGGCCATTCATTTTGTCTTTTAAAATTTTAGCACTGGTAACAGTACCATACTGAGTGAAGAGATTGCTTAAATCTTCATCCGTCATTGTCCAACTGAGATTTCCTACATAGATGTTCATTGTAAAAACTTTTTAAAATTAAATAATAACTTTAATGACTTAGCGGGTACAATGAACTGAAAACAACCTTCTAAAAAGACATCTATCAGCTAGCGACGAAATACTAAAACCATTAATAGCCTTACAAATGTAACTATTTATTTAAAAAAACAACAATTTTCAGTAAAAATCATAAACCGGGGTTTTCCATTATCATTTTGGCCAAACGGCTGTCCCTGTTATAAACATCGTTTCTGAAATTTATTTTCCCCTCCTTATCAACCCATGCAGTAAAATAAGCAATGAAAACCGGAATAGTATCTTTAAGTGTTACATATTGTTCTGTTTTACTATTCATAGCGGCTGTAATTTTTTCTTCTGTCCATTTAGGATCGTTTCTTAAAAGGTATTGAGCCAGCTTTTTTGGTTCCGCTAAACGTATACAACCATGGCTGAATGCTCTTTTATCTTCATTAAACAACGACTTGGCGGGTGAATCGTGTAAATAAATGCTATGTGTATTCGGAAATAAAAATTTTACTAATCCTAAAGAATTATTTGTCCCTGGTTTTTGCCGCACATTTCCACCGTTCCATTCCATATTGTGCTTTGCCAGGTAATTGGGATTTCTTTTAATGGCAGGCAATGTTTCATTTTTTAAGATGCTTGCAGGAATGTTCCAATAAGGGCTAAATACCACATACTTCATTTCGCCATTAAAAATTACCGTCTTATGCTGGTTTTTGCCAACCACTACATTCATACTAAAGGCCAAACTGTCGTTTTCGTAAACATGCAGTTTATATTCAGGGATATTTACAACAAGATAATTGTTGTTTAACTGAACCGGAATCCACCGGGAGCGTTCCATATTCAATATTATTTCTTCAATTCTTTTTTCAATTGGATGATTCAATTCCGCAAGAAGTGCTGTATTTACAATACCATCTTCTTTGTATCCAAACCGGCGCTCCATACTTTTTACGCCATTTTGTAGTTCAATATCGAATATGGCAGATTGATTATTTGCAGCTAAGTCGCCCAATAAAAAAAGCTGCTCCCTGATGGCTAAAATGATGGCGGATGAATCATTCATGTGGTATGTTTTTTTATCAGCTTTAATTGTTACCAGCTCACCTTTTGCCTGTATAAGTTTGTACTTTTTTAAATATTCTTTCAGCAAATTATATTGCTTGAAAACTGGCGAATTCTCTAATATATTATTTCCACTCACTAGAGAATCCAGCAATTGCTGACTCGTTATTTTTTTGCGTGGTAAAAACCAATCTAAGGTCAATAATTGTTTTTCATTCAATCCCTGCCATACATTTTTTGCATAGGCTAAATATTGCGAAGTAAGCATCAGCTCTATCATTGTCGAGATGGAATCAGATACCTCTTCTGTTTCCATTAAGGTTGTAAAGTCAGTTTTATAGGGAACAGGATTTAGTACACCTTCATCAGCTATATTTTGGATGCGGTTGTATAGATTGGTGGCAGGTTCTATCATTCCGCTATCATCATACCATGCATAGGCATAATTTCTGCCCTTATAAAAACTAGAAATGTCTTTTTGAAATGTTTTGAATTTTGGGAAGCTGTCAAGGAAGGATTTTATAAGTATACTATCAAATGTAATTTTTGTTTGTGCGCTAAAGCTTCCTTTAATACCCATGTCTTTTGCGGGAATTTTTGGAATGGTATCGTTGGCTGAAGGTAGAGCTTTTGTTTTGCCATTACAATCAGTAAAAATAATACTGACAAAAAAAACGGCTATACCTGCAGAAGTAAAATTTTTTTTTAATTTGGATAGCATTTTGAACAGTTTTAAAATGGTGTGTAAGTAGTAATAAAAGGCAAAGAAAAACAATTGTGTGCTTTTATAGCCATTAAAAGTTTTGGCAAAAAAAATCCGCCCTTTTAACAAGGGCGGATCAGTAAATATTTACAATACAATTATTCAGCAATTACTTCAAATTCAACCTCAGTTTCGTTACCGTTACCAAAATCAATTTTTGCTTTAAATGTACCCAGTTCTTTTACATCGTCCAGGATGGAGATACGGCGGCGGTCTATTTCGTAGCCTTTTTGTTCTTTAATTGCACGGGCAATCTGAACCGAAGTTACGCTACCGAAAATTTTACCTGTTGTACCGGTTTTAGCACCAATTTTTAATGGGCCATTTGTTAAAACAGCAATTACGCTATTCAATTCAGCTAATAATTTAGCTTCTTTTTTAGCCTGTTGTTTTACTTTTTCTTCCCTTTGTTTAAGATTACCGGGGCTTGCCTCAATAGCTAATTTAGAAGGAATTAAAAAGTTACGTCCGTAACCATTTTTTACTGTTACCAATTCGTTGGTACCGCCAAGATTATTTACATCCTGTATTAATATTACCTGCATGTTGTTTGCATTTTTACCCAATCCCGATTATATCGGGACTTTCTCCTTTTATAAAGATTAGGGTGGTGAAAAATTTTATTTCAATAGATCTGTAACGTAGGGTAAAATAGCCATTTGACGGGCTTTTTTTACTGCATCGCTCACTTTACGCTGAAACTTTAAAGAGTTTCCGCTTAAACGGCGGGGTAATAATTTACCTTGTTCGTTCAGGAATTTTTTTAAAAAATCGGCATCTTTATAATCAATATAATGGATACCCATTTTTTTAAAGCGGCAATATTTCTTTGGGCGCTTTTCAGCCTTGATAGCTGTAAGATATTTTATCTCATTTGGTTTTGCCATGATTTATGCCTCCGCTTTTTCTGTTGGTGAATATTTTCCGCCACTTCTCTTTTTGGTGTTGTAATCGACGGCGTATTTATCGAGTACAGTATACATGTGACGCATAACAGATTCGTCACGTAAAAGTTGAGTTTTCAACTTTTCATTGAAGATGGTTGGCGCTGAATACTCCATTACCCAATAAAGACCGGTGGTCTTTTTGGCAATAGGATAGGCCAGTGATTTTAGTCCCCAGGGATTGGTGTGCAAAACTTCGCCGCCATTGTCTGTAACAAATGAAGCAAATTTTTTCTGAGCGGCTTTAAATTCCTCTTCAGACAGCACCGGGGTAAAAATCACCATCAATTCGTAGTTGTTCATTTTCCCTGATTTATAGTTTAAAAAATTGTTTAATTCCGTATACAATTGTCTACGGGGCTGCAAAGGTAAGGGTTTAATGGATAATTTGGTAATGGATAATTGATAATATTTTCAAATCGGCTACACCAGAATGAGGCAGAGCATTGAAACAATGTCTCAAAACCCTGCAAAAATGAGCATAATCTTTTAATTGTGAACTATAACAAGTGCCACTTTGGGGGATTTAGGGGGCTTGTACTTGCACCCTTATTCCTTCACTATGGCTTGTAAATTCCGGCGCATACATGCACTGAATAGTGGTGATGCCATTACTGAAATTACCTGCAATTGTTACAAATAGGGGGTATTCAAATACATAACTGCCCCTTGGCAACTGGCCGAAAAAGAAATTTGTACTTGCATCTTTGGTAGTTTCGTAATAACCCAAGCCGCCCTGCCATTTATATTCACTAATAACATTTACAGGCTCCATGCAGGCTGCACGCATATCTTTCATATGTACATATTCCATTTCCCTGTCTACTTTTAGTTCTATCCGCACTTTTACTTTATCGCCCACTTTCAATTCAACTCCATCTGTAATTGCTTCTAAAACAGGACCTTTATCTGTATTTTTTTCTACAAATAATTTTTTGGTAAGCTTTAATGGTGTTTCTGCAAAAGTTATTTTATCAAGGTCTTCAAAATATTGCCAGTAAACTGCTCCCCATGATGTTTCTGCAGCTAAAGAAGAATTTTGAGAAGAGCTTACAGTAACCTTAATATTTCTCATTTCGGGCTTTACGTCTTTTGCTTCAATTGTTTTTTTGAAATAGCCTGTACCTGCTTCTGTTTTATTATTGGTACTCTTAATAGTTGTATTTCCCAAATTGATAGTCACTTCCTGTTCTGCATTTAAAATGGAAGTACTCATATCTCCCTTTTGGATAGTGGGTATTAATAGTGCATAACATGCTTCTGCAGTGGCTTTTGTGGTTCCCCAGTTTTGTGTTTGCTTTTGTTTTAACAGCCATGTTTTAAGGTCATTTACTGTTGCAATATTTTTATCGATATCTGTAAATGCTTCAATCATTATTGCCTGGCTTTCTATGGGAGCCTGGTACCAATAATAGCCGCCATTTGTCCATTCTTTCCAGTACATGCCCAATTCATTATTGCTGATAGCATTTTCTTTTAAAGACCTGATGATGGCTTTTGGTGTTGTATTATCCTGGCTGCGGTTTAATGCCAATGCAATCATGGCCTGCATGTATTTACTATTGCTTAACCAATATTTTTTTGCCTGCTCGCGGTAGTAGTTATACGCAGTTTGCACAGATGGTGCAATGAAAGTTTCTGTAAAGAAACTTCTCATGTACAGGTATTGAACAGCGGCGTTGCTTAGGGTATTATTTTTAAGGTTTATTTTATGTTTAATAAGATTATCATAGTCATCCTTAATTTTTTTATCAAGATAAGGAATAGCTTTATTGGCAATACCCATAATATCTTTTAGCTGATTTGCATTGTTGCCTGATAAAGCGTTCAACTTTTTAAGATGACCAATACCGGTGATAATATATTGGGTGATGTAACGGTCATCGGCGCCGCCTTTGAACCATACAAAACCACCATTGCTGCTTTGCATATCTTTTAACTGGGCGATAGTCTTATCTGTTTCCTTACTCATCTTTACCATGTCGAACAATAAGGCAATATTTTTCTTTTGTTCACTTTCATTTTCTGCCGCCAACACCCACGGGGTTTCCTGCAATAACGCTGATTTTAATTCTTCATTTTTTTGCAGGTTGCTTAATAATGCAGCTGTATCTATTGTGCGCCATTTATCAAAAATGGCTTTAATTTTAGGCATGCTGTTACTTACATAAGTTGCCAAAGTATTTGCATAGTAACGGTTAAAAGTTTGTTCCGCACATTCGTATGGGTATTCCATTAAATATGGTAAAGCCTGCACTGCATACCAGGCGGGGTTACTGGTGTATTCTACTGTAAGCGCCTGGTTAGTAATGTTTTGGCTGTTACCACTGTTCAATAATTTTTCGAAAGTAAAATTCTTTGTTGTTTGATTGCGAAGATTAATAGGCATCGATTCTGTTACTAACATTCTGTTGGTTAAAACAGGTATGGCCATTTCTTCACCGTCGGAAAAGCCATTGCTATTTGCTGTTGTATCTGAAGATTTAGCTACTATGCGGTAAGTCATCGCGGAGTTAAAATTGAAAGGTATTTCCATGGGAAATTTTACGGCTGCACTTTGCCCTGTTCCTACGGTAAAATATTGTGTAGGAAATATATTTTTAAACCAGCCATCAACCGGTTTACCAGTTGCAGCATCCAGTAATTCCAATTGTGTGGTGCCGGTTATTTCTTTATCACTTAGGTTTACAATTTTGGCACTAAACTCAAGGGCATCACCTTCTCTTAAAAAACGCGGTGCGTTGGGTTGTACCATTAATGGTTTTTGTGTTACTGTTGTTTTTTCTGAGTAGCCGCTTGCTAAATTTTTTGTGTGCGCAAAGGTCATCAGTTTCCATTGGGTTAATGCTTCAGACATGGTAAAAGAAAAACTTGTATTGCCATCAGCATCTGTTTTTAAATCAGGAAAAAAGAATGCTGTTTCATTAAAATTTTTGCGGATTTGTGGTTGATTTATTGTTTGTTGTTGATTATTTACTGTTAATACTACAGAGTCTTGCTCAATTATTTCGCCTTCTTTTAGTTCTTCCTTTTTTGCACTTTTATTAAGAGTGAATTTATCTTGAGATATTTGCGGTGCTGCATTAGCTACTCTTACTTCCGAAACACTTCCTGTCACATCTTTTCTTTTTACAGCTGCATATCCCGTTACTATTACATCATTCAAATCGCTGTTATTGGCAAATAGTAATTGGTCATAAGTTTTTTCAGGAAGGCTTAAATAATCATTCTCATTTCTTTCATATTCTTCTGAATTGACTGCATCAAATCCATTTCCCGTCCAGTTAAGTGAAGTATATAACGTTGGCCAAATATTTAATGCAGCCCAGTTATGTGGTTTAAACTGGTCGAGGCTGGCATCATACATGGCTGCCAACATTTCTGCTGTAACCTTTTCTCCTTTGTTGCCACTGATTTTTACCGTCCATTTTTCTTCACTGCCCGGTAATAATTTATCCCTAAAAGTGGAGTAGTCAATGGATAGTTCTTTGTTGCTCCATGGAATACTAAAACTTTCATTGCCCCAGTATACACGGTTATGCTGTACAAATGCATAGCTAACAGCCATGACGCCACGATCTTTTTCAAGTATAGTAATTTCATTTTTATAAGGCTGATTGTTAGTAATTGACTGGGAACTGGTTTTAGTTTCTTCATCAATTTTAGTAAGCGTATTAATCAACCACACGCTGTTAAAATCGGTTGCAATATTGTAACTTATTTTTTGCCCCGGTTCAGCTTCATTATTTTGTACCCTTAATTCTACAGGGTTATCAGTAGTTGCATTTTTATTACTGTACACCTGGATATACTTTTCGCTTTTTACCGTTTCGCCATATTTGTCTTTCGCTGTTGCTGTAATCCTGTACCAACCTGCTTTCCATTGACCATTGACCATTGACCATTGACTATTTGTGCTGTCTGTTTTTTCAAAAACCGTTTCTCCCGCCTCATAATTCTTTACCTCATTTTCATTTTTATAAACATCATACGGAAAGTAGCCATAATATTCATCTTTGCTCATTACAAACTGATCGGGCTGATTCCAATACCTTTCCCTGAAAATTTTAGCCGGCGATTTTAATTGTTGTATGGTAAGAGTGGCGATTGTTTTTTCTTCAATACCATTAAGGTTGGTGGTTCGTACAATAATATTTTTAAGACTATCAATTGAAATCTTATCCGGTACATTAATATCCAGTTGCAGCATCTGGTACGCCACTGCTACAGAAGTATTGCCGCTTCTTGTTTCGCCATTAATGTCGGTTATATCTGCGCTTACTTCATAATAAAATGTAGGTTGGCTTTTCTTATCAACGCTTTCATCGGGTAAGGCTTTAAAAGTGATATTGAATGCTCCTTTTATATCAGTAACCGTTTCTCCATTGGTAATTTCTACTTCTTCGCCAGATCTTCCAGGGGGTATTATTTTTCTTCCATACGCTGGATAATAGCCGCCCCACCAAACGGGATAACGGACCTTACGAACAACACGGTATTGTACTTTGGCACCATCAATATTATTGCCTGCGTAGGCTTTTGCTAAGCCGGTAATTGAGATGCTGTCTAATAAACGGTAAGTACCCTTTGGCTTTTGTACTTCTACAAAAAACTTAGGGCGCTTATATTCTTCCACGCTAAAATATTGCGAAGTTTTAGTGCTTGTATCGTACAAACTAAACTGGCCGTTAAGCGAACCCTCGGGTAATTTAAATGTGCCATGATACGAACCAAATTCATTCGTTATCATTTGCACTTCACCAACTTTTTGATTGTTGGCATCTTTTAACTGAACAGTTGTAACAAATGATGGAATGATGGCTGTTTCATTTGACCTGCTGCCTTTTTTTATAACAATGCCTTTAAAATAAACTGTTTGCCCGGGGCGATAGATAGACCGGTCTGTAAATAAAAAAGTGACAGGTTTTATTATTTCAGATTGTTGGTAGCTGTTGTAATAAGCAGTATAATTATTCTCATCTAAAAAAAGCTCATCTGCCCCAGCCTTTATTTGCAATAAGATATTTCTATACTCTTTCGATTTTATTAATTTAAATAAACCATTTTTATCTGTTGTATAATTCTCTGCTTTTATACCTTCATTTTCGCTTTTTGTATAATTGTATTTTGTTTGCCAAACCTGTACCTGTGCATTGTTATAGGGCTGGCCGTTGTCCCTGTTAAGCACATAATATTCACCGGTATTATTTTTTATATAACTTATATTGCTTACATAGGTTAATTGCCTGGCAATGATATTTTTTTGTAAAGAAAAATTTGCATCAAGACTTGCTAAAATAAAATATGCACCATTACCCAATGCATCAACTTTTATTTCTGTAGAATGGTTTTGATAATCTTGCGGATCAGGTAAGTTAACATTCCAGCTTATAATTGGCTGAAGTGAAACAATGTTTTTCCATAATTTATCATATTCCCTTCTATCCATTTTTTTTAATTCTTCCCTGGATGTTTTAATAATGCGGAAATAAACTGTGGTTGCATTTTTATAAGTTACCAATGTTCTGAATGGCTGACCGGGTACATTTACTTTTTCTGTTTCAAGCTGCAAAGCGGGTTGTGCTATTTGCAGCAGCATGTTTTGTGCATTGATGCCGCCTTCACTTTTTGGAAATTTTTTGTAAGCCGACTCACATAATTCTTTTGCTCTTTTTATTTCATACTGGTTGGCTGTGTTGGTGAGCGGGTTAAACTGTTGCCCGCGTTCATTATACAATAATGCCCTTAAATACATTGCCTGTGCTGATGCCGGATTGCTGCTATATTTTTCTTCAATATTTTGTAAGGCGGCCTCGTATAATTTGCTTTTATCGTCAGTAACGGCATGCTGGTTTACATAGCTCAATCTTATAAGGTCTGCATCCAGCAAGGCATCCGGGTTATTGTCTTTTAAATGAAATTGTAAAATGTTTTGTAATAACAGTATTGCTTTGTATTGTAAGGAAGCAGTATCTTTTGTGTTAAAGGAAGCAGCTACAAATTCTGCTGCCGGAGCAAATGCTTTCGGGTTATCGATGGTAAACTGGTAAGCAGGTTTTGTAAGCGTTGTTTCGTCATTCATAAAATAGCCAAGTGCCCTGAAAGCTAAAAAATCAAAAAGGGTAGGGCGTAACTGCCTTGTATTTTCTCCTTTAATAATAATGGCATCAAAACCATCCAGTTTAGTGGATTGCAAAAGCCGTTCATTGATAAGTGAAGCTTTGTATAAACTACTGATGGTATTGTTTAGCTTATCTGCACTCCATGTGCTGATGTCTTTACTTTTTTCTTCTGCGAGCCTGGTGCGGTCGTATAATTTGTAACGGTTGTTTTGAAGGTATTGCCAAAACATTTCGGCCTGCATACTTTGTAAAACATTTTTTGCAGGTGCGTTGGCTTTTGCAATCAGCGTATCTACAAAAAATATATTATTTTCCCTGCTATCTTCCTGTATCATGTTGCGGTATTTTATTTGGTACACGGCGGCTTTTATCTGTTGTGCATCGTTATTACCTTTTAAAGCAAGATTATAAATCACCATCACTTCTTCAAGAGCAGATTTTGTAAGCCCTTTTTTTTCAAGAGCCTCTACTTTTTTCCAGTTTTTTGAATAATCGATGTTTGTTTGTGCAATCATTTTATCTGCCAGGATTGTTGTTACTAAGACTAAGAACAATAATTTTTTTAAAAACATAGTAGAGCGTTTAATTACAAGATACAATTTGTTGATGTAGTATTTTATTTGACCAAAAGAATTGGTTTGTTATATAGATGGAATAAATAGGGGCATTACATAAACCTGGTGAATTTTTTGATTTATTTAACCTTTGGGCAACATAAGAGGAATTAAAAAATCAGGTTTAAATATTTATATTTTTTATGCTGGCTTTAAACTACATACCAATTTGAATGGAGCGTAATTCAAATTGCCGCATTTGGTGTGACCTCATACTCCTTCTCTTTCTCCGAAGGAGAAAGAGCGGTACTTTATAACTTTAATTTAAAATTTGTTCTTCCACTTTTACATTTAGTTTTTATTCAGCAAAACAGATAAAATATAAGGTCACACTGAATTGCACGAAAATGGATTAATATTAAATTGATAGTCCATCCTATATAATGGAGGGCAATATGATGAATGAGGTGGACTTAGAACCTTATACCAGCGGATGTTTTACGATTGCGAAAATTTTAATGAACAATATTGAATTGCTATATAATTATTTTTTCCTTGCAATCATAATTAACCTTGGTGATTTTTTTACATCATATTTACCAAAAGTGTAATCGCCAAAAACTTCCTGTATTTGCAGGCCCTGGTAGGCAAACATTTCCGTAAAATCTCCCAAAGAAAATTTGGCAACTTTTTCTCTGTAAATCAAAGGTTCGTGCAGGGCCTCATCTTCTACAGTAATTTTTTTATAAAAATGGGTTTCATCAAACCATTTGGTTATAAAATAATTTACACCATCTATTTCTTTATCAAACTGGTGTATAAGATGGTCTTCGGCATAATGCACATTTAAATAATCCATTACAAAACAGCCGCCAGGTTTTACGGATTGTGCAATGGTACGTATAGAATTATCATGCTCCCGCCTTGTAGCAAAATAACCAAAGCTGGTAAAAAAGTTAAAGGCGTAGTTAAAATAATTTATCCAAAAAGGGAGTCGCATATCATGCGTATAAAAATGCAGGTTTTCTGATTCCTGTAAAAGCGCTTCTTTGATACTGTCTTCGCTCAAATCGATACCAGTAACATCAAATCCTTTTTGAGCCAGGTGATAAGCATGCCTGCCTTTGCCGCAAGCCACATCAAGCATTGAGGCCCCGGGTAATGGTTTTAAGTAATCAATTAATGCATCAATAAATGTGGCCGCTTCCTGCTCATCCCTGTTAAAATAAAGCTGGTGATAATAAGGCGAGTTAAACCAATCTTTAAACCAGGGATTATTTTCCATAGCATTATTTTATCCAAAGGTTTTTAATAACAATACGCTTACACCATATACCAGGGTGGTAATAAATATGCCTTTGGCTGTTTTATCCCTTCCGCTATTTACATACAGGGTAAAAATTAAGGCGTTTAATAACAGCGAAAGGCTTAATGCAACAGAAAGTGTTTTGTGCCCGGGTTCAACCACCATAAATTGCAATACTTCCTTAAAAGAAAAAACACTGAATTTATATAATTTAAAAAGCAGTACACCAATCAATGGGGCAATAAAGCCAAGCACGATACCCAGCTTAATATCATCTTTTTTAAATATCATTTTATTTTAAAGGTTTTTTCTAATTGTGCTTTTAAGGTATAGTTGGTTAAATCGAATTGAACAGGTACTACGCTTACAAAATTATTTTCCAATGCCCAAACATCTGTATCACGGCCTTTGTCAAAATTTACAAATGCACCGGTAAGCCAGTAATAACTTTTACCATGTGGATCTTTACGTTGTTTAAAATCTTCCTCGTATTTGGCATATGCCTGCCTGCAAATTTTAATACCCTTTATAAGCTCTAAAGGAACAGAAGGAATATTTACATTCAGCAAAAGATGTTTATCCATTTTTCTTTTTAAAACGGTACTTACAATCTCCCTTACATAATGCCTTGCAGGTGCAAAATCGGCTTCGTAATTATAACTCATTAACGAAAAGCCGATACTGGGTATACTTTCAATAGATGCTTCCATGGCAGCACTCATGGTACCGCTGTAAATTACATTGATAGAGTGGTTGGCGCCATGGTTGATGCCGCTGAGGCAGATATCCGGTTTGCGGTGCAGCACTTTATCTACAGCCAGCTTTACACAATCAACCGGTGTACCACTTGTTTGCCATGCTTCTACACCTTCGAAAATGTCTACCTTGTTCATGCGCAATGGGTGGCCAATGGTAATAGCGTGGCCCATACCGCTTTGTGGTTTATCGGGGGCAACAACAACTATTTTACCGAGGCCCTTTACAGCCTCTACCAAATTGCGTATACCCGGTGCCGTAATGCCATCATCGTTGGTAATTAAAATTGTCGGGAGTTTTTTTGTTAAAGCTTTCGCCATCGGAGTTTTAATTGATAATTTTTAATGGATAATTGATAATTTGTTCAATTTGTAATTATCTGCTGAATCATTAACCTTTAGAAATTTGTAAAAGCTTTGCAATGAATATTTTTTAGTTCATATTTCCTCAATTTATGATTACCTGTTTTATATTTATACCCGTCAACCATTATCCATTAAAAATTATCAATTATCCATTAAAATCAGTTTACTCTAAACAAAGGCCTCGCAATCGCTTCCCTAAATGGCCAGGGAATAGAAGCAAGTATCAGCACAATGGCAATACCAAAAAACAGCAACATTTTTTTATGCTTACCGGCATCGGTAGCCGCTTTTTTTACAGATGCCCTTCCAATATGTACCAATATCCAGGCTAATAACATCATCACTAAATGTTCCATTGTAAAAAAACGTACGTAGGGATCTTTCATATTGCTTCCCAAATCTTTTAATTTGGCAGACCACCCGTTGACAAAATAAAGTATTAGTCCCAGCAATAACTGAATATCACAACTGATCATAAAAAACAAATTACTGCGGTTATCATTTACTGTATAATTTCTTTTACCAAAATAGCCGGTTATACCGTTCAATAAAGTCCATAAGCCGAAAAACAAAACGGCCCAACGAACAAGATTATGTAATATCAATACAAATTGCATGTGAATTTATTTTTTACAAAAGTAAGGGCAATCAAATTCATGTGTAAATATTTGTTGAGTGTGTTAATGGAAATTAATTAATGGCAAATGGCATGGTATTTTATTGGGGAAATAAAAAGGGTGTAATAATATCACGGTGTAACTATAATACTTTCAGGGCTGATAAAGAGAACATAATTACCCGCTTTATGGTGTACTCCCTCTATCCTTAAATTTTTATTGGCGATATATTCAAAAGACTCTTTATCTGCGTCGAACATAGTAGGTAATTCTTCAATGCTGATATTCCTGCTCAATAAATATACGATGCCGTTTTTTCCGGGATAGCTGGTTACGATATGTACTTCGCTTTGCAGTTTAATATTTACACCGCCAATGATAAAATCAATTGTAGCTTCAAAGCAATCAGCGCCGGAAGGATTGGTAAGCTTAAAGTCCTCGATAAAAGATTGAAGGGGTTTGGAAGCATACTTCATTCACCGAATGTAAAAACATATTTTAAAAATAGAAAATATTGTTTTGGGATGTTGAAGCCGTATTGGCGGGTATTGGATATATGAAATAGGATTTTTAAAAAAATTAAAAAGTAGTAAAGCTCTCCTTTTATTGTAGTTATCTGCCACAGACGGAAGTTTTGCGGCCATTAAAAAAATAACATACTTTATATTATGACTTACTGGAAATTCTTTTTATATTTATTACGGTTAATTTACTAAGGTATTTTTAAAAATAAGGTTATGGAAAAAAATATAATTATAGAAAAAAAGCAAGTAAATATTGTATTAAGTGTTAAGGCTAAAACCTTGTTTAATATTGCGAACCCAACAATTGATGAGGTTGAAGCCTTATGTATATTATCAGACAATAATAATGGTTTTACCAATGCTGGTGTAAATTGTTTCACATCGCAGGTTTACATTGGTAAGAATGTGCGTTGGAAGGCTGAGTCTGAAGACGAGGGGTACGAAGTTCTTATTGACAGTATTATGCAAAAAGGGCAGGGGCGCAGTAACTATTTTTTTCATTCAATTGCTCTTGGCAGAAGCTTGGGAAGAGTGATATCCAGGGTAAGGGATGTGAGATCTTTAAAAAAGGAGGTCGAATCTTATTCAATTAATTTTTTTGTTTTGCGAAAGGGCAAAAATGCTTTGCAAAAAGCTTATACCATTGATCCAAAATTACAAGCCAATTCATAATTGAAATCCTTAAAACATATTTTTAAAGTCTGCATAATAGCAGCCTTTTTTTTTCAACACCTAAGCAGTGCTGCCCAGGATCAGCGTGTTGCAGATGGCCTTGTAAAAATTTATCAGAAAGGTAACCTTACAGATTCCGTAAAATTTGAATTACTTAAAAATTTATCTTTCAATGAAATAAATGATCTCAATTTATCTTTAAAATACGCTGAGGAATTGATAGCTTTTTCAAAGCTAAAAGATAATAATAAATACCTGTCCAGTGGCTATCTTCAAAAGGGAAATAAGAATAGGTTATTGGGTAATTGGAACGAGGCGCTGGATGCTTATTTCAAAGGTGTGAATGCAGCTATTAAAGCTCACTATATAAAAGGTGAGGGGTCGCTTTATATGGCAATTGCTGATATTTATTCTATTACAGATGATCATCAAAATGCAATGGTTTACTACAATAAAGCGATTGCAACCCTTCGGGAGACTGGTGACGCAGTTTCATTTGGTACTGCCATTTTAAATGCGGGTGATGATTACTTTAAAAACAAAAAGTACGATTCCGCTCTTTTATATTTCAAGGAATCAGGAATAATTTTTGAAAAAGCAAATTACTTATATGGAAAGGCCTACAGCCTTGGCAATACAGGTATGGTGTATTCAGCACAAGAAAAGAATGCCGTGGCAAAAGCAAATATCAATGAAGCTATCAGGATGCTTGAAGAACTGCAGGATTATTCGCCTATTTCGGAATACCTGATATACTTGTCTAATATCTATGTTAAAGAGAATGATTTGCCTGCAGCAATCAACTCTGCAAATAGAAGTCTGCAACTGGCAACCAGTCAAGGTTTAAAGGAACAAATAAGTACAGCAAACCTTCAACTTTCGGCGCTCTATGAAAAATCCGGTAAGTTTGGAGAAGCCTACAAATATTACAAAAATCATATTGCCTACAGAGACAGTCTTAATAACATCAAATCTGTACAAAATAAGGCAAACCTCCGCACGGATTTCGAAGTATCTCAAAAACAGGCAGAAGTGAACTTACTTAACCAGCAAAAAAAAAATCAGCATAATATTGTTATTTCGCTTTTCACTATTCTTGGTTTGGGTGCAATATTACTACTCACTTTGTACTGGTATTACAATGCTATTAAGAAGGAGAAAAAAAGATCAGAGAAACTCCTGCTTAATATCTTACCCTTTGAAACAGCGGAGGAATTAAAGCAAAATGGAAAAGTGGCTGCCAAAAAATTTGATAAGGTTACCGTATTATTTACCGATTTTAAAGAATTTGCAAAATTAGCTGAGTACCTGGAACCGGAACAGTTAGTAAAGAGTATCGATTTTTATTTTAAAGAATTTGACGCTATTATCACAAAGTACGGGCTTGAGAAAATTAAAACAATTGGTGATTCCTACATGTGCGCCTGTGGCCTGCCAACAGCAAATCAAACAAATGCCAGGAATATTATAAATGCTGCAAAGGAAATGATAGATATCGTAAACAGCGAGCTGAAATCCGAGGATAATCTTATCCATTTTGAAATAAGAATTGGTGTACACACAGGGGCGGTGGTAGCTGGTATTGTTGGCATAAAAAAATGGCAATACGATATCTGGGGCGATACAGTAAATATTGCGTCACGGATGGAATCAATGTCGGAGACTGGAAGAGTGAATATGTCAGAAACTACCTACAACGAAATAAAAGATGAATTTGACTGTGAATACAGGGGAGAGATTCAGGTAAAAAACAGGGGGTTGATGAAGATGTATTTTTTGGGTAAATAAAACCAGATAGTCAACTTTTTCAGAACACGCCAGTACAAATTGTAATCAGAAAAATAATTATAAATACTTTTTTATTTTCTTAATTCCATTCCTCTTTTATATTCCAATAATTTTATACCTTGCCAAATATGATAGTAATAAAAAGTCATCAAGAATTTGAAGCATACACGGGTAAGGAATTAGGTGTTTCGCCCTGGCATACAATTACCCAGGAACAGATTAACCAATTTGCGGATGCCACCCTGGATCACCAATGGATACACACGGACCCCGAAAGAGCTAAAACCGAAAGCCCCTTCAAAGCAACAATAGCACATGGATATCTTACACTTTCTCTTGTTCCTTTTTTTTGGAAACAAATTGTAGATGTTCAAAATCTTAAGATGGAAGTAAATTATGGAATTGAGCATATTAAGTTTGGGCAGGCGGTGGTTGTTGACAGCCAGGTCAGGTGCAGGGTTTCACTCTCATCTATCATTAATTTAAGAGGTGTTACCAAGGCAACATTATTCATTCAATTAGAAATTAAGGATCAGCAAAAACATGCTTTTGCCGGGGATGTTGTATTTCTATATCATTTCATTTAATAGCCCGGTACTGGTTTCCTTAAGCACAAACTGCACTTAAATAATTCCATTAATTAACTCATTTTTTTATTAGTAGGCAGGGATAGCCTTTGGCTTTATATCAGTAGCAGCAGGGTAAACCGGAGCCATCGGATAATTGCTTCTTTCCACACTGATGCTTCCGGAGATAGAAAATGTTTTGGCGTCATTAATATACTGAAGCCCCAACGAAGCGCTTGAATACATATTGAGGTTGTTTGCGTTGAAGCCATTATTTAGATTGCCTTTATTAAAAGCAGCATTGCCATAAGGCTGGTTGAAGGAAATATAAGCCGGCGCAATGGATACATTAGCGAAGGCGTACAAATTATTGTTTAGCCTGCGGTTTACCTGCAAACCAATGGGAGCTTCAAAAATGGCAGCACTGCCGCCCCTAAAAAAAATAAAGCTGGTGGAGAGGCCAATATATCTGTTAAAAGACCATTTCTTTTTTGAAAGACTGTCACCCAGGTGCATATCATTTGCAAAGTTTGCCCTTTGATTATACCCCAAAAGACTTCCGGGTAATACTGTTTGCGCCTTTACCTGGACTGCAAACAAAACGAAGGCTAATAAAATGATTTTGGACATGCAATAAAATTAGATCACAAAAATACGGTTTATTGACTTAACGCAAAATTATTCGCAGCATTATATCACCCTGTGTATATGTTAACTAAAATTCTTATATCGCAGATTGTAATATTTCTTTTATTGCTACAATTATATTCTTACTATAGTTATTAAAATGCCGGTTGCTGATTAACAGAATAGGAACCTTCACTTTAAAAAGCAACAGTCATTTATATTTATTTCTTTATTTTGGGCAAAAAAACAGGGAATGAAAAATAAAAAAAATATTACCAGGTTGTTTTTTATGCTGGTGATTTTATTATGTAGAATATCTTTTTTACATGCACAGCAAATTGTAAATATTGTTTTGGTAGGTAAAAATGGTATTACTGAAGATATAAAAAAAGCTGATAATTTTATTGTTATAAAAAATTATCCCGGCGGTGTGTTTGAACGTATTGAATATGTCTTACGCGGCCCAATAATTCAACTTAGAACTTATTCAGATTCTACCTTAACTGTGTTAAGCGGAAGAACCTTTAAATACACAAAGAAAGGAAACCTTAGTGTAAAAGGCTATTATGCTGATAACCTTAAAACCGGCAATTGGAATTATTTAAATGATATGGGTAAAGTAATAAAAACAGAACGTTATGAAAAAGGAGTTTTAATTGATCCTGATGTCAAAGACACTCTTGATAAAAAGGATTCAACAGTTTATGGGGATGAACGGGAAGCTGTTTTTAATCAGAATGAAAAAGACTGGAGAGTTTATCTTGAAAAACATTTGGACGCTGGGGCTGGCATCGAATCGGTGAACGGAGGAGTGGTTATTGTAGATTTTATGATTAATACTAATGGGAATACTGACGATATCCATATGGAAAAATCTGTAGAGTTTGTATTGGATGAGGCTGCTATTAAAGTAATACAGGATTCCCCGCTATGGACACCCGCTTTTCAAAACGGTAAAACACTAAAAGCTTACCGAAGACAGCCAATAACTTTTATAAATAAATAATAAGTGCGGAATGCGAATGTGGTAATAAGCAAAATGTGTTTATCTTCTCTGTAACATCGCATTCATGAAGGTTAGTCCTGGAGTAAATTCAATTAATTTAAAAAGATTAGCTATGCATTGGGAACTGTCGGAGAAATTACCATGGTTACATTGCTAACCATATGTTTTATTTTATTTGTATGTTTGGTATATGATAAATACAATCTTCATAAACTTTCGCGGTGGTATCGTTGCACCTGCCGATTTGTATAATATTTTGCTGGCAGCAACGAAGGTAAAAGTAAGAGAAGTTCATTTTGGTTTGAGGCAGCAGTTACTGATAGACATGGAGCATTATAATGTAAATGCCTTTACGGCAGAACTGGATACTTTACAGATTGCTTATGAGATAGATCACTGTAAACATCCCAATATATGCAGTTCATACCCTGCCGAAGATGTTTTTATCGGGGATACCTGGTTAAGCGAAACGATTTATGCGAGGGTGTTAAATTCGATAGATTATTTACCACTGGTAAAGATCAACGTCTGCGACAGTAACCAGAGTTTTACACCCATCCTTACAGGAAATATTAACTGGATAGCCACCCCTTCATTGCCCAATTTTTGGTATTTAATTATCCGGTTCCCTAAAACAAATGTTATTTACGAATGGAACATGCTTTGCCATACCGATAGTATTGCTGCTGTTACAAAAACTATTGAGGCACTTATTCTGCAGCATCCCGATAAATTTATTGATACCGAATTGGCCAATGGCGACGAATTGTTTGCCTTATTTAACAATAATAGTTTTACCATACAACCTGCAGAAAGCCCTGTAGTGCTGCCTCCCTTTAACCTGCCCTATTATGAGGGACTTAACCGTTACAAAGAAAAGTACTGGCTGGGTGTTTACCGAAGGGATGAATTATTTAGTGTGCGGTTTTTAATGAAATTGTGTAAGTTGTGCATGAGTACGGGTATCCAGCAGCTTTGCAGTACCAACTGGAAAACAATTCTTATAAAAGGAATTGAAGAAAAAGACAAAGAAAAATGGAACTTATTGCTGGAAGAATTTCAGATAAATATGCGGCATGCAGCCAACGAACTAAACTTCCAGGTAGAAGATAATTCTATTGAAGCGCTTGATTTAAAAACTATGCTGGTAAAAAATTTAAGTATCGATGATACCCGAACATTTGGTATTTGTATCGGTATTAAAACCCGCAAAAAAAGTGAAGTGTTCAGCAGTATCCTGGTTCGCAGGAGATATGTAATTGATTTTTTGCGTGTCAGGCTTTTTAAAGTATACGATATTTTATGTGCCAAAGATTTTAATCCCAATGAACGGACAGGTGAAATATACAGCAGCGGCAACCCAATCATTGTATTGCCTGAGCAATTAAGAAGATGCGTATTGTATTACTATCAGCACAGGGCAACTATAACCGGTGGAAAATCCTCAGCAACTAAATAATTTAACATGCTACCTGTAACAACAAAAAATAAAATAATGAAACTGCTTCTGCTTTTATTGTTGCCCTTTTCTTTAGCGGCACAAAATATTGATGGCAACAATTCCGGCTCTGCCAAAGCAACGGCTTTTGTAAATTCTTTAAATGATGTGCAAAGTAAAAAAGCTGTATTTCCATTTGATGAAATGAACCGTTACGAATGGCATTATCTTCCTGCTGCCATGGTTGCACGTTATGGTGTTTGTGTAAAGGACCTTGACAGTAATCAAAAACAGTACCTGTATACTTTGATGAAAGCCTACTTAAGCAACGAGGGTTATACCAGAACACAAAGCATCATGAGTTTTGAATATTTATTAAAAGAGCTGGAGCCGAATAATCCGATCCGTATTCCTGAAAATTACTATGCAGCTGTTTATGGAAACCCTGGTAAAGACAGTGTATGGGGATGGAAATTCAGCGGGCACCATGTGGCGTTAAATTTTACGATAGTAAATAATCAACTGGCATTTGCACCTTTCTTTTTTGGCGTGTATCCTGCAATTGTAAAAGAGGGTTCTAAAAAAGGGATGCGTGTAATAAAAGATGAAGAAGACCTTGGGTTTGAACTGGTAAATTCGTTTACGCCCGGCCAAAAAACAAAAACGCTGTTTCAGTTAAAAGCATTTAACGATATTGTGTCTACCAATGCAGAACAGGTGGGTCCCCTTGCACCTGTTGGTATATTTGCCAAAGACATGACGCATGATCAAAAGATAATTTTAAACAAATTAATAGTGGCCTATCTTTCTTCAATGCCAACAGAAATAGCAAAAACAAGGATGAAAAAAGTTACCACAGAAGATATGGATGCAATAAGGTTTGGATGGGCAGGTGATACGGTACCTGGCAAACCTCATTATTACCGTATACAGGGAAAAACTTTTTTAATTGAGTTCGACAATACCCAAAGCAATGCCAATCATATTCATACGGTATGGCGTGATTTTAATGGTGATTTTGGAGAAGACCTTTTAAGGGAACATTATCATAATACCAAACACCATCATTAAAGTAACACACAAGTGCGTTCTTATCGTATATAGGTTTAAAGCTTTGAAAATAAACCGAAAATTTATGAAAAAAAATATGCTTAAAAAGCTATTTATTTTTGGCGCAATCATTTTGCTTGGCTGTAAAAAAACGAATGATTTTTTACCTGTGTACGATGTTCCTGATGAATTTAAACCCATCGTGGCCAGCTTTATTGAAGCTGCCGCCGCAAGAGGGCATGCTCTACACATTAATAATCTTATTATAAGATATGACTCTACTCTAAAGTTGCCCTACTGTGCAAAGTCTAATATTATTTCTGCACAAAACGATGTTCAAAAAACCATTTCAATCAGTTCTAATACCCAGTGTTGGGAAAACAGTGTGCAATTTGAAACACTCGTCTTTCATGAAATGGGTCATTGTATTTTGGGAAGGGATCATGATACAGGCAAGTTACCAAATGGCACCCCAAAAAGTATCATGTACCCTAATGATATTTCCCTGTATTCGCCCTGCGATTATGTGCTGGGCGATTCCTGTAACCTTCTTTACAGAAGAGCTTATTACCTGGATGAA
Organism: Ferruginibacter sp.; assembly: GCA_025362235.1. Lineage (GTDB taxonomy): Bacteria > Bacteroidota > Bacteroidia > Chitinophagales > Chitinophagaceae > Ferruginibacter. The sequence continues at coordinate 5,146 of JANYGZ010000007.1, read as the reverse complement.
TTGTTTGACCCATCTACTCCCGTACCCAACTGGGGGAAATAAATATATAGTTCAGACAACATTTACCCTTAAAATTCACCAGGTTCTTTTTAGCTGAATTGCCCTTTCTTTTTTATACATAATTACTTAACTTTAGTAGCCATAAATGCAACCGATATGAGCAATATTAAAAAAGAAGACATCAAACAGGAAGTGTTTGATTTGTACGACGACTATGCACATAGTCGTATTAACCGGCGTGACTTTGTGCAAAAATTATCAGTTTATGCCGTAGGCAGTATCACAGTTACATCGCTCATGAGTTTTCTGATGCCCGATTACCAGAACACTTTACAGGTTAAAGCCGATGACCCACGCATAAAATCAGAATACATCAACTACACATCTCCAAAAGGCAGCGGCACCATCAAAGCATTATTGTCAATGCCCGTTGATGCACAAAAAAAGCTGGGCGGTATTGTAGTGGTACATGAAAACCGCGGGCTTAATCCTTACATTGAAGATGTGGCAAAAAGATGTGCCCTTGCGGGTTTTATAAGTATTGCTCCTGATATGTTGACTCCCCTGGGCGGCTACCCGGGTAACGACGATGCCGGCCGTGACATGCAAAGCAAACGCGATCGTAATGAAATGCTGGAAGATTTTATTGCTGCATACGACTACCTGAAGAACAACAGCAATTGTAATGGTAAGATTGGTGTTGTAGGCTTTTGCTTTGGTGGCGGCATAGCCAATATGATGGCCGTACGTATTCCCACCCTGTCGGCATCCGTGCCGTTTTATGGTAGCCAGCCGCCTGCCGAAGATGTGCCCAAAATACAGGCGCCGCTGATGCTGCAGTATGCAGGGCTTGATACCCGTATTAATGATGGCTGGCCTGCTTATGAAGCTGCTTTAAAAGCTAACGGCAAAGTATACACGGTTTATATATATCCCAACGTAAACCATGGTTTTCATAACGATACTACACCGCGTTATGATAAAGCGGCTGCAGAACTTGCCTGGCAAAGAACCATTGATTTTTTTAAGGAGAAATTACAGTAATAAAGGAAGAGTTTTTGTAAGCAGGGTTGCAGATGGACTATGCTTATGTATATCCCTGCACTAAACAATTTTATTTTTTATGCTCAGCAAGATTAGTAACCAATTTCCCTATCTTTAATTACTACATGCCTCGTGAAATATTTAAAAGCAGCCTGATAGTTAAATAAAATTTTATTTCTTTTCAATAAAGTGAAGACCAGCCATCACTCTAATAACGGGGCGTAACTGAAAAGCCAAACGAGTAAGTAACCACAGTATGAAATATTATTTAGCAGTTTTAAAAAATTATGCAGGCTTTACCGGCCGTGCCCGTAGAAGCGAGTATTGGTATTTTGCCTTATTCAATATGGTATTTGCCTTTGTGGCCATGGGGCTTGACAACCTGCTGGGCATCACTTTTAAAATAAATGGCCCCTACGGCGCACAAAGTTTACCATACGGCTACATGTACCTTTTATATGCATTGGCAATGTTTATCCCCGGGCTGGCAGTGGCCGTAAGAAGGTTACACGATGTAGGTAAAAGCGGCTGGTTTTTATTGGTAGCATTAATACCCATTGCCGGATGGATATGGATATTGGTGCTTTTATTTACCAACAGTAATAATGGCCCCAACCGGTTTGGCCCCAATCCAAAAGGCCTTGGAAATTATGAGGAGATTGATGAGATAGGTAATTATTTGGCGAAGTAAAGTATTACACTAAGTGTTCTTTGGTAAATGACCGTTATGTATTTGTTTTAGTTGTTCGAATAAAAAATTATCAGGTATCAACGCGTTGCTTCAATGGTACGTCTGTTCACCGACTACGGATTTTAAAAAATAAGTGGAAGATATGATAGTATCTTATTTTGACGTTAACACATTTTGGTGAAGTATTCTAATGGAGGGAGTGCTCAGTGCGGATAACAACCATAGGGAAAAAGTCATTTGTTAACTTATGTCCTTCAATATTTGATGATATCGATTTTAAATAAATATTATTATGGAATTAAAGTTTATTTGGGTTGATGAGTATAGAATATTAAAGGACCTTGGTGTTAATTTTAATCATTCAGGTAAGCATATATTTAATTATGAGGGCGGTTCATTGAGGGTAACACCAAACAAAAAATCAGTTTTAGACTTTGGGGCTAATGTAACGTCAGTTACTGCTATTGCAGGACAAAACGGAAGTGGTAAAACTAGTTTATGTGAAATAGTTTTGCATTCCACCGCTACTTATACAAATGGTCTTTTCGGATATAGTTTCCCTTTTAAAGGAATAGTTTGTTACGCAGATCATATTTTTTATTATGAAGAAATAGCTATTATTAATTTGGAAGAATTAGATAGCCTTGGTTATATAATGAAATCATTTAAAGATTCGCCATTCGAGAAAATGGAGTTTGAATGGCAGGAGTCTTTTTTAAAAGGAGGATTTATATATTATTCAAATGTGCTCGACATAAGAAGTGGAATTGATGCAGTGAATTTGGCAAATATTTCCACTCAACATTATATTTTTGCAGATCATAGATTTAATAACTATTATGAATCAAAAGATTCTTTTGGTGGTTTGGGTAAGGATTATAATCGAAATAAGGATAAATTTTCACCTGTCTTTATATATAATCTAGGGCAAGCATAAAGAAATGTAAAGTTTTACGTAAATTTTCCACAGCTACTTCCGTTTAAAAGTCCTCAGGATATAGGTTTAGAATCAACATATTCCGGTAATAACAAATTTTTGAATTTAGATACATACGAGTATAAAGAAGTTAGAAAGCCTTTTGATGAAGATGAAAATGATATCTTTAATTTACTAATCGAAAAATACAGTCAATTTGCGCATGATTTTGAATTTACAATACAAAGTGAGGTCTTAAAGAGGGCAATACATTTGTTATATAAACTAAACCTTGTAGTTGCTAAGTTTATAATACAAAATGAAGTTCCTGATTTGGAAAATAAAAAAAATTTTATTTTCAATGATGCCAGCGCCAAAGGATTATTTAATAACCATAAGGATGTAGATAATTTAATTAAAATTCATAAGGAAATTATAAGAAAATCAGATATTCAAGATAAAAAATTTTATCCTGAATCGGAAAAGTATAATTATAAAGATGTTAGTGATTGGAGATTCTATTTAATTGAAAATATTTATGTACCTAATGACGAAGAAACTATTTTGCTTTTTAAGTACTTTATTGAGTTAGAAGAGAAAGTATTAAATGAAAGTAGAAATACATTAAGAAGAATATCAAATTATATACTTTCACCTACAATGAGTTCTGGGGAAAGTTCATATATGAACTTTTTTTCCAGGCTTTATGATGTAATTGAAAGATATGATTCGGGATATGATGATAGAAATAATCTTATAGTATTTATTGATGAAGGAGAAATTGGCTATCATCCGGCCTGGAATAAATGCTTTTTGAAATGGGTAATAAATTTTCTAAATAATTACACAAAAAAATACAAATTCCAAATCATACTTACAACTCATAGCCCTTACTTATTGTCCGACTTAACATCATCCAACATCATTCTACTAAAAAGGGGGCATAATGGTAATACAGAAATTGTTCCCTCGGATAAATTTTCAACATTTGGCGCAAATATTCATGAACTATTAGCTAACAGTTTTTTTCTCACTGATGGCTTTATAGGTGAATTTGCCAAGCAGAATATTCAATGGGTTATTGATAAGCTTAATGAATGGCGATTATTAAAAAGTAGCAATAATTTAATTGCTGGGCAGGTTACCGGGCATGATAAAAATAGAGTGCTAGAAATAATTACAATTATTGCAGATTTGATTGTTCGAAACAAACTTTTTGAAATGTACTGGGAAATATTTGATGAAGACTCTGCTTTGACTAATGAGATCGAATTACTTCAAGAAAGAATTGATCAACTAAAAAATCGTAAAAGAGATGATATCAATTAGAGAATGCAATTCTAACATTGAATCAATAAAGGATGAACACGTTTCTTTTACTGGAGAGCGTGTAAAAAGAGTAATTGATTTTTATTTGGAAATTTTTATTTTATTCTCTCGAATAGAGAAAAACAAAAGATTGACAAATGCTAGTATAAATCAAATTGTGCATGAAATTTGTAAAAAATCAAACATATTGGATTTTTTATTTGCCTAATATAAAAGTTGAATAACCAATTTGAATTTGCGCAAAATTATTATTACCATTTTTTAAGTCCGAATTAAATCGTATTCTTCCGAATAATTTACTATTTATAGTTTGATTTACCTGAATGGTCATAAGCATTTCCAAAACATTTAACCAACTTGAACTTGATGCATTCAATTTTGCACTATTATTTTTATCTATCGAAACAAGTTGTATGTCCTGTACAAGTGGTTTTAAATAAATAAGCTTCTCGGCAATACTTAAATTAAAGCGTTCTTCAGGTAAAAAGTTAAGAATTATTTGAGGACAAAATTGTAAAGTATTAACAGAATATTCTTTTATGAAACCGGTCTTAGAAAGACTATTTGAGCCGGTTCCAGTGAGTGAATCTCTAACGGGAGTAACTCCCAACATCATCCCAGCATTAAAATAAATATTGTATTTCAAATCATGATTATTTAGATACCCAATATTAACGTCTAGACCTGCGGAAAAACTTTGATGCTGATATAGATCAAGCGCCGTGAAATACCTTTTGTTTGAAACATTGAATTTTGATGTGTCTGTAGGTCCAGGATTTTTCCTGACAGAATCTAAATTACCCAAAACCAATTGTTTATTGTGCTCTTCTAATTTTGAGATCGTAATAGTTGGTGACACGTATTGAAAACCTCCATAGCTTTTATATAACCAATAAATAAATCCCGGGGCTAGAGCCTGCTTTGTATTGGTATTAATTCTTTTACTCACGGTTGTTTGTATCAATCCGTTCGGTTTATCTTCTTTCAAACCAACAAAGTCTGTAAAAATATGCGCTTCAAATAGTTTATGGGTTTCTTCTTTATGAAATAGCTCACTATGCCCACCGTCAATTGCAAAACCCATATTTTCTGGACTAAAGTCTCTCCTGTATACACCAAAATAATAGTCATATTGTATAGCATCGCTCAATACAATATAAAATTGC
>JANYGZ010000006.1 GCA_025362235.1 Ferruginibacter sp. | reverse complement strand
GCTGTTGCTAAATTTTCTACTAAACGGTTGTTAATATCAATAAGATATATTGAAGCTAAGTTTTCTAAAAATACCTTTGCAGCTTTTTTTTTATAAAGTAGTAGATATTCTACAAATAAGCTATTACCCCCATTGTATATTGCTTTCTTTAAAAGACTCCCTGTGAAACCAAAGTACAAAATTGGCGATTCCGTCAAATCTATCTCAGTAGTTCCATTTATGATGGTAATAACAATAATTGAAAGCGAAGATTCAAATGTGCAATATAAATGTGCATGGGTTGAAGATGAATTAGTCTTTTCAGAGTATTTTAATGAATCTGATTTAATTACACTTCCCTTATCTCGGTACTATTAATTTTCCCAATTGTCCCAACACATATATAGTTGCCCTAAATTATTGTAAATTGCATAGTCACCCAGGTGGCATTTAACTTATCAGGGCGGTGTTTTTACATCTGCCCTTTTTTCTTCCCTTGCCACGAGCGAGTGGATTATGTTTTTAGATTTTAGCGTAGATTGGGTTTCTTAAAATAATCGCTATGTTAGAATATGAAATTCTAAAACACCTAAAGGATAATTACAATGAAGATTATATTGAACTTTTGGATTTCTTTTTAGAAAAATATCCTGATGCAGATATTGCTACTTTGAAACACGTTCATGATGCTTTAATTAATCTAACAGCAAATAAATTTATAGATGCACCACAACACACTTTGTCGGATATTTATAAACAAATAGGTCAACTTAAACAGATACGGATGAATGAATCCAATGAAAGCTTTCAAAATTTATCATTCATTGATTTAGTTTCTATTAAAAAACATTACGTTGCTGATTGGGCTATCCCAGCAAAAATAACTACTGACGGAAGAAAAGAGTTAGATAATTTATTAATGCAAGAAAAAGTAAAAGAAGCAAATCAGTCTGTAATTGATACAAATACCTCTATTAAGGGTTTAAATACAAATACGGAAACCTTTTATAAAAAGCAAGAGGGATATAATAATACGCAAAAGAACTTGACTTATGTAATTGCATTTGCTGCATTGTTATCCGCAACATCGGCAACTTGCACCTTTCTTAATGACCGAAAAAATAACGAGCAGTCCCAACAATTGCAACTGCAACAAGTGCAAACGACATTGAGACAATTAGGCAGCACATTGCAATCTCAAATAAAGATTGACTCTGCTTTTCAGAAAATGGTAAAAGATTCTTTAAAAAAGACAAAATAAATAGTTTGTCGCTAAGATACACGACAATTGTCATATAAACAAGTTTTTGACGTGGTGTAAGTAGATTTTTTTTAAGCAAACCATCCTATCAAATAACGATGCCATTTACGGCAAAATTTCCGTAACTTTAAGAGAACTTTAAACTATAAAAATGAGTGATATTATAGGTAAAAATGAGCCATTAGTTAAAATAGCATGCAATTATTGTTTGCATTATCATAGGGCTAACATGGCCGGATTTTCATGCGATGCTTTTAAAGCTATTCCTAGAGAAATACTAACTGGTAAAAACGACCATTCAAAACCGTTACCGGAACAAAATAATAAAATAGTTTATGAGCCTAAAAAAAAGTAATATGTATTTAGTAGATTATAATATTTTTAATGAGTTTATAAAAAATAAAGGGATTGCGATAGCTCATAAAATCGAATTATTCAGGAATGAGCATTAATTATCGCGTTTTAAAACAAAATCTTTTAAAGGAATTTATAGCATTCTAAATTTACTGAGAGGCTGTCACTTGTATATTTATTTACGCCCTTGTTTGTGTTTTCACCAAAAAGAATAATTTAAAAAAATCAATGTGTAAATATAATAAGAAAAGAAGTTGTTGGTCTAAAGAGGTAATTATATACGTGTTAGACCACGGGAGATAAAAAAATCAGACTTAAATAGATTTTGTGATTATAGATAAAATATCTTGGCTGCTCATACTTTCCCACATTTTCATTTTGCTTTCAATGGTTGATGCTTTTCTGTTGTCTACTTTCTTTGCAAAATTTTTATCCTGTAGTAAATGTATTTGAGCTTTTAATAAGGAAATTTGTGCTAATCTGAATTTTTCGATAAGAGGCTTTATTTTAGCTAAAGTAAATTCTTTCCTTATAGCACCTTGAAGAGCTTCTTTTCTTTTTGTTAGTTGTTCTTCCTTTTTTATGGTTTCAGACCTTGGAGGATATATAGGCATAAACTCATTTCTTTTTAGCTGCTTTCTTTAGCGGTTTAGGGTTACCCTTTACAGATGATACCATAATGTTATGAAATGTATTAGATGCTTCTTTAGCTGATTTATTTTTAACGGCTTTTGCCATATTTCAAATGTACTTTGTTTTTAGTATCAAAAGACCAATAACCGCGAGAGTAAATACTTTCCCATTGTTCTATGAAATTCTTTCAGCCATATAACTAAGATGGGAAAATTCTATAAATGGCCGCCGTGTCCTACTAAACTAAGGCTGGGGAAATATGACTACTTCATTTCTACAACCAAAATTTTAAACGTTCCCGGTATCATTTCTGGTCGAAAGGATTCTTTAGTAGCGGGTTTAAATAAACCTGATGGCAGGTAAACCTTGTGTGTTTTTTGGTCAACAGCAATCGTTCTTGCGCCATGTTTGGTTACTACATTTCCGCTTAAAATAAATTTATCGGCGGAGAGCTCTTTAATAACAGTCAATGTGCCCTCGCCGTTTGAGGAGTAAACTGTCTTTAAGCCGTTATCAAATCCAGCACCATCAGCTCCCTCTCCGGTAGGGAAACTGGCTAGCACCTTGCCATTATTAGCGTTCATCACTATCATCAATTTGTTCTCGCAAGTTGCAAACAAACGCATGGTTTCCCTGTCTATAGCAAGGCCGGAGGCACCACTACCTGGTTTATTAGGCCATTGATGAGTAATTTTAAAAGTAGTGGCATCTATTACATCCATCTCAGCTTTTTCGGCATTGTTCACATAGATTTTTCCTTTACCATCGCTTACAGCTGTTTCCGGCCAGCCGGTTAGTTGTATGGTGGCAACTACCGTGTCATTGGTTGGGTCAATCACCGTCATATTTTTACTCATGCCGTTACACGTAATTACTTTATTTGAAAAATCATCAAAGAAAATAGCATCGGCAAATTTTCCGGTTGGTACGTATTTAAGTATTTTATTTGTGGCAAGATCAAATACTACTACTTTATTCAACGATCCGTTACTAATATACCCTTTGCCCAAAGCATGCACGAGGGCAATACCATGTACATCCTTTTCGGCTTTAATAATCCCTAATGATTCGCCGGTATTTTTATTTAAAATATTCACCTGTGAACCATGGGAAACATATAATTTTTCAGAAGCGGAATCTACAGTCATGTAGTCATAGCCGCCAGTACCTTCAATAGCGAATGTACTACTGATATGGTATGCCGGTTTATTTTGGGCGTCAGATAACGCTGCTGTTAAGAGCATCGCTGCCAGGAAATAATATTTTTTCATTTGATAGTTTTTGTTTTATTTATTTGAAGATTTATTAGTGCAATACAAAAGTAATATTACAAATTAAGTTGGTAGAGTTGAGAATAAAAGAGACATAAGTCGAATATGTTGAGACTAAACGCACTTTTATTACTTTTTACATAAAAAACTTTAGACCTGTTGTTATATTTCCACTTGTCGCAATATTTGCCAATGCAGGCCATCTACAGATTTTCTACAGAATATTTTCCTTATTTTACCTTTTGATTGCAATAAGCATACAAAAAATAGTAACCAGTTATAACTGATTAGTATCCGTAACTTTTTATCTAAATGAAAAATAGATTTTTTATTATTGTTATTTTATTTTCTCAATATGCAGCAAATGCTCAAACCAGGTCTGATACCCTTCATATTGTTTCAGATACTGGTATTTCATCTCAATCACCTTATCCGCAAAATAAAATTCAGCCACAGTTTAAATGGATCGTTCCCTCAGCGATGATCTTTTACGGTTTTTTGACAACTCAGTTAGACGCTTTCACAGATCTGAATGAAAATATCAACAAAGTAATTTGGGTTAAATATCCTCACCAAAATGTAACCATCGATAATTATCTGCAGTGGGTACCTGCTGTTGCTGTCTATGGCCTTAATTTCGTTGGTATTCATGGGCAACATAGTTTCCTTGATCGTACCATGATCTATGTGCTGTCAAATGTTATCATGAATGTAACAGTTTCTTCCATAAAAATAATTACGCATGAGCAAAGGCCCAATGGAGCAGATTACTTATCATTTCCATCCGGGCATACAGCAGAAGCTTTTGCTTCAGCAGAGTTCCTGATGCAGGAGTATAAAAATGTTTCGGTTTGGTACGGCATCGGGGGATATGCAGTAGCTACCTCCGTTGCATTTTTACGAATGTATAATAATAAACACTGGTTAAGTGATGTTGTTGCCGGTGCAGGTTTTGGCATCCTTTCTACAAGGCTCGCCTACGTTTTATATCCAAAAATAAAAAAGCTTTTTTCTCATACTTCCTTACCCAATTCTGCTTTAATACCTTATTACCAGGATAAATCTTTTGGCGTAGCCTTTGTGCATACATTTTAATTAATGTATAAAATTGAATAGCCCTGCTTTTATGATTTCGTGAAAAAGTAAAAGCAATTGTCAATAAAATAATTTTTCAAAAAATAAAATTTTATTGCCGGGATGTGTACAGGGAAAATGTTATTGCAATCAAAAAAAATCAGGCATGATACCTGCTAATGCAATACTGCCTGAAAGAAATACAACTGTGAAAGAGTGGAATGGTTTATCAGCTGATCAAAAGAAGTTGTACAGCCGTTTTATGGAAGTATTTGCCGGTTACTTAACGTACACCGATCATGAAATTGGCAGATTGGTAAGTTACCTGAAGGAGATCAGGCAGCTTGATAATATCATCATCTTTGTGGTAATAGGTAATAACGGCGCCAGTAAAGAAGGTACTTACAATGGAGATATTGACAGGACTTTATTTTCAAAAGCGTTGACAGATGAAGAGGCTCTTAAATATAATTTGAAAAAGATCGGTGAAATAGGAACCGCAGCAGGCACTGAAGCAAACTATCCACTTGGCTGGGCACACGCAACAAATACTCCTTTTAAATATTGGAAACAGGATGCAAATTCTGAGGGAGGTACACGCAATCCATTGATTGTTTTTTATCCGAAAGGACTAAAAGAAAAAGGAGGTATCCGCAACCAATACGGACATGTAATTGACTTGTTGCCTGCTACCACAGAATTGTTAGACCACCTATTTCAGAACGAGACAGTTACATGCAGTGGCTTTTCTGTGTTTTATATTAGTCATCAAAAGGGCATTATCAAAAGTTACTGAACCTTTAGGAAAATTGCTTTCATTCTCAAAAAAACTGGACTGAACTGATGTGATATTTAGTGGCTCAACCTTCCAGTTATATGTCTTAAGCTGTAATCCATCGTACTTGTCGCCGTTCGGTGAGTAACCAATCCCACCGCCTTCAAAAAAACCTGATGCGTTTTCCAGATTTTCAAAGATTGAGTTTGGATTAAGCGTATCTGTCTTGTAACCATCGATAGATACGGTTGTTCCATCTGAACTGCTGAAAGCAATATGGTAGTTTCCCTTATCTTCCTTTACGTCAAACTTTGCGTGATAATGTCTGCCAGGAAAAATTCTTCCCCCTGCAAGACTGTTTAATAGTGATGATGTGTCACGACGCGGAATAAAAACTCCTTGTTCAATTTCGTTGTTCTCCGCCCATTCCACTGCAATACGATGGGCTCCATTTTCTGAAGAAATACCAATAAATTTTGGGAAGCCTTTGGGTCTAATGTGTTTAAGCCTGATTAAGCAAATCCCAACAATTGCTTTGCCTTTATAAACTTTAGCTCGAAATGGTTGAGGAATAACTCTTTGAATTATTTCTGGTTCAACGGTGAAGTTGACTAATACCCGTCTTTCGATGATTCCCTTTATGGTCGGTATTTTCATAAGTGATGGTTTTGGCAATGCATCGTTGCAAGCAGTTTTGGTTAAAGATTTTTGTTTATAATTGTTTCGATAGTTCTCTGCTGTTGCTTTTCACCATCTTTACTAAATGCAGTTTTATTGTAAATAGCGTTTCCTTTTTTATCAAAAATAAATATTGTAGGATAACCCGAAAAGCCAAATATAGTGTCTGGATATATTGAATAATCAGTGTCTTTAGATACAGGTTCACCATGTCCACTAAAGCCAACTTTTGCTTTTTTGAATGATGTCATTTTTCTTTCAATTCCTTTTATAAAATAAACTGGCAATTTAAATGTGTCAAGTTTGGCAAGCGTCTTAAAATATTCGTAAGTATCATTTGTCAAAGTGTTTCTGTTTTCTAAAAGAGGTCTTACAAAAGAGCTGTCTGTAATTGTTATTGTTAGAAAGGAGACACTGGGGTTGTCCTTGTACTTTAAATAGAGCTTATGCAACATATTCATTTCAGCGAAGCAAGGTCCACAAGGAATAAACCAAAAATCAATAAATGTCACTTTACCCGAGCTTATTGTTTTTAAATCAGACGTGTCACTATTAATATTGTAAATAGAAAGTTGCGGAATTACTTTAACTGGTTTACCTGTCGCCTTCTGTCCAAATACGGTAAATGTAAACAGTGAAAATGTTATAAATAGCAGAGTCTTCATAATAGTAATTGCAACGAACAGGTATTTGTGAAAGCTGCGAAATAGTATTCCTCTCAGCCCGGCTACCGATGATGAAAATAGAAATAAATGTTGATGATTGTTATCCATTTTTGGTTGTTTTGTAGACACCCTATTTTAGAACGAGACAATACAAAGCTGAGAATATAAGTGTCTGCCAAAATTACGTTTTTTGTTGGCGCAGGCTTTTATTGAATGAACTAATTGTAAATACCATTATTTTTACTACTAATTAATTTCGATTGTCAGAAAAATTCACCATAAAAGTCAAAGGCAATTTAATAGATGAACACACAAGGTGTATTCATTATCATTCCTTTCAAGATATTATTGCGATTCGCATGAAATGTTGTAATGAATATTATCCTTGCATTGACTGTCACAACGAAATTGCTAACCATCCTTCATCAGTTTGGTGTACAACAGAATTTGATACTAAGGCTGTACTCTGCGGATCATGTAATAATGAAATGACTATAAGTGAATACTTACGGAGCAACCATCATTGTCCTTTTTGTAAAGCTAGTTTCAATCCTGGTTGCAGTAATCACTATCACTATTATTTTGCTATAGATAAAAAATAATTCAGTTAACGACTTCCTTTGATTTCCTCACTTAAAGAATGTCTTTGTTGCAGCCAAGAGCCAGGTATTTGTGAAGGCTGAGAAATAGTATTTCCGCACAGCCCGGCTACCGATGATGAAAATAGAAATAAAAGTTGATGATTTGTTTGATTTTTTACACAGATCATGTTACCTGCCGTATTTTTCTGTCAAAAATTTAAAGTCTCCCCAATTGTAATTGTAGAATTCTTTTGGGTCAATGTCTGACAATGTATTGTCTCTAATTAAATATTTTTTTGTCTCAATATTGTAAGTCGTTTTTGGGTTTCTTTTGATTATGATTTTAAAGACATTATCTAATGAGTCGGCATAATAATCCAATGATGTATTAGCAGATAGCTTAACAGTTTTGTTTTTTATATCAAAATATAACATTCTCTCAGAACCAACACACATTTTTTTGTCGGGCTCAATTGTTTCTTTTTGTGGGATAGTTACTTTCCCATTTTTGCCTGTTTTATATTTCTTTGGTTGATTGTCAAAAAGGCAACTTAAACTTACTTCTACATTTGGTATTGGAATTCCATTGTCATAAAAAAAAGCTATTTCAACATTTTTATTTTTAAAATCTTTACTTGAAATAATCGAGTCAGAACTTTCTGTCGAAGTGCTTTGCCATGAAAAAATAATTGTGTCTTTATTTAATTTCCAATTCCCTAATGTACTTGCCCAAACAAAACAACTTCCATCTCTTGTATCATAGAAGTCAAATTTATTGTCTGAATACAATTTTAAGTCGGCATAAACAGAGGTGTCAAGTTGAGAGTATGTCCCAAACTTAATTTGTCCAAACAAATTTTGGCAAAAGAGTAAAATTATTATCGTGGTTGTTTGTCGCATTAATATGGCAGGTAACGGCAGTTCAGGTTAGCGGTTCGTGCTTTTCAGTCTCACTTTGAAATTGCCAATTTTAATAATCAAGTCTATCCCGTTCTGCTTGTTCATCATTTCTCTTTGCATCTTCTTTATAACCTTTCGCAAGGTTTTCAAATATTGTAGTGATCGTTGGAAATTTGTTTTTTTGTAAAGAGGCAAGTTTATGAAAGTAATCAGCTTTTTCTTTTTCTATATATCCTCCATCAAAAGCCCCTCTTGAAGAAGAGCCTCGTTTATTAAATGTTGCTGCAGAAAAATTACTTTTAATGCTATCAGTATTTATTTTTTCAATTATGGCACATAATTCATCAGGTGGCCAGTTTTCTGCTTTTTCGGGATATTGTGCAAAAACCTGTCCAATGGTCATATCTGCAACTTCTAAACGGGATACAGTAATAGCCAACTCTCTAACCTTTTCAACCCATTCGGTCAGAAAATTATTGTCTATTACTCCTGAATTATCAACACCTGGAATTTTTTTCCAAGAATGTAAAAGTTCATAGGATTGCATTGCTCTATTTGAAATTTGCTCCTCTGACAATTCTTTATTTTCTATTTCAAGTAATTCATCATTATCTGGCTTATATGCCCATTTTAAAACGTCAATAAAAAATTGAGGACTCTTTGATAGTTCATCATGAAGCATTTTTGGACTTCGGCTATTTCCATATGAAGCTAACATAGGAAGATATAACCATTCTAGTCTAATAAGTTTTTGTGGTTCAGCGTCGCCTCTTTTATCTATAGTTTCAAAAAGTTGTTCAACTTCATAGCCATGTAAGGGACCTTGTTCGTTTGATTTTTCTGTCGCAGCTTTTTCTAAGATGTCAACAAGTAAAGTAGTTGAAATCTCATCCACAGAATGTGAACATATGGCTAAGGCGCTATAATATCTAGCAAATTCAATTAAGTAGTTAAGACCAAGTATTTTTTCTTCGGTTGGGATATTCCAGAAATGCGGAATTACTCTTGACCAATATTCTTGTCTTAATTTATTATTTGTAGTATCAATAAAATCCCATAATTGTTTTGTTTGATTGATAGGGACGAAAAGTTGAGCTAAAGCCAAATCGTCTAAGCCATTCTGCTTTAGCTTTTCAAACAATGCAAAAACCCATTCAATGCCTTTCAAAATCGATTTTCTTCCTATGAAACCATAAACAAATCGCAATTTTTCATTCTCGTTTTTAAGTTCTTGACAAACTAAAAGGGTTTCTGCTTCATTTTCAATTATGTTAGCTGCCGTATCACCAAAAATCCATGCTTCTTTTACTGTAACACTTAACTCAATTAATTTTTCAATTCCATACTTTAAGTAAATATTATTTAATCCTGCAATCCTTTTCTCATTTATTATTTGTTGTTGGTTATCTGTTGTAACATTTTTCCGATTATACCCCTCTGGAAATGCTGGCCAGTGTTCATTAAACAGCCATATAGTTTTTTGTATTTCATCGGTCGGTTCTAATGTGGAATAAAGTTTTTCGTATCTATTTAATTCTGATTCGGGGAATGACCAATTTGCATCGAGATGAGACCGATGGTGTGATAATATACCTCTAATTTTTTGCCAAGCTAAATTATCTGCGTGAGTTACATTACTTATGGAAGCTTCAATGAATGTAAGCAGTTTGCCTCTATCGGGAGAACTTAACCTAATTGATTCGTCAATAAGCTGTGTTAGCTTTATTTCAGTATAATCAAAAAATGAAATTAACATGTCAACTGCCGAAGAATGTGTATCATAAATTTCTTTGTATGTGAGTGGTTTGTCGGTTTCTAATTCAAACATCCTCCATCTTGCCTTATGTGTTTGGAATGCCACACCGCCTGTGGAGTCAGGAAGCAGTCGAATAAGAATAGCCCATCCAATTTCTGCTTCCCTTTCTATCATTAATTGTAGCACTTGCATCCTTTCTTCAAAAGAGGTAAGGGTTTGTGGATGCCATGTTTTGAATATTTCTGACAAACTATTTACAGGTCTATTTGACAAACTCCCCCCTGGGTCAATAGCAGAAAGTCTTGCAAGTATTAAAGATGTTCTTGATAAGTATTCAGGAAACCATACAAGACTTTCCAAGGCCCATAATAATCCCGTATGATAGCTTTGCGCTGACAGGAAACCAGGATCTTCTTCAAATAGTGAAGCCACTGGTGATTTTTCTAATGCAAGGTGCTTTTCAACTGCATTTAAAAAGGTTGTTGGCGATGCTTCCGCAATTAATGGCAATTTGCTTTGAAAAGATTTCCACAATAAAATGTTATCTGAACTTAAAAGTTCAGCAACTATTCTATCAACCCATAGGTCAGCGTTTAGTGGCAGATTAAATTTTAATTTGTCGCCAAAAATTGAAGTTAATATTAAGGATTGGATAACCCCTTCTCTAATCCATCCTGAGAATTTTCTTTTCTTTCCATAAAATGCTGCCATGTGCCTTCGTTCAGGTAAAAGCTGAAAAGCAGGATTAATTTCAGATAGTATTTCAATCGATGATCTATGTAACAAATCAAAATCATTCTCTGTTAAATTCTTCGATGCATTTGTCCACGCATCAAAAGGAGAGGTTAATCTCCATGTACTACCAATTTTTATAATTGGCGAATCATGTGTATGAAGCCACCGTGTTAATTTCTTTGAATAGTTTTCATAAGTATCGCCAGCTATTTTAGATATTATTATTTTGTCATTTTCAAAATTCTCATCCCATCGACCTACAATTAAGGCAGGAATAATATCAGAAACATTTTCAGGCAAAGCCCAACTCGGTAGTGTTCTTGTAAATTCCAGTTGTCTTCTTAAAATTGTAATGTTTCTTGCAGATTCTTTGGAAAATCTTTCAGCAAACTCTTTAGACATGCCAGTTTTGCGAGTGCTGAAATAAATGTCTCCCTTTCTATTTGAGGTAGAACTATTTTGTTGCTCCAGCTATTTGATGAATCAGCACCTAAAGGAACAATAACGGTATGTCCTTTCTGCATAGCTCTGTTTAATACGCCGCTGTCTTCAAATCTGGGAATCAGAATTAGTGGTTTATCATGAACAGATAGTTCTCTAAACGCATTAGCGTTGTCAACTATAATACTTCTTGAAAAAAAATCTTCTTCTATATCTGGATTGGTTTTAAAACATGAAATTATGAAGGCCAAAGATTCTTCTCTGGAAATTCCTTGAACAGAAATTATTGACGATGGTTTACAAAGCTCAATTAATTTATCCTGCTCTGCTTTTCTTCCTCCTAAAAGTATTTCTGTATTTAGTCTTATTTTTGTTCCTGAAGCCCATTCTTCCCAAAAATCATCAGTTGGTTGTATTCCACCTTCGGGATATTTGCCAATGTGTTTAGCTAACCATGAACCAACTGTTGGTGCAGTTTCAATCCATTCATCTAACGTTTCAGAGTCATATACTTTAATGTTTTTCCAAATGCCGTCTTTCTTTTTTTCAGTCACCCAATCATTTCCGTTTTGCCAAAGTCTTGGTGTAACAAAAATAAAAGTTGACTCAGCGGGGTTAGACCCTATAGGCTTAGCAGACCTTTTTGCATAGTCATTATCTGCTTTGCCTTTAGGGTCTTTACTTGCTCCAAATTCCCAAAGTGAAGTCCCTGCTGGCAAGTAGTCTGTTTCTTGGGTTACTTCAAGAATGCCATCCCAGCCTCCAAGTAATACACTTTCGCCCGAAGGAAATTTTATATTTTGTATAGTGTTAGAGGTTGCTCTTATAAGTTTTCTCACTAAATGTGGAAGTGTCTCTTGGCAATCTCTTCTGGTTGCCCAGCTTCTTAAATCTGTAGAATCAATCCATTTCATAAGGTGTCAGGTTGTTTATTGCGGGAATGAAATTTATGAATATTTGTGCTGTGTTGTACAGTATCTATAAAAACTGGCATGGTTTACCTAAATCACATTTATTTTAGGTATTAAGCGTTCAGTGAGTCAGTTAAATATTTCTTGAATGGCTTCGCCTTCTCTCAGTCGCAGGTTGGTTAGGCAGAGGAGCAATGGAAATAATTATTCTAAAGTAGGGTAAATTAATTACTACAAAAAATGTCGAGCTGCAATCTTGAGTTTTATTTTTCAATTGCTTATTTATGGCGTACAAAAAGCAATTTTTTTAATAACTCCTTTTGCGCATAATTCTTTTAGTCAGCAAATGACGTCTCTCTTCCCGTGCCGCTCAAAAATTTGTAATTCATTCCATCCTTAGATAATAAAGATGGCGTATTTTAAGAAGTATTAATACAGGGTTTTTCCTGTATTTAGTAGGTCGTGCTTATTGCAAGATGGGCCCGGGAGGATAAGCAGGTTTTAAAAATTATTCAACAGGTATTTTTTCTGTCATAATATCCCAATGAGCAATCACCAACTCAAAACGATGCTGTTCATCTTTTTTTAATTTATCCAGGTCAGGGTAAATTGATTTTTTGTATTGTTCAGTAAGGTTTTCGTCAAAAGCCTTCTCGTTATTTTTAAACACAATGATCACTCTAAAATCCCAACGGGTGTCTTCTCCGCTATGCACCTTTGGCTTTTCTGCCGTTACCGAAATAATATCTTCTTTTTTCATTGCTTTTTTTAGCATGGGGTAATGGTTTGCCTTCCATAAATTAATAAATTCATCTGCAAAGCCCCATTTTATTTTGTAATAATTTTCAATGGTAAACCTGCCACCGTCTGTTGGTTGTTGAGCTATAGAAAAATGGATCAGGCATAAATTGAATATCAAAAAGAACAATATGGATATCCCTGCTTTTTTACAATAAATATTACTTTTCATATTTATAATGGTTTGATGGATGAAACGATTGTCGCCTATTTAAATTTACTGACTATTATTTTAGTTTTCATTCAGCAGGGTATCGATCATTGCATTAAACTCTTTTTTATATTCCCTATAATGGCTGCCGGTACCCGGCCCATTAAAACCTGTATCAAACTTGCGGACTTTTCCTTTTTTATCAATGATGATAGAAGATGGAAAGAATTTGATCTCCGTTACCTGTGGTAAAGTTTTTTGGGTGCGTAAAGAATCAGTTACAGTTACCTCAGTATTTAAAATAGGGTATCGTACATTAAAACGCTGCTGAAATTTTTTAAGGCTTTTGACCGATCTTTCCCAGTCGGTACTATACTCGTAAGCAAGTGCAATTATTTCTACGCCACGTTGTTTGTTTTTGTTGTAGTAGTCGCTTAAAAAAGCTGTTTCGTCCATACAGTTAGGGCACCAGCTGCCCATCAATTGCACCACTACCACTTTGTTTTTAAAACGGTCACTGTTAATAGCTACCTGTTTACCCTCTAAATCTTTAAAAGAAAAATCAAGACTTTCTTCACCGGGTTTTAAAAACATGGCCACCGATTCGGAGGGCACTTTTGCATTGTTATCTTTTATAGCTGTCCATGCCTGTTTGCCGCTTGCGCCACTATAAAATACGCCGTTTGTAATGGTAGTTTTGTTTTTAACAAGCGCCTTAAAAAAATAGGCGTGGCCGCCATCAAAACACGAAAGCAGCAGCGAGTCTTTTGTAACAATTCCTTCTAAAAAACGATAATCGCCGGTTGCAGTCAAAAATGTTCCTGTTAGTAAATTACCTTTCTGAATAAATTCCCCTACAGATAATTCAACTGAATTCTTTTCTTCAAATTGTACTGTCCACCTGCCGGAGATATTTGTTTGTGCAATACCATTTGAGGGAAACCTGTTATTATTTTTTGTTGCACTAAAAGGTAGCACGGTTGTTTTTAGTGCGCCTCTTTTTATCCAAAAACCGTTTATGGTATTTTCTTTTAAGGTAAACCTGAACTGCGATTCAAATACAGGCATCTGTACAATAAATGAATCTTCTGCCACCCCGATATTATCTACCCTTATATTTTCAAGCGCATTTTTAATATACCATATAGGTTTGCCTTTTTCTGTTTTCCAGTCAAAAGTAAAAGCAATGTTGTTGCCATCTTCCCTGTGCAATTGGGCGGACCATTTGCCTTGCTGCGCAATGCCTGTTGCAGTAATAAAAAATGTAAATAGTAAAAGCAATAGCCGCATAACAATAATTTATTTGTTTGTATTTTCTTTTCTGATGGTTGTGCCGGCCAGTACAAATAGTGATACGCTTGCTTTTTAAGCAGCAGTCCCAATAAGTGTAAATAAAGGTTTAGGAGGGTAAAAAATTGGATAGCTAAATTTATATATAAATCTGCAAAAGAAGTTTTTAAACCATTGCTTCAATTATTTCAAAATAATGCTGTTTTTGTTTTGCCCTTAGTTTTTTGGTAGTATCTGTAAAATAGTGGTGCTGTTTAAAAAATTTTATTTGAATTTTGTTCCAGTCATATTCAGAAGCTACAAAATTTCTTGCCTTCAATTCTAAAAAAAGGGTATTGGCTATGGGGAAAAAATCATCTCTTCCAAAATAATCCAAATCTGCATCACAAATAATTTCTTCCAGCTTGGTGCGGGGGATTTGTGGAATTTTTGTTGACATTATCATACCACAAATAATATCCAGTTGTTTTTGATTAAGTCCAAATACAGGCAATTCTTTCATCGCCAGGTTGCATCCTGCAGCTTCATGATTTTGATAAGTAAAAAGAAAACCACTGTCGTGATAGAGGCAGGCAATTTTTAAAAGAAGCAAATCTTCCTGGTTGGTTATTTTTTCGGCAATGGCGATTCTCTCAGCTTCTTTTTCTACATCAATGGTATGGTGTACACCATGATACCACAAATCTTTTGACAAGTTGTTACTTAATTGAGCCAAAATTTTTGCCCTTATTTTTTCAAAAATTTCCTTTGTTAGCATAAGCGATACAAACATAACTAAAATAATGATATTGCAAAACAGCTGCTGCAATGGATAATTTGAAATGAAAAATATTACATCAACCAATAAATTGCCATAAGTTGCAGCGTGTTTTTTTGAAATTGGTATCGGTTAATTTCCTTTGTTCAAACATTTACAGCGATATTTATGAATTAAGCGTAATTAATTAGTAATAAGCATAATAATTTCCTATTTTTGGCTCTTCTTACTTTCGTCTGTCGGTATTTACCAAGATCCATTCCTATCAATAATTACTGAAATCCTCTTTTTAATTTTTAGTCATTTGAAGCATTTGCTGTTGTGTTTAAGCGATATGTTTACTCACTTTTAATTCTCCCCCCATGATAAACTTATTAATGTTAAGCTAACGCAGTTAATAACGTTTTTATGCAGCCAACAGGTACAATAAATTTAAAAAGAATTTTAGGGTAAGCATAATTGTCAGCATTTAATACATAAATAATTTACACTCGATAATAAATATTTAACCAAAACAACCATGAAACATTTATACTCTTTCAAAACTGCACTTAGCTTTTGCAGCATAATTTTGTGCTCTCTGTTTTTGCTGCCGGGCAATACCAGTGCACAGACACCGACACTTAAAATGTCTGACTTTGTATTGTTTAGTGGTAATGGTATTACTGGAAGCAATACTCCTGCAAGCCCTGGTTATGGTGTGTTTATAGGGTCTTCTACTACCATTACCGGTGGCTCTGTGGCCAGCTTTAATATTGTTAAGACTACTGGTGGTGCAACATTTGGCAATACAACTTTACCAGCTAATATAACAAATATCTATAGTAAGGGAAGAGTTGTACTTAATAGTAGTAATATTGTTACTGGCAAAATAACTGCTTCAAATTCGCCAGTTGTTTCAGGAACTATTTTATCGGTTGGCTCAAGCGCTAACCTTACCGGAAATGTTGATGTAAATGGAAATATTGTAATTCTTGGTGGCACCGTAACTGGAAAAGTTACCACCAATACTTCTTATACCGGACCTACACCAGCAGGTGGAAAAGTTATTGGCTCACCCACGCTTCCTGTATTTCCATCAATTCCCGCAATTACTGGCTTTCAGCCATATCCTATACCGATGAAGCCGGATATTACTAGCGGCAAAATAACCCCAGGGGCATATGACGATATTAAATTGCCAGGCGGGGCTACACTAACTTTTGATGGACCTGGTATTTATGTTTTCGATAAAATTCAAAATAATGGCAGCAACTCTTTTGTTTTCGATTTCACAAAAAATATTTCAGGAACCTTTAAAATATATATACACAATTATGCCCTGCTTGATAAAATTTCAGTTAGCCTGATTGGTGGTAGTGCTACAAAAATTTATACGGAAGTGCATGGCACCGGTTCAGATGATGAAAATGAAAAATATGCTTTTCAAATTGGTAATGGCACATCTGCAGGTAATAAAACAAAATGGTTTGGTACCGTTTGGGCTCCTTATGGTGCTATTAACATTGGCGGGGGTGGTGGCAACTGTGATGTTACAGGTGCTATCTGGAGTGGTACGCAAGTAAATATTGGAAGTTCCCTTAATATCATTTATGCGCCCTTTAGTGAGTGTGTTACACCTAATGTAAATGCTGGACCAGACAAACCCTTAGATTTTGGAAAACCTACCACTTTAACCGGAACTTCCAGTACAACGGGCGCAACATTTAGCTGGAGCGCAATCAATGGCGGAGTAATAACATCACCATCCAATGTTGCTACTATTACCGTTTCTTCGGCAGGCACCTATATCCTCACTGCTACCTCAGGCACAAATTGTACAGCAAACGATACTGTTATTGTAACCAGTAAACTTAATAATCTTATTGGATCTGAATTATCATCAGTAGTTCAAAATTTTGTTCCTAATGGGCCACCTTCACCGTTCTTCACGATTCAAGGTGATAGTATTTTAATTGATATCATTACAAAAGTTGGACAGTATGGAACAGCATTGGCTAAATATAAAGCAGCTCCTTATGGATTAGCCAACACGGATGTTTTTACAAATGGTTCAAGCAATTTTATTATTACAGGGTTATTTCAAATAGGTAAATTGCCTTTGCTGAATTTAGATACCTCAATAATAGTGTATGTAAGGCCCCATTATAGCGGCTTTACCAACAGTGGTCTCGTATCATCAGCTGGTGATACTGCAATGAAATCGAACCTTGTACGTAATGGATACCAGGTAGGTGGAGCAGGGGTGAAGGTTGGTGTAATTTCAAACAGTTTTAGTACTATTACTGCAGGCACTACAACTCCTTTTAAAACCAATACTGCTGCCCAGGATGTGCAGGCAGGCGATTTACCGGGCATTGGAAATCCTGATGGAGATCTGCTGCCAGTACATGTTTTAAAAGATTACCCTTTTAAAAGTTCGGACGAAGGAAGAGGCATGTTGCAGATTGTTCATGATGTAGCTCCAAAAGCAGAACTGTATTTCCGTACAGGGTTTCTTAGTGCCGGTGATTTTGCAGCAGGTATACAGGAATTAAAAGATGCAGGATGTAATATTATTGTGGATGATGTTACGTATCCTACAGAGCCTTTCTTAAAAGATGGCGTTGTAGCCGCTGCTGTAGATGCAGTAAGTGCTGCTGGTGTTACCTATTTTTCCTCTGCAGGTAATTTTGCCAATAATTCATACGAAAATACATTCAGCAGAATAACTGGAGGTAATGCGCATAATTTTGGAGGAGGAGATTCTTTACAAAGTGTAACACTGCAACCGGGTAATTATACCATTGTATTGCAATGGGAAGATAATATTTATTCATTAGGCCAAACAGCCGGTACAAAAAATGATCTTGATATATTTTTAACTCCTGATGGTAAGTCGCTTTTTGGATTTAACCGTGATAACACTAATGGCGACCCAATTGAAATTTTACCATTTACTATTACAAGTGCGGTAAATACCAATATACTGATAAGAAATAATACCATTGGCAGTAATCCTGCAAGGTTTAAGTATATTGTTTTCCAGGGGAATATTACAATTAATGAATACAACACCGGCACTTCTACTGTTATTGGGCAGGCAAATGCTTTGGGTGCAATTGCTGTTGCTGCTGCAAGATTTAATAAAACAGATAGTATTGAGTCCTTTTCTTCAATTGGAGGAACTTTTGTAAATGGTATACAAAGACAAAAACCAGATATTACAGCACCCGAAGGAGTAAACACTACAGTTAATTTAGGACCTGATTATCCGTCAACTGCTTTAGATGGATATTCTAATTTCTTCGGAACATCCGCGGCTGCACCGCATGCTGCAGGTGTTGCTGCATTAATAATGGAAGGAAGAGATAAATATTTACGAGACCCCATTTTAAACACACCAATTGTTACATCTCCGGCGCAAATAAAAACTATTCTTCAAACCTCGGCTACAGATATGTACCCGACTATTACGCCCGGTTTTGATCTAAAATCCGGTGCAGGATTTATCAATGCAGATTCTGCAATGCGAACATTTGCAAAACCATTTCCTACACTTGTTACTTTAGTAGTTCCACCAGCGGTAACACCTGGCCAGGCACCATTTACTTTAACTTTAACCGGTTTAAACCTGAGCCCCACTTCTGTAATTAAATTTAGAGATTCAACGCTTGGTACTACTATAATTAATTCTTCAACGGCGAGTGCCGGAGTGCCTGCCTTTACCGGTAATCCGATAATCAGCGTATACACCCCTCCTGTTAGTCCGAGTGGCAAAGATGGAGGAAGTAGCGATAGCCTTAAATTTTTTGATATTGTAAAAAAGAACATAACAATTAAGGCAGATAATAAAACAAAAAAATATGCACAAATAGTTCCTGCACTTACAGCAACAATTCTTGTAGATGGTGACAGTTTGCAACACACCTCTTTATCGCTGGCAGATCTTGGTCTTACTAATTTGAGTGTGGCTACATTAGCAACTCCTGATAGTAGTGTAGGTACCTACACTATAACCCCGGCAAGAGTATTCGATCCTGCAAACCCAGCTGACGTTGGATTTAAAGAATTGTATAATTATACATTTGTTCAGGGAAGTTTATCAATTGAAAAATTACCTGTTACGGTTACAGCGAACAATGTGACTGTAACTTATGGGCAGAAAATTCCTGATATTCAGTTTACCTATCAATTTGACGGAACAAATATCCCTGACTCAACTGCATTCTCCAATGGCTTGCAATCAGCCCACCAAAGTCAGCTGGCAAAAGATGGTATGGGAAATGATATATTAGGATTGGTGAACGGTAAAGCAGTTACCATAGTAAATGGCAAGGCTATACCAATTGTAAATGGAGATGAGGCGGCTATTGTAAATGGTAAAGCAGTTACTATAGTAAATGGAAAAGCTATACCCATTGTAAATGGTAAAGCGATTACCATAGTAAATGGCAAAGCCATACCCATAGTAAATAATCTTACAGCAGATGATACGCAAAGCTTAAGTTTTTTAGCTACAGCGCCGGCGCTTCAAAACGCACGTGAAATAGTTAATAAAACAAATGGTAGTGTCACAGGTTCAACCAAAGTTGTTGATATAACCCAGGAATCTATTTTAGATTTCAACGAAAACTCTGCACAAACATATATGCTAAGTTCTGTATCAGATGTTAGCCCGCGGGGGTTAGTAGACATGGAATCAATAGTAAACGGTAAAGCTATAACCATTGTAAATGGCGATGACAGTATAGGTATTGTAAATGGTAAAGCGGTAACCATAGTAAATGGCAAAGCAGTAACTATAGTAAATGGACAGGAATTAACCATTGTAAATGGCAAGGCGGTAACGATAGTAAATGGCAAAGCCGTAACCATAGTAAATGGCCAGGCGGTGCCCATTGTAAACGGAGAAAGTAAAACTGCAGTAATTCTTGATTCAAGCGAAATTGGCCAGGGTGAAAGCCAGTTAAAATCTCTAAATATGATTACCGGCCTTGATGTAGGTAACCAGTTTATTATACCCGGATCTTTATTAAATGATAATTTGGATATAACCCATAAAGTGGGTGTTATTACAGTTATTCCTGCGCCACTTACTATTACACCAACAGCGGGCTTAACAAAAGTGTACGGAAAAGATGATTCGGTATTTACTTATACTAACAGTGGTGGTTTGGTTGCAGAAGACTTTACAGGGGCACTTAGCCGTGTGGATGGAAAAAATGTGGGTACATATGCTTATACAATAGGAACGTTGAGTGCAGGTAATAATTATACCATAACGCTAGATGGAGCAAATACATTTGCTATCACTGCTAAACCAATTACTATTACGCCGGATGCAAATCAATCCAAGGTATTTGGTGTGGCCGATCCAATCTTTACATATACTGCAAGCGAAGTGTTGTTGAGCGGCGATGCTTATACAGGAGCATTAGGAAGGATAGCTGGTGAAACAGTAGCGACAGGACCTTATGCATTTACCCTCGGAACCCTTAGCGCAGGTAGTAATTATATATTAACGCTTGGCGGTGTAAATACATTTGCCATAACAACAAAACAAGTAATTGTTACGCCACTGGCAGGTCAAAGTAAAGCCTATGGTTCTGCTGATCCGGTGTTTACTTTTACTAATGACGGTGGGCTAACTGCAGTTGCATTTACCGGCGCACCTGGCCGTATTAGTGGCGATGATGTGGGTACTTATGCTTATACACTCGGCAATTTATCTGCGGGTACAAATTATAGTTTAGTGCTTTCTGCAATTGTGCCTTTACCAACATTTGCTATTATTATTAAATCAGTTGTTATAACACCAACGGCCGGTCAAACAAAAGTGTATGGATCTAATGATCCGGCGTTTACATTTACCAATGATGCCGGTTTAGCATCAGCGAATTTTACCGGAGCTATTAGTCGTGTTAGTGGTAATGATGTAGGTAGCTATGCATTCACAATGGGCATTCTTTCTGCGGGTACAAATTATAGTTTAAGCCTTGCAGCAGTAAATACATTTAGTATTACCAAAGCACCGTTGCAGGTGAAAGCAGATGATAAATTTATCTTTAAAGGAGATGCATTGCCTGTGTTTACATCAACCATAACCGGACTGAAGTATACAGATAACCCTACTGTAACGTATAGTCTTAGCCCAACCTGTGTAGGAGCTGCCGGAGTATATTCTATCATACCCTCACTTGTTTCAACCAACTATACTGTAACTGTTACTAATGGAAAATTATATATTAATCCTAAAGGTTATGGTGTAGATGATGTAGATGTTTACCTGGAATGTGTTGAAGACAGGGGGGCATCTTATATGCCAGCCAACCGCAGGTATGTGGCACGTTTCTACAGCAAAAATACAAATGCGGTATCTGTATACATTCCGATAGGATCTAATAATATACTTTCTTCAGCCAATGGCCCTAATGCGTTTGACGGGTCAAGACAGGTAACCGTTTTCTTGCCTGGATATGGTACCACCAAATTCCTTGTTCCATTTGATGGTTCTACATTAACATGGACTGTGAAGACTTATGAAGGCAATTCAATAGCTACAGAATCTGCATCTGCCAGCTACAAATCAAACAAATGCAGTACTGTTACCCTAAGCGTTAGAGCGGCATCTTCAAATGTAACTTTATCTGATGTGCAGGATCAATTGAAACAAATAGCGCAAGACGAAGTAAAACCTGCCGGCAATGTAAATGTATATCCTAACCCTGCAAGGGGCCGCACTACTATCTATTTGTCGAATGATGTAATAAGTGTTAAAGGATTACTATTATATGATGCTTACGGAAAGCCACAAGCAGTAAAAGGAGCAAGGCAGATATCGAAAAATGCCATTGAAATTGATATGACTGGTTTTGTAAGCGGTATGTATTTTATTAAGGTAAAAGGCGAAAATGGTTATAAAAACATTAGTATTGTAAAAGAATAAACAATAAAATAAAAAGGAAATTTTTCTTTTACTATTAAATGTTAAAAGATCACTATGGAAATATAGTGTATGGTTAAATAAATGAACTGTAAGAAATTATTTTTATGTCTGTCTCTTTTATCTGTTTTGCTGACAGGTTTTTCACAATCTGAAGTAGAAAAAAAAACAGGTAAAGGAGACAGTACTTTTGTAAATAGTTTAATAGAACAAAGCAAAGGATATTTTACAGACTCTCCATTACATGCAATTGCTTTGGCTACGCAGGCCAAAGAGCTGGCAGAAAGCCTGCATTATCAAAAAGGCGAAGCCTATGCGCTTAAAAATATTGGTATAAGTTATTATTTCCTTGGCAAATACCTTGAAGCGTTGGATTTTTATCGCCAGTCATTAAATTTTTTTAAAGAAATAAAAGACAATGTAGGCATAGCCAGTATTTATAGTAATGTTGGTACTGTTTATTATGAGCAGGGCGATGATGTAAAGGCCCTTGAAAATTACCTGGAGTCTTTAAAATTTGCAGAACTTTCAGGGGATAAACTACGGATGCTTACTACACTTAATAATGTTGGAGCTGTATATGCCAATAAACCGTCTACACTTGATAAAGCATTGGAATATTATTTAAAAGCCTTGCCAATCTGCGAAGCCCTGAATAAAAAAGAAGAGTTGGGTGCTATCTCTGTAAATATCGGCGATATCTATTCGGAAAAAAAAGATAACACAAGGGCCATGTTTTATTTTGATAAAGCATTAAAAGTGTATGGTAATTCTGAAGGTTCGATGAATGCCTATAATGCTATTGGTAAATTGTATACCCGTGATAATAAATTTGACCTGGCATTGGAAAGCCATAACCATGCTTTAACGCTAGCGGAAAAATTAAATATAAAGCCTACCATTATTAAATCTTTTATTGGTTTGGGAAATGCTTATGAAAAAAAAAGTGATTTTAAAAATGCCGTGCTTAATTATAAAAAAGCCGAGGTACCTGCCTTGGAGTTAAGTGTAAGTTTTGATCTGAAAGATATTTATGAAGGCTTATCTAAGTCGTATGCAAATTCAGGTGATTACCGAAATGCCTTTAAATATCAGTCTCTTTTTTCCAATTTTAAAGACACCATGTACAATATTGCCAACGATAAAAAATTGGGCAGCCTTCAATTTGATTTTGACCTGCAAAAAAAAGAGGGACAGATTAGCCTGCTTACAAAAGATAAAGCATTACAGGATGCTGAATTAAGAAGCCAGAAATTAGCAAAGAATGCGTTTGCTGCAGGTTTAGGTTTAGTAATGTTGATAGCGGTGCTTATATTCAGAAACTACCGTGAAAAAGTAAAAACAAATAAAATACTCGACCATCAAAAAATACAAATCGAAAATTTATTATTAAACATTCTTCCTGCCGAAGTAGCAAAAGAATTACAGTTATACGGGCAGGCTACACCAAGAAATTTTGAATCTGTATCAGTAATGTTTACCGATTTTAGAAGTTTTACAGTTATAGCTGATAAAATGACTCCACAGAGTTTGGTAAAAGAACTAAACGAATGTTTTATTGCATTTGATCATATCATTGGAAAGTATAACCTGGAAAAAATTAAGACAATCGGGGATGCCTATATGTGTGCCGGTGGTATCCCTGTGCCTGACAAACGCCATGCATATAATATTATAAAAGCAAGCCTCGAAATACAGGAGTTTATAACCCTTAATAATAAACGCAAAGTAGAAGCTGGTTTGGAAGCATGGGATTTGCGTTTAGGCGTACACGTTGGTCCGCTTGTAGCCGGTGTGGTGGGTAAAAGAAAATATGCATACGATATTTGGGGTAGTACAGTAAATATTGCCAGCCGTATGGAAAGCAATGGTGAACCTGGCCGGGTGAACATTTCTTCTACTACATATGAATTGGTTAAAGATGAGTTTGAATGCACTTACAGGGGTAAAATTTACGCAAAAAATGTAGGCGATATTGACATGTATTTTGTAGACAGGGAAATCGGTATGTCAACCAATAATTTGCCTGAAGCCACTTTATCTGCTTAATTTGTATAACATAAAATCTCAGCCATAAATAGTTTAACTAAACAAAATAAAACACGTGAAACAAAGATTAGCATTCATTGTAATTGCAGCAATACTCTTATCCTGCCATTCTTCAAACCAGCAGGAGCAGCCTCTAAAAACATCAATACCTTTAGAAGGAACATGGGAATTAATTTCAGGAACAACCATTGTAAAAACTGATACAACCGTTACTGATTATACCAAAAATCAAAAAATGATCAAGATTATTAATGCCACTCATTTTGCTTTTTTAAAGCATGATTTAAAAAATGGCAAGGATTCTGCAATTTATGAGTCAGGAGCCGGGAGATATACTTTGGTTGACAATCAATACACAGAGCATTTAGATTTTTGTAACGCCAGGGAATGGGAGGGGCATACTTTTAATTTTACTGTTAGTATCAATAAAGATACATTACTGCAAACCGGAGTTGAAAAACTTGAAAATCTTGGAGTTGACAGGTTTATTATTGAAAAGTATATCAGGGTTAAGTAGTGTTATGTTAATTGTAAAGTGGCAGTTTGATACGTGAATGGTGAATGGTCAATAGTGAATTATTGCCCATTCAAGATTAACTTAACAGTAGTATCAATTATTTTTTGAAGTATACAGTTTTGCCAGTTTTAGCAGATTCCCTTGCAGCTTCCAGTATGCGTACAACGGTAACATTTGTTTTCAAAGCATAAACACCATTCTCCGGTACTTTTATTTTGCCACGGATAACATCAGCTAAGTACGAAAACGGGTCTTCATAAACCGATACTTCATTTGTACTTAATTTAAGGCTATGCTCTACGCTGTCTGGCTTTGCCCTTAAGCGCATGTTATTATTGTTAATGGTAATTATATAACCGGTTTGGCCATACACTTCTATATCCTTCCGGCCAAAAGGCCAGTTCCACGAAGCCTGAATAATACATTGTGCACCGGGATAACTTACTATTATGGTGGCTTCGTCATCTACCTTAGGATAAATATTTGGTTTAAATTGTTGCGTAACGGCAGTTACAGATATTGGTTGCTGCCCATGCATTAAATAAGTCATAAGGTTAGCGCCATAACATCCAAAATCCATTAATGCACCGCCACCATTTTGTTTCGGATCAGTAAGCCAGCCAAAAAACTCGTTACTTACATTAATCTCTTTTGGTCCTTCATGCCCATCATGAATAACTACTTTTTTTATTTGGCCAACATAATTACTGTCATTTACGAGTTCATAAGTTTTTACCGTTGTAGGATACCAGGAAGTTTCAAAATCGGTAAGCAGCCTGATATTGTATTTTTTTGCCAGTGTTTCCATTCTTGCTGCCTGCTCTACAGTTGTAGCCAATGGTTTTTCTACCATTATATGTGCCGGGGCGCACAGGCTTCTACCACTGCCATGTGTTCGTAAATGGAGCCAAAAGCCGCCACTACTTCAGGTTTTAGGTCATCCAGCATTTTACCCAAATCAGTATAAAACAAATTTGTATTCAGACTATATTGTTTTACATATCGTTGTACCAGCTCTTTATTGGGTTCATAAACACCAACAAGTTGTACATCTGCTTTTTTTCTGCTCAATATCCAGGATACATGTCCATGGGTGGCGCCGGCAACAGCAAGGCGAACAGGTGTATTGTTTACTGATTGTGCATTTACTTTAAAACTTGTACAACAAATCAATAAAAAGCAAAGCTGAATGGTGGTGGCATAGTGTAAAATATTCCTGTTCATTTGGCAAACAATTTCATAGCGGTGATAAATATTATTTACTTAAAGATACTTCGGATTATGATAAGTTTTCATTTGGTTGCTAATATAAAAAATAAGCGCCGATAATATTGTAGACATACTAAATAGATTTCGTCAGGATTGTCTGTAGACTAGTTTTCTTAAATAGATAGAATACTTAATCGGTTTTTAAAACCGTTCAGGAAAGGTTTTTTACCATACATAGTAATATTTATTGCATAGTAGCAGGATATCCTACATTTACTTATCGTTCATCATAAAAACCAAAGTATGAAAATATTTTTTTTATCAGTGTTTTTCGTAGCAATTACAACTATAAACATTCAGGCACAATGCGACAAAAAAGTAATTATTGTTTCCAGCCAAACCAACCATCTTAATAGCAATAAAGATGTTCAAAGATCAGTAGATGAAACAACTACTATTGAGTATGATCAAAAGGAAATAGTTGTTTCACCAGGCAATGATCCGGTAATGCACGGCACCATTAAATCTGTAAGCTGTGAATGGAAAACCCCTTTTAAAAATGGCAAAACAGTACTGAAGGCAGCTCTGGAAGGGCAGCAGGGAGAAACAATGAATCTTACTATTACCATTGAGGGAAAGGAAGGAAAGATTGACTTTTTAGCAGAGATGGACGAAAATGCGGATGAGAAGATAAGTATTGTAGTCGATAAATTTGAAGAGAAAAAATAAGTTATTAGTACTTTATGTATGTCTTTTAAAATCGAATGTGTATTAAAAAGCAGTTGCCCCCCGGTAACTAAGCAGGGGGATTTTTTTGTATTTTATTGCTAGGTAACTCAATAGTTCTGCTATGTTATAATTATTATTCATGCATAGCTTATATTAGCATTTAATGAAGAATAATCAACCTGCTTTTTTATTGATACTTGCAATCTGTACTTTCTCATTGTTTTATTCTGATCCGGTTATGGCGCAAAAACGGACTTTTTCTATAAACGATACATCTTATTATCTTAGTTATCCCGACCTGCTTACTGTGCGTTATTTGTTTTCTAAAAAATATACAGCCTTAAGTTTAAATGCCGCAAATGATCAATCTGATTTACGATATCGCCCTAATACTAAATATACAATGGGTGTTGGTGCTACCTACCATGTACTTTCTATAAATATTGTTTATGGATTTGGCTTTTTAAATCCTGAAAATGGAAAAGGCAAAACCAAGTACCTTGATTTGCAGTCACATTTATATCTTAATAAATGGACGATGGACTTCTATGGACAGTTTTACAAAGGATATTTTTTATACCCTAAAGGGCTTAATTCAGTTAGCCCTGATAGTTACTACCAGCACCCGGATATGGTTGTAAATCTTTATGGAGTAACACTGTATCGTGTATTAAATGACAGAAAGTTTTCTTTCAGGGCAGCATTTTTACAAAATGAATGGCAAAAAAAATCGGCAGGAACATTTTTGTTGGGCGGTGAAATGAATTATGGTATAATGAAGGCAGACAGTTCTTTTGTACCGCATAATGCTGCAAATTCTTATCCCCAGGCTGGTATAAATAATGTTCATTTTTTTTGCTTTGGCCCGGGTGCCGGGTATGCCTATACCCTGGTTGTAAAGCAACATTTTTTTATCACTGGTTCAGTTACTGCTAACCTTAATTTTGGTTATTCAACAGAAAAAAGCAATTTTGCTTCAAACAGTAAAGTTTATGTAAACCCGGTTTCAATTTTTCGTTTTGTAACGGGGTATAACAGCAACACCTGGAATGTGAGCGTACACTGGATCAGCAATATGTTACCCGTGGGCGGATCAGCCGCTACAAATAATTATTTATTGCAAACAGGTAATTACCGTTTAATTTTTGCAAAAAAAATTACACCCGGTACTAAAGTAATTAAAGTATTGAATAAAATAGATAAGTTATATTATGATCTAAACAGTACCATTAAACCAAAATAATAATGAAAAAGGCAATTATAAATTGTACTATACATACCGGTGAAAAGGTAATTGATGATAGTGTTATACTTATAGAAAATGGTATCATTCAA
Source organism: Ferruginibacter sp. (assembly GCA_025362235.1). Taxonomy (GTDB): domain Bacteria; phylum Bacteroidota; class Bacteroidia; order Chitinophagales; family Chitinophagaceae; genus Ferruginibacter. The sequence goes on along the minus strand of JANYGZ010000006.1, from coordinate 38,463 downwards.
TCCCTGCAAAAAGAGGTTCCAGAAAATTGTGAGCAGGTAAATTTACAGGGGTATAATATTGCTGCCGGTTTTATTGACATACATATTAATGGCGGAGAAAAATTTTATTTTACTCAATATCCCACAGAAGAAACCATCCATGATATTTATGAAAGCAGTTTACAGTATGGTACTACAGCAGTACTGCCTTGTTTAATAACCTCCTCGCACGAAAATATACTGGAAGGGATTGAGGCTATAAAAAATTACAGGGCAAAATATAATAATGGTGTGTTGGGTATGCATCTTGAGGGGCCATTTATTAATCCAATAAAACGCGGGGCACATCTTGCAAAATATGTGCGTACCCCTACCAATGCCGAGCTGGAAGAAATTATCCGTTATGGTAAAGGTGTTATAAAATTAATTACCATTGCACCCGAATGTTTTACAGATGAGCAGGTTGAAATGCTTTTAGAGAGTGATATTGTTGTTTCAGCCGGGCATTCTAATGCAACCTATAAACAGGCACAATATTATTTTGATAAAGGCATACAATTGATTACTCATCTATTTAATGCCATGACGCAGTTTGGCCACCGGGAACCTGGATTGGTAGGTGCAACTTTTGCAAATGAAAACGTATTTGCACCAATAATTTTGGATGGGGCGCATTGCGATTATGCCGCTGCAAGAATTGCCTATAAATTAAAGAAAGATAAACTGGTGCTGATAAGTGATGCGCTTTTTTTAAGTAAAAAAGTAAACGAATTTAAGTGGGGCGACTTTAATGCTCATTTACAGGATGGCTTTTACAGGAATGAAGAAGGAAATTTAGCTGGTGCCACTATTTCTATGGCAGATGCTGTTCGCAATGCGGTTATCCATTTGGATGCATCGGTAAATGAAGCTATAAAAATGGCCACCTGCAGGCCGGCGGCCGCCATTAAAATGGATAATACAATTGGGAAAATTAAGGCAGGCTTTCCTGCAACATTTGTAAAGTTTAGTAACGACCTTTCTGTAATTGAAAGCATGGTGATGTAAAATATGCTGTTGTTATTTTTCACCTTCCCATTCTTTGTAAAATTGGTCTAAAAAACTTTGCATAAACAAATGCCTTTGTTCGGCCATTTTTTTGCCCGTTGCAGTATTCATCTTTCCTTTTAGCAACAATAGTTTTTCATAAAAATGATTAATGGTGGGTGCTGAATTACTTTTATATGTTTCTTTGTTCATCCCCAAATCTGGCTTAATTAAAGGGTTATAGATTTCCCTGTTTTTAAAGCCGCCATAATTAAAGGCCCTTGCAATACCGATGGCACCTAATGCGTCAAGCCTGTCCGCATCCTGTACTAAGGCCAGTTCCGGGCTATTAAATGAAGTGGTAAAATTCCCTCCTTTAAAAGAAATATTTCTGATAATATTTTCTACATGCTCAATAATATCAGCCGGCACATCAATGTCTTGTAAAAACTGCCTTGCTTTTACCGGCCCAATTTCTTCATCGCCATTATTGAATTTAGCATCTGCAATATCATGCAATAATGCAGCAAGTGTAACAACAAGCAGGTTTACATTTTCAGATTGTGCAATGGTGTTGGCATTTTTCCATACTCTTTCAATATGCCACCAATCGTGGCCACCCTCTGCATGTTGCAATGTTACTTTTACAAAATTTACAGTACTGTCTATAATTTCTTTTTCGGTCATTGGCATAAAAAATAGTAAAATTAATTATAAACAAATAGCTTGTAGCTTTGTTTGTAATGGTGTGTAATCTACAAAATATTTTGCCTGGCAAATTTTAATTTTTGGTAATTCATTTCCCGGATTCATATTCCTAAAACACTTTATAAAAGGGCTTAAAATAAAATCAAATGAATATAGTGGTGATAGGCGGAGGTTTTGCAGGTGTTAATTTTGCAAAGGCATTGGCCAATAAAAAAGACTTCCAGGTAACACTGGTAGATAAGAATAATTATAACTTTTTTCCACCATTAATTTACCAGGTGGCAACCGCTTTTTTAGAACCCTCCAGTATCAGCTATCCTTTTAGAAAATTATTTGTGGGAAAAAAAAACCTGCATTTTCGTTTGGGGGAAGTTAAAAAAATAATACCCGCCGAAAATAAAATTATAATAAATGATGATGAAATAACTTACGACCACCTGGTATTTGCCACGGGTGCAGAAACCAATTATTTTGGAATGCAAAATGTACAGCAGCATTCCATACCGATGAAGACATTATCTGATGCATTGGAAATGCGTAACCGTTTACTGGAGCAAATGGAACAGGCGGCAAGTTCTAAAGACCCTGCAGCAATAAAGCAATTGCTAACCATTGTAATTGCGGGCGGTGGACCCACCGGCGTTGAATTGGCGGGCATGTTTGCAGAACTAAAAAATGATATTTTACGAAAGGAATACCCTTCACTATCGGGTAAGGGCGGGGAAATTTATTTAGTAGATGCGCTTGATAGCCTGTTGGCAACAATGAGTAAAGCATCGCAGCGGGATACTTTTGAGGCACTGACAAAACTAGGCGTAAAAATTAAACTCAATTGCCAGGTAAAAGATTATGCTGATGGCAAAGTAATATTTACTAATGGGGAATCTATTGCCACAAAAAGCCTGATATGGACCGCCGGTGTTTCGGCTAAAATGTTTGAGGGGTTACCCGCAGAAATATTTGGCCGTGGCAAAAGAATGATTGTTGATGCATACAATAAAGTACAGGGAACCAATAATATTTATGCCATTGGCGACACCTGTTTGCAAACAACTGATATTAATTTTTCCAACGGTCACCCACAGGTGGCACAGGTTGCTATACAACAGGCTAAACTTCTTGCAGAAAATTTGCAGTTATTGGATAGTGGAAAAATGCAGAAAGCCTTTGCCTATGTTGATAAAGGATCCATGGCGATTATTGGCAGAAATAAAGCAGTGGTAGACCTTCCTAAACCAAAGCTTCACCTAAAAGGTTTCATAGCGTGGCTTGCCTGGTTATTTATTCACTTATTGTCATTGATAACCTACCGTAACAGGGTAAGAACATTATTCAACTGGATGATTGCCTATTTCACCAAAGATCATTTTTTAAGAATGATAATAAGGCCTGCAAAAAAGTAGAAGTTGATGGTATACTTAAAATGCAATGCCAGGTAAAAATTTTACAACCAAATTATAAATTACAGGTTTACTTTCTATAATCAGTGTAATCAGTAATAATTAGTGTAATAAAATATACCAGTAACAATAATTAAAATTCAGCTTTCATCAATTCATACAACCGTTCCATTTTATTACAGCTCTCTAAATAAATTTTGTGATGGGCCAAATAAGGTTGATAGATTTTTCCTTTTGCAAAATAAAAACTGTTGCTAATTTTCATTGCATCCATACCAATCATTACAGCACCCAGTGCAGAACATTCTTCAACTACCGGTACAATAACAGGCAGGTTAAACATGTCTGCAAGCATCTGTACCCAAAAAGCAGTATCACTAAAACCACCGTTTGCATAAATAGTATCCACTGCATTTTTCTCCATTAATATTTTTCCGATATTGTACATATTATACACTACGGCTTCCATGGCGGCCCTTACCAGGTGGGCAGTGGTGTGGTTAATATCCAGCCCCCAATAAACTCCCCGTGCATTAGAGTTCCATATAGGGGCCCTTTCGCCCAATATAAATGGCAATAATAACAGCGCATCACTGCCCGGGGCAATTGTTTCGGCCATGGCCATAAATTCTTTGTAGCTGCAGGTATTTTGCAGTATATTTTCTTTAAGCCATTGCAGTACTATCGCCCCGTTGTTACTGGCCCCGCCCATAATATACTTCTCACCTGTACAATGATAGCAGAATGTTCGCATCTGTTTATCAGTTGCTGCCTTATCGGTTATAATTCTTACCGCACCACTGGTGCCAATGGTAACGGCCATAGAACCGTTGCCGGTTGCACCATTTCCAATATTTGCCAGGGCGCCATCACTGCTGCCAATTACAAAAGCTGTTTTATTAAAAGCGTGTAGCCGTGCTGTTAAGTTGGTATCTTCACCAGCTTGTAAATACTCAATATGTGTTGTTGGCACTATTGTTGAAAGTTGCTTTTTTTCAATGCCAATATAAGACAGGATATCATCTTCCCATTGCAGCAAATGAATGTTTAGCAAGCCGGTTGCGGATGCAATGGAGGTATCAACAATATATTTTCCAAATAGCCGGTGAAAAATAAATTCTTTTATGCCAATAAATTTTGCAGCGTTATTAAAAATTATAGGTTCATTTTTTTTATACCATAACAGTTTGCAAAACGGCGACATGGCATGTATGGGAACACCGGTGGCGCCATAAAAGCCTTTACCATGCTCAGTTTTCCGCAGGTTAATGGCTAACTCATTGGCACGGTTATCTGCCCAAATAATGCAGTTGGTTAAAGGGGTGTCTTTTTCATCAATCAGTATAAGGCTGTGCATGGCAGCAGAAAAACTTACCAGTATTGGATGATGTTGTGGCAGTGTTACAGTAATATGGTTAAGGCAGCCAACAACCGCTTCCAGAATTTTTTCAGGGTCTTGTTCGCTCCGGTTTTCCTGGGGATGTATTATTGGATAACTTGTTGATTTTTGAGTTAAAACTGTACCTGTTTCAGAAAAGGCAACAGCTTTTGTTGATGTAGTGCCAATATCAATTCCAATATAATAATCCATGTTGATTGTTATGGTGAATTATTTTTAATTGCCGGCTTGCGGCATAATGGCAAAAATAGCCGTAAACCATTTAGCATTTCAATATTTTAAAATTACCGAAAATTAAAAAACATCATCAAATATCTTTAGCTTCACTAGTATTTAGTTCTAAAAAAACCAGAAACTTTGACCTGTAAAAATCAACACAATGAAAACACCTGATTATTATTTGCCTATTATGCCGTACTTAATTTTAGATAAGGTATCAGAATTTATTGCTTTTACAAAAGCCGTTTTTAATGCAGAAGAACGCATGATTGTTCCGAGGGAAGACGGCACCATTATGCATGGTGAAATAAGTATTGAAAAAGCAGTGATTATGTTTACAGATTCTGCCGGCCATTATCAGGCATTTCCTGCCGGCATGTTTATACAAATAGACAACATTGATGAGGTTTATCACCGGGCAATAAAACATGGTGCCATTAGTTTGCAGGAACTTGATGAGAGGGAGTATGGCCGCAGCGCAGGTTTTCAGGATAGGTTTGGCAACCAGTGGTGGCTTACAAAACCATCTTATTGAAACCCTGCTTATTTAGTATAATTTCTACGTTTAAAAACCTTTTAGGGTTGGGATAAAAAGTTGAATATACTGCTTCGTTGTCATTTTACAGCCATTACTAAAATTGAAACTGTCAAAATACCAAGAAGGATAAAAGCAATTGTTCTTATCCAGTTGGTTGATAGTAACAATTTAATTTTTTTATCGTCATATCCTGTGGTTGCCATATCTGACTGAAGTTTCCGTTGCCATTTGAATGTTGAAATAAATGCAATAATGTTTAATGCTAATGAAGCGATAGCTTCAGGGTTTGTCATAAAAACAGGACAGATAAACAGTAAAATGATACTTAAAATAAGCATTAACATACCGGGAAGAATTGCTGGGATAAGGGCTGCTTTATTATTAGCAGTCATGTAATTTTTAAAATTTTCTTTGCCAATAAAATGATAAATGCCATAATGCTGTATTTGCAGGCTCATCATGTTGCCGGCATTGTAAGCAGCAAGGAATGTGTATAGTCCGTAAATAATTAATTCCATATTTTTTTAGTATTAGGATTTAAAATTCATCTCTATCCAGTTTTTAAGACTTATTGGATTTGGAAATTCATTCTTTGATGGCTCTGCATTTTTTTTTAGAAAATAACTTTTTTAAAGCCATTCCTGAAAGTTTGTACACTCAATATTCCATACAAATCTTTCATATGTTACCTGTGAGTATTAACATTGTTTAAGTCGCCTTTTACAAGCTCAATATTATAGAAGTGTTTGTGTTGCTTAGTTTGAGAGCTGCAACATTATAGCCATCTGTGCACCTTATTTTTATAGTCTGCATATTCTTGTTTAAATGCACGTTCTAAATATCGTTCTTCACTTTTTATAATATATTCTTGAACAATTAAAACCAGTATTGGAAATAAAATAAAATTCCACCAATTGCCTATCAGGCAGCTTAATCCCAAATAGACAATTGCTAACCCAACATACATGGGGTTTCTGGTTATGCCATAAATACCATCGGTTTGAAGTGAGGTTGCAGGCTTTATCAGAATTAATGTGTTGCTGGTTTGAAAAAACTGTCTTAAACTTCTTACTAAAAAGAATAATGAAACAACTAAAAATACTATTCCGGAAATTTTTAGCCACTCCCGTTGAAATAAGAAATTATTAATTGGAATTTTTTTTTGAATAATAATTGCAATGATAAAAGTAAGAACATAAAATAAAGGAGGAGGAATATAAACACCCGGACTATCTTTTTTACTTTTCATAATCGTTGGTTTGGAGTAGTAATTTAGTTCTTTAATTTGGGTAAACAGTTATTTTTCTTTCTGGTAAGCTATACCCTTAACGACCCACGGAAACCCCTTGCAGCATAATAAGATTCCGCACCGTTGTGATAAACGAAAATAGTGTCGTATCGGCGATCACAAAAAAGAGCGCCACCAAGCTTTCTAATGGCAGCTGGTGTTTCAATCCAACTCGATGTTTTAATATCGAAAGTGCCCAATTGTTGTAACCCCCGATATTGCTCTTCCGTTAAAAGCTCAATACCCATATCCGTAGCCATATTAAGGGCGCTATCTTTTGGTTTATTTTCTTTCCTTTTCTCCAGCGCATCATGGTCGTAACAAAAGCTTCTGTGCCCGTTTGGACTTTCTGCAGAACAATCATAAAAAATATATTCGCCTGCTTTTTTATCATAGCCAATAACATCCGGCTCACCGCCAGTAGCTTCCATTTCGTTGAGCGACCACAGTTTTTCGGTATTGGCTTCGAGCTTTGCCTGTAATGGTGCCCATTCAATGGCTTTATGGCGCTTCATGTTTTTTTCAAAACGGGCTTTTAATGTGCTGAGTAAAGATGTACGTTGTTCCGCTGACAACTTCTTTTTATTGCTATTAATGTTGCTCATACTTTTATATTATTTCTGTTTAAACTATTGAAAACTTTTAAATCTATAATATGCTATCACGGCAGCCATTGCAAGAACAACGATCAACATAGGCAGCATTTTATATTCCTTCTTTTGAGTGTGTGTCACAAGGCCTGCAGCCATCATCAGGCAAAAGCCAACGGCTGTTATGGGCGTAAGTATCGGGGCTATACCGGTAAGCCAGGGTGCAATAATGCCTACGCATCCCAACAACTCAAGAATTCCCAATATTCGGATTGGGGTTATAGAATTTCCAGGTTTTATATGGCCATCGTCTATATGTTGTTGTCTACTACTGTTCACTTTTCCAACGCCGGGCATGATAAAGAATGCGGCGAGCAAGCCTTGTATTACCCATAGCAATGTATTCAATTTTTTAATTTTTATAGTAAAAATTTGTTTGGTGACACAAGCTTAAAGTCGAATCTGCTAATCATTCAACCCCTTTCCATCAAGTATTTGCGGTGTACATTTTTCAACCCTCGACTCCCGAGTTTTGGATTGTTTAGGTGCAGAAAAATACAACATGTATCCTCTTTGCCGTCCCGGTGTTAATGCATTAAATGCCTTTTTTACGGCAGGCTTTTCATCTAACTGCTTTTGAAATTCTTCAGGTATGCGGTATTCAATTGTCTTTTTCAATTCTACTTTCAAACCGGCTTCTTCCACTTCAACAGCTTCATAAATGTAGGCTTTCAGAAAGGGTTCAAGCTGTACAACTTCCTGAATACTGGTGAACCTAATCTGGCGTGCCGACTGTACATTCTCCGTTTGCTGAATGAGGATGCCTTTAGCGTCTTTCAACAATGCACCTTTAAAAAACAAAAGGGCACAATATTCTTTAAATACATGTATTAGAATAATATTACTTTTTTCAAAAGTGTAGCATGGACATCCCCACTTCAATTCTTCAGCAAGGTGACAGTCAAGAATAATAGCTCTCAATTTCTTGATTTCTTTCTGCCAGGTTTTGGCTTTGCTAAAATAAAAATCAACTTTAGGATTCATGCCATTCATTTAACGATTAACTAAAATCACTTTTCTATCGGCAGGTCTAAAATACCAAGATACAACAGTCAGGATTATTAATAATATTGGCCCAAAAAATTCTTTGGCTCCATCTGCACAGGCTAAGTGAGAAAACACAGCACCCGACATGGCAAAGAAAAATCCTGCATAAGCCCATTCTTTTACTAAAGGAAATTTAGGAATTAGTACTGCTATAACTCCCAAAAATTTCCAAACAGCTAATATGGTTAGTAAATACCCCGGATAGCCCAAATGTGTAAAAAGGCCTAACTCTTCTTTAACTTTTAATAACTGTACTATACCGGTTGATACCATACCTAATGAAAGCCAGAGGGTAGCAATCCAATAGATAATTTTGCCTGTCCGCACGTTCGGCGGATTTCTCTTTGTCATAATCTGCTATTTTAATTTGTTTACGATGTCTTGTAGCCGGTTATGGGCCATATTTATGCCTTGGGCAAAAGGTAGCTGCAGCATTTGGTCTCTAAGTGCAACGGATTTGTATACCACATGCATATTGAGTTTGCTGCTATCGTCAGTAAGTTTTTCAAATTCCAGGAACTCAAGCTGAACGCTAAAAGGCGAATTCTCTATTTCAAATGTTCGGGTTATTTTCTGGTTCGGGCTAAACTCATGAATGGTACCATTGAACCCGTATTTATTTCCCTTAGGATCGGTTGTTTCAAATTGGTAACTGCCGTGCTTTTTGTTTTCCAGTTTCAGCACTTTTGTTCCCATCCATTGCTCAACAATTTCAGGATCTGTATATGCCTTAAATAATAATTCCAATGGCAAATCAAATTCTCTTGTAATCACTAAATCCTGTTTATCATCCCCGGCATTAATTTTTGTTTTTCGTTCCATAAGATGCTATTTTTTTGTTTTGTATTTTTTCATGATGGTTTCCAATTTATTAAACCTTTCATCCCACATTTTACGGAATGGCTCAATGAAGTCGGCTACTTCTTTCATATTTTTTGCATTGATGTGATAAGAAATTTCCCTGCCGTTTTGCGCCTGCTCAAGTAATTCACATTCAGTAAGTATTTGCAGGTGTTTTGAAACTGTAGGTCTTGCAGTGTTGAAATTTGCCGCAATGGCACCAGCTGTCATAGATTGGGCGGCTACCAGTAACAATATGGCTCTTCTTGTAGGGTCTGCTATTGCCTGAAAAACGTCTCGTCTTAAATTCATTGTGTAGCTATTTGACTACAAATATATGTGTAGTTATTTAACTACGCAAATATTTTAGAAAAGTTTTTAAGCTGAAAGGTTTTAAGTTTGCTTATTTTTATTTTGGCATAGTAGTAAAAAACATTCTTGACTCTTCTTAGCTTGTTGTGAAAAGTTGCCGTAAAGGAAATAATTTTTTTTGCCGCTCATTAGTCATTTCTTCTAAAACTTGCAGATGGCTATTCCAGCTTATTTACCTTCAGCTAAGGAGTTTATAGCTTTCTCAATTCTTTTAATTTTAGTCTCTTTTGTTTTTGCATCGTTAATAGAAACAACGATTGCTTTTTTTCTGCTTGGAGATAATTTTTCGAAAGCCGCTTCGGCTTGCTTATTTTTAGCCAATCTATTTTGAAAGTCAATCGGAAGTTGAACAGTTCTTGGTTCTGTATCAAGTGTTATCACAATCTCTAATTCATCACCGCCCTTTACATTTGCATTTTTTCTATTTTCTGCACTAAGACTTATCATATATTTCCCACCCATCACAGCCACTGTACTTCGGTAGGTATATTTTTTTACTGTAATAACAACAGGTGGTTTTTTCCCTGCTGCAAGTTTTGCTATTATTTCATCTGGAACATTAATGCCAGTGTTATTTCCAATTTGAAGAATTTTAGTTTTAAATTTCATATGACTATCATGTTTATTTTGTTAAACAATGCTTTTACAAATGTATGAGTTAACTGTCGGGCAGTAGTTATTAGCTTGCCCGTTGAATATACTTAACCCAGTTTCCATAGTTAATTGTTTGAGTTGTGTCTTCATTATCAAAAAATGAAGCAAGCTCCTTGTTTAACCAATTTTCAACTTTTTCATAAGTTGTTTGTTTTTTCTCAACCGCTACAATTATATTACTCTGTGTTGTAAAATATAAAGCAAGTTGCTTTTTATTTAGTGTAATGGAGTTCTTAAATATTTCTTCTTTTATAAAATTTAAATTCTTTAGATGTAGATTTTCATTTGTCCATGAGTAGCCATTGTTACGAGGTGGAGAAGGAAATTTTTTCAAATAAATATCCCGAAACCAATTGCTGAAATTGTCCTTACCTACCATTTCAGCAATAAAATGATTCTCGTAAAACACAAGCCACGCTTTACTTTTTAAAAGCCGATTGGCTTCTGCAAGAAACTTGTCAATATTAAACCAATGGATACCTGAGCTAATTGTAATTAGGTCGAAGTTATTATCTGTAAACGGTTGTACCTCTGCCGAAGCAATTGAATAATGAATCTTACCCGGCTGCAATGCAAAATTCAACATCTCCTGTGAAATGTCTGGTCCGTAAACATTTATTGCGATTTCTAAAAGCGCTTTGGTTGAAAGTCCTGTTCCGCAGACAATGTCCAATGCGTTATTAAACTTTTTGTCAAGCAGCAGATAATCTTTGATATGCCTGATAGTGATGCTATGGAAGTCAGGCCGGCCTTTTGAATATCGTTCTGCTGCTGTCTTTGGATTAAAGTAGTTCATAGCATGCTTTTGTGATGGTGCTCTTTTGTCTTACGGCACTACAATATCATCCATGATTTAATAAGCATTTTTATTAGCCTTAGTGGTCCATTGTTGAAATATTTCCAGGGCCTTTTCCCTGCTTAAAGAAACCATCGGAATTTTTCTATTGGCAATATCAGCTTTCATTTCTTGGTATATCATCGAATCATCAAAGTTTATATTGGCTGCATCTTCACGGGTGTTGGCGTAATAAATAATTGCCGGCCTTGCCCAATAAATGGCGCCAAGACACATGGGGCAGGGCTCGCAGGAATTATAAATTTCACATCCTTCTAATTGAAAACTGCCAAGGTTTTTACAGGCATCCCTGATAGCAGTTATTTCTGCATGCGCCGTGGTATCATTATTGCAGTGTACTTTATTATTACCCCTGCCAATAATTTCATCTCCTTTTACAATCACACATCCAAAAGGGCCACCATCATTATTCTCCATTCCTGTTTTTGATAAGGCGATGGCCTCCAACATAAATTTTTCTTCCCTTGTCATAATGTATCAATGTACAAATATATTTTTATACTAAAAAGTTGCCGTCAATGATAAACAAAATATTACCTGCATAATTCGTGAAGGAGGCTTATATGTTGAGGATACAAAGCTGCTAAAACAGTTTTATCAGCAAGGTCAAAATCACCAAAATCAAAACCAGGGGATACCGTACAGCCAACAAAACAGAATTTACTGCCGGGTGCCGGCCTGCTTGCAAACCAGCAATTGGCAGGCACTGTATATTGAAATAATTGTCCTCTGCTGCTATCATTTCCCAGATCAATAATTTCCAATTTGCCATTTGGTTGCATCACAAATACCTGTAAGGAATCACCAGCATAAAAATGCCAGCACTCATCGCTTTTAATGCGGTGAAAGGCAGAGAAATTTCCTTCTTCCAATAAAAAATAAATAGCCGTTGCAAAGGCCCTGCTACCGGCAAATCTTTTGGGCAATGCAGTTGCTGCAATCAATTCGTTACTTCGGTAAGTTTCCTTATACCAGCCACCTTCGGGATGCGGCTGTAAATGATATTGCTGAATGAGTTGTTGCGGAGATTGCATATGCTTTTGTTTGTTAAAAAATATTTCACACAAAGGGAACAAAGAAAACCAAAAGCGCAAAGTAAAAAACTACCCATCAATATTCTTTGTGTACTTTTTATCCTTAGCGCTATTTGTGTGAAAAAAATATTTCACACAAATGGAACAAAGAAAACTAAGAGTACAAAGTAAAAAAATAGCCATCAATATTCTTTGTTTACTTTGTATCCTCAGCGCTCTTTGTGTGAAAAAAAATATTTCACACAAAGGGAACAAAGAAAACCAAGAACGCAGAGTAAAAAACTACCCATCAATATTCTTTGTCTACTTTGTATCCTTAGCACTCTTTGTGTGAAACCAATTTATTTCACATACAGGGAACAAAGAAAATTAAGAGCACTAAGTAAAAAACTACCTACCAATATTCTTTTTTTACTTTGTATCCTTAGCGCCCTTTGTGTGAAAAAACCCGTTGAATAGTTCAATTGTTTTATCAAGATCAGCATAGGTTAATGCATTGTTTAAAAACCAGCTTTCGTAAGCAGATGGCGGCAGGTAAACACCGTTATCCAACATAAAATGAAACAACTGGTTAAACAATAAAATATTTGCTCTTGAAGCAGATTCAAAATCAATAATATCATGATCGCAAAAATGCACACTGATCATACTGCCAAACCTGTTGATACGATTTGGGATTTTGTGTTGCAATAAAATGGCGGCGATACCATCACCCAGGTATTTTGTTTTGGCATCCAGCTCTTCGTAAATAGCAGGATTATTTTTTAATTCGTTTAGTAAAGTATAGCCTGCAATCATGGCGATAGGGTTGCCACTTAAAGTGCCCGCCTGGTATACATTTCCCAGTGGTGCAATATGCTGCATGATTTCTTTTTTACCACCAAAAGCACCGACGGGTAAACCACCACCAATTACTTTTCCATAGGTTATCAAATCTGCGTTAATATTCAGTTTTGCCTGTGCACCACCTGCGGCTAATCTAAAACCCGTCATCACTTCATCAAAAATAAAAACAATACCTTCCTCATCACAAATTTTTCTAAGCCGTTCTAAAAAACCGGGTGCCGGTAATATGCAACCCATATTGCCCACCACAGGTTCTATAATGATTGCTGCAATTTCTCCTTTATATTGATTTACCAATTGTTCCACTGCCGGCAAATCGTTGTAAGCGCAGGTAAGGGTATCGTTACTAACGCCACCGGTTACCCCGGGAACAGTCTGGATATTTAATGTCGCCATGCCGCTGCCCGCCTTTACTAAAAAAGCATCGGCATGCCCATGATAACAACCGTCGAATTTGATGAACTTATTTCTGCCGGTATAACCCCTTGCCAGTCGCAATGCACTCATACAAGCTTCTGTACCGCTGCTTACCATGCGTATTAAATCCACATTGGGTACCATTGTTTTTATCAGTTCAGCCATCTTAATTTCCAATTCGGTTGGCGCACCAAAAGAGGTGGAGTATGTTACTTTTTCCTGTATGGCTTTTACAACCGGTTCGTAGGCATGCCCCAGAATCATTGGCCCCCAGGAAGCGATATAATCTATATATTGATTGCCATCTGCATCATATAAATAAGCGCCTTTGGCAGATTTCATAAACACAGGCGTACCGCCAACACTTTTAAATGCCCGTACCGGGGAATTTACACCACCGGGAATTGACTGTTGCGCCCTTTCGAAAAGTTGTTTGCTATTTTGATACATGCTCATTTGAAATCTTTTAAAAAATTGAATTATCCTAACAATTTAATTGCATCTTTTGCAAAATAAGTTGCTATCAAATCAGCACCTGCTCTTTTAATGGAGGTTAAACTTTCAAGCACCGCTTTATCTTCATTGAGCCAACCAATTTTGGCAGCAGCTTTTATCATCGCATATTCCCCGCTCACATGATAGGCACTAACGGGAACGTCTACTGCATTTTTTACTTCACGGATAATATCAAGGTAGGCCATTGCGGGTTTCACCATTACAATATCTGCGCCCTCTTCAATATCCATCAATGTTTCTTTGATGGCTTCAATACGGTTGGCATAATCCATCTGGTAAGTTTTTTTATCGCCAAAACCCGGGGCACTATCAAGTGCATCCCTGAATGGTCCGTAAAAACAGGAAGCATATTTGGCGCTGTACGCCATGATGCCAGTTTTGGTAAAATTATTTTGTTCCAATGCTTCTCGTATGGCGCCAATCCTTCCATCCATCATATCACTCGGGGCTATAATATCTGCGCCTGAAACCGCATGGCTGAGGCTCATTTTTACCAGTGCTTCTACAGTAGGGTCGTTTACAATTTCTCCGTTTAACACGATACCATCATGCCCGTAAGAAGAATAAGGGTCAAGTGCTACATCAGTCATTACAATCATTTCCGGAACTGCGTCTTTAACAGCTTTAATGGTACGTTGCATCAATCCATCAGGGTTCCACGATTCCTTACCCGTATTGTCTTTGGTTTCATCTGCAGCTTTCACAAACAGTAAAATACTTTTAATACCAAGGCCCCATAATTCTTTTACCTCTTTTACAGTGCCATCTATCGAACGCCTGTAATAGCCGGGCATAGAGGGGATTTCAAAAACTATATTTTCTCCTTCATCAACAAAAAGGGGAGCAATAAAATCGGATGGTTTTAAAGTAGTTTCAGCAACAAGGCTCCTGATAGAAGCGTTGTTTCTGAGTATCCTGTTTCGTCGCTGTAAAAACATAAATTTTTATTTTAAATGTCTGATTTGTTTATGTCTGATGTCTGATTTTCTTCGGCCTGTAAATTATTTATGGTTGAACTTTTATACTTTTAAAAAATCAATACAGACTCGATTTAGCACAAATCAGATATCAAAAAATCAGACATCAGACATTATACCCAATCAACGGGATTCAAACAGGCCTGCAACAATTTATCTTCCTCACTTCCTTTTACGGGCTGGTAATTATACTCAAACCTTACTGTTGGTGGCAGGCTCATTAAAATACTTTCTATTCTGCCGTTTGTTTTTAATCCAAAAATAGTGCCCCTGTCATGCACCAGGTTAAACTCGGTATATCTTCCTCTTCTTATTTCCTGCCAGTATTTATTTTCTGCAGTGTAAGGTAAATTTTTTCTTTTTTCAACTATAGGAATATAAGATTCCATAAACGCATAACCACAGGCTTTTGCAAAGGCCATCCAAAAATTAATATCCTTGCTTTCGGAAGGTTTTTTGTAATCGTAAAAAATACCGCCAATACCGCGGCGCTCGTTATTACGGTGGGTGTTTACAAAATAATCATCGCAAACTTTTTTAAAGTCTGTGTAAAAAGAAGGATCAAATTGATTACATACACTTTTATAAGTTTGATGAAAATGCCTGGCATCTTCATTAATTAAATAATAGGGTGTTAAATCTGTACCGCCACCAAACCACCTGTCGGTTATCTCACCATTTTTATCATACAGTTCAAACATGCGGTAGTTGCAATGCACGGTAGGTACAAAAGGATTGAGCGGATGAATTACAAGGCTTATCCCTGCTGCAAACCATTTATCGCCATCAATTTTTAACTGGCTACGCATCAAATCGGTAACATCACCAAATACGATGGATGTATTTACGCCTCCTTTTTCAATTACATTGCCATTACTGATTACCCTTGTTTTGCCACCGCCACCTTCATGCCTTTCCCATTTGTCTTCAATAAATGCAGCTTTGCCATCACTTATTTCCAATGCGCTGCAAATATCATCCTGCAACTGGTGTATAAAAGCAATCCATTGATTTTTGAATTCCATGTTTATTTCTACTTTATTATTCGCATTTTAAGTCTTCCGCCGCGGCGGCGAGATTTAGAGGGGCTGTATCTGATATTCTTTCACAGCATCCACAAAAGCCTTTGCATGATCAACCGGTACATTGGGCGTAATGCCATGGCCTAAATTGGCGATGTACTTTTGCACACCAAATGCATCAATCATTTCTTTCACCGCTTTTTTAATATCAGGTATCGGGGCCAATAGTTTTGCCGGATCAAAATTTCCCTGCAACGTAATTTTACTAGCTGTTAATTCCCTCGCTATTTGCGGCGATACACACCAGTCGATACCCAATCCTGCGGCACTGCTTTCACTCAGTTCTTTTAATGCATACCAGCTTCCTTTGGGAAATAAAATTACCGGCACAACATCTTTTAAAGCATCGGCAATTTGCAGTAAATAGGGTTGTGCAAATATTTTAAAATCTGCTGGACTTAAAGCACCTGCCCAACTATCAAAAACCTGTACCGTATCAGCACCTGCTTTTGCCTGAGCCTTTAAATATTGAATGGTAATGGTAGTAATTTTTTGTAACAACTGGTGCGCCAAAGCTGGTTGTGTATAGGCAAACTGCTTTGCTTTGTCCCATGTTTTACTTCCTTTTCCCTCAACCATATAACATAAAATGGTCCATGGCGCACCGGCAAAACCAATAAGCGGCACACGACCATTCAATTCTTTTTTAGTAAGCGATAATGCATCATACACATATTTCAAACTTTCTTCTGCACCGTCTGTTATAAGCGCATCAATATCCTGTTGTGTTTGAATAATTTTTGGTAACGAAGGGCCTTTACCTTCTTCCATCAATACTTCAACACCCATGGCCTGTGGTATTACCAATATATCGCAAAAGATGATTGCAGCGTCTACGCCTACCTGTTCTACCGGCTGTAAAGTAATGGCGGTAGCCAGTTCAGGCGTTTGCACACGTGTAAAGAAATCGTATTTCGCTTTAAGTTTTAAATAGCCTGGTAAATACCTGCCTGCCTGGCGCATCATCCATACCGGTGGGCGTTCAACTGTTTCTCCGCGAAGGGCTCTTAAAAGTAAATCGTTTTGTATCATTTGTTTTTTTGTTGTATTTGTTTGACCTCACCCCCAACCCCTCTCCAAAAGAGAGGGAGCTTAACTCTGCTACTTTGAATTCTTTTTGTACTTGTAAAGTATTGAATTGACCATTTACTACTCACCATTCACTACTCATGTAAAATATTCTATCATCTTGCGCACCAGATTTTCTTTGCCAGGCTGGTTACTGATGATAATTTTATTGGACGAATATTTTTTTATCTCGTTTGCTGTAGTACTACCAATGGCAAACAAAATTGTTGTATCCGGTAATTTATTTTTGATAAAAAAACTTTCCACGGCACTGGGACTAAAAAATAAAATGCCATTGTACACCTTGTCGATTATATGTGTAACTGCAATGGTTTGGTAAACGTTTATCTCTGTAACATCAATATTTTTTTTTTGCAGTATGTCGGGCAATTCATCCCTGCGCTGATCGCCACAAAAAAATATTACCTCGTCAATCATCTGGTCTTCTGCAATAAGCTCAGCCAGTTCTGCTGCACTATTGGCGATACCGGCTAACTGCTGTTCCCCAAAATATTTTTTTACCAATTGGTTGGTAGTCGTACCCATACAATAAATGGCCCAATCTACTGCCTGCCCGTCTAAATAATCTGCTACGGCTTCTACTGCATTCATGCTGGTAAAAACTACGGTTGTTATTTGTAAAGCCGCCTGTTCAACCTCCTGCTGCACTTCTATATTTTGTATAGGCGCTGTTTCTATAAAAGAAATTTCATCTATGCAAATGCTTTCCAGCAGCGCTTCTTCCACCAATGTTTTACTCAATGGCCTGGTACATAATATTTGAATATTACTTTGCATCCCTTATTTGTTGTACTATTTTGTCGCCACCCATATTTAATATTTCTTCACCCCAGATTTTACCTGCGTTATTAAATTCATCCTTTTCAATAATTTTTTCAATGGCAAGCTTTTGTTTTCCGTCAGGGCTTAAAATATTTCCTTTAAAATAAATTTTATTATCCTTTATTTCTGCCAATGCACTAATGGGCGTAGTGCATCCTCCTAAAAGGGCCCTTAAAAAATCCCTTTCTATTTTGGTGCAGATTGCTGTATCATCATCATTCAATTGATTACAGGCTTCCAGACTAAAATCATCTTCAGCCCTGCAAACAACCATAATAGCACCCTGTGCAGGGGCGGGCAGCATCCAGTCTAATTCAATAGCATTTTGAGGCCGTAGGTTTATTCTGTCCAAACCTGCAGCTGCAAAGATGGCTCCGTTCCAATTGCTTTCGGCAACTTTTCGCAAGCGGGTATTTACATTGCCTCTTAAATTTTCTATCGAATGGGTTGGGTATCGGTTTAGCCATTGTGCCATGCGCCGCACACTGCTCGTGGCAATTGTAAGTGGTGAGTAGTGAGTAGTGACCCGATAGCTATCGGGTGGCGTATTATTGACCATTGACCATTCACCATTCACAAGACCAAGCTGTTCACTTATAAAAGACAGGTCTTCTTTGTAAACAAAAATATCTTTATAAGAAGCTCTTTGTAAAACCGCGGCCTGTGCAATGCCAGTTGCCAATTGAGTGGGTACATCTTTCATTGAATGTACGGCAATATCAATTTTACTATTGATCAATGCCGTATCAAGGCTCCTGGTAAAAATGCCCTGTACGCCAATTTCATATAAAGGGGTCTGCAGGTCGATATCACCTTCGGTTTTTATAAAAACCAGTTCGCTTTTTATATTGTTTTTTGCTAAAAGTTGCTGCACTAAAGTGGCCTGCCATACCGCAAGCTGGCTTTCCCTTGTACCTATCCTTATCACTTTGTTCATGTAAACTAATTTGCACCTATTGCAATATACTCATTAATGGCTTCAATGTAATAACAGCCACGCTGATTTTTGCTATGCATTTTCACTGCCATACCATTGATTACTTTCTGAATTTTTTCTTCAGTATCGCCGCATTGGTCAGCGACAGTTTCACTGGAAAAACTATTGATAAATAATGTGGAGGAATCTATTTGTTGCAATTTATTTTTTACTGCTTTTAAAACCGGGACATTTTTTCGCATCAGGTGCCATTGTAAAAAATCATCGATGTGTTCTTCGATAATTGCTTTTGCTTTTGGGACTTCTGCTTCTCTTTTCTGCAGGGTGATATCTTTTATTTTTGATAACTCATCAACATTGATAAGCGTAATATTGGGCAGATTTTTGGCATCTATTTCAACATTGTAAGGAATAGAAAGGTCAATGACCAGTTTATCACTGCTGTTAATCAAATGTGATTCAAGCACCACGGGTTGAGAAGAATTGGTGGCCACTAAAACAACATCTGATTCAGTAATGTATTTTGACAGCTCATTTATCGAAGCATAGTTTAAACCCAGTTCTGCAGCCAGTTCCGCCGCTTTGTTATCGGTGCGGTTAATAAGGGTAATATTATTTGTCTGTAAATAATCTACCATGTTTTTACAGGTATTCCTGCCTATTTTACCTGTGCCCAGCAATAATATTTTTTTTTCGGTAAGGTTGCTGAAATGTTCTTTTATATATTGTATTGCAGCGAAAGAAACAGAAACTGTTCCACCACTTAAAGCTGTATTATTTTTAATTGTTTTGGAAGATTGCAAAACACCATTCACCAGCCTTTCAAGATAAGCGCCAATAAAACCCTGTTGTTTTGAAAATTTAACGGCTTGTTTTATCTGCCCGATTATTTCATAATCACCCAGTATTTGTGAGTCGATACCTGCGGCTACATCAAAAAAATGTTCAATGGCCTGCCTGCCATTTTTTATATAGCTCATCGACAAAAAATCATCCAGGGAACCTTCTGTTTGTGTACATAACAATTCGCAAAGGGTTGTTACATTTTCTGCAAAGCCATATATTTCAGTACGGTTACAGGTAGAGAGTACAAATAATTCTTTAATGCCTGATTGGGGTGCTAAAGAAAGTAAGTCAGCATACTGGACATTATTGATGGCATACTGGCCCCGGGTTGTGGCATCCGATTTTTTATAGTTGATACCCGCAATAAAAAAAGTTGATATGTCTGTGTGCTGCTGTCCCGTCATTCTTATTAGTGGTTAATTTCTTTTGTGCGTACAAAATTAGCGGTGCAGGCTATTGTAAACTAATTTGTTTGTCATTGCATTGTCATTTTGCTGAATGATTATAATCATCAAGGCTTATGATCTTCCCTCATTATGTTTAACGTAAGATGCTGTTGATAGGTTGCTTTTATTTGATTGCATCAATTAATAAAGGTGTATTTTCTATCCAAACATGGGAAGAGCAAGGGTCATAGGTTCTTTACAAAAAATATGGAGCGTTATTATTCTTATATGGAATGGCTTTGGGTTACAAATAATATTTTTATAATGACTGAACTTTTAGTAATACCAGTGGTTACATTTGCAAATTATTATTAGCTATGGCAAAAAAGGGAATAGTTTTAATGAACCTCGGTTCTCCTGATTCTACTGGTGTAAAAGATGTAAGACGTTACCTGAAAGAATTTTTGATGGATGAACGGGTGATAGATGTGCCTTATCTATTGCGTTTTTTTTTAATAAACGGCATCATTGTTCCATTCAGGGCGCCTAAATCTGCCGCTGCCTACAAAACCATCTGGACAAAAGAGGGCTCGCCCCTGGTAGTACTTACCAAACAATTACAAAAAGCATTGCAGCTTAAAATAGATGAGCCGGTAGCCGTCGCCATGCGTTATGGTAATCCAACACCCAAAGCTGCTTTTGATGAGTTGCAAAAAAATAATCCCGACCTGGAAGAAGTGCTGGCCATACCCCTGTATCCTCATTATGCCATGTCTAGTTTTGAAACAGCCGTTGAATCTGCCAAAGAAGTTCATGAGCAAAGTAAGTATTCTTTTAAACTGCAATTTCTGCCACCATTTTTCAACGAACCCAATTATATTCATGCACTGGCAGAAAATATAAAGCCTTTTCTGCAGAAGGAACATGATCATATTTTGTTTAGCTACCATGGTGTACCGGGAAGGCATATCCGAAAAAGTGACACCACCGGTTGCCATTGTTTACAGGTAGAAAATTGCTGTGAAACAGCATCGCCTGCGCACGCCCATTGTTACCGCCACCAGGTTTTTACCACCACAAGGTTAGTGATGGAAGAATTAAATATTCCAAAAGAAAAATACAGCATTTCCTTTCAGTCAAGGTTAGGCAAAGGATGGCTGGAGCCTTTTACAGATATACGTTTAGAAGAAATGCCCAAAGAAGGAATTAAAAATTTACTGATTCTTTGCCCGGCCTTTGTAAGTGATTGTCTTGAAACACTGGAGGAAATTGATGAACGCGGAAAAGAAAGTTTTCTACAAGCAGGCGGCCAATCTTTTACAATGATACCCTGTTTAAATACGAACCCCCTTTGGGTGGACGTATTGAGTAGCTGGGTGAAAGAGTTTACAGCATCTTAATGTAAGAAATGTCTGATTTCTGATTTTTTGATGTCTGATTTCTTTTGATTCAGAAATGAATTTAGTTTCTTGCAGATATAAAAGGTATCGGATAAAGAATACTTTGCAAGTAGAAAAAAATCAGACATCAGACATCAAAAAATCAGACATAAAAAATGTATTTCTACATCAAAGCACTTCATATAATTTTTATAGTAACCTGGTTTAGCGGTATGTTCTATATCGTACGTTTGTTTATTTATAATACTGAAGCGCAGGAAAAAGGAGGAGAAGAAAAACGCATCCTCACTAGCCAATTTTCCATGATGATCAAAAGATTATGGATGGGTATTACATGGCCCTCAGCCATCCTTACTATTATTTTTGGCGGTTGGATGGCATTTTTATATGGCAGCGTACCGGAGTGGCTCTGGATAAAACTTTGGTTTGTTGCAGGCTTATATGCCTATCATTTTACGCTGCATAAAATATATACAAACGAAATGAGGGGCATTTTCTCCTATTCATCCCAGCAATTGCGCATTTGGAACGAAGTGGCCACCATTTTTTTGATTGCCATTGTAATGTTGGCATCCGTAAAGCAAAGCATGAGCGTTGTTTGGGGACTCGTGGGGCTGGCAGCTTTTGTGGCCATATTATTGTCCGCCATCCGTATCTATAAAACACTCCGGAAATAACTTCTCTTTCAGCCCCTTACAATAAAATTTTTGTATTTCGGTTTTGTAAACTATATTTGTCCATCATTTAGGTAGACTTATAATAAACTATGCTTTTATCTCCTTACATAATGCCTGTGTGCAGTTATTGCAGTTTTAAGCTTCGTTGCTGTTGAGACCTTAAGTTTTGGTTAAATTTTTTGCAGACTTTTTTATCCACAATTTATTTTTTTCACATATGAATCAATCGCTCAATACAAACGTTGCACAATTACTCCATCAATTAAATGGACTAAGCATTGCCGACTTTTTAAAATTACTTACTACACAGTATCCCGGGCAGGTAACTTTCTCATCTAGTTTTAGTTTTGAAGACCAGGTAATTACACATGAAATTTTAAGCAATCAATTGCCTGTAAAAATATTTACATTAGATACCGGCCGTATGTTTGCCGAAACCTATTCTGTATGGAACAGTACCAATGAACAATATCAAACAAAAATAAAAGCCTATTACCCCAACCAAGATACTTTACAGGATTTAGTGCAAGAGCGTGGCCCAAATTCATTTTACGAATCGGTGCAAAACAGGAAAGACTGCTGCTTTATCCGTAAGGTAGAACCTTTGAAAAGAGCATTGGCTGGCAATGCCATCTGGATAACGGGATTAAGGGCCGAGCATTCTCCCGACAGGCACGACTTACCTATTATCGAATGGGATGAATCTAACAAAATTATTAAGTATCATCCTATTTTGCATTGGACAACAGAAGAGGTGAAAGAATATATTACTAAAAACCATGTTCCCTATAATCCATTACACGATAAAGGTTTTGTAAGTATTGGTTGTGCACCTTGTACAAGGGCCATAAGGCCGGGAGAAGATTTTAGGGCGGGCCGCTGGTGGTGGGAAGATGCAGATAAAAAAGAATGTGGCCTGCATGTGCATGAAGAGCCAGTAGTAAAAAGCAATTAATAAAATGTAATTAAATTGCCTTTAAAAAGAGGCTTTTAATTCAATACAAAAATATTTATGAGTCAACACAGATTAGATTATTTAGACCAGTTGGAATCAGAATCGATCCACATTTTTAGAGAAGTAGCAGGGCAATTCGAGCGGCCAGCTTTGCTATTTTCCGGTGGTAAAGATTCTATTGTATTGGTACATCTTGCTTTAAAAGCTTTTCGTCCCGGTAAATTTCCTTTTCCGCTGGTACATATTGATACCGGGCATAATTTTCAGGAAGCACTGGATTTTAGAGACCATCTTGCAAATGCCATTGGTGAAAAATTAATTGTAAGAAATGTTGTTGATACTATTAAAGAAAAAAATCTAACAGAGCAAAAAGGAAAGTTTGCCAGCCGCAATGCCCTACAGACCTACACTTTACTGGATACTATTGAAGAATTTAAATTTGATGCCTGTATTGGCGGCGCAAGAAGAGATGAAGAAAAAGCTAGGGCTAAAGAAAGGATATTTTCGGTAAGGGATGAATTTGGCCAGTGGGATCCCAAATTACAAAGGCCCGAATTGTGGAATACTTACAATGGAAGGATACATAAAGGGGAAAACGTAAGGGTATTTCCTATCAGCAACTGGACAGAATTAGACATCTGGAATTATATCAAAAGAAATGAAATTGAATTACCTTCTATCTACTTTGCTCATAACAGGGAAGTATTGGAATGGCAGGGGCAGTTGGTGGCTACATCTGAATTTATCAAGTTAGATGAAGCGGATAAAGTATCTGTAAAAAAAGTACGATACAGAACAGTTGGCGATATGACCTGTACCGCAGCAGTTGAATCAACCGCAAGTAATATCGATGATATCATAAAAGAAATTATTGCTACTAAAACAAGCGAACGCGGCGAAACAAGAATTGATGACCGGGTAAGCGAAGCAGCGATGGAAGACAGAAAAAAGAACGGATACTTTTAAGGAGTTATAAGTTATGGGTGATGAGTTATAAGTTGTAATGTGTGGTGTTTACTATACTTCTTACTCTCAAAATCTAAATAACTCATAACTTATAATCAGGATGAGCGACAGTATTATAAAAAACAAAAGTTTTCTGTTTGCAATAAGAGTTGCAAAACTGTATAAATTTTTACTTGAAAATAAAAAGGAATACATTCTCAGTAAACAATTAATAAGAAGCGGAACAGCAATCGGAGTACCTGTAAGGGAAGCTCAAAATGCGGAAAGCAATGCAGATTTTATTCATAAACTTGGCATTGCTCAAAAAGAAAATGATGAAACAATATATTGGCTTGAATTACTTTTTGAAACTGGATATTTAGAAGAAAAGGAATTTATTAGTATTCAGAAAGATGCTGTGGAACTTTTAAAAATGATACGAAGTGCAATATTGACTTCAAAAAATAAAAGCAAATAGCGAAGGCGATATAACTCATAACTTATAACTCATAACTAAAAATGGATATACTAAGATTTATAACAGCAGGTAGTGTAGATGATGGCAAAAGTACGCTGATAGGGCGTTTGCTGTACGATAGCAAATCGATCATGATAGACCAGCTGGAAGCGATTGAAAAGCAAAGTAAAAATAAAGAAGATGGTGAGATTGACCTGGCTTTACTGACCGATGGATTGCGTGCAGAAAGGGAGCAGGGTATAACCATTGATGTGGCCTATAAATATTTCAGTACGCCCAAACGAAAATTTATTATTGCGGATGCACCGGGGCATACACAGTATACCCGCAATATGGTAACTGGTGCTTCAAACAGCGATCTGGCCATCATTTTAGTAGATGCAAGAAATGGTGTGGTAGAACAAACACGGCGTCATTCCATTATAACATCGCTGCTGAACATTCCGCATGTGGTGGTAGCAATCAATAAAATGGACCTCGTAAATAATTCGCAAGATGTGTATAATAATATTGTAATTGACTATGCAGCCGTAGCCATTTCTTTAGGTTTAAAAGATATTACCTACATTCCTATCAGTGCCATCAATGGAGATAATATCGTAGAAAAATCGCCGGCTTTTCCCTGGTACGAAGGAGAGTCGTTATTGCACATTTTAGAAAATGTGGAAGTGGCAAATGATATTAATTATACTGATGCAAGATTTCCGGTGCAGTATGTAATTCGCCCGCAAACCGAAGCCCTGCACGACTATCGTGGCTATGCCGGTAAAGTGGTAAGTGGTATTTATAGAAAAGGGGATAAAATTACGGTGCAGCCTTCGGGATTACAAAGTATCATTAGTGCAATTGAAATTGGCGGTAAAGAAGTGGATGAGGCATTTGCACCACAAAGCGTTGTATTGCATTTAAGTGATGATATTGATATCAGCCGTGGGGATGTTATAGTGCAAAGCGATAACCAGCCATCGGTAGAAAATGAATTGGATGTTTTGCTGTGCTGGATGGGCAATAAACCTTTGATAGCCGGTAATAAATATTTGTTACAAATCAATAGCCGTATTACCAGGGCCGTAGTTAAGGAAATTGAATACAAGTTGGATGTAAATTCTTTATTGGAAGAACCTGCGCCGGAGCAGGCAGCATTAAACGATATCGTAAAAGTAAAAATAAAAACGGCTTCGCCGGTACCTTTTGATTCGTATAAAAAATTGCGTGTAAATGGCGGCGCTATTTTAATTGATGAAACAAGTAATGTAACAGTAGGTGCCTGTATGATACAATAAAGAGGATAAACAAAAGATCCAAAATAAAAAAGGGTTTTCCATATAAGAAGGACAATAAATTAACAAATGAGCAATACAGAATTTATACAGAATCTTTATAACCAGCACCAGCAGGCAACTACAGCTTTTCCGGATAAGGAATTGGCGCAGGAATTCATTGACGGTTTTTTTGAATTCTTATTTATTCCGCAGAAGCAGAAAAAGATGTCGCAGTATGAATTGTCAAAAGAATTTGAATCTTATAAAAGCCATTTGTCTGCACTGGTATATGATGTAATTGGTGACGGAGAAAAAACGCAATCAATAACAGATTTGTTTTTTGAAGAAGTTCCTGTTATTTATAAAACTTTATTAAATGATGCTGCTGCAATGTTGGAATTTGACCCGGCTGCAAAATCAATTGAAGAAGTATTGATGGCTTACCCTGGTTTTTTTGCTACGGCAGTATATCGTTTTTCGCACCAGTTGGTAGTGCTGGGAGTAAATATTTTGCCAAGGGTTTTTGCGGAATATGCGCATAGCAAAACAGGTATTGATATACACCCAGGAGCAACCATTGGTAATTCTTTTTTTATTGACCATGGCACTGGTATCGTAATTGGCGAAACAACCATAATAGGCAACAATGTAAAGATTTACCAGGGTGTTACATTGGGAGCATTAAGTGTAAATAAAAATTGTGCAGAAGTAAAACGGCACCCAACAATTGAGGATACGGTGATCATATATTCCGGTGCTACTATTTTGGGCGGCGATACGGTGATAGGCCATGATAGCGTAATTGGCGGTAATGTATGGTTAACAAATTCGGTGCTGCCTTTTTCGATTGTGTACCATAAAAGCGAAATTACCATCAGGGATAATAATCCATTACCGGATGTATTGAACTTTGTAATTTAATTTTTTCCCCGGGCTGAGAAACAATGAGCATCATCGTTGCGTGGCACTCTTGTAAAAAAAAGCTATTGGTAACTTTTATAGAAGCGATGGAGAAATAAAAAGTAAAAAGGTACAAACAAATAAAACCTTTTAAAAGTAACAGGGGCAGGCTCCCTCTCTTTCGGAGAAGGCGGGGGGTGAGGTCAAAACACAATCAATAAAACCAACATAAAATGAAAGCAAATAATATTTTAGAAACAATCGGTAATACACCGCATGTCCGTCTTAATAAACTATATGGCGATAAACAAGAAGTATGGATAAAGTTAGAAAGGGCAAATCCGGGAGCAAGCATCAAAGACCGTATCGCATTAGCGATGATTGAAGATGCAGAACAAAAAGGAATCTTAAATAAAGACAGTGTAATTATAGAACCAACCAGTGGCAATACAGGTATTGGCCTTGCATTGGTTGCAGCAGTAAAAGGCTATAAAATAATATTGGTTATGCCTGAAAGTATGAGTATTGAACGCAGAAGGCTGATGGCATTGTATGGGGCCGAATTTGTATTGACACCAAGAGAAAAAGGGATGAAAGGTGCTATAGAAAAAGCAGCAGAGTTAACCGCATCAACACCCAATGCATGGATGCCAACCCAGTTTGATAACCCTGCCAATACAGATATCCACCGCAAAACAACAGCTATTGAAATTTTAAATGATTTCCCCGAAGGGCTTGATTATATTATTACAGGAGTTGGTACCGGTGGACATATCACCGGTGTTGCAGAAATATTAAAACAACATTTTCCTAACCTGAAAGTGTTTGCAGTAGAACCTGAATTGTCACCTATATTAAGCGGAGGCGCACCAGGGCCACATCCTATACAAGGTATTGGTGCTGGCTTTGCGCCATCAATTTTAAACCAGGCAATTTTAGATGGGATAATACAGGTTAGCAAAGATGATGCATTTACCTATGCCCAACGTCTTGCAAAAGAAGAAGGGATTTTAGCAGGTATTTCAACCGGCGCTTCACTGGCTGCCGTCGCAAAAAAATTAGCAGAAATACCAGCAGGGGCAAAAGTGCTGACCTTTAATTATGATACCGGCGAAAGGTATCTATCTGTTGAAGGATTGTTTTAGGGGCAGCAGCCCACCTATCCTCCCTGAGGGAGGAAATGAGAGGAGATAGAAGCGAAGAATGGAGCGGATTTTAAAAATTTGAAAGAGCAAAATCAAATGAATTTTAAAAACTGTGAACTATCAGTTCCTTCTCCTTCAGGAGAAGGGCAGGGATGAGGTAAAATAAAAAGTAGAATAAATTAAATGAGTACAACAAACCAACATATCGGCAAAGTAATATTGGCAGGTGCAGGTTGTGGCGACCCAGAACTGATAACAGTGAAGGCTATGCGCTATTTGCAACAGGCAGATGTGGTGCTTACGGACCGCTTGGTAAGCAAGGAAATATTGGAAAGGTATGTAAGCAACAATGCTGAAATTATCTATGTAGGTAAGCAATGCCGGCGTGGATACAGTACACCACAACATAGTATCAACGCCTATATTGTAGAATTTGCTTTGCTGGGCAAGCTGGTCGTTCGTTTAAAAGGAGGCGACGTGTCTATATTTTCTAATATTTTAGATGAGTTGCAAACTTTAGTAGACAATAATATTCCATACGAAATTATACCAGGTGTTACCGCTGCTTTAGGCGCATCGTCTTATGCCGGTATCCCATTAACAGGTCGTGGTTTATCTACTGCGGTAAGGCTGCTTACTTCTTATACATCTGATATTGTTTCAGATGAATACTGGCAAGAGCTTTCGCAAACAACAGATACATTGGTTTTTTACATGTCGTCAGAAACACTTGATAATGTGGTTGAAAAACTGGTGAAATATAATATTGATCCAAAAAAATTATTAGCAGTGATAGAACAGGCGACCACACCTTTGCAAAACGTACACATAAGTTCTTTATACGACTATGAGTTGAATATTAAGGGACGTTCGTTTATATCTCCTTCGCTGGTAATTATTGGTAAAGTGGTGGCATTACATGAAAAATTTGGCTGGTTGCCCAATAGTAAAAGCAATGAATATTATTTTAAACCGGTTGACCAAAATATTAACCCCATAAATGCAGCAACATATGTTGGCCGATAATAAATTAAAACTTTTTTTAGATCTTATCAATGCTTCCGGCAAGGAGGAACTGTTATGGATGAATGCTTACCTGGATGGGGTTGTAAAATCACAGAATGGTAACCAGGCTATACCTGTTTCTGAAAATCCTGCGGTCAATAAAATCACTATTGTTTACGGAACAGAAACAGGCAATTCAAAAAGACTGGCTACTGATTTTGCATTAAAAGCAAAAAAAAACCGTATACATGCAAAAGTGGTGGGCATGGATCAATACCGCCTGACCGACCTTCCTAAAGAAGAATATTTGCTGGCAATAGTAAGCACCCACGGCGAAGGGGAGCCACCCATTGCAGCAAAAAAATTCTATGACCATATTCACCAGAATGGCTTTACACTTGATAAGCTGAAATATAGCGTGCTGGCTTTGGGAGACACTTCTTATCCCTTATTTTGCAAAACAGGGGAAGAAGTAGATGAGCAGTTTAACAAGCTCGGCGGTTACCGCATTGCACCTATACAAAAATGCGATGTAGAGTATGAAGAGGAAGCCAATTGCTGGTTCAATAATGTACTGAAAAACCTGACTGATGCAACAACTATGGCGGTGCCGGTGATGGCTCCGCCGGTTGTTGTTACAAAAAAAACGGGTAAACAAATTTATACCGGTACCATTATTTCAAAAATAAATTTAAACGACCGTGGCTCAAGAAAAGAGACCTGGCACATTGAAATAGCTGCGGAAGGATTGCAGTACCAATGCGGTGATTCTATCGGTATAGTACCAGAAAATCCTGATGCTGTTGTGAAAGAAATTATTACAGTGGCAAAAGCAGATGCAACAAAAAAAGTATTGTTTAAAAATGAAGAGGTTAGTATTTATGACCTGTTGAAATACAAGATTAATATTATTTACCTCACGGAGCGGTTGGTAAAACAATATGCTGAGATAACAGGCGAAGATATACCTGCCACTAAAATGGACCTGCTTGACCTATTAAAAATTTACCCAGTAAAAAATGCTGAACAATTTGAAACAATTGTAAGTAAAATGAATGCCGTTTCACCAAGGCTTTATACCATTGCATCTGCGCCCGCTGCGCATGATGGCGAAGTGCATATACTTGTATTAAAAGATGAGTATGTTTTAAACGACGAAAAAAGATTCGGCCTTTGCTCTGATTATTTGAGCAGGCTGCAAATAGCAAGTGAACAGAAATTTTTCATTCAAACCAATAAAAGGTTCAGGTTGCCTGCAGAAGATAAAGATATTATCATGGTTGGCCCGGGGACGGGTATTGCTGCATTCCGTTCTTTTTTGGCGGAAAGGGATGCTACGGGGGCCAGTGGCAGAAACTGGTTGTTTTTTGGTGAGCAACATTTTGCCAGCGACTTTTTATACCAGACAGAAATACAAAACTGGTTTGAAACAGGCACCCTTACAAAAGTAAATCTTGCTTTTTCACGGGACCAGCATTATAAAATTTATGTGCAGCATAAGATGCTGCAGCATGCCGCAGAATTATACGAATGGGTAAATGGCGGTGCTTCTTTTTTTGTATGTGGAAGAAAAGACCCGATGAGCGTGGATGTAGAAAATACTTTACTGGAAATTATCCAGCAACAAGGCAACAAAACAAGTGAGGAAGCAAAAAAATATTTAGAGTTGCTGGAAGAGGAAGGCAGGTATGAGAAAGATGTGTATTGAAAATACGGATACGAACGGATAAAAATTTATTATAAAGAAGCGTTCATAAATAATCAATATGTCAGACAAAAATAATTTAAGCGCAATAGAAAAAATTAAGGTGGCCAGTGATGGGCTTCGGGGATCAATACAACAAAGTTTGCAGGATGAAATAACCGGCGCTATCAGGGAAGATGATACTGCGGTAATAAAATTTCATGGTATGTACCAGCAGGATGACCGTGACAGAAGAGAGGAAAGGGCCGAAAAAAAGCTGGACCGGCTATATACTTTTATGATCCGTTTACGCTTGCCTGGTGGTTTTATATCTGCGGAAAAATGGATTGCGGCCAACGAAATTGCATTGGATAACAGTACCGGTGTAATTAAAATTACCACCCGGCAAACGATACAATTGCATGGATTAATCAAGTCAAAAATAAGGCCTACCATTAAGTCTTTCAGCGAAGCAAAACTGGATTCTATTGCTACCTGTGGTGATATAAACCGTAATGTAAGCTGCACTTCCCACCCGGGTGAATCGCCCATTCATGCACAGGTATTTGCCTATGCAGACAAGATAAGTAATTTGCTGATGCCTAAAACAAAAGCCTATTACGAAATTTGGCTGGATGATGAAAAGATTGCTGATAAAAAGGAAGAAGAAATTGATCCACTTTACCAGGATAGGTATTTGCCGAGGAAATTTAAAATAGGTATTGCTATTCCGCCCAACAATGATGTGGATATTTTTACCAATGATCTTGGGCTAATTGCAATTATTGAAAACAACGAATTAAAAGGGTTTAACATTGCTGTTGGCGGTGGCTTATCTACCACTCACGGTAACGCAGCTACGTATGCAAGATTGGGCACGGTGATTGGTTTTGCAGATACGGAAGAGAAAGTGTTGAAGACGATTTATGAAGTATTGACGGTACAACGTGATTTTGGAAACCGAAGCGATAGAAAGCTGGCAAGGTTAAAATATACGCTTGACAAAATGGGCGTAGATGCATTCAGGCAGGAAGTGGAAAAACGTACAGGCTTTGCGTTGGAGCAAGCCAGGCCATACGAATTTAATCAACGTAGCGACAGGTATGGGTGGTTGCAAAATGCACAGGGAGTTTGGTATTACACTTTGTTTATAGAAAATGGCCGTGTACTTGACGATGAAAAAATAGCGCTTAAAACTGCGTTGCTTGAAGTGGCTAAAACAGGTAAAGCTAATTTCCTGTTTACATCTAATCAAAATATGATTATCAGTGATGTTGCAGACAAAGACAAAGCTGCCATCAATGAAATATTAGAGCACTTTAAAATTATTGAACATACAGAAGCAGCCTCTCATCTCCGTAAAAATTCAATTGCCTGTGTGGCATTGCCTACCTGTCCGCTGGCATTGGCAGAAGGGCAGCGGTACATGCCTTCTCTTATTACTTCTATAGAACCATTGCTTGCAAAATATCAATTGGATAAGGAAGATATTATTATGCGTATGACGGGTTGCCCCAATGGTTGTGCAAGGCCGTATGCTGCTGAAATAGGTTTTGTGGGTACTGCGCCGGGTAAGTATAATTTGCATATTGGTGGCGATAATGAAGGCGAAAGATTAAATACATTATACAAAGAAAGCCTTGATGAGGCAGGCATTCTTGCTGAATTAGACAACTTATTCGAGACTTTTAAAAATGAGAGAACCAGTAAAGAAAGTTTCGGGGATTTTTCTTTCAGGAAATATGTGGCTGCTAATTGAAAATTTTTTTTTAGTGCTTATCAGAATGCCCCAGGTTTTTTTCAGGATTTACAACATCCCTCACCATTTGTTTCAGTTCTTTTATTTCGGGGAACCCGCCAAATATTTTGCGGTCAAAAATTATTTTTCCGTTAATGTAAATAATGTATTGCCCGCCTGTTTCGCTAGGTTGCAGGGTTACCGATTGAAGGTCGCCATCAAAAGTATTCAGCAATTCCTGCGCCATATAAGCCGCTCTTAACAGCCAGTGGCATTTAGGGCAGTATTCTATTGTAATGGTTGGTTTCAACGTTAAATTTGTTTTATCAAATGTACAATGAATAAAACAATTCAAGAGCCTGTATTCTGAAGCAAAATTTATATGGCGAAAATTTTACTTTATTTTATTTTTCAGAAGAGTGCAAAAGGAATTAGTAAATTTAAACCTGCTGGTCTTTTGTGGTAACATATTTTACAATACCCAGATTCTTAAACAAATAAAATCACCAGTTTTAAAATGTACAGCATTAGCCAACTCTTTATTTACCCCATTAAATCGCTGGGCGGTATTAAACTGTCTGCAGCACAATTAACTGACAGAGGTTTTCAATACGATAGAAGATGGATGCTGGTGGATGCCAATAATAGTTTTCTTACGCAAAGAGAATACCCCGTAATGAGTTTATTACAAACAGCTATTGAAAATAATGAGTTGATTATTTATCATAAAAATGATAGCACCGATAAAGTGGCGGTACCATTGCATCCTTTGCCCAAACAAACCAGTAAAGTAAAAGTGTGGGCCGATGAATGTGATGCTCTGTATGTGAGTGATACTGCCGATGAATGGTTGTCAAAGAAATTAGCTATGCCCTGCAGGTTAGTGTACATGCCGGATACTGAAAAAAGAAAAGTTGATGTGCAGTATGCTCAAAATAACGAGATTACTGCTTTTTCTGATGGATACCCCTTGTTGATGATTGGGCAAGCTTCATTGGATGATTTGAACAGCCGTTTGGCAGAGCCTTTGCCTATGAACCGTTTCCGGCCAAATATTGTTTTTACCGGCGGAGAGCCCTATGATGAAGATATAATGGAGCATGTAGTGGTAAATGAAATTGATTTGTATGGTGTAAAATTATGTTCCCGTTGCACAGTTACCACCATCGATCAGGTTAATGCCCTTAAAACAAAGGAGCCTTTAAAAACCTTTGCCCAATACAGAAGCATGGATAACAAAGTATATTTCGGACAAAATATATTGTTTAAGCAAAAAGGAACCATGCAGGTAGGCGATGCTATTAAGCTAATCAAAACAAAGCCACGGGTTTTAGCTGTATCCTGAACTTTATCTATCCCAATAAAAAATATTTTCATTAGTCTACTAATTTAGTAGAGATTTATGTATATTTGCTGCCGATGGCAAAACCTGGCACACAGGAGAGTAATGAACTTTTTCCTGTTTTTTTAAAGTTAAATCAATTACGCCTACTTATAGTAGGCGGGGGCTATGTGGGTATGGAAAAACTACAGGCTATTTTATCCAATTCGCCTGAAGCAAAAATTGTATTGGTAGCTACAGAAATTAGTGCTGAAATAAAGGAACTGGTTAAAGCATATCCTGCAGTTAGTTTGATAGAAAGGCCTTATGCCCTGAGCGACTTTGATAATATTGATATTGCGATAGTTGCCATCAACGATGCTGTTATCAGCAGCCAGGTTGCTGCTGATGCAAAAAGCAAAGGAATATTAATAAATGTGGCCGATAAACCCGATCTGTCTGATTTTTATCTTGCTTCTATTGTACAAAAAGGTAACCTTAAAATTGCTATCAGTACCAATGGTAAATCGCCTACTATTGCCAAACGTATAAAAGAAGTGTTGAATGAAACATTGCCCGGTGAAATCGGTGATTTATTAACCAACATGCAAAACATCCGGAATAAAATAGGCGGAGATTTTACGGAAAAGGTTAAGCAACTGAATGAGATAACACAAAAACTAACGGAAAAATAATAATGTCAAACAAGCCGCAGGAAGATACAATCGAAAATATCATTCATTCAAGTGATATTGTTTCTACCAAACAGGAATTTAACTCTTCGAGAAGAAAAGTGGTTAACAAATATATTATAGCCATTGCCATTGTGTTAATAGCTATTATATTTTCTTATTTTTTTTTATCAGCAGAACAACTTACCCGTTTACAAACCGCACTCAATAGCGATAACCATATATTTTACTGGATGCTGTTAATAGGTTTTGGTGCAGAAGTGGTTGCCGGCTCAATGGGTATGGGATACGGAGTTATTTGCACATCGCTTTTATTAATCATGAATGTTCCTCCAACCGTAGTAAGTGCAAGCATACATTCGGCTGAAGCATTTACCAGCGCTGCAGGTTCTATCAGTCACTGGCAATTAGGAAATATCAATAAAAAACTGGCAAGGGCCCTGGCCATTCCGGCAATTATAGGTGCAGTTATTGGTGCTTTGGCGCTTACTTATGTTGGTGAAAGGTATGCCAAAATAACCAAGCCTTTTATTGCATTGTATAGCATGTACCTCGGAATTAGAATTTTGCAAAACGCTTTTAGAAAAAAGGAAACCAATCCAAAAAAGAAAAAAAGTAATATAACTGTGCTGGGCCTTGTCGGTGGCTTTATAGATTCTTTTGGTGGTGGAGGCTGGGGGCCATTGGTTACCGGTACCTTTATAAAAAACGGGCACACGCCAAGGTTTGTAATTGGCAGTTCTACTTTTGCAAAATGTATCCTTACCGTGGCAAGTGCCATTACTTTTATATTTACCATTGGCATCCATCACTGGAACGTGGTAGCCGGGTTGCTTATTGGCGGTATTGTTACCGCACCCTTTTCTGCGATGCTTACTGCTAAGCTTCCAACAAAAAAAATGTTTATTGCAGTGGGGGTAGTTGTTATTATTTGCAGCCTCATTACCATTAGCAGGGCAATTTTTCTTTAATCTTATTTTTATTTCCAGAAAAATATTTTTAAATATAAGTCTATAAAATTGGTAGACTATTAAATCCAATGTATATTTGCCCATAATTTAAATCCAGATGAAACAGGAAACAGTTATTTTTTATCCTATTAGTCTACTGATGCAGCAGACTAAATTATTCGACATATCTCATAGCAACTCATGAAGAAGTTTATATTTTTATTGTTTACTGTATCATGTTTTTCATTAAAAGCACAAACTGATAAACATACGCAAAGTTTTAACCAGGTGTGGGTAGCTTATTTTAATATATTGAGATTGAGTAATAAATGGGAACTGACAACAGACGGCAACCTGCGCACACAGGATGGTTTTGTTAATAATTTTTCAATAGGCATACTCCGCCTGGGGTTAACCTATTACCTGGCACCTAAAACCAAACTTACTGCCGGGTTTGCATGGGCCAATGTTTTTCCGTCAGGCACTCATAAATATATTTCACAAACCGAAAACAGGCCCTGGCAGCAAATTCAGTGGTTTACGGACTATGGTAGAAAAACCATGAGGCAGGGTATAAGGCTGGAGGAAAGATTTCGGCAAAAAGTATTAAATGACAGTACGCTTGCAACAGTGTACAATTTTAATTACAGGGTCCGGTATGCACTTCTTTATGAGATACCATTGGGCAAAAAGGAAAACCCGCCCAGTGCAATTTCTTTTGTGTTGGGAGATGAAATAATGATCAACTTTGGGGAAGAGATCGTATATAATTATTTTGATCAAAATCGTTTTTTTGCTGGGTTTAAATTTCAAATAAGTAAAGTAACAAACCTGCAGTTAGGATATCTTAATTCATTTCAACAACTGCCAACAGGTAATCAATTTATAGATATT
Source organism: Ferruginibacter sp. (assembly GCA_025362235.1). Taxonomy (GTDB): domain Bacteria; phylum Bacteroidota; class Bacteroidia; order Chitinophagales; family Chitinophagaceae; genus Ferruginibacter. The sequence continues at coordinate 2,489 of JANYGZ010000006.1, read as the reverse complement.
AATTACATTCGGTTTACCTGTGTACAGAATTTTGATTTACGGAAAAATAAATAGGCCATTAAATTTCACACAAAGAAACTAAGTATACAAAGTAAACAAAGAGTATTGATGCATAGTGTTTTGCTTTGTGACCTTTGTTATCGTTGTTCACTTTGTGTGAAATAAATTGTTATAATTTACAGCAATGCAAAATAAACAACAAAATATTTTAGATGAGGTTGTATCTTAGAAGATAAATACTATACATTTTATGGCAGGAATTTTAGATTTGGTAGGCAATACACCGATGGTAAAACTGGAGCAGGTTAATACCAACAAAAATGTAACTATTTATGCCAAGCTAGAAGGCAATAATCCGGGTGGCAGTGTAAAAGACCGTGCGGCATATGGTATGATAAAAGGTGCATTGGACCGGGGTGAAATAAAAGATGGAATAACATTGATAGAGGCTACCAGCGGCAATACGGGTATTGCTTTAGCAATGATTGCCAGTTTGTTTAAAGTACCGATAGAACTGGTGATGCCGGAAAATGCTACAAAGGAAAGAGTACTGGCAATGCAGGCTTTTGGCGCTAAAGTTATCCTTACCCCGCAAACAAAATCAATGGAAGGCGCTATTGATTATGCCAATGGACAAGTAGCCAAAGGTGGTTACCTGATGCTAAACCAATTTGACAATCCCGACAATGCGGGTATGCACTATAAAACTACCGGTCCAGAAATATGGAAAGATACTGCCGGTACAATAACACATTTTGTTTCGGCGATGGGTACTACCGGAACTATAATGGGTGTATCAAGGTATTTAAAGGAACAAAATGCGGCGGTACAAATTATAGGATGCCAGCCAACAGATGGATCGCAGATACCAGGTATACGCAAATGGCCCGAAGCCTATCTTCCAAAAATATTCGACCGCAAAAGAATTGACCGTGTTATAGAAATAGACGAAAAATATGCCCGCATAATGACCAAACGTTTAGCAAGGGAAGAAGCTGTTTTTAGCGGACTAAGCAGCGGAGGTGCGGTACACGCTGCTATTGAGCTATCAAAAGAATTAAGTTCCGGGGTAATTGTAGCAATCATCTGCGACAGGGGTGATAGGTATTTATCCTCCGATATTTTTGATTAACTGTTTTACCCAAATTACTTTTTCGTCTATTGATTTACGCTTGGCAGCTGGTGATGGAACAGCTATATGGCCAATATAAAAAAATCCCAATAGTTTATCTTCTGCTTCCAGCCCAAATAAATATCTTGCATTCTCCATGTAGGTTATTCCACCAGTTGTCCAATAACCACCTAAACCGTATGCTGTAACAGACAAATGTATATTTTGAACAGCGCATGAAACGGCTTCCATATCTTCTGTTTCTGGTATGCGCTTGGTGGTTGTGCATTTCATACCGATGGCAATTACATGCGATGCCAGTAAAGGCTGCTGTTGCAACTTGATATATTTTGCTTCCACAAAATTTTCGCCTGCTTCTTTTTTATACAGATCACTTTGAAGGTCTGCAAATTTTTGCAAACTATTGCCGGCAAAAACAGTAAAGAGCCAGGGCTCTGCATTACCATGATTGGGCGCCCATGTAGCATTGGTCATTATCTGTTGAATGATTTCATGGGCAACTGCTTTGCCTGGCACAAACTGTTGTGGGAATACCGACCGCCTGTTTTTAACCTGCTCATTAAAATATTGAAAACCTGTTTCCATTTTTTTATTTTTAATTGAAGGGTATTGCTTAAAATTTATTTTATCCTTCGTACATATCTGGCATCAAAGAAATTGTTGAACAGTTTATATCTTCCAGTCTGACCGTCCCGGTCTGACTGGAAGATATAAACTGAATAAAGAAATGCCGATAAAAATAAGAAAACACATTTCTCTATAGTTGTTTAGTATAATCTAACTCAGTCAGACCGGGACGATCAGACTGGGTTAACCATCCTTTTCAAAAAAACCTATAAAATCATCGTCCAGCTTCTTATTGTTTTGAATTACAAAACCCCTTTCTTCATAACAACAATATTTAGTCGCCAATACTTTATTGCACAAACTTCCTTTTCTTAAACTTGCGTAATCAAGATAAGAAGAGAACTGCCAATCACCGGCATTTTACCAGCCCCGCCAGTACAGGGTTTTGATGGATATAAGAAAAGCAATTGGAACAATAATCCAGAAGATTGTAGTGCTGCCTTACCACCCAGTCTGAGTCTGCAACATTTTTAGATTTAGTTTTTTGGCGAAACAAGGAACCGGTTTGCCGATAGTTTATTATAAATTCTTGCATAGCCACTCAGCAGCTTTCTAAGGCTCACAATTAAACATTGGGGACTAAGCAAAAAGTTTATGTAATCTAAAGAGAAAAAATTTAGTATCTGTTACGCCTCTAAGATTAGCCCTAAAGAGTTTTATTTTTGAGTTGAATGATTCTGCATTTGCGTTTGTGTGCCTGTTAGTAAAGAAATTTAAGATGTTTTCCAGG
>JANYGZ010000106.1 GCA_025362235.1 Ferruginibacter sp. | reverse complement strand
AAATAGTTTTTTCTCCAAATGGTTAAAAGATGTAGCGGCCGACCAGGGTGCTGATGGTAAGGTTCCATTTGTGATACCAAATGTGCTTGGCCCCAATGCTGGTGGTTCAACAGGCTGGGCAGATGCAGCCACAATTATTCCGTGGAATATGTATTTAGCCTATGGCGATAAAAAAATTCTGGAGACACAATACAGCAGTATGAAAGCCTGGGTAAAATACATGACAGATTCAAGCACCAATAATTTATGGAACAGGGGCTTCCATTTTGGTGATTGGCTTTTTTACCGTCCTTTTGATGACAATGATGGCAGGTCGGCCGTAACAGATAAATATTTAATAGCGCAATGTTTTTATGCCAATTCTGTACAGATATTATTGAACACAGCAAAGGTTCTAAATAAACCCGATGATACAGCAATGTATTTGTCATTATTGCAAAAAGTAAAAGAAGCATTTTTAAGAGAATACGTAACACCCAACGGGCGCCTGATTTCCAGTACGCAAACTGCTTATGTGCTGGCTTTAAATTTTGATATGCTCCCTGAAAATGAAAGGGCAAAAACTGCCGGTCGCCTTGCCGATAATGTAAAAAGTTACGGCGATCATTTGACCACGGGTTTTCTTGGAACCCCCTACCTGTGCCATGTATTAACCCGTTTTGGATTTACCGATCTGTCGTATAAATTATTATTGCAGGATACTTACCCATCGTGGTTATACCCTGTAAAAATGGGGGCAACTACTATCTGGGAAAGATGGGATGGCGAGAAACCAGACAGTACTTTTCAGACACCCGGGATGAATTCTTTTAACCATTATGCCTATGGTGCCATTGGTGACTGGATGTATCGCACAATGGTGGGCATTGATACTTATGAAGATGGAGTAGGGTATAAGCATATAAAAATTCAGCCGCATATTGGTGGTGGTTTTACGAATGCTTCAGCCTCATTGAAAACTTACTATGGCTCTGTTAGCAGTAGTTGGAAAGTAGAGAATGATAAAATAACAATGGATGTAGAAATACCTGCTAATACAACAGCAACTGTTTTTGTACCTGCTGCCAATGCAGCTGCTATAACAGAAAATGGCAAGCTTTTATCAAGTGCTGATGGGATAAAAATCTCTGGAACAGAAAATGGTTATGTTATATTGCAAATCGGCTCTGGTAAATACCAGTTTACAGCAACTAAATAGTTATAAATATGGTGCAGTAAAACCCAGGGTCTTTAAACCATTTTTAATTTCGGGGGCACTTGTAAACAAGTTCCACAGTAAGCCTGTACGGTAATTTTCGATCATTATAATAATAGGCCCCTGGTCAATAGCCAAAGTAGAATTGGCAAACCACGGATCACTTAGTTTAAAAGCATCATAGAAACCATAGGACCCCCAAAGTTTGTCGCCGAGCGTGTAATAAAAAAATTTCAAGGCATTCATAGATTCTGTTGGCGTATATGGAATAGAAGATATTGCTGCCGTAGGAGATATTACCCCGGGATCATTACCAGGAGCATTGGCATTATATCCATCAGGTACATCGCTGGCTGTAAGCCCCCAGCAAACATTGCTATAGCCAAACCAACCGAGTGGGTTGGCAATGCAATATTCATAATTTATTTTTGTGTGGTTTAAAGTTTGGGTTTGATAACTGGCATATATATCATTCAATCCATTTGGATTAATGCCGAGGAATGAATAGTGTTCAAAGAATAGTGGGCCACCAAGGTCGGGGCCTAACGGTAAGGTGTAGCCGTAAAAAATTTTGTTGTTTTGCATATTGCCGCTCCTCGCCCAACCATTAGAATAAACAGTGATGGGAATTGAATTGGTTGTGGACGAAGCGGCCATAACATAAGTTATCAGTGCTTCATTCCAACCGCTGATTCTTGCATTAATGATCCATGCTTTATCGGGGCTCCAATGCCAGTATAATACATCCTGGTTGTTTTGCCGGTACCAGCTCCATTCAACCCCATTCCAAAGCGTATTTATTTTATTGCGCAATTCTGTTTCTACAGGATCGGCAGTATTAAAATATTGCCTTGCTGTAATTAATCCCTGCATTAAATAAGAAGTTTCTACAAGGTCTCCGCCATTATCATTCGCACTAAACGGTATAGTAGCGCCTGTTGCTCCATTTAACCAATGTGCAAATGCACCATGATAACGTGTACAGCTGATAGTTAGAAAGTTAGTTATTTGCAATATGCGATTAAGCGCTTCAGCCCTGGTAATAAAATTTCTGCTGCTTGCAACAATCATAGACATAATGCCAAAACCTGTACCGCCTGTTGTTACTATATCTGCGCTGCTGTTTCTTTCTCTTGCCATACCGGAAACAGGGTGCCCGTTATCCCAAAAATATTTAAAGGTTTGTTGCTGCACTTTATCCAGTAACTGGTTATCGGTAAGGATAGTAAACTTATCGGCAGAATCTATTTTAGTAATGAAGGTTGTATTATAAGCAGTTTGAATAGTAGTGTTACTGGCAGACTTAAACTCATTGGTTACAGATACAATGTATTTTGTAATGGCATTTAGTGGCGCCTGTGGTTGAATAACGATAGAACTATCTCCATTTTGATAAGTGTAATTAACAGGGACTAATGAAGTGCCATTCATCCTGAGCATGACATTGCTGCCAGCCAGCGTTTTGTTTACCGGTGCTGAGAAAGATAATTTTATTTGTGGGAAGTAGGGAGTATTGTAATAGGTCGATGCTGTAACGCCGTTTATTGAAAAAGCATTTACGGTAAATATTTCCTGAGGTTGGGGCGCTGCATCATTTTTCTTACACGAAAACATAAGGGAAACCAGGAATAAGAAAGAAAACAATTGATATTTCATGTGCAAGTAGTTACAATATGAAAACGATAAGTGCAGGCATTTTAATTTGGTGCAAATAATCTGCGGTAATGAAAAGAAAAGGCTGCCGGATTAGCGGCAGCCTTTTATAATAAAAAAAAATTATCTGCCTGCTAACTCCAATTGATATAAAGCAGTAATCTCATCCTGGCTTAATGCTTTATCATAAACCCTAACCTGGTCAATACTTCCTACAAACGCATGAGGCCAGGTATCAGAAGTATGTGGTTGCCCGGGTACGTTATTAATCCAGCCTCCAATAACTACACTTGAAGGGGTTAGTGGTGTATATACATTTGTACCTCTTTGATTATAGGCTCCAATATTTACACCATTCGCATAAATAAGTAAATTTACAGGATTAGTATTGCTAACCGTCATTGTAAGAAAGACCCATTGATCAGCAGTTGCTTTAACTACTCCAACTGCGGGAGTTCCAAAAGGATCGTTCCTGTTATCCTGAAGTCCATTAGTTGGATCCGTGTACCAACCATGTATTGTTAATGTATCATTTCCAAGAGGACGACCTCCGGTTTCTACACCCAGATTAATATTTCCGAAAGTACTATGTGGTTTCGTTAATTGAAAAACCATAGAAGTAAATCCAGGGGCCTGGCTGTTTTTAGTTTGAACCCAGGAACTCACAGAGAAAGTAGTCATACCATTCAATGCCGGGATAGAATTGTAAAATAAGAAACCGCTATCTAATTTTACCGCCTGTCCTTTAATACCAGTAGTATAGGTAACCCCGGCTGAAGAAGTGGCCGTAGTACCGGACTTATTTTCATTTTGATTGCCGTCAAATTCCCAATAGGCTTTTAAGTTTGCTGCAGCTACTTCATTAGAATTGTTATACCCCCCAATCGGAGGCAAAACAATATCAGTGTTACTATTTTTTTTACAGCTAGCTCCAGCTATTAAAATTGTGGCAAATATTGCCAATGCACTTTTTGTTACTTTTTTCATATTGTTACATTTTTTATTTATTAAAAAAAATTATAGACCTTACTTAATAGCCAATGTTTTGAGTTATCCTGTTTTGACTTTTATTTATTTGATTTTGCGGGATAGGAAACAAGTCATTTTTTGGTGAAATATAGGGTAATCCAAGAGCCTGCAAAACTGATGCCGCTCTTCCGGTTCTGCGAAGATCAAACATACGGTCGTGTTCAAATGCCATTTCTACTCTGCGCTCTTTATAAATACTGTTTCGCATGTCTGCCTGACTAATAGCATTTATAGGTAGAAGCCCTGCCCTAGTTCTCAATTGATTCAGTGCAACTTTTGCCGCTGTTGTATCATTTAATTCATTCTCCGCTTCAGCTTTCATCAACAGTATTTCACCATACCTGAATATTCTTAAATTTTTATTGCTTTGCCAATCATCCCCATCAAATGATTCCTGTGTTTTACTTACATAAGATTTATAGTTATAATATTGATTTGGGGCACCAGAGCTAATAACAAAGCCATCCCATAAAGTTTCTCCTCTTCTTATAATAGTAGCATCCCTTCTTAAGTCACCTGGCTCATAGGCATTATAAAGATTTACAGATGGGGTATTAAATCCCCAGCCTAAACCGCCCGGTCCACGGGATGCCTGTGTTACAAAATAGCCTTCAATACCTTTATTAGGGCTGGTGCCAATGGCATTAACTTCCCAAATTGATTCGCTGGAAAATTCCCCGCTTTCTTTCCAGATAGAAGCATAGTCAGGCAATAGCGAATATTGAGCAGAACCTATTATGGCATCACAATTGGCTTTTACCAATGCCCATTTTTGTTGGTATAAAGAAACCTTTGCTAACAATGCTTGCGCTGCTCCTTTAGTTACTCTACCCTGGTCAGATACAGGTACTGTTAAAGGTAATTTTATGATGGCATCATTTAGATCTTCTTCTATAAAGGCATATATTTCTGAAGCACTGGCACGGGTACTGGCAGCTATAAGATCTTCCTGCGATTCTAATACCTTATCTATTTTTGGAACGCCTCCAAAAGATCTTACCAGGTTCCAATAAAAATAAGCCCTCATTAATTTAGCTTCTCCGATATACCTGTCTTTTTCTGTTGCAGAAATATCCATTGTTGGAAAATATTGTAATGCATACGCAACTCTTCCTATCCCTTCGTAATTACCGGTCCACTCTTCGTCAAAAGAAAAGCCTGTAGCATCAAAAGTCCATGCGTCAAGCTTGTCTTTATCTGTGCCGGTATCTCCGGGATCGCTTCCTTTATCAGCATCGTCTGAAGTTATGCTTGAAATGCCAATCCATGAAAAGCCATGTACATTCCAGTCGTATAATTTTGAATATACTGAGCCAATCAGGCGCTGAGCACCATCTTTAGGATTATTGATAAGGTCTTCAATTGTAGTAGTACGCGGTGCTTCAGTTAAAAAAGATTTGCTGCAGGAAAGTATAAAAATTACGCTGCAAATAAAAATGAAACTGTATATTTTTGAATTTTGCATGATTTTCTACATTTTATAATTGAACATTTACACCCAACATGTAACTTGATGAAATAGGATATCCATTTAGATCGATACCTGCTGCAGTAGGTGTTCCAGGCAATTCCGGCGTAAACCCTGTATAATGCGTAAATAGAAATGGATTTTGAGCATTTGCAAACACCCTAACACTTGTAAAAAAAGGTTTATCTGATTTAAATTTAAAAGTATATCCTATGGCAATATTATTTATCCTTACAAAGGAACCAGATTCAACAAAATAGTCAGAAACTGTTGCAGTGCCATTATAAGCCCGTGGATAATCATTTATTCCCGAACCGGGTATCCATCTATTGGTAGCAACACTATACTCAACATTATAATTACCACCAAAGCGAAGGCCTTTTTTAGCATTGTATACCTTATTGCCTGCATTACCAAAAACATCAATACCAAAATCAAATTGTTTCCAGTTAAAACTTGCATTAAAGCCGTAATAAATTTTAGGCTGATAGCTTCCATCATAGTATTTATCCTTTTCATCTATAACACCATCCTTATTGATATCTACCAGTTTAAAATCGCCCGGAAGAGTATTTGCCAAATGAGGATAGGCATTTATATCTGCAGTAGTTTGAAAGACCCCGGCGGTTTTGTATACCCAATAAGATCCTATCTCCTGGCCTACAGTTGTAATGGTAGCGGTGTTTCCATTTCCTAAGTCACCGTCATACAAAGCCTGCCCTAAACCAAGGTTTTCAACTTTGTTTTCGTTATAAGTAATATTTCCTCTTAATGAAAAAGTAACAGTTTTACCAATTTTGCTTTTATAACCCAATGAAAGTTCTACACCCTGGTTTAACACGTCTGCCGCATTGGTAACAAATTGGCTTCCGAAACCTAACGCAGGCAAACCAATAACATATAAAGCATCTGTAGCCCGCTTGTAGTAGTAGTCAATTTCTCCATTAAATTTTTTATCGTAAGAAACAAAGTCAATACCAAAATCAAATTCTTTGGCTACCTCCCATTTAAGGTTAGGATCTTTTATACCCGTAACGTTAGCTCCATCAATTCTGTTTGATCCAAAATAAGAATACAATCTTTCAGTGGGGATAAGTTCAAACGATCCGGAAGGAACAACATCATTGCCCGTAAATCCATAACTGGTTCTTATTTTCAGGTAATCAAATATTTTTTGATCGGCCATGAATTTTTCTTTAGTCATAACCCACCCCAAACCAATAGCCGGAAAATTTCCCCATTTATTGTTGGGGGAAAAATTACTACTGCCATCTCTTCGAAAAGTAGCATTTACAAGATATTTGTCTTTAAATACATAATTACCCCTGATGAAATAAGATACCCGGTGAAAATAATTATTGATGGGCGTACGTACATTTTGCTGCCCGTTAGCTGTATCAGTATAGTTTAATTTCCAGAAATTTTTATCGTCGGGGATATTGCTGTCAGCAAGGGTTGCACTATTATTCCATCCATCCTGTTGTTCGGAAGTTTCACCAAGGGTAAGTTTAAGCGCATGGTCAGTTCCAAATTTGGTATCGTATGTAAAAAAGTTATCCCAGTTCCAGTGATACAACGAATCAAGGGTATTGGAAAGATCGCTTTTTTCATTTTTCTGTCCGGCTTGCGCACCATTTGCCAGGTAAGTATTATAAACAGGGGTGTAAACATAGCCACTATTTTTTTCTGCATCAATACCAAATGAAGAGCGGAATGAAAGCCCCTTCAATATCTGGTATTCGCCCCACAAAACTCCCGTACCTCTTATACCTTTACTTTGATCGTTGGTTGTTTTTAACGTTGCATACGGATTGCCTACATCACTTTTATCTGTATTACCATAGCTGCCATCCGGGTTTAATTTATTAAATAATGGTGCGGCATTATAAGCCTGCGAAAAAAGACTGTATGGTTTATTTTCTGATTTGTAATTAGAGAAACCCAATGTGTTACCTATTTTAAATTTAGAGGTAATGGCAAATTCATGATTTAATCTTAGGGTAAAACGCTGGTAATTATTATCAATCAATATACCATCTTCATTAAGATATCCGGCCGAAACAAAATACCTGTATTTATTTTTCCCCCCATTCACAGATAAACTATGGCTTTGAAAAAAAGCGGGCCGGGTAATTTCATCATACCAATCACTTGAGCCTGTAATATCACTTGCAAGAATTGCGGGAGCATTTGCGGCTTCGTTGCTATAAACCGTAAACAAATTAGGGCCGGCAAGATCAATTTTTCTTGTCATAAGCCTTTCACCTGCATATCCATTGTAGTTAATAGAAAACTTATTTTTTGTTCCCGCTTTTGTAGTAATCAGGATAACACCGTTTGCAGCTCGGGCTCCATAGATTGCTGTAGAAGAAGCATCTTTTAAAACTTCCATATTAAGAATATCGGCGGTGTTTATATTTCTGATATCCTGAGTAATAATTCCATCAACTACATACAATGGATTTACACCACCCAATATTGAACCGGTACCCCTTATTCTTACGACAGGCTCACTGCCGGGTGCACCGCTATTTATAACCAATACCCCAGAGGCCTTTCCCTGGATTGCCTGGGTAGCTGTAAGAGCCGGAATGTTAATAATATCGCTGCCTTTAATAGATACAGATGCACCAGTAAGGTCTTTTTTGCGTGAAGTGCCATATCCTATTACTACTACGGCATCGCTTGGCCTATCGATTAATTTTAAACTAACGCTATAAAAAATTTCATTGCTAACGGGTATTTCCTGGGTTTCGTAACCCACAAAACTAACAATAACAATGGCTTTATCAGGAACCGTTATCGAAAATTCACCTGTGGCATTAGTTACAGTACCTTTTTCCGATCCTTTAACCTGGATATTTGCTCCTGAAAGTGCCGTTCCTTTACTATCTGTTACTTTTCCTGAAATTTTAATATTATTGCTTTGCGCAATGCTTATTGTATGGAGAAATATACAACCAAGTATAGCAAATAATTTCAATGAAATAGCTGGCTTATTTTTAAAAGTAGTATTTTGGAATTGCCTCAAAATAATTGGTAGTACCATATTTAATTAAATAAGAGTAATAGGATTAATGAGTGGCAGCCGGACCGTATTTTCTAATTAAAAAGTAGTTGATAGTAAAATAAATAAGGCTTTATTGCAAGATAATGTTTAAGGAAATCCTGTATTTCGTATTAGCTTACGTTTGCCTGAAACAATTTTCTGATAATTACAATTTGATTGTATAATATTGTAAGCAAATAGGTTGGGCTGCAAATTAAATATGCAAATGATTTGGTTTTGTGTAACCTGTTCTTTACATCTGCAAATAAATTTTTTAATAAAATTTATTTTATTCATAGACCAAGCAATATTATAATTAGGGCAAATAGACCAATATAAAAAAGCAGTATTTGTAATTTATTTTGAAATTATTTACTCATATGAAACAATAACACAAGTTACATAAATCAATCAATAACTAATGAAATATTTATTTACAATTATACCCTTTGCCGCATTACTATTAGTTTCTCTTATCAATCCGCCAAAAAAAATAAAAATCCTTTTTTTTGGGGATTCTATTACCCAGGCTGGGGTACAGTCCGGTGGTTATATAACTAAATTGGATAGCATAATAAAGAAATCTAGTCTACAGGATTCGATAGAATTAATTGGGGCTGGTATTGGCGGTAACAAAGTGTACGATCTTTATTTAAGAATGGAGGACGATGTATTAAGCAGGCAACCCGACCTGGTGGTTATTTATGTAGGCATTAATGATGTATGGCATAAAGCCAGTTCGGGTACAGGTACAGATCCCGATAAATTTGAAAAATTTTACCGTGCCATCATCAAAAAACTTCAGGATAAAAATATCAAAGTAGTTGTATGCACGCCTTCAGTAATTGGCGAACGGAATGATAATTCCAATCAACAGGACGGGGATTTAAATCAGTACAGTAAAATAATCAGGGATATGGCAAAAGAGCTTTCCCTCCCGGTGTGCGATTTACACAAAGCGTTTTCCGATTATTTAAAAACTAATAATCCCACCAATGCAGAAAAAGGGATTTTAACTGCCGACAGGGTGCATCTTACTCCGAAGGGAAATTTGTTTGTTGCAAAGGAAATGTGGAATACACTTCAACCCATGGTTAAATAAATGTAGTATGAAGAGTTTGGTCTGCAGTAAACCGGGAGAATTAAAATACGAAGAAATACCCATGCCGATTCCGGCAAACGGCCACGCAATATTGCGGGTTAAAAAGATAGGTATTTGTGGTACCGATTTGCATGCATACGAAGGCACACAACCCTATTTTAATTACCCAAGGGTATTAGGCCATGAGCTGGCATTGGAAGTTGAAGACGCCGCAGGTTATAACAAAGGGGAAGCAGTAACAATTATACCATATTTTAATTGTGGCAAATGTATTGCCTGCAGAAATGGTAAGCCAAACTGCTGTGTAGCTATTAATGTTTTTGGTGTTCATATCGATGGAGGAATGAAAGAATTTATTTCGGTGCCTTTGGATTGTATTGTAAGAGCGGGAGGTTTGGGTATGGAAGAGTTGGCATTGATAGAACCTCTTGCCATTGGCGCACATGGCGTAAAAAGGGCAGCAGTAACACCAGGTGAGTTTGTACTGGTAATTGGGGCGGGCCCAATAGGATTGGGTATCATGGAGTTTGCCCGTGCTGCTGGTGCAAAAGTGATAGCGCTGGATATTAATCAGCAAAGGCTTAATTTTTGTGCCGATAAATTACGGATACCCTTTACAATTAATGGCACTACCGAAAACGTTATGGAGCGATTGAAAGAAATCACCAATGGGGACATGCCAACAGTAATAATTGATGCTACCGGTAACCTGAAAGCGATTAACACCGCCTTACAATATATGTCGCACGGAGGAAGATTTGTTTTGGTTGGCCTGCAGAAACAGCCATTTGATGTAAGCCACCCAGAATTTCATAAGAGGGAAGCAACATTAATGAGCAGCCGGAATGCCACCCGCAGTGATTTTGAACAGGTAATTAGTTCCATTAAATCCGGAGATATATTACCGCTAAACTATATAACACACAGGGTTAGGTTTGATGAGGTGCAGGCACAGTTTAAATCATGGCTCAATCCTGCAAATCGCGTTATAAAAGCTGTTATTGAAATGTAATTATGCTGCCCCTTTTATTCATGTACAGCCAGTACCGGAACCTTGCTTTGGTAAATCAATTTATTGGTGTGTTGTGTTTTAAACAACCGGTCAAAAAAACTATGGTAACGAGGTGCCATAATTATCAGATCAATATTTTTATCTCTTGCGAACATGTCTACAGATTCATGAAAATCATACAATCGCATAAAGTAAAATTCTGGGCTAAAGTCAGCCATTAAAACTTCCATCTTATCCCTTTCTGCTTTTATTTCCGGGGTTAATTGAATCCAGGTATCGCTGTTAACATTTAAAATATGCAGGGAAGGTTTATTAAAAAGTTGCAATACCCTTTTTACTGTAAGCAGGGTTGGAGTATTTTCTACACAATTCAAATCGGCAGATATAAGCGCATTTGAAATACCTTCAAACTTTGCATCTTCAGGAACAATCAGCACAGGGCAAACTTCTTTTTCAGCAATTTTAAGGGTATTACTTCCGGAAAAGCGCTGGGCCATTGCTGTTTTTCCGGTAAGTCCCATCACTATCATAAATGCTCCCCTTACATGTGCATAAGCAGCTAGTCTATCAATAAAATTATCACCAGATTCCAATTCTGTTTCAACAATATTTGCCATACCAGTAAATTCGTCCTTAAGGCTGGTTAAAAAATTAAGTGCTGTTGCGGTATCTTCCCCATGGGCATAATAATGATATAATATCATAGTTACATCAGCATTGCCTTTATACATTTTTGCTGCATAATGTGCAGCATTAAAAGAAGTTGGGGAAAAATCTATTGGAACAATTACGTGTAGCATTATCGTATAATTTTTCTACAAAATAGTTAAAAATTCAGGTATTTCAATATTTTTTTAATATTACGATTTAATAGTCCTTTAGCCCTTTATCAATAAATGTTTTAATTGATAAATTATAAAAAATAGACTGGCTGTTTTTGCAAAAATTGGCCATTATTGCAAAAACCTATTTCAGCGACTTCAATAAATCTTCGTTTAATTTAACATAGTCTGCATTATTTGCAGCTTTTGATAACTCTAATGATTTGGTGGAAGCAGCAATGGCTTCTTGTTTTTTACCTAATTTAACCAGGCAATTTGCCCTTTGGTATTGCATAAAAAAGGCAGTAGGATTTTGTTCAACCGCTTTGTTAAACCATGTTAGTGCCTGGTTAAGGTCTTTACTATTGTCCATATAATACATTGCAGCATTATAGTAGGGCTTATTATCCTTCGTCATAACATCGTTAATCTGGCTCATCACTTTACTATCAACATCAGTTGAAACAGGAAGTGTAACAGAAGTATTTTCCCATTGTAAATTCAAGTCGCAGGTACTGGCTTTTACGTTAGTAAACTGGATGGTAAATGTTTCTATTTTGTCATTTAGCATCATTGGTTTTACATTTATTCTTACCAGGTCACTTTCTTCTTTATAGGCAGCGGGGGAAGTAACATCAAGCTGTTTTGTAATAATCAATATCCAGTTATCTTTATCTGGTATAGACAAAAGGCCATATTTTCCGGCAGCTATTTTTTTGCCTCCAATGGTAACATCATCACCAAAATTTAGCGTAGTTGCCTGGTTGGCACCGGTGCGCCATACTTTACCAAATGGAACCAGGCCTCCTATTACCGAACGTCCTTTGGCATTGGGCCTTGAATAAGATAATTCGATAGATGATAATCCAAAATTTTGTTTAATGGTTTGCGTAGTGCTTGGCTGAGGAGTATTAAGTGTTTGAGCAAAAGTTACGTTAAAGGCAGCCATTGCTACGAGGAATAATATTCTTTTCATATGTTTTTTTTGAACAGCTAAATTACAGGTATTGATTTAAAAAAAGAAATTATTGCCAGTACACTTTCTTGCTGAATTGTACAATGTCAGAAAAAAAGTGGATAGCCAGATGATGACGGGCTGTTTGCAGGATAAAAAGTATATGTATTACTGTGCCTTAAGAAGCAAAGTCCTATTTTTTAGTGTAAAGAAAAACCTGCAAACGTTTGCATATAAATTGCCGGATACATTATTGTAGCTTCGCTTTTCAATGGTAATTTAAGGACTCTGCGGTGACTGGTTTAAGCTCTTTTAAAAATAAAATGTTGATGGTAAATAAGCGATATTAATAATTCTACTGTAAAACCAAAACAAAAAAGAATAGACAAAAACAAAATCCTATAGACTTTGTATTAATCACATACAGCAGTTAGTTTTGATAAAAGAATGCCGTCAGATTTATTTCTGATGGCATTCTTTTGGATACATTCCGGGTAACGAAATCAGTTATTGCTTATTTGTACACCCTTATATAATCTACTTCCATAGTTCCATTGGTAAATGCGGGGTCTACTGGCCCTCCAAACCCACCTCCCATGGCTATATTTAATATAAAGAAGAAATCATGATTAAAAGGTACTGCAACCGAATTGTTAAGAGTATGAATTATCTCGCCATCAACAGAAATCTTTATGGAAGAGGATGTCCAGTCAAGCGAATAAATATGAAATTCTGTGGTAGCATTATTTATTAATTTAGTATTTCCATCCGCATTACCACCTGATCTGCCCGGGTAATGAAATGTGCCATAAATTGTATTCAGGTTTCTGCCAAGGTGTTCCATAATATCAATTTCTCCGCAGGCGGGCCATCCCGCAGTATTTATATCGCTACCAAGCATCCACAGGGCGGGCCATGTGCCAATACCCGCTGGAAGTTTGGCCCTTATCTCAACTTTACCATACTTAAAGGCAAATTTATCTTTTGAAAGCATTCTTGTTGAAGTGTAAGACTTACTTCCAAAATTTTCTTTAATGGCATTTATCTTTAAAACTCCTCCCTGTACAATTACATTTTCAGGGCGGTTGGTATACCATTCTAATTCATTATTTCCAAATCCGCAATTATTAGGGCAGCCATCTCCTAAGTCATATCCCCATTTTAATGGGTCAGGGGCACCATCTGTATTAAATTCTTCTGACCAAAAAAGCGTGGGTGGCAAAGCAATTACTGTAACGGTTACCTGTATTGATTTTTTTAAAAATAACCCGCTACTGCTTTTTGCAGTAACAGAAACAGTATACGTATTGGTTCCTCCATCAGTATATTTGTAAGTAACAGAGCCAGAAGTAACAGTTATTATATCACTGCCATTGCCAAATTCATAGTCGTAAGAAGCAGTGTTATCAGCTGTTGCTGTAATAACAACCTTACCTGAGCCATCAGTACTTACTACAGAACTTATCACTAAATTAGTTGGAGGGGTATTGGTTGTTCCGCTATTTGATTCGGCTTTGTTACAACTACTTATGCTAAATAGTGCGGCCAGCAATAACAGGATATTTTTTACAAATTTCATATAATAGTGCAGGTTTAAATTTTTATTATTTCCATTGCCAAAAACAAAACTATGCAAATTAGTATTACTAACTTGTATAATAGAGAATATAAAATTAAATTGAATTGAATTTACTTAGTTTTTTTATTAATATATTTTTCACCAAACTCTTTACAAAATGAAAGCACTGGTAATTTCTGGTGGTGGCAGCAAAGGGGCTTTTGCAGGTGGCCTTGCAGAGTACTTAATATCGGTATGCAAAAAAGAGTATCAAATTTTTATAGGCAGCTCAACAGGCAGCCTGCTGGTACCGCTATTATCTATTGGCGAAATTGAAAAATTAAAAAAAGTATTTACATCTGTTTCACAGGATGATATTTTTAATAACTGCCCTTTTCTTTTAAAAAAAAAGGCCGGGGTTTATAAAACAAAAATTAACCATCTTGGTATTTTGCAAATGTTTTTGGAAGGGAAAAAGTCATTTGGCGAAAGCGTTAACCTGCGCACACTTATTTTTAAAAATATTAGCGAAGAGGATTTTGAGAAAATTAAGAAAAAAAATGTGATTGTTACCGTATCAAATTTAAATACATTGGAGGTAGAATACAAGCAGGCAAAAGACTGCACTTATTATGATTTTTGTGAGTGGATTTGGGCCTCCTCTTCTCTGGCGCCCTTTATGAGCCTTGTAACAAAAAATGGCTTTGAGTATGCCGACGGTGGTATGGGAAATGTTGTACCAATATACCAGGCTATTCAAAATGGAGCCACCGAATTGGATATTATTGTATTACGAAATATAGAAACTACAAAGAAAAAGAATTTGCCTGTTCGTAATGCATTGGATCTTACATCAAGGGTTTTTTCTTTTATGTTAAACCAGATAGTTACAGACGATCTTATTATTGGCAAACTTGAGGGATTAAATAAAAAAGTTAAGCTAAATTTCTATTATCCCGACAAAGAGCTCACCAGCAATTCACTGATATTTGACCCTGTGCTAATGAAGCAATGGTGGGATTATGGTTATGAAATGGGTAAAAAAAGTAACCCTCAATGTAAGGTCATCAGTATTGCCTGATGTTTCAATGCGTTATTCTGGATTTTTCTTTTACAGGCTATGTGGCAAAGGCCTTAAAACCCCCATTGATTTCTGGCTTTATCAATAAAAAGTGCTTGAATGTCTTTTTCTTTTTTTGTTGTATTAAAAAACTCATCAAGGTAGTTTATCATTTGTTTTTTATGAGTTGCTTCCAGTGGCTCCAGGCCCATAATCAAAGAATCCATGCTATTTTTTTTGTTGTGAAAAATTTGCAATGTCTTTTGAAGTTCCTCCATTGTTCTGGGGAATCCAAGATAGAATCTTTGCTGCACAGATGTAATGGGTAACCCCTCTGGGGGAACCGCATACAGTGCTCCTACCAGGCCACTGTAATCAAAATCATATGGTATTACAAATGGCCTTGATAAGCTATCAGTTTTTAAGCGTATTAGTTTTACATTCCTGGAAATAGAAATTGCCCAATCTGAATTTCCAATCATATATTCAAACAGGGTCATCACGGTTGCTTGTTCACGGTTGGTTGCTTCAGTATTAAATTTTTCAGATTTAATTTCTTTGCAATTATTTCTCCTGGCCAAATCACCCCCATCTTCCATAAAAAAAGCGTAAAATGTATGGGACTTAATTTTTTCTTTAGTATCATGGTATCCTATCCGTACTAATCGTACCCGAAGGCTTTTTTCTGTAAGCAGGTTGTAAATTTTATATACCAGGTATTCTTTCAATATCATTTGTTCATCATACTGGCCTGTTCCGCATGGCCAAACTAATTTCATTTTACCTAAGGGTTTAAGTGCACCTGCATTTGCGGTTTTAAAATTCAATAATAATGGCGGCATAATGCATTCTTCTCTTCTATATTTTCCCCTTGCCCTTATTTCAATTATTCCCGTTACTTTATTGCTATCCGGGAAAAAACAGGTAATGGCAGCGGGTTGTTTTTTTTGTTTAAAATCGTTTTTAAGCTTTCCTTTTATCAATGAATTGAAATCAGATACAACCGTTATTTCTATCAATTGCTCATCGGTAAAAAATTTGGTCTTATCAATGGTAATAGTTTGAGCTGCCATATTATTGCATAGCGATAAAAGCAGGGTGATTAATAACCCAAACGTTTTTTTTTGCAACACCAAATTAGAAATGTACCGCATTTGTTATACCAAATTTTACAAAACGTTATTACATTTTGAGGTAGCTTTGCAGTGTACAGCCATTAGGGCCTGGTGGCATTGGTAAATAAAATATTTCTTTAGTTTTCTTTATCTTTTTAAATAGATAAAATGATTATGCTGCAATCAATCGGTAACTTTTTATTAAAAATTTTCAAATCAATCTTTGTAAGGAAGAAGGATTGCTGCAAGTAGTGTATGTTACATCCTTCTTACTTGCACTTCCTATAATAGTTAGTTACGATAATAGATGCAAAAAATAAGAAGGCAGCTATTTTAGGTAATTGGGCTTTTCTCATCAAAATCCTGTTCACGTTTGTCATCATTTGACCAATCCTGCAAAGCATCTTTTATTTTCTTTAAAAAAGATTTTTCTTCTTTAGGTTTAGCGGGTTCTTCACTATCGTCTTTTTTATCAGCACTATTATTGCCGGTTTCATTTTCGTCACCAGGACTATATATAAAATGGTTTTTTACTTGTATCATTTTTTTAAGTTTAATCGTTAAAAATAAAATTGTATAATTTATTTATATTCAAATTTAATTATAATTTACAACTTGCCTGCCATTAAGTATTGTATATACTGATATACCCATATTTCCTTAAATACCAAACACTTTATTGCAAATAAAATTGCCCTGCTAAGTAATTATAAACAGGCCGGCTCTATTTTTGCAACATATTCCCTTTTTAAAAAGAAAACTAAGTTAAATTGCATTTCACAATTTACATATCACCAATATATCAATTTTTTAGTACAATGGGGAGGGCTTATAGCAGCATTAAAGAAATTCAAAAAAAAACAGCTAATAAATTGGTTGATGCCTGTATTCTTCAAAACACGGATACACTGTTGAAAAATAAGGCGCCAAAATCAACTGGTGCACTTACTGAATTGGAGGCTGCAAAAATTATAGACCGATTAAAGCAATTAAAGCAGCAGCAACGTGAACTGGAAATGCAGAACAAGGCATTAATGCTGGCAAAATCTGTTGCACTGGAAACTGCTGAAAAATTTACTGAATTATATGATTCTGCCCCCTCAGGATATTTTACACTTTGCAGCGATGGCAAAGTGATTGAACTGAATTTTTGCGGATCACAGATGCTTGGCAAAACAAGATCGTATTTGAAAAACAGCCTGTTTGTGTTTTTTGTTTCCAACGACACAAAATCAGGTTTTCTAAATTTTCTCAAAAAAATATTTGAAAGTAAAACTAAACAGACCTGTGAGTTAGTTTTGCCCGGTAGTGGTAATTTACCAATTCATGTACACCTTACAGGAATTGCTGTAGAAAATGGAAAACGATGCCTGGTAACTGCAGTTGATATTACTGATTCTAATTTGATAAATGAAGGAGTATTGGAAAGAGAGCATCGTTACCAGGTACTTACGGAAGTGGCTCCTGTAGGTATTTTTCATACGGATGCTACAGGGTATACTACTTACGTAAACCCCAGTTGGTGCCAGATTACCGGCTTATCTGATGAAGAAGCCCTGGGGAATAACTGGTTAAAG
Source organism: Ferruginibacter sp. (assembly GCA_025362235.1). GTDB lineage: Bacteria > Bacteroidota > Bacteroidia > Chitinophagales > Chitinophagaceae > Ferruginibacter. The sequence goes on along the minus strand of JANYGZ010000106.1, from coordinate 2,415 downwards.
GCGGTTCATGAGGCCGATAAAAAAGTACTCTACAGGGGCTGGCAAAAAGCAGTAAAAACAAAGGGAATTTCTATATCTGAATACCGGTTTAACCGCCCTGATGGTTCCATTGCATGGGTAATGGGACAGGCAATTCCCGAAAGAAACCTGGATAACGAAATATTGGGGTATGTAGGTACCATAACAGATATTACCGAACGCAAGAAAATTGAGGAAAAGCAATTAGAGGTTCAGGATTTTTTAAAAGAAACCCAGACAATTGCCAACATTGGAACTTATAGTTGGGATTTTCAGTCGGGTCGTTGGACCAGTTCTGAGGTTCTGAATAATATTTTTGGCATTGATGCAAACTTCAATAAAACCTCTGATAATCTCTTAAGCATCATTCATCCAGACTGGCGCCAAATGCTGGATTATTATTTCAATGATGTATTAGCCAAAAAAATAAAATTTGATAAGGAGTATAAAATTATCAGGGTAAATGATAAGGCAGAACGTTGGGTTCATGGAGTGGGGCGGTTTAAAATAAATACTAAAGACAAATCCATGATTATGGTTGGTACAATACAGGATATTACCAATCGTAAAATTATGGAAATTGAATTGATAAAGGCAAAAGACCGTGCTGAAGAAAGTAATTCAAAATTTAGAAATTATGTAGAAAATGCACCTGATGGAGTTATTGTAACAAATGAAAAAGGGGAATTTTTAGAAGTAAATCCTGCTGCATCTTTTATAACAGGGTATACAAAAGAAGAGTTATTAAAGATGTCATTTAAAGACCTGGCATCGCCAGAATCACTTGAAGCTACTATTAACCAATTTCAGTTTCTTTTAGAAGCTGGAATTTCAAAAGCAGATGCTAAATTTATTAATAAAAAGGGTGATAAAGGCTGGCTATCTGTAGAAGCAGTTAAACTTTCTGAGAGTCGTGTAATTGGATTTGTAAAAGATATTACCGAACGTAAGCAGGCAGAAGAAGATATTAAAAAATCGAACGAAAGATTTGAACTGCTGGCTAAAGCTGCCAACGATGGTTTATGGGACTGGAGCATGGAGGATAACAACATTTGGGCAAATCAAATGCACCAGAAATTGTATGGGTTGTTAGTAACTGATCCGGTTCCTGATTTTGAAAGCTGGAAACAACGGATACATCCTGATGACAGAGAAAATACGATTAAGACATTTGAACAAACTCTTGCCTTAGGTAAAGAAAGTTATTCTGAAGAATATCGCTTTTATTCTGAAGGGGTAGGTTGGATACATGTTTATGGGCGAACACTAATTGAGCGAAATAAGGAAGGTAAGCCAATTAGGATAATAGGTAGTATGACAAATATTACAGAACGGAAAAAAGCGGAAGAAGAACTATTGAAGTCCAAGCAACAATTTCAAAATCTTGTTGAAAATATATCCGGTGTTTATTGGGTTAACAACCTGGAAACCTATCAAACACTTTATATCAGTCCTTCCTATGAAACTATTTGGGGAAGAAAATGCGAAGACCTGATAAACAACCCGGCAGATTTTATAAATGCTATTCATCCTGATGATAAAGCTTCTTTAATTGAGGCACATCAAAATATTGTTAATACACTTGTGAATAACCTTTCCTATAGAATTGTAAGGCCAGATGGTGAAATACGGTGGATATCAGCCAAAACAAATGTTGTTACCAATTATATGGGCAACAAACTAGAATATGGGTATGCAGAAGATATCACCGAACATAAAAACGCTGAAGAAGCAATAAAGCAAAGCGAAGAAAAATACCGCACATTGGTAGAACAGGCATCCGATGCAATCTTAATAGTTGATGAAAAAGGCAAGTTTATAACTGTAAACCCAAGTGTTTACAAGATGTCGAAGTACAGTGAAGAAGAATTATCCAAAATGTCAATCCATGATTTTTTCATTTCGGAAGAAATTAAACAAAGGCCATTAGATTTCGAAGAGCTAATACAGGGTAAATCAGTTATTTCAGAAAGATCAATAAAAATTAAGGATGGATCAGTGATGCACATTGAGATTACTGCAAAGCTATTATCAGGAAACAGGTTACTTGCTTTTGTTCGTGATATCTCTGAACGTAAAAAGGCAGAAAGAGCTCTTGCAGAAAGCGAAAACCGTTTACGCACCATAGTGCAAACAGAGCCAGAATGTATAAAACTATTGAATATAAAAGGCGAAATGGAAGATATTAACCCAGGGGGGCTTGATATGATAGAGGCAGACAATCTTGAACAGGTATTGGGACGGTCGGCATTGCAAGTAGTAAACAAACCTTATAAAAAGGCATTTAAAAAAATTATTAAAAATGGATTCAATGGAAAGCCAGGGGTAATTGAATATGAAATAACAGGTTATAAAGGATCTGTTCGCTGGTTTGATACACATGCTGTTCCGTTGAAA
>JANYGZ010000057.1 GCA_025362235.1 Ferruginibacter sp. | reverse complement strand
ACCTTGTTTGTAATCTTTATAAAAAAACACACCTTGCTTCCGTCAATGTTTTTAATACGATGATTACTGATGGCTATTTTGTGGGTATAGCGGCCAAGATATTCTATCACATTTTCGGGGCCACTAAAGGGCCGTTTGGCAATAGTGTGAGAACGAGGCTTTATAGAATAGGAATTACTAATAACTTATTGGAAATAAAGAAAGATTTTGATGTTTATGGTTTAAAAGACGGGCAATGGCATGAATTTCGAAAGAGTGTAGAATATAAAGCATTTTTAATTCGAAGAAAAAAGTAGTAAATTTGTATCATGACGATGACTATTAAACAACTTAACAAATCTAAAACTCCAATCGTTAAAATAAATAAAGCATTGGATAAACTTGCTGACAAAGTTTTATTTCCAGAAAAACTTGAGCAAGCAAATCGCATTCTTAAAACTGTCGGTTTGCCTAAAGTTAAAAAATCGCACTCCCGCTAACAAAAGTATCCTATGTACCCTTAAGTAGTGAAGAAAGTTAATATGGTAGATTTTATTTTCTTTTGAAAGAGAAAGGTTTATTGATTTTATAAACCTTTCCCCTTCGCCAGATTTTTTTTTGCTTATCCCAAATTTAATTCTTTTTTTTAAAATCAACACACCCAGCATCCTATGAGTAGTCTGGTTATTGAACAGCTTAGCTTACGGTGGCTGTTCTTCAGCTACAGTTCTCTGTTTTGATTGTTTGATTTTTTACGCTTAGTCCTTTTTGGGGGAGTGGCGTAAAAACAGGCGCTACAGCCTTGCCGAAGAAAATACTTCGCTGTTTGATTATGTACACGATAACAACTTTCGTTTAGTAGTCTGCCTGCCCTGGTTACTTTTTGGTATGGTGTGTTTATAATGATTTTAAATATAACCCTGCTACAGCCTTGCCGCCGTAACTGCTTACATGCAATGTTTAGTAGTCAGGGCTATAATTATTTTACTACGCCATATTCATAGGGCTGTTGATTGATTAAAACATAGCGTATTCTGTTGAGCAATTTCAGAGCTATTTTTATGATCACTATTTTACTGTCTTTTCTTTTTACCTGTTCCTGAAAATATAGCGCCATTGCAGGGTCGGTACGTTTGGCTGTCCACGCACTTTCTACAAGATCGCTTCTTAACTGGCGATGCTTCCTTACCGTTAGTATGCCCTTGTTTTCTGTAGCTCCGCTGCTATGCTCCATGGGTAATAAGCCTACAAAACTATTGAGGTGATAAAAGGTCTCAAATCTTTGTACATCGCCTATCTCTACCAATATACTGGCGGCAGTTAAAGGGCCGATGCCGGGTATGGTACGTAATAAATAATAGTTGGTATTATAGCGCTGTTCCCGCATCATTTTACGGATGGCGTTGCTGATATTTAATAATTCCTTTCTTAATAATTCCATTTGCGTTATCATAAATCAAGTGCGCTTCGGCGGCTGGCCTGTTTACAATCCAGTTGCTTTAGCCAGTTAATAAAATTATGGCTCCAGCTGGCATTATCATACTGTTCGGGAATATCAATGCCGCTGAAGGCAAGCAGGCCTTTGATCCGGTTCTTACAGCGGGTAAGGTCTTTCCAGATTCTTTTGCGGTGCCGAAAAAAAATACGGTCAGCCTCCTGTTGTTCATCGGGTATATGAATACCTCTCAGCACACCCGACTGTAGGCCTAAGCCAAGGTTACGGGCATCACGGGGATCTGTTTTTTGAAGGGTGTCTTTTTGCGATTTTGGAATATCGGCAGGGTTTACAATCAGGCAGTCGATACCCAGTGTTTTTAACTGCCGCTGTATCCAAAAACCAAATTTACCCGCGTCATATGCTGCAACATATCGGGCATTAGGATAATGCTGTTGCAGGTGATGGGCCATGATATGAGGATTGGGTTTTTGATGAATGTTTTTTACAAACATATCGCCCAGGTAAATACCCCGGTTCCAACTGCTTTTATGAATATCCATTCCTACAAAAACAGTTTGACCTTCGAAATTTGTTTTTATTTTTGTCATGTTGTTGAGGTTTTTATAATGAAATTAAAAGTTACTGTAGCGTTTTTTAAATGACTACTTTTTTTAACTGCCTCAACAACTAGTATTTGGGTTACATGGAGACTTGCTGCAATTGGGGCATGACGTTGAAACAATCATCAGCAGTGCATATCCAAGCTTTGGTTTCGGCGGACGGAATTCTACCGGTCATTAGTTGTAAACTTCAACTTTTGTTTATTAATTTAGCATCAGTTCCAGGCGGACAGTTGGTCAATTCCCCAACTGCAGCAATACTCGAACGTTGCCTGCAACCAATTTGAACATCCTAAAAATTTAAAGTGACTTAATGAAATATCTAATTACAACGCTGACAATTTTTGCGACTTTTATTTGCAATGGACAAATATTAAAACAAGGCGACAATCTCAAAACTGAATTTAAGAAAATTGCAAAGCTCTATTATTTTACTGCACCAAGTTTTACAGGATAGACAGAAGGAGCTAATATGATTTTAATTGGTGACAAACCAAATCCAAACGAATGTGATTTTGTTTTTATTGCATTGCACGACACAACTTTAATTGGGATTTTTACAACTAAAGCACCAAACGTTTTTATGTTTGACACAGAAGGCAACTCAATTTTGAGCACCACTTCGGAGTTCTTTTATCTTCCTTTATGGATAGTAAAAAGTAAAACTAAAATTGCTGCTACTGACAAAACAATTCTAACCGTTCTTGACAAAATGTATGAGCAGACAATGCAAGCAAATTACGGGCAACTCGACGAAAAAACTATTAAAAAGTATCAGCAGTTTCAAACTGACACAACTTTAGTAAATAGACATATTGCTTTACTCTTTGACACTTACCAAACAATAATAACAGAAACAGCAGCTAAAGGAGAAAAAGCACCAGCAGACATTTGCGTTCCACTTATGAAATCTTTAGCAGGTGAATGTGTTTCTCTTTACAATAACATTCCTGCAATTGTTTGTATCTATATGGGTGAAGCATTACAAAGTGCGGGTATGACAGACGAAGCAAGAAAACATTTTAAAATGTCTTTACAATTTTATCCAAACTCAATTCCTATGTTAGTTTATAATTACAGACTTGAACAAGACCCAACAAAAAAGAAAGAACAGTTAGCAGACTTAAAGAAAAAATATTCTAAGCATTGGATGGTTAAAGACCTATAGACTTTGGCAGCAGGCAACAAAAGACTTGGCAAAATACGGGCGGACGTAAGTTATCTTCGGCATTTGTAATTCTGTTGTGCTTTGGTTCGGGGCCGGACATTATCAATTTAGCTTTTTGTTGTTATCTTCATCAAAAGTTTTTCAATCGGCTTCAGTTCCGGGGCTTGACCAGCAATGAATCCCCCACCTGCAGCAATACCCGAACGTTGGGCGCAAATCTTAGACCGAGAAAGAATCAGCCGCCTTTAATATATCTAACATCTCTATTTTCAATTTCTAGTGGTAAGGTCAATATAGCGTGTTAACTTTGTGATCTTAATAAAGAACTCTATGACTTTAAAAGATGGCAAACAAATACGACTGGAAAAGACTGCAGATGTTGCAACAAAATGGATAGGGTCTACTGCGTCATTAATAGTACATACAGCAATTTTTGTTGCTTCGTTTGCACTTTCTTTTTTGGGCATAGTTCATTTTGAACCAATGCTGTTAGTGCTCACAACTCTTGTTTCTCTTGAAGCAATTTATCTATCAATTTTCATACAAATGACTATCAATAAAAATAGTCAGGTTATAGAAATTATTCAGGAAGATGTAGGAGAAATACAGGAAGACATCGAAGAAATCGAAGAGGATATTGATGAGATTCAAAAAGATGTAGATGAAATACAGGATGATAGTCAAAATGACCAAGTAGTTGAAAAAAAGGAGTCAGAAGCTTTAGCTAATATTCAAGCAATATTATTAACTCTTCAGAGAGAGATTGAAGCACTGAAGAAAAAATGATCAAGTTTTCTACTGATTTTCAAAACTCAACAGACCTGCGCCCAACAAAAATTATTTGCAAAAGCAGGGCTGAACAATAAAACACCATCTATGTGCTACTATCAACTATGGCTCGGTCTGACATTTATAAATTTGGCTTTTCGTTGTTAACTTCAACTTTATATTTTCAATTGGGCATTTGTCTTGGGCAGACGAGCAATGAATTCCCTGCCTTCGCCAAGCCTCGAACTTTAGTCAGAATTTTAACGAACACTTCATGACTTTTAATATTTTTAATAAGAATATAGTTTTCATTTTTACATGCATTATTTTATTCTCATGCTTAAATCAAAATTATCATAAAATGACAGAGACTGAATCTGACCAAATAATAGAAGAGGTAAAATATATATATAGTAAAGTAACTAAATACTCCCAAAGCGCCCAATTGGACTCATTTTTAAGTTGCTATGACAACTCGTCAACTTTTTTGCACATTAGTAGTGACGGCAAAATGAGAAATTATGAAGAGTTCAAAAAAATCTGTACTGAATACTATAACTCACTTAAAGATCAAAAGATTATTACAACTCAGGAAAAATTTCATGTACTTAATCCAGACCTTGTCATTTTAGGCTGGACTGGAAATATAATAGCTCAGTTCAAGAATGGAGATACAATGAAACTGAACAATTACTCTATCACAAGTGTGTTTAAAAAAAACAATAACAAATGGAAGGTAATTCATTCGCATGAATCTTCATTACCACCAGAAATTATTAAAAAAGAATAAAAAAACTACAGCCAACATGAGCTGGTTTGTGCAAGCATGGCATGACGTTGTTAGCTTCGGCCATCAAATTCGCATTTTATTATTTTTTAATCGGGGTCGTAAGAAATAATTTTAAATGTAAAATCTGGATTGTCATAATCTGCGGAGGAATAAAAAGAGAAAGCCGATTGACTGGGTGCAATCGTCAAAATTGTGTTGTTGATATAATGGAAGGTATTGCTTCCATTTATTCAATCTATAATAGAATATGTTCCTGCTTCAATAAACTGTTTGGGTAAAAAAAGCCATTTAAACGCCCAGTTTTTTTATTTTGATATTTTTAAAATAAATAGGAGCCCCGGCATGTTTTCCCTGGAAACCAATATGGCCATGCAAAGGTAGTGTAGCCATCGGGTTGCTTAACCAGGCTGGCACATCAGAACCGTCAGGATTTTTTTTGGTTGATGTAAAAAGGTTCATATCGCATTCATTAACAACAGTACCATTTAACACGATCCATATTTTTTTTCCACGGCAGGTAATAGTATAGTGGTTCCATTCGCCAGCCGGTTTTAATGATTTATTGGTTGCAGCCTGGTGGCCAAATATGGCGGCACATTGCCAGGTAGGGGATGCCTTGCTCCATTCTTTTGAATAGTCATCTGCAATTTGTATCTCAACAGAATGGGGTATCCATTCAACAATATCAGAAGCATGAACAATAACACCGCTGTTGGTGCCGTCAGCATTTTTAAAATCCAGGTCAAGCACAAAATCATCATACTCCTCTTTACTCCATATAGCTTCATCCTTGGTTGCAGTGATAACACCATCTGTACTGCTCCATACACCCGCAGGAAAAATGCCATTCGAAAGATCCTTTGAAAACATATCTTTCCAGCCTTTCGCGGTAATATCCGGATGGATATAAGCAGTATCCTGTGCAAAAGAATAAAAGTTGATAAAACAAAATAACAACAGGGAAAAAGACTTGATTTTTTTCATGAAATAATTTTTTAAAGAATTGCGAATGTGTAAACTGGTTTATATTGATATGGCATTGATAAGCTAAAAGTAATTCATATACCAATAACCAAAAGTACTTTTATTATTTATGATTTGGATGCATTTCAAATTATCGCATTTCGTGTGACCTCACCCAAACCCTCTCCAAAGGAGAGGGCTATAGAACCCTTTACTGCAGATAATTTTTATTTTTCTTCAGTATAATTAAAACTGATAATTTGTAATACCCTTATAATTTTATTGTTAATGAGTAAAGGTTTAAATTTTTTGATAACTTTTGTCCGCATAAAATCCAGCAATTATATAAAGTACTTGCTGGTATAGGATCCTAATGCCACAAATTTAGTAAAAACCAGGTTTTAAAGTGACTTGTTGATTAATTAAGTATATGCAGATTTGTAAGGATAAATGTTTATTAAAGATATTAAGTACCGCTCTTTCTCCTTTGGAGAAAGAGAAAGAGTATGAGGTCAACCCAGGCAATAGCAACCATAATGACTAACGACTTCTTTTATTTTAAAACAGATTTGAATTTTTAAGTTCACCGGAAAAACTTACTTTCACTAACTAAAATTATTTTTATGCAACGAATAAGGACTTTTATATTTGTCTTCATTGTTTTTTTGTCAATTAATGCAATTGCCCAGCCGCCAAGAGGTATCCACTGGAGCAAAGACGGTAACAGTTATTACAAAGCTACTGATGGTAAAATAATACAATACAGCTTACCGGGCTTTACCGAAAATATAATTGCCGATGGCGCTGCACTTACACCTGCAGGTACTACTGCTCCATTAAAAGTGCGTAACTTTTTCTTTTCAGGCGACGGAAAAAAATTATTGATTTATACAAACACCAAAAAAGTTTGGCGGTATGATACAAGAGGCGATTACTGGATATTAAATCTTGCCGATAAAAAATTGACCCAGGCAGGCAAAACGCTTCCTGCATCTTCATTAATGTTTGCCAAATTCAATAATGATGCCACACAAATTGCTTATGTGAGCCAGTATAATTTATATACAGAAGATGTTGCAACGGCCAAAATTAAGCAACTAACTACCAATGGTACACGCAAATTAATCAATGGTACTTTTGACTGGGCCTACGAAGAAGAGTTTTTTTGCCGCGATGGTTTTCGCTGGAGCCCTGATGGCAAACAAATTGCTTATTGGCAAATGGATGCAAAAAACACAAAGGACTATTTGATGTTAGACAATACGGATTCTATTTATCCGTTTGCAAAGCCGGTTGAATATCCTATTGCCGGTGAGCCGCCTTCTCCTTTTAAAATTGCTGTAGTAAATATTGCCACTGCAAAAACAGTATGGATGGATATTCCGACAGATGCTGTTTTACAATCTTATGTTCCGCGGATGGAGTGGGCCGGTAATAATACCGAACTTATTTTACAGCACCTTAACCGTAAACAAAATGCCAGCGACATTTTGCTTTGCAATACTGCTACCGGTAAATCAACTACCATTTATAAGGAAACAGATGCAGCATGGATTGATTTACAACAGTTATGGGATGAAGATTATCAATATGGCGGATGGGATTGGCTGAATAATGGAAAAGAATTTATCTGGAGCAGTGAAAAAGATGGCTGGCGCCACTTGTACCGCATTGGCAAAGATGGTAAAAGCGAAACATTGATTACAGTGGGCAATTATGATGTGATGGATATTTGCGCTATCGATGAAAAAAGCGGTTATGTATATTTTATGGCTTCGCCTGAAAATGCCACGCAAAAATATTTATACCGCATTACCTTGGATGGTAAAGGTAAGGCAGAAAGATTATCACCGGCCAATCAGCCCGGAACGCATGATTACCAGGTTTCGCCTACAGGCACATTTGCTTTTCATAGTTTCTCCAATCATTATGTTCCCAATACACAGGAGACCGTGTCGTTGCCGCAACATGCTCCATTGCAGGGTGACAAAATAAATAGTGCCATTGCAAAAGCAGATAAAGCAGCATCGAATATTGAATTTTTTACCATTAAAACAGGTGAAGGAATTGAAATGGATGCATGGATGGTAAAGCCTGAAAAATTTGATGCTACAAAAAAATACCCTGTGGTATTTTATGTGTACACCGAACCATGGGGGCAAAATGTAAAAGACGAATATGGTGTTGCCGATAACTTTTTATACCATGGCGATATGGCCAAAGATGGGTACATCTATATCTCTATTGATAACCGTGGTACGCCTGTACCCAAAGGAAGAGAATGGAGAAAAAGCATATATAAAAAAATAGGTCTTGTAAATATTAAGGACCAGGCAATGGCGGCCAAAAAAATCATAGAATGGCCTTTTGTTGATTCAAGCCGCATAGCAGTTTGGGGCTGGAGCGGGGGAGGTACAGCAACATTAAACCTTATGTTTCAATATCCTGAAATTTATAAAACAGGTATAGCAGTTGCCGCAGTTGCCAACCAGCTTACCTACGACAATTTATACCAGGAGCGGTACATGGGCCTGCCACAAGAAAACAAACAGGATTTTATAAATGGTTCTCCGCTTACCTACGCAAAAAATTTGAAGGGGTACTTATTATATATACATGGAACCGGTGATGACAATGTGCATTACCAAAATGCAGAGATGCTGATAAACGAATTGGTTAAATACAATAAACAATTTCAATTAATGAGTTACCCCAACAGAACACATAGTATATCAGAAGGGGAGGGAACCTTTTTACATTTATCAACTTTGTATACAGAATATTTAAAAATGTATTGTCCTCCAGGAGGGCGATAATAGTTTTTGATTGGATTTAAAACGCCAGCTATGGAAGCTTTCTATAGCTGGCGTTTCTGCTAAATACAATAAGGAAAGAAAACTTCATTTGAAAGTTATGCGCCATCCTAAATGATATTCCGGAATGAAAATTATTACATGGAACTGTAACATGGCTTTCAGAAAAAAAGCAGGCTTCATACTGGCACATAAGCCAGATATTTTAATAGTTCCTGAATGTGAGCATCCCGATAAATTAAAATTCAACACCGGCATTCCCCAGCCAAAAGATATACTCTGGTTCGGGACAAACAAAAACAAAGGGCTTGGTATTTTTTCGTACAGCGATTTTAAATTTAAATTGCTTGATACGCATAACCCGGAGTTGAAAATGATTATCCCCATTGCGGTAACCGGCGCACATTACAACTTTACGCTGTACGCAATTTGGGCAAACAATCCAGGCGACCCGGACGGGCAATATGTTGAACAGGTTTGGAAAGCGATTCATCATTACGAAAATCATTTATCCAATAAGCAGACGATGCTTATTGGTGACTTTAACAGTAATACCATCTGGGACAGGAAACGCAGGGCAGGCAATCATTCAAATGTGGTGAAATTTTTGGAAGAAAAAGGAATTTATAGTACCTATCATTTACATCATAAACAGGTACAGGGAAAAGAACGTCACCCGACCCTTTACCTGTACAGGCACCTGGACAAACCTTATCATCTCGACTATTGTTTTGTATCAGCGGATATGGCTGAAAAACTAAAATCTGTAAAAATCGGCGATCATGATTTTTGGACAAAGTACAGCGACCATGTCCCTGTTATAGTAACATTTAAAAATGATAGTGGCGGAAAGGTTTCACGCAAAGGAACTAAGGAAACAAAGTTCACAAAGAAAAAATAAAATACATTAAAATTGATATGGCGTTGTGTTCTTTGTTTTCGTTGTGGACTTTGTGTGAAATAAAAAAGTTTCACGCAAAGAAACTAAGGTAACAAAGTTCACAAAGAAAAAATAAAATATAGTAAAATTGATATGCCGTCGTGTTCTTTGTTTTCGTTGTGTACTTTGTGTGAAATAAAAAGGGTTTCACGCAAAGAAACTAAGGGAAGGAAGTTCACAAAGAAAAAATAAAATACAGTAAAATTGATATGGCGTAGTATTCTTTGTTGTCGTTGTGTACTTTGTGTGAAATAAAAAAGGTTTCACGCAAAGAAACTAAGGGAACAAAGTTCACAAAGAATATCGATACATAATGTTTTCTTTGTGTCCGTAGTTTTCTTTGTTCCCTTTGTGTGAAACAAATTTATTTCAATTCTGCTTTCATAAATTGACCGACTACAGGAAAAAACCCATTTAAAATTACCTGGAATTTATTGCGGTCGATATAGGCAAGCTTCATGGAAGTTTGCAAATTTAGCTGCGACACATTTGAATTGCTTTTTAATAAAGCTTCTAAAGGTGCTGAAATATCTTTTGCTGTATTAATAATGAAACGGACATCCGTAATACTTTCAACCGTGGTTAAAACCATATTGGCAGTATCGAGCAGGTTGTTTTTATAACTCAATACTCCGGGAGTTTTGGCGCTGTCTAATATTTTTTTTAATACATCTTTCATGTCCACGTACATCCAGGCACTGGTTTGCATTTCAGTTTCGCCGGAAGCTGAAATAGCATCATTTATTTCTTTATTCAGGGCTGCATCTGCGTTAGGTAATTGAAGGGTAAATTTTTCTCCCACTATTGACTTTAGGGGAAAATGCAAAACTCTTTTTTCATAGCAGGGATTAGATAGTATATTAAAATTAGCGCTTTCCTGGTCCCTTGTTAATCCTAAATCCTTTAGCTTGTTTAGAATTTTCAGTGATTGCCTGTTTACAATACTTCCGATAGAAAAAGTATCTTTTGTTTGTAAAAAAAAGGCATTGGCATCAAAAGAAAAACCCATACAATTATCATGCGCCTGTTTTAACGAGTCTGTTATATCGTTGTTAATGGGAAGTGCGAATGATTTTGAATTGAATTCGGATGTATGTAAAGGGACAAAGCCAATGGTTTCTTTTTTTTTGCTACAGTTACAAAAACAAACCGAAATAAGCAGGAAGATGATTGCTTTATTCATAATGATGCTGTTTTATTAATATCAAAAGTAGCGATATATTTATAATGTTTCCATCCGGTATTACAGACTCCAATGTGAAATTGAAGTTACAATATCTTGCCAAACTTTTGCAAAGCAGGTTGGGCGAAGGTCATTCTAGGGATGCTTCAAAATAAGCTTGTATAATTCAGCTGTTGATATAACTTTCTCCCATTTCTTCCTTTTCAATCCACTAATTAGTTCCTTGTCCCCAATCCATAATTTACCACGGATATGTTCTGTTAATGCTACAAATTCAGTATCATCTATATCTATGTCACTTGTTAATTTTTCTGCGGCATTAAATAAATTTCCTGGGATTAGTTGTACACTGATAAACTTAATTTTGGAAATAATCAGGGTTGAAGTTTTACGAAGCTCAATTTCTGAATAGGTAGATATTTTCTTTAGCTTGCCCCATTGTTCCGCTATCTCGGTTTCAAGCTGGCCTGTTGAATACAGGTTCAATTTTGACTTAGGTTGTAAAATAATTTTTGAAATCTTGCTGTTTGTATTTAGGATTGCACTGAATACGATATTAGTGTCAACTACAATTCTCATAACCCTAATTTCTGTTTTGTTTTTGACCAGCGCCCCTTTTTAATTTTTTTTACTAACTCATCAACACCTTTTTGGGTGGCCTTTGATTTTTGTGCTATTTCTTTAAAAGCAAACAAGTTAGCAATATCCTGTAAATCTTCTAATTTGGTTGAAGAGGGCAAACGGAAAACTATTTCTTTTGATGTTCTTTCAATTATCATCTTTATCCTTTTTGTAAATATACAATAATGTGATGCATTTTCAAATCGACCTTCTGCCAGACCAGAGTTTCGCAGGTGCTTCTTTTATAATTTGAAGAATTATATAGCGAAAACTGATGGGGCTTACAGATATAGCTTCGTGTTGTTTGTTTTCGTTGCGAGCTTTGTGTAAAATAAATATCTTTCTAATTTAAAATAATTTCCTGAGCCGAATATCTACTTCTGTTGCCTGACCAGCGGGCAGCAGATTTTTCAGGATAAGTTATTTTCATTCAACTGCCGATAAAAAACTTCATTGCGTAACTTATGCCGCTGGTCCGGAGACCAGGCGGCGGCGCTCACAGATTTTGGGATTGGCTTATGAATATTAGTAGCACCCACCACGGCAGGAAACTACTGATATTTATAGCTCTTTTTAGCATTGGTTTTCTCATACACTTATTCTACGATCTGAAGATTTCGCGGTGAAAAACTATTTGGATAAAAAGATCGTTCTTGTTAAGGCTAAGTGGTTGGGAACTAAAATAATAATAATTATTTTTCCGTAAAACTTGTTTCAATATTTGTATCACCTTTGCCATTATACACAGCAGCTTTGGGATAAGGAAATACAGGCCTTGTCATTACTGTCTTTCCATCTTTCTTTTTCGACATGATAACCCGCTCAGGCGCTTTATCATTTTCTACCCAATTGCGTATTAACTTTAGCCATTCCACTTGATCCGGCCCGGGGCCACCGCTACAATGCAACACACCGGGAAGTAAGAAAAGACGAATATAAGATTGTACATCCTTATCTTTTTTCTGCACATCTTCGTAATAGGAGATGGTGGACAAAGCTGATAATGCAGGGTCATTCCAGCCATGGAACATGATCATTTTTCGGTTGAGTTTTTTGAATTCTGTGTAGTCTGTTTGAGTGGCATCGAGGTAAGCTGATGCGTATTTTGTTTCTTTATAAAATTCGGAAAAATCATACTTGCTGTAATCCCAGGCCGGGTCATTAAAAACAAGGTATTTAAACATGCCGGTAGCAAAGAAATAGTGCAGGCTCTGCATTTTGATAGCCGGATTGTTTCCTGCAATCCAGCTATCCCAGCTGCCCTCTTCATTTTCTGCACCAAACGTAAAACCCGGGTAAATAATACCTTGCTTATTTGTGAGGGCAGTGTATACGGTTTTTATAGCATCTAATTGTTTTGTGGTAAAGCAAGCGGTTGTTGCGCCACTATCAGCACAAACGGGCAGATGAGAAAAATCAAATTTGCAAGCCCTCGGGTCACTTATAATTCCATCTTTTATTCCATCTAGTGTATCACACTGTTTTAAAACTTCACCCTGAAGTAAGCGTAGATTTTCTTTGGTAATTACAGGGGTCTTCAAATTTCCCGGGTCAGGATAATTCTTCTGACTAATTTGTGTAAATTTTGCACCAATGGCAGGCCAATTGAAGGCAGGAGCCCCACAAACAATGCCCTGGAAATCTTCAGGATAAAATTCAGCTTCTACCATTGCCTGGCCGCCGCCCCGGGAACAGCCCATGAAATAAGAATAGGCCGGGTCTTTGCAATAGTAAGCGTTAATGATAGACTTTGAAACAACGGCAGTAAGATGAACAGCGAGTTTGCCAAAATCCAATTGTCTTTCCATATTATTCAGTCCCCAGCTCGCATCAATGCCTGTTCCTTTATGGCCGGCATCGGTACCTGCAGTAACGTAGCCAAGGTTCACCTTGTCTCTAAAACTATTTTGGATATTGCCCACGAAACCTCCGCCACCCGACATCACAAAACGCTCATTCCACTGGTTGGGTAAAAGCAATTCAAAATTAATTTCTTTGCTTACTCTTCCCAATAAGCGGCAAAACGGAACTTTTATTGACTCGCCTTCAATAGTGTAAGTCTGCATTGATTTTGCTTCTAATATCGTTACGTCAGGAAGTCGCAACTTCATTAGCTGTTCACAGGGAATACAATTTTTAGCGTCGGAAGATGTTTGTGCCAATAAACAAAACGGAAAAAGCAATTGCAGCATCATCAAAAAAAAGAAAGTCGATTTTTTCATCTGTAAAAATTTTAATAGTGATTGTATTTTTTGCAGTCACATGGTGGGATTTGTGGAGGGCGTCATTCATCTCAATGTCAATGGTCGTTCATTTAAGGTAAATCTTTTCTTTCCATATACAGTGCATTTTTCTTCCCTGGCTGTTCTTAGGTTGCCAGGCGAATGCCTGGGCTATTTGAAAATATTGTAAATGTTTGGCAAAAAACCTCCTCTTATGTTTTAAATGTGCTTGTTGACTTTGCGGATATGCTCAACTTTTATTTGTTATCTTCAGCATTAGTAATTATTCTATATTTTTATTTAAAATAATAACCTGTAATGAAAAATAAAAAACAACTGCTGCTGGTTTGTTTGGTGATGCTTATCTTTTTTGTAATTTCTTTTCTTACCAATATACTTGGCCCGCTGGTGCCCAATATTATTGATAGCTTTCACCTGAGCCTTGGGCTGGCAGGGTTTCTTCCGTTTTCTTTTTTTGTGGCTTATGGTGTAATGTCGGTACCTGCCGGTATTTTAATTGAAAAATACAGCGAAAAACTTGTTTTAATAATCGGATTTTTACTCGCATTTGGAGGTGCATTGCTCTTTGCTTTTTTTACAAGTTTTTCTATTGCGCTTACTTCTTTATTTTTGATAGGCCTGGGCATGGCCATGTTACAGGTAGTTGTAAACCCCTTGTTAAGGGCGGCAGGCGGCGAAGAACATTTTGCTTTTAATTCAGTTTTGGCGCAGGTATTTTTTGGCCTTGCTTCCTTTGTGAGCCCATGGATGTACAGCTACCTGGTGCAACATGTGCATTCAGGAAACAATAGCGGCATCATTGGTATATTAGATGGATTGGTACCGCAGCATCTTGAATGGGTTTCTGTTTACTGGGTGTTTGCACTAACCTCTTTACTGATGATACTGGTGATAGCCGCAATAAAATTTCCACCCATTCAATTACAGGCCGATGAAAAAATTGGTACCACAGAAAATTTTAAAGAGCTCTTTAAAAATAAGTTCACCATACTTTTCTTTTTTGGCACATTTGCCTACGTGGGTACAGAGCAGGGCATTGCCAACTGGATGTCAAAATTTTTGCAATTATACCATGGCCTTAGTCCTGAAACAGCGGGTGCAAAAGCGGTTGCATGGTTCTGGGGTTTAATGACAGTGGGCTGCCTATTGGGTCTTGTATTGCTTAAAATATTCGACAGTCGTAAAGTGTTGCAGTTATTTGTAGCAGGGGCCATTATAAGTTTAACCGCTGCGCTGTTTGGTTCTTCAGCTGTTGCCGT
This sequence comes from Ferruginibacter sp., assembly GCA_025362235.1. GTDB lineage: Bacteria > Bacteroidota > Bacteroidia > Chitinophagales > Chitinophagaceae > Ferruginibacter. Next base: position 24,358 of record JANYGZ010000057.1, on the reverse strand, counting down.
TATTGCTTTTCCGCTCTGTGGTTTTTTTGCTTCGGTGATGTGGTCGGTTGTAATATCGCTTGCTTTAAATTCCGTAGCAAAACATCACGGCAGTTTTGCAGGCATACTTTGTACAGGTATTATGGGTGGTGCAGTAGTGCCGCTTATTATCGGTATGCTTTCTGATTTTATCGGGTTAAGGGCATCTATGTTTTTATTGTATATCACACTTGGCTACCTGTTCAGCATGGGCATTTGGGCAAAGCCATTGGTAAATAATGCCGTTTCAAAAACACCCCTGAGCGATTTATTTAAAAAGAAAAATAAGTTACATGGTGAATAATTTAATACATAAAACATTTATGAAAAAGAGTATACTCTTTCTGTTTTTATTTTTTTGCTGCAACGTTTTTGCACAAAAACAACAACCGGTACCAATTATTTTTGATACCGACATTGCACCCGATTATGATGATGTTGGTGCGATGGCCTTGCTGCATGCATTTGCTGACAATGGAGAAGCTACCATACTGGCAACAATTTCATCCAATGCTTTTGAAACTACTGTGCCAACGCTTAGTGTGCTCAATACTTATTTTAACCGGCCGGGTATTTCGGTGGGTGTTGTTAAGGGTAATTCTCCCAATAAGGAATGTAAGCAGCTATGGGCGCAGGTAATTATTGCCAAATACCCGCATGCATTAAAATCAAATGCTGCAGCAATAGATGCAGTAAAATTATACCGGAAAATATTGTCCGCACAACCTGATAAATCCGTTACTGTTGTAAGTGTTGGCTTCTTTAGCAATTTAGCAGCACTGCTTTATTCGGGTGCCGATGAATACTCAACACTCACCGGTGCGGCATTGGTAGAAAAAAAGATAAAGCAGCTGGTATCGATGGCGGCCCGTATTGATAAGGATGGAAAAAGTGGTTATGAATATAATGTAATGGTTGATGCAGCCGCTTCAAAAAAAGTATTTGCCGATTGGCCCACACCTGTAATATTAAGCGGCTTTGAAATTGGCGAAAAAATATTAACCGGCATCCGACTGATACATAACGAAAATATACAGAACAGCCCGGTTAAAGATGCTTTTGAAATAGCCCTTGCAAAAGACAGCAATACTGTTGGCCGCAATAGCTGGGATGAAACTGCCGTGTTGGTGGCAGTGCGTGGTATGGCGCCATGGTTCGGGTATAAAAAATTAAATTTCGAAATAAAGGAAGATGGTAAAGATGTGTTGATACCGGGCGAAAAGTTTACTTACCTCACATTTAAAGAAACACCGGAAGCAATAGCAAAACAAATTGACGATTTAATGATGCACCAACCTGTTAAGCAATAAATTTATTTAATCACTAACCTAAAGGGCAGTGCAATTAAATAATAATTTACTAAGATTGCCCGAAATAAAGTATTTAGAAATGTTCAGCAATAAGCAGCATACTTGAACTTTACAAAAAGCCTATTTTAATACTACACAATAAATGAATATTATTATTAGAAAAACAGGTCCGTCAGATTTTGCTGCAATATTTTCACTGATAAAAGAGTTTTCAATTTTTCAAAAAACACCCGAAAAAGTAACTATTACTTTAGAACAAATGCTGGCCGATGCAGATATTTTTCAGGGATTTGTTGCTGAAAAAGACAACAAGGATATTATTGGATTTACTACGTTTTATTTTGCTTATTATTCATGGTCGGGCAGGGGACTGTATCTTGACGATCTTTACGTAACCGATGCTTATAGAAATAAAGGCATCGGAAAAATGCTGCTGGAAAAAGTAATCGATCTTGCAAAAGATAGTCACTGCAAAAAAATCCGCTGGCAGGTATCAAAATGGAACACCAATGGCATTGACTTTTATAAAAAAATGGACGCAACCGTCGACGATATGGAAGCCAACTGCGATTTAATTGTAAAAGGTAATTAAAAACCCAATTGTAACAAGCAGCTAACTGAAAGTTTCAGTAATTATATGCTATTTATGTACTACAATAATTTGGGGGCTTTTTAATGATTGAAATTTTTTGTAGATTTACAATAGAAAAATAAAACAATGGACAATATTCTTTTATATAGTAAGCTTTCAAATCTCCCTGACAATATGAAGTCTGAAGTCTCAAATTTCATTGACTTTTTAATGAGTAAAAATAAAAAGCCAGCTAATCATAAGCCGAAATTCGGAAGCGCCAAAGGCATGTTCAAAATGAAGAAAAATTTTGATCAACCTATTGATGACTTTAAAGATTATCAGTGATAATGAACTATTTACTTGACACTCACACTTTAATATGGTTTCTTAACGGCGATAAAGACCTTTCTTCCAAAGCAAGAAAAGCAATAGAATCTGCTGATGCAGTTAATTTCATAAGTATAGTTAGTTTATGGGAAATTGCTATAAAAGTAAGCCTGGAAAGGCTTGACTTAAAAACTCCTTTTGAAAAAATTGGAGAAGAAATTGCTGATAATAATTTTCAAATGCTGCCAATTACCTTTCAAGATACTCTAATTCTTTCTTCATTACCATTTCATCATAGAGACCCCTTTGAAAGATTATTAATTGCTCAAAGCCAAAATAATAATTTTACTCTAATTTCTAAAGATCAACACTTTGAAAGTTATAAAATAAAAATTGTTTGGTAATTAAATGAGCCATACACAAAAGCATAGTCTAAGCTTAACGTTAAAGCACAAATGAATTATTCCCATCGTGCAGTAAATACTTTTGGCCTTTCCAGATAAATTGCCCGCTAATATTTTTCGGTAAGTCAATACTACATTTCCATTTTCCATTGGCAGTTACAGTATAGTCGACAGCAATTTTTCCATTTGGATGCGGCATAAAACCACTTGCATTTTTTAATGTTCCCAAATGAGGTTCAATTTTTACTTTGCTAAAACCGGGAGCATCGCTGTCAATGCCTAATACAACACGATATAACTCAATGTTGGGGCTGCTCCCCCAAGCATGGCAATCAGAACGGGTGCCGCTTACATCATCCATTTCGGCCCATGTTGTTAGCCCCATAGCAAGGTTTTCTTTCCACTTATCCAGCAATTGAAGATAAAGATTTCCCAGTCCCGCTTTTACAATGGCACGGTTTAAATAATAACGAAAATAAACAGTGGTTTTGCTAATGCCTGTATCTGCTATCATGCTTTTTGCCAATGTTGTAGAAGCATTGCCCGTAACCATATCAGTAAGTATCGCTAATGAATTGCAGTGTTGTGAATACAGTAATTTTTCTTTTGTATCACTAAACATTTTTTGTTGCGAGCTCCAGTAATTGGCAACAATGCTTTGCTTTAACCTGGCCGCCTGTTTTAAATAAATATCAGCAAAGGATTGCATGCCTGTTTGTTTTTCCAATAATGCTGCAGTTTGATAGGCCATTAATAACTGCAGGTCAAGCGCTGCAGAAGTGCCATCCGTACTTTTTGGTGCCACTCCGGCATCCCAGCCTTTATCACTCACCCAGTCTGTAAAATTCCAATAAGGCACATCTTTAAGGCTGCCGTCACTTTGCTGAAACTTGTTAAAAAAATCAAGTACCATTCTTGCAACAGGCAATTGTTTGCTGATAAAAGGTTTATCTCCGCGGTACATCCAGTAATCGTAAACCATGGCAATCCATATCATTGAAAAAGTTGGTATCTCTTGCGGGTGGGCAGTCGGGTAACGGCTAAGTGTAATGCCTTCGGGCATCAATGAATTGCGGATTTGTTCAATGGCATTCCGCATCAGCCTGTCGTCGCCACTGTTGTACAACGAAACCAATGCCTGTATGCGTGTATCACCAACATATTGCAACTGCTCGTAGTAAGGGCAGTCCATATAAGTTTCATGCGCATCAAGCCTGGCAGTGCGCCAGCCTGTTTCTAAAATTTTAGGCAGACTGGTATCACTGCTTTCAAAACCTGCATTCATTTTAAAAGGATAGCCTTCATATAAACCGTACAGATCATTTACGGTTAAGGCGTATTCTTTTGTTTCAATATCAAGTTTAAGATAACGGTAAGTCCGCCACATCAGAGAAGTAAATTCCTGGTCATCGCCGCCATTCGAAATCAATTCATCAGTAACCCCAACAAATCTTTTTCCATCTGTTTCATTACGATTGCCTTTTTTACCTTGTGCCCGCCAGTCTTTTGCACTTCCTTCATCTATATACAATCCTTCTGCATAGGAAAGACTGATTTTTGCATTGCTTCCCTTACTGAATTTAAATACAGGATATGCGGTTGTTAAATATCCCTGGTCTATCAACAGACTTATTTTGTTGTTGGGTGCGACTGTAAACTTTTTATTGCCGGTTAAAAAATCGTTGCTGATATTGATACCTGTTGATGACCTTATTTTTTGCAAGCGTTGTTGGGTAATTTCCATCTGCGGAATGTTGCGGGGTACCAGCATCCATCCAAGCGACCAGTAAAAAACGCCTTTTGGCAGGCCATTAAATAATTGCTGCGATGATTTCCATGATGCATCGTTATAATTGCTTTGCATCCAGCCCAAAGGGTAGTTGTGGTAGTCAATTTTTTCTGTAGGGCCTGCGGCATAATAGGAATAAACAAGTGTTGGCATCAGCGGGCTGTATGCACTGTCCTGCATACTTAGCCAGGTACTATTTGTATTTACAATTTTTTCTTTATCAGTATTGCCCTGTACAATAAATGCCGTTTGATAAGATATCTGGGCTTCCTGCCGCTCTTCTCCAAAATTCCATACAACCGCAGCAAGTGTATTACTGCCTTGCTGAAGCGATGGTGCAATATCTATTGTTTCAAAATTCCAGTTATAGATGTCGCCACGTGCCGGGCCAAATGAAACCATGGTTCCGTTTACAAATAATTTATACCGGTTATCTCCAGAAATATGGATGATAAATTTTGAGGGCTTTTGATTTAATGAAAAGCTTTTTCTAAAATGGTATACGCCATAATCGTGCAGAGTTGCACCAGGCACTGTTATCCAGTATGCATCCCATTTTTTTTGAAGCAGGTCGTTTGTTACTAATTGAGATTGCGCATTGATAAAGCAGGTTAGTAGAAATAGAATGGCAAAGCTTTTTTTCATTTTACTGATTTTATTATCGAAGAATGAATTTAATGGATATAGAGCAGAAACTTGAAAATTAATTGAGCAGCAGGATTTTCGGTAATTGTTTTGAGAAAGCATTTTAAAAAGAGTGGGCTGTGCCGGGCTCGAACCAGCGACCCTCACGTTGTCGACGTGATGCTCTAAACCAACTGAGCTAACAGCCCTTAAAATAATAAGGTAAAATATAAGCCTGTAAAAATAGTGTACAAATCAATATAGTTTATTTCAATATTATTTTGAAATAAATTTATTAAAAATGGGTATCACTTTCTGCTAAATAGCCAGCATGACAGATGGCATTTTAAATGTGCATAACTTTTAATAAAATGAGTAAAAATAATAGCTGAAAAATTTGCAAACCGGTGTTGTTGCTATGTACATTTGGTACATGAATTGGGAAGACGGATAAGTAAAAAGATCAATCAACTCAAAGCAGGAGCATCAGGTTCGTAAGTATTACCAGACAAGTAATTGAAAGGTGAAAAAACAAATTTGGTGCTTTTTTTATGCGCAGGCCTGAGATCCTTCAACTGGCTTATTTCAGTTTCTTTTTCATGTTTCCTGAATCATTTGCAATCTTATTTTATTTCATCTTACTTTTAAATAAAAGATTGCTATGCTTCGAAAAATATTTCTTACTGCGGTATCCTTGTTATTATTCTGTACTGTTTTTTGCCAGCAAAAGGAAATGCTGATTTATCATCCGATTAAAACAGATAAAAAAGGCAAAATCATTTCCTGGTACAACCAAAACCCCGGAACTGCTTATAATCATATTGTAAATATTGTGTGGAATTTTTGGGATACCATGCGGCGTGATATGAATGGCCTGCCATACTATATGAACCATCAGGTATGGAATGCTGACTTTAATGACCCCCGTGGTATTGGCGGCGACCAGTTTGCTATGGCCTTATCATCCTGGCGTTTGTATTATGCTTATTCAGGAAATGAAAAGGTGAAAGCAAATATGAATTTTATTGCAGATTATTACCTTTCTCATGGGCTGTCGCCAGCCACCAGTAAATGGCCTTACCTGCCTTTTCCTTACAACACTTTACTTTATTCAGGCATTTATGATGGTGATATGCGTTCGGGTAGAAACGTAACACAACCCGATAAAGCAGGGTCATTTGGCCTGGAACTGCTGCATGTATATAAGATGAGCAATGGCTACAATATTCCAGAAAACACACTTTACCTGGAAGCAGCCGTGAATATTGCCAATACGCTTTCTGCTCATATAAAAGTAGGTAACATCAATTACGCTCCTTTGCCTTTTAAAGTAAATGTAATTACAGGCGCAACAGAATTATTGCGGAGCCACGATTTTACCGGAACGTGGATAGACACTGCGGGTTATACCACCAACTGGGCACCTACAATGCAGTTATTCCTGGATTTGATTGCTATGCACCAGAGAGATATTTCTGCTTACCAATCTGGCTTTACAGTTTTGCTGAACTGGATGAAATTATATGCAATGAAAGAAAACAAATGGGGGCCTTTTTTTGAAGATGTTGACTGGTGGAGCGAAACACAAATAAATGCCATGACATTCGCACGCTTTATAATGGAACACAAGGAATATTTTCCGGAATGGAAAAATGATGTTCAGAAAATCATCGGATGGGTACATGAAAATTTGGCCAATAAAACCTGGGAAAAATATGGCGTTATTGTAACCAATGAACAAACCATTTACAAAACACCTGCCAATAGCCATTCATCAAGGCAGGCTGCGGATGAACTGTTGTATGTAAGTTTATCGGGCGATAGCAGTTTGTATGAAAATGCGGTACGTGAATTAAACTGGGCAACCTATATGGTAGATTTTGATGGAAAGAACAGGTTTCCTAACGATGAGCCTTGGCTTACAGATGGCTATGGCGATTATGTACGGCATTACCTTAGGGCCATGGATGCTTCACCCGCTTTAACTGCTCCCGGGGAAAACCATATTATTTCTTCTACTTCGGTTATACAGCAGGCAGATTATGCGGGCCGCCTGAAAAAATATTATGGCCTGAGCTTTGAAAATGTGGACAGTAATAAAGTGACATTATTTTACAGAACATTTGATTCATCTGGTATTGAAAAAATAAGGCTTAAAACCAAGCCCAGAGAAGTGTCACTTGATTATAAGTTGATAAAAGAAAAGAATGTAGGAGAGGGCTACCAGTGGGAGCCAATGACGGTCGGTGGGCTGCTGATTGTAAGAAGAGAAAATGGCAAAAAAGTTATTTTGATGAAGTAAAGATTTTATTATTTTACTGCTAAAGGCATAGTCTATGCACAATAAAATTTGCGGCTTTAATAATGTGTAAAACTTCTAAGAAGAAAATAAAAAATAGTTCACAAAAAACTTGCAAAAAGGCGCTTTCTATTTGTACATTCGTTTTATGAATTGAGAAGGGAAAATCTGTAAAAAGATCAATCGACTCAAAGCAGGAGCATCAGGTTCGTAAGTATTACCAGGAAAGCAATTGATAGGTAAGAAAACAAATTTGGTGCTTTTTTTATGCCCTTTTTACCACGCAATAGCTCCAAAGAATTAAAGAGTTGTTGTACCGGCAGTAAATAAAAATCTACGGCTTCTACCCCTTAAATGGGTATTAATTCTACAACAAAAGCCATCCGGTATTATTATCTTCACCTAGTAAAATCTCTTATCCATTGATGGGCAGACTTCTCTATTTTTGCCATGTGTCAGAGAATTTTTAAAACTTACCTTATTTTAAATTGTGAATATATCCTTTAGGTCAATTGCCATTAAGATTTTAAAAATAACCGGGCTTTCAGTTGTGGGTATTTTGCTGCTGCTGTTTCTGGCACCCATTCTTTTTCCGGGAACCATCGAAGAAAAGATTAAAAATTTAGCCAACAAAAGAATTGTTGGGGAATTAAATTTTTCCAAAGCAAGATTGTCTTTTTTTACTCACTTTCCTTCGTTTACAATTACTTTATACGATTTTACTTTAAAGGGTTCTGCACCATTTAAAAATGATACGCTGGTACAGGCCGGCAACATTTCCCTTGGCATAAGTATTAATAGCCTGCTTTTTGACAAACGCATCAATATTGATAAAATATTTGTTGCCAATGCAGTTGTGAAAGTGCTGGTAAATGAAAAGGGGGAAGCTAATTACAACGTATACGTGCCGGCAAAAGAAGTTAAACCCGTTTCTGATAATGATACTTCCGGTACCGCTTTAAAGCTGGAAAAAATTATAATTGAAAAAAGCCATTTTATTTACAGCGACCTGTCTACGAAAATCCTGATCAATGCTATGGGCTTTAATTACACCGGCAACGGCGACTTTAGTAAAGCTATTTTTGATTTAAACAGCGCTGCCAAAATTGATTCACTTGATTTTAATTATGACGGCCAGCCTTACCTGCTCCATAAAAAGGTAAATGCCAATCTTATCACCCAAATCAATACAAATTCTTTCGCTTTTATTTTTCAGAAAAATGATTTGCTGATCAATAAACTGCCCGTACAATTCAAGGGTAAATTAAATTTTTTGAAAAATGGATATGATTTTGATTTTAGGGTAAGTTCAGATAGCAGCAACCTTGATGATCTTGTTACTGCGCTTCCACCACAGTATATTACCTGGCAACAAAAAACTACCATCAAAGGAAAAACAGATTTATTATTGACGCTTAAAGGAAAATACATTGCATCAGACAACACGATGCCTGATTTTGCATTTAACATGAAAATACGGGAAGGGTATATTGCATATGAAGGTGCCCCGGCTCCTGTTTCAAACCTTTATCTGAATTTTCAAACATTCCTGCCATCCATTAACATGGATAGTTTACAGGTGAAAATAGATTCTGTATTTTTTAATATTGACAAGGATTATCTAAGTGCCATTATCGATACAAAAGGTGTTCACGAACCTTTTGTACATGCAAAAATAAGTACGCTGATGGATCTTGAAAAACTGGATAAGGTTTTTGGGCTTTTGATAGTTGACCTGAAAGGAAAAGCTGAAATGCATTTAAGCCTAAATGGAAGATATACAACCGGGCCAAATCCTAAAAGTCTGCGGCATGAAAATGTTGTGCTGAGTATCCCGTCATTTAGCCTGCAGGCATCAGTAAAAGATGGATATTTTAAATACACTGCATTGCCTATACCAGTTACCAATATTAATTTTTCTGTCAGCAGCAGTTGTGCAGATAATAACTACCTCAACACAGGTTTCAGCATCAATAATGTATCAGCTACAGCCGCCAATAGTTTTATAAAAGGGCAAGCTACCGTAAACAATTTAAGAGAAATGCTGGTGGATGCCAACCTGCAATCCTCTATAAATTTAGGCGATATAAAAAATATTTACCCGGTAGAACAACTGACTAACCTCGGCGGTAATTTAAAAATTAATGTAACCGCAAAAGGTAAATATAATGCTGCTAAAAAATCATTCCCTGTTACAAAAACTGATATGGTTCTTCAAAATGGAATTATACAAACAGTGTATTATCCTCACCCGGTCAGTGATATGCAGGTGTCAGCAACAATAACCAATTCAACCGGAACATTAAGTGGCACAACGGTAATCATAAAGCCTGCTTCTTTTCTGTTTGAGGGAAAGCCTTTTCACTTAGAAGCATCTTTACAGAACCTGGACAATATTGCGTACAATATCAAAGCAAAAGGAACAATTGATATTGCAAGGATATATAAAGTATTTGCACAAAAAGGTACAGATATTACCGGGCTTATAAAAGCAGATGTATCCCTGCAGGGAAGACAAAACGATGCGATGGCAGGTAATTACGGCAAACTAAATAACCAGGGAACCTTACAAATTAACCATATCAAAGCAACTGCTGAATACTTTCCTCAACCATTTTTTATTGATGAGGGGCTCTTTACTTTTAAACAGGATAAAATGTGGTTCCGCCAGTTTAAGGCAAGTTACGGGCAATCTGATTTTACTATGGATGGTTACCTGCAGAATGTAATCGATTATGCGTTGAGTGATAAAGCTGTTTTAAAAGGAAATTTTAATGTCAATTCCGGGCTGGTAAATGCGGATGAATTTATGGTTTTTGCCCCGGTGAAAAATAATACCAATTCAACAACAACGAAGCCAGTGGCTATTAAAAATAAAGCTTCAAGCGGAGTTGTTCTGATTCCAGCAAATTTATCTGTAACCTTTACTGCCGCTGTAAAAAAAGTTGCATACAACGGTTTGAATTTGCAGGATGCAAAAGGAACTGTGGTGGTGGATAATGCAACACTAAGCCTGCAACAAACGGGCTTTAACCTTATTGGTTGCAATGTATTGATGGATGCAAATTATGGAACCATAAATACGCAAAAAGCTTTTTTTGATGCACATTTACAGGCAAGGGATTTTGACATAAAAAGAGCCTATAACGAAATTAAACTGTTTCATGATATGGCAACCGCAGCAGGCAGTGCCGAAGGGATTGTTTCGCTGGATTATGCGCTGAAAGGTAAGCTGGATGCCAATATGATGCCGGTATATCCATCATTGGAAGGCGGCGGAGTTTTGTCTGTTAAAAATATACAGATGAAAAATTATAAGTTAATGTCGGCTGTAGCGAGTAAGACGGGTAAGAATGGTATTAAAAACCCCGACTTGTCAAAAATTGATATTAAAAGCACCGTGAAAAATAATGTGATTACTATTGAAAGATTTAAAATAAAAACTTCCGGTTTTAGGTTAAGGATGGAAGGGCAAACAAATTTTGATGGAGCCATAAAAATGAAAATGCGGGTTGGATTACCGCCATTGGGTATTATCGGCATACCCCTGCAAATAACCGGTACGCAAACCAACCCTAAAATAAAAATGGGCAAGGATAGTAAAGATGAAGTGCAGGAAACAGAGTATAAAGAGAAGGATGATGGAAAAAAAGTAGAGGAGAAAAAAAATTGAAGTATTTGAAATTGATTTGTTAGAATGAATTGTCTGTTTCATTTGATTGTTAGCCCAACTTTAATAAAATGCAAGTGTATAAATCGGTAGTTTTTTGTAACTTTAAAAAAATGAGATTATGGACTTATTAAATAAATACGTGCAGATAGAAAAAGACCTGGCTGGTGGAGTGCCTGTATTTAGAGGAACCCGCGTTACCATTAAAACTTTATTTGATTACCTGGAGGAAGAATCTTTAGAAGAATTTCTAAAGGGGTTTCCTTCGGTTACGAGGGAGCAAGCCGAAGGTGTAATAGAAATGGCTGCCGATAAATTTATCAATGAATTAGTGGCATGAAAATATTACTGGATGAAAATATAGATGTTAGATTTAAAAATTACTTCCCCGAAATTCATGAAGTATTCACAGTAAGAGATATGGTGTGGAATGGAATAAAGAATGGCCAGTTATTGTTGCTTTTAAAGGAAAATAATTTTGAAGCATGGATTGTGGTTGATAAAAATATCCCTTATCAACAGAATATAGAAAAAATCCCTTGCCTGGTAATTGTTGTTGATGTGTACAGAAATACCCTTAATCATTTACTCCCATTGCTTCCAAAAGTTCTTATTGTTTTAAATAACCAGGCAACAGAAAAAATAGTATTAGTTCAGTAAACAAATTAGTCAAGCAACTCTTTTAATCTTCAAATACTGGCTGATAAAGTAAGCTTCCCCCCAAAGTTGGCATTTAATAGTTTGTTGTGCAAACGCAGAGGCTTCAATTTTCAATCTTCAACAAAACGCCAAATCGACCAAAAGCGGCTATCTTTGCGGCTCTAAAAATAGACGTACTGGGATGAAGAATATTAGAAACTTTTGCATTATTGCACATATTGACCACGGAAAAAGTACCCTGGCAGACCGTTTACTGGAGTTTACCCATACCATCGGCGAAAGGGATATGCAAGCGCAGGTACTGGATGACATGGACCTGGAAAGGGAAAAGGGCATTACTATTAAAAGCCATGCGATACAGATTAATTACACCTGGAAGGGCGAAGAATATGTGTTTAACCTGATTGATACACCCGGCCATGTGGATTTTAGCTATGAAGTCAGCCGTGCATTGGCAGCCTGCGAAGGGGCGTTATTGCTGGTTGATGCAAGCCAGGGTATACAGGCACAAACTATCAGCAATCTTTATTTGGCCATCGATAATAACCTGGAGATTATTCCCGTCATCAACAAAATTGATATGGACGGCGCCATGATACCAGAAGTTACCGACCAGATTGTAGAATTGATTGGCTGTAAGCCCGAAGATATTTTACTGGCCAGCGGCAAAAGCGGTATCGGCATTGAAGAAATATTAACAGCTATTATTGAACACATCCCTGCACCCAAAGGTAATGTGGATGCTCCTTTGCAGGCATTGATATTTGACAGTGTGTACAATTCCTTCCGGGGTATAATTGTTTATTACCGGGTGTTTAACGGCACTTTAAAAAAGAATGATAAAATTAAATTCAGTAATACCGGGCTGGAATATGGTGCAGATGAAGTGGGCATTTTAAAAATGGGATTGGCACCAAAAAACGAAGTAAGGGCAGGGGATGTAGGCTATATTATTACCGGTATTAAAAATGCCAGGGAAGTAAAAGTAGGCGATACCATTACTACTACAGTAAATGGTGCAACAGAATCAATTAAAGGTTTCCAGGATGTTAAGCCGATGGTATTTGCAGGAATTTTTCCGGTTGAAACGGATGCCTTTGAAGAGTTGAGGGATTGTATGGATAAATTACAGTTGAATGATGCCTCGCTTACTTTTGAATTGGAAACATCACAGGCATTGGGCTTTGGTTTTAGATGCGGCTTTTTAGGAATGCTGCACATGGAAATTATACAGGAACGTTTGGAAAGGGAGTTTAACCAAACCGTAATTACCACCGTACCCAATGTGAGCTTTATTGCCACCACAACAAAGGGCGAAGTGATTACAGTAAACAACCCTACGCAAATGCCCGACCCCAGCCGTATTGAAAAGATTGAAGAACCTTTTATACGGGCACAGATGATTAGCAAGCCCGAATATATTGGTAATATCATGACTTTGTGCATCAGCAAAAGAGGCGTTTTAATCAGCCAGGGATACCTTACACCAACAAGGGTTGAACTTAGTTTTGATATGCCTTTAACAGAAATTGTTTTCGATTTTTACGACCGCCTGAAAAGCATAACAAGAGGATATGCTTCTTTTGATTATCACCCGATAGAATACAGGCCCAGCGATATTGTAAAAATGGATATTTTATTAAATGGCGATAAATTAGATGCATTGAGCGCCTTGATACATCGTGCAAGGGCGCATGAGTTTGGTAGAAAATTATGTGAAAAATTAAAAGAGTTATTGCCCCGTCAGCAGTTTCAAATAGCCATACAGGCCAGTATTGGCGCTAAGGTAGTAGCAAGGGAAAATATAAGTGCCATACGCAAAGATGTAACCGCCAAGTGTTACGGTGGTGATATAAGCCGTAAACGCAAGTTGCTGGAAAAACAAAAGGAAGGTAAAAAGCGAATGAAGCAGATTGGCAATGTGGAAGTGCCGCAGGAAGCTTTTTTGGCGGTGTTGAAATTGAATGACTAAAGGTTTAATGGATAATTGATAAATAGATAATTGATAATACTTAGAACTGCAGGTACTATTGAATTTTCAATATCCAGTTTTAGTTTCGATCAATTTAATATCATTAATATGAGCAAGTTTTCTTTAGACCCTGAAATGAATTTTGAAATAACAGCACGTTTTATTGCCAAGGGTAGTGACGCTGCATTAGCAGGAGAAGCTTATAAAGTCCGGCTTTATGACAGGGATATATTTGATAATGATTTTATTGGCCAAAGTGGATTGGATGAAAAAGGATGTGCAAAAATTTCTTTTCACCATGAAGCGTTTGGTGATTTGGCCAACCTGGAAACTTCCCCCGATTTGTATTTTGTAGTTTATAAAAACGATATGCCCATTTTTAAAAGCCAGGTAATCAAGGATGTAGACCTTGTCGCTATTGAGCAATATAAAAAAGGCGAGGGAGAAGTAATTGATTTGGGTACCTACCTGATTGAAGCGTAGTAGATTTTATTTTTAAATGTTGTTAATTATACCATTTGACACTCTCTATAAATCAAAATGCAAAAACCAAACTCAATCCAATTATAATATTTGGCATCTTCATACTTCTTATGTTGATACTTACGCCAATATTAATGTACACCTCTAATATTGGTCATTCAGGCGGAGAACAAAAGCCTTTGACAACACTTGCGGCAATGCTAACCACAATTGTAATTTGTTCGCCAATAATTTGCATAGGATCAGCTCTCCTTTTTCGACAATGGTTTAAACAAAATTGGTGGTTCAGTATTTTTATTATTTTGACGATTGTGCCGGCGCTAGTTTTTATTAAAGAAGAATATTTCGAAAATAAATATTCTTACGAACAAAAATCAGAAGAAATAAATGGTTACATCTTGAATTCTAAGATTGAGTATTATAATCTTAAGCAGAAAAAAATAAGAAGTATAAGTTTTTGGAAGAATAATAAAAGGATAGTATTTGGCTAAAATATTCTGAGGATGGAAAAATTATAGAACATTTTATATATAAAGATGACTCATTGATTGTAAAATAGAAAAATTATTAATTCAGGAAATATCACATTTTTTTGGTTGCTAATTATCCAACCGCTTAAAGCCTGGGATGTGAGCAATTTTCATTGTCATTTTTTCTGTGGTGTATTATCCTTTAATTTACTTTCATCTGTATTGCCCTGTGCATCTTTAATAGGGCTTGGTACAGGTTCATTGCCTTCCGGTGTTACCTGGTTAAATACTTTTTCTACATGAACCCACTTTCCGTTCTTCCATTTAAAACCTTCATAATCTCCGTCGGGTATCAGTGTCCATTTCTTTTTAGGTTCGTTGCTTTCAGACTCTAAATGTTCAAAAACAATCATATCCAGGTTTTCATCGTAATTAAGCCTGGCACCCGCTGCTTTTTTATACTCCATAATATACCTGCTGGTGGTGGGGCGTTTTAACGTATCGTTCTCAAAACTAAAATAGCGGCCACCAAACTCCGGCTCATCATTTATAAAATTCAACACTTCAATTATTTTACGGTCGCTGCGGATATTATTTTCATCATAGCCAATTAAAGTATAATAATTTTGGTTGCCACTTTTTGTTTGTATGATCCTGTAATATACCGCACCAATCCAGCCTTTATTATTACCTATAGTATCTGTAAGATTGATAGTAACATCAGATTTGTCAATTAGCGGATATAATTTTAATGAACCATCTGAGGTTTTCATTTGTATGGCGCCATGCTGGCGGATGATGTTGTCATTGATTACCAACTGCCACGTAAAAATCCGGAAGCTGCTGTCTGGCGGCGATAATTTAGAAATGGTTTTTAAGGAATCGAAAGGGTAGTAGAAGGAATTGTTTGTTTTTAAGGCCCGTACAAACATTTTGGTAAAAAGACTGTCTGCAGTAAAACGATTTTGTGCATTGATGGATTGCACCATATCATTGGCATAGCTTTTTAATGAGTCTTCTTTTTGTTTTAAAAAAAGATTATCATTTGTAGTAATGCGCTGAGAAAAACAAAAAAGGGCGCAAAGGATATAAAAAACAAACAAACATGGTTTCTTCATCTGATAAATTTATAAAAATACTTCTACATGCAAAGGTAAACTTATTCAGCAACGTTAATATTAACTAAAGCTTATAAGGTTTTAGCAAATTGGTATAAGGAGCCGTATACAGCATCAATGTAATTTATTGATGCTGGAGGTTCAGGCATTGTGGTAGTAAGTAAAACTATTTTAGCGTTAATGTTATGACCAAATTCCATATCACTGATATTATTACCAACCATTATTGATCTTTTAAAATCAATGTCAGGGAAATTTTGTTTTGCCTGCAAAGCCATACCTGTATTTGGTTTTCGGTTAGGGCTTTCTTTATCAAGATCGGGGCAAAAATAAATTCCATCAACCCTTCCACCAGCAATAGCAATTTCCTCTTTCATATTCTTATGGACTATGTGTAGGTTTTCAATTTTAGTAATGCCCTTTCCTACGCCACGTTGATTGGTAACAACAAGGATGTATTTAAATTTTGTGGCAAATATTTTAAAG
Organism: Ferruginibacter sp.; assembly: GCA_025362235.1. GTDB lineage: Bacteria > Bacteroidota > Bacteroidia > Chitinophagales > Chitinophagaceae > Ferruginibacter. The sequence goes on along the minus strand of JANYGZ010000057.1, from coordinate 8,154 downwards.
GCTTCTTTTGCACCATCATAAAACTTAAATTCATCCCAGCTATTAACATAACTTAAATGCAGCTCATGGTTAATAACGCCATCCCGATCCAAAAAAAGTGTCCAGTTATGGTCTATGGTAAATTGGTTCATGCAATTAATCCTTTAATAAATTCATCTGCTTTATTGCCGGCAACGCTATATTTATTTTTTGTAAGTACTTTTTTATAATCTTCCTGAAAGCGCAGGTAGTCTTCTGGTATACCGATATCAATAAAGTATCCATCATTGACAACACCATATAATTTTTTAGTACCGGTATTCTTTTCAAGATATTCTTTTTCAAATGAAAAAACCTCCGGGTAATTACCTGATAACAGGTCAGATACCATTAACGTATATACGCCGCCATTAATCAATCCAATTGTACAAAATTGTTTCTCGTTAAAAGCATTAATCAGGTTGTCCTCCTTTAATTCAACAGCACCATACCTGTCGAAATTGTGCATTTGTTTTAAGGCAATCGTACAATCAGCTGTATGGCCTTCATGAAATTTTGATAAATTACTGATATCCGCTGCAAATAAAGTATCGCCATTTACTACTACCACATTTTTTTCTTCAACTGATTTACAGGCTTCTTTTATGGCGCCACCTGTACCTAATTGTTTTGTTTCTATTACGTATTTTTTATTTAGGTCCTTATAAGTTGAATCTACATAATCAATGATGGATTCACTTTTATAGCCTAATGCGAAGATGAAGTTTTCAATACCTTCTTTCTTTAAATAAGCTATTACAAATGCAATAAATGGAATATCATCTACCGGAGCCATACATTTTGGCAAATCAGCCACAGCACTGCGCAGACGGGTTCCTAAACCTCCTGCTAATATGATTGCTGTTTTTATCATGATGGTGAATGGTGAATAGTGAAAGCTAACCTAGTGTTATTCTAAAAATTATCCATTATCCATTATTAAATTATCCATTACTAAATTATCTATTAATCATTTGTTCCCAAATAATTTTTCCTCTACCAGTTGGCAAATAATATGCCCTACCAAAATATGGCTTTCCTGTATGCGTGGCGTATCGGTTGAAGGAATATTTAAAAGGTAATCTGAAATTTCTTTCATCTTACCACCTGTTTGACCCGTAAAACCAATGGTGATCATTTCTTTTTGTTTTGCCATTTCAAAAGCCTTTAGAATGTTGCTGCTATTACCAGAAGTGCTAAGCCCAATCAACACATCGCCTTTTTTACCAATGCCTTTTATTAGCCTTGAAAAAATGACATCATAACTGTAATCGTTGCCTACTGCTGTAAGGTAGCTGGTATTGCAATGCAATGCCTCTGCAGGCAAGGCATCCCTGTCAATATAAAAACGGCCGCTAAACTCAGCTGCAAGATGTTGTGCATCTGCGGCGCTGCCACCATTTCCACAAAACAATACTTTATTGCCCGCATTAAAAGCGTTTACAATAACTGTTACACAGTCTGCAATAGAGTTAATTATTTTTTCATCGGCCAGTAAAACCTGCTTAACCTTAATGGAAGCATCAATAATATCCTTTATTTGTTGAGACATATAATTTATTAATTTACCTGTAATGCTGTAAACAAAAAGTTGTTGGAAGCAGCAATAGGGGTTAGGTTGATATAATAAGATTCCGTAAAATTTTTGACTGCTAAAAATTCATGTGTTGGTACACAAAATTCATCAAATAAAATGATATCGCCTTTTTTTAAATAAGGCGCAAAACTTGTCAGGGTATATAAAGTAGAAGTATACAAATCGGCATCCATGTGTATTACGGTCAGCTTTTCGTTATTAAAAGTTTTTAAAAACCCGGGCAAGGTTTGCTGAAACAGGCCCTGATAAAAAGAAGCCCTACTATCGTCAGTTTTTAATACTTCATTGCCATTGCTCATTTCGCCTTTTTTAAAAGGGCCGTAATCTTCTGGCAGGCCAGTAAAAGTATCAAAACCCGAAAATGTTGATTGCTGATTAGTATGATTGTGTAACCACCAATAAAACGAGCCTCCATGTGCTACTCCAAATTCAAGATAATTTATTGGCCTGTCTTTGATAAATTCCTTGTTAAGATATTCATAGAGACTAAGCCTTTTTTCTCTTGCCCGGTTGCCACTATAAAAATCGTTGTAGGCAATATTTTTGTGTTCATTTATCCATTTAGACTGCTTAGATAAGTAAGCCAGGTTTAATAAGAAACCACTGAAAGGCTCTACAATAATATGTAATTTAAAAAGGCTGAAAAGCGCTTTCGTTTTTTGTATAAAGAAAAATTTAATCCACATCAGTTATATCGTCCAGGAGGTTAAACCATATTTGGTAAAAGAATAGTTTTTAATTTCGCCACCAAAAGTTTTGAGTGTTTCTATCACTTTATAACGGGTATTGTTAGGGCAATAAAATATCATAAAACCACCACCGCCTGCACCACTTATTTTGCCACCGGTTGCACCTGCTTTTTTTGCAGCATTGTAAATACTTTCAATGGTACTGTTACTTATATTATGTGCCATTTTACGTTTTTGTTCAAATCCAAAATCAAGTATCTCGCCAATTTCATGCAACCTTCCTTTTAGTAATGCCTCTTTCATCATTTTTGCCTGCTCCTTCAGCTGGTGCATGGCTTCAATACTTTTTCCATCTTTGTTATTTACATTTTTTACCTGCTCCTTTATAATCAGTGCGCTCTCCCTTGAAGTTGCGGTAAAATACAATACCAGGTTATTACCCAGCTCGTGTAAATATTCTGAACGTATGCGTAAAGGGTTTACAATTACTTTATCATTGCCATAAAATTCCATAAAATTTACTCCCCCAAAAGTAGCTGCATACTGGTCCTGTTTTCCACCAGCCAGTTTCAGTTCTTCTCGTTCAACCTGGTAAGCAAGATGGGCAATATCATAATCGCCCAATGGTAATTTCAGCATCTCTGCAAATGCACCCAATATGGCCACAACAAGGGTTGATGAAGTACCCAAGCCAGAGCCAGCCGGGGCATCTACAAAAGTTGATAAACGAAAGCCGGTTAATGGCACGCCGTACATTGAGTGAATGCGGTTATATACCCCTTTTAATAAATCTAATTTTCCGTTAATGGGCAGTGATGGGGCCCATTCGTAACGTTCTTCTTCTTTTCTGTCTAATGCTTCAACAATAATGGCATTTTCGTGCAATGGTTCAATACTGGCATAGGCAGACAGTGAAACAGTAGCATTTAAAATAGCTCCTCCGTATTCATCGCTATAAGGGCTAACATCTGTACCGCCACCCGCTAAACCAATACGCAACGGAGCTTTACTTCTATAAATCATAATAAGTGCAAATTAACAAATTAGCCTATAAACTAATAGTGTGCTTCAAAATAATAATGGCACATTATAATCTTAACTTATATAAGATGATTACTCTAACCCAGCCACTTCAAAAATGGCCGCTGTCATTTTGCTCCAGCTATATTTTCTCTTCTCTTCGATTAAATAGGGAAGAAAATGTGCTTCTCCTTTATTAAAGAACTCCAGAATTTTTTGGGCAACAGATAAAGCAGTTGGTTCAGCCACCAGGCCCACTTTGTCATCAGGCACTAAGGAAGGAAGTCCGCCAACATTGGTAACTATCATTGGCTTTTCAAAATGATAAGCCAGTGGCGTTACGCCACTTTGAGTTGCACTTCTATATGGCTGTACCACAACATCAGCAGCACATAAATAATATTTCACTTCACTATCCGCAATAAATGCTGTTTTTAAAATTAATTTATCTTTTATGCCAAGCCTTTCTATTTGTTCATCATACATTTTTCTGTTTTCATAAAATTCTCCCGCTATTAAAAGTTTTATGTTACTGCTATCACCTAATTGCTGAAGCTGATTGCTGTTCAGAATTTTCATAGCATCCAATAAAATATCCAGGCCCTTATATCTTCTTATAAACCCAAAAAATAAAATTATTGGGTCATCATTATTAATTTTTAATTTATTTCTTGCTTCAATTTTACTTATTTTTTCTCCAAAATTATCATACAGGGGATGAACAACAAACCTTGCAGGTTTGCCAGGTGCAAATTCTGCCAGGTCACCCAGCACTTTTTCACTCATGGTAATAAATGCATCAATTGGAGGGACAAAATATTTTGTAAAAAGGATATCTGCCGGGCGTTTTTCATGCGGAATAATATTATCTGCTATGCAAACTGTTTTTGTATGTTTATTTTGTTTTACAATTCTTAGTATAGTGCCAAGGCAGGGTCCCATAAAAGGCAGCCAGTAGCGGGCTACAACCAAATCGGGCTTTTTCTTTTTTAGTTCAAAGCCAACACTCAACCAGTTTAAAGGATTAACTGAATTGATGCGTACATGGATATCTAATTTATCAGGAGGGGGCTCTGTTGAAAATTGTGTGGTACCCGGAAATAAAAAGCCCGGGTATTGTAAGGAAAAAGTATAAATGCTAACAGTATGGCCAAGCTGTATAAATTCCAATGCCAGCCTTTCGTTGTAAGAAGCCAATCCGCCACGCAAGGGATGTGCAGGCCCAATAATGATGATTGATTTTGATGGAAACGCTGTTGACACTGATTATGGTGGTTTTGTCTGATTATTTATATTCATTAGAAAACATTACTCTTTTAAAAGTCGGTTTTTCACCAAAATGAAGCAGCAACCCTACTTCATAATTTGTTGCTTTCAAATAATTGGATATTTGCATTTCATGTTCTTTCATAATTTCACCTTTACCAGCTTTTATTTCAACAATTATTTTATTTTCAACTAATATGTCTGCAAAATAATTCCCTACTTCAGTCCCAGCATACTATACTTTAATAGCATACTGCTGCATACAAAATAGCGACATCATTTTAAACTCTATCATCAGGGAATTTTCGTAAACTTTTTCCAGGAAGCCATATCCCAATTGATTGTACACTTTGTAAAAGCAGCCAATATTTTTTCGGTTATATCAGCATGAAGAAGCATGGTTGATATATTTATAGATTTAAAATGAATCCCCTTATACCTGTATCAATCAGTTTAATCAGTGTATCTATCCCTACAACCCAATTTTAGTTTCAATTAAATAAGAATTCCGGTCATGTGAATTCCTTGCAATCAGCTCTCCTAAAAAACCTGCTAAAAATAATTGTGTACCAATTACGATAGAAATGATGCCTATAAAAAACAAAGGCCTGTCCGTCATATTAAATTGCGAAAAGAAAATTTTGGCAATAAATAAATAGGCCCATATGCACATACCCAAAAAGAAAACGATGCTGCCCCAAAGCCCGAAAATATGCATGGGCCTTTTACCAAACTTACCCATAAACATTATAGAAGCAAGATCTAAAAAACCATTCACAAAACGGCTCCAGCCAAATTTTGTGACACCATATTTTCTTGCCCGGTGTTCCACCACTTTTTCACCAATTTTTTTAAACCCTGCCCACTTGGCCAGTACGGGAATGTAACGGTGCATTTCTCCATATACCTCAATACTTTTTACTACTTTATTTTTATAGGCTTTCAGCCCGCAGTTAAAATCGTGTAATTTAATTCCACTCGACCTGCTTGCCGCAGCATTAAATAATTTAGAAGGTAAGTTTTTGGTAAGCTTGTTATCATAGCGTTTCTTTTTCCAGCCACTCACCATATCATATCCTCCGTCGATAATCATATTGCGTAGCTCGGGTATTTCATCAGGACTATCCTGCATGTCTGCATCCATAGTTATTACCACATCACCTTTGGCCGATCTAAAACCTTCATTCAGCGCAGCGCTTTTGCCATAATTGCGTTGAAATTTTATGCCCCGGATATTATCATTTTTTTTTCGCAAACACTCAATCACTTCCCACGAATTGTCATTGCTGCCATCATCAATCATTATCACTTCGTAACTATAATTATTTGCCAGCATCACCCGCTCTATCCATGCCGCTAATTCAGGCAAAGATTCATCTTCGTTAAAAAGCGGTACTATTACTGATACATCCATTGTATTGTTTTTTGTTTACGCAATTTATTTTTACAAAATTAATTGCGATGATATGTTTGGTCCGGGCTAAGAAGCAATGTGCTACATTCTTGCATCGCCCTCTTGTACTTTTAAGTTTCGTGGTTCTTCTTCAAATTTGTAACAGAAAACCCAAAATCTAAATATCACGTTCTAATATCAATCTTTTATCCTAGAGTATTTTTCTTACTTAAAAAACCTGCTGTAACAGCTGTAATCAATGCACCCAAAATCAGGTATCTGAAAATAGCTGCTGATAACATCATTGGCATAAACATTTTTTTTAGTTCAGCAGCATTCTCTTCAATTTCTTTGGGTAAATGATTACCCTGTGATATAAGCATCCGGCTGTTTTCAGCGATCTTATCATCTCTGAACTGCAGATTATAACTAAAATAAATATAGCTAAACAATGCCATTAGCAAGGCGATAACAACAAAGGTTTTAAAGCCTGCAGAAAAATAATTATTAAAACTTTTTTTATCAACAGCTAGTTTTGAATAACTGATCAAGCTCCACACAATGCCTGCAGTAAATATGCTGTATACAACAAATTGAAAATAGCTTTCAACAGGGTTCTTTAAAGCATACAAAGAAAACAAGGAAGCAAGTATCATCAACGCACCCGTCAGTAACCCTTTTTGGGTTGGTGTAGTTTGCTTCATCTTAATTAAAATAAGTTTTATTGCCATTAATGATCCCGATAACTTTTCCCTTTAATGGCATGTCAATAAATGGCGTGTTTTTCGATTTTGAGGCAATCATCTTTTCAGTAAATACATATTCACTTGCCGGGTTAAACAGGGTAAGTGTTGCCGTTACTCCTTCTTGTATTTCAGGCAATGCCATATTGAAAATTTTTCTTGGTGCCACAGTTAAGAGGGTTATCATTTTTTCAATCGTCCAGCCATTACTAGTCTCTGCTGACTCAATGGCCAGGCATTTGCCCAGCACGCCAAACACAGTCTCGAGGCCAATCATGCCATATTTTGCATATTCAAATTCACAAACTTTTGCATCAGCATTTTGTGGCATATGGTGGCTTGCAATGGCGTCCGCATTACCTTGTAATATAGCAGATCTTACGGCCATCATATCTTCTTTTGTTCTTAAAGGTGGATTAACTTTAAGATTAGTATCATATCCCTTAAGGTCTTCATCGTTAAAAAAAGCATGATAAGGGGTTACAGAAAAACTCACCTGTAAACCATCCGCTTTTGCCTTCATTATCAATTCAATTCCCTTTTTTGTAGAGACACCTGTAAAATGAATTTTTGAACCGGTATATTTTACCAATTCAATATCCCGTGCAATCATTAACTCTTCGGCAATAGCAGGTTTGCCTGGTAGCCCGAGCTGGGTACTCATAATACCTTCGTTCATCAATCCCTGGGGATTAATGGTTTTATCATCCGCTACCTGTATGATGGTACCATCGAAAGCAAGTACATATTGCAGTGCTTTTAATAATAAACCCGGCGATTGTATGCTGCTGGTGCCATCCGTAAATGCCACAGCGCCGGATTGCTGCATATCGTACATTTCTGCCAGTTCTGCTCCGGCAGCATTTTTTGTAACCGCTCCTAAAGGATAAATATGGGAAGTAAACTCTTTAGATTTTTGAATAATATATTCTACCTGCGATTTGGTGTGAACAACAGGATTGGTGTTTGGCAAAACCAGCACATCTGTAAAGCCACCAGCAGCCGCGGCATTAGCACCTGTTTGCAGGGTTTCCCGGTACTCAAATCCAGGGTCACAAAACTGGCTAAAACTATCCATCCACCCAATACTTACATGTAAACCGGGTTGCTCAATAAGGGTATTTGCCTTTTCAGTAATATTATCTGCAATAAGTTCAATAATGCCGTCTCTTATCAGGATATCTTTCTGTAAACCGTTCAGTGGCGAAGAAGATTGGACGATAATAGCCTGTTTAATTAAAACCTTCATGTATTTAAAGTTGCGCTAAGATACAATATGTTGTGTTTTTACAATTGAAAATTTCTATTACTTTTGCAATCCAATTATACCACCGGAGGTATAACGTGTATTTTCGGGACGTAGCGCAGCCCGGTAGCGCACCAGGCTGGGGGTCTGGGGGTCGCAAGTTCGAATCTTGTCGTCCCGAC
>JANYGZ010000047.1 GCA_025362235.1 Ferruginibacter sp. | reverse complement strand
CCCTTTATTTGTAAAAGTAATTTTCATTACTTCATTTTCTATTGTGGTTAATTCTTCCTGCGCAATTGCAGCTTGTTGAAAATTACCGGCGGCTTTTTCTTTACGTGTTGCATCAAGCATTGTAGAATCTGCCTTCTGCTTAGCCAGGTCAACTTTTGGCTTTGTTCTTTCTATTGAATCTGCAATTCTTTGTTGTTCTGCCTGAAATGCAGCATTTCCTTTATTATTAAAATAAAACATGCCCATTAACAGCAATCCTATCAACACAAACCCTATCACCGTATTTCTATCCATTCCCATAATATTAATTTAAGTGGGCAAAGGTAATTAAAGTTTATAGTTGACAGATAATAAAAATGCCCTGAAAAATCAGGGCATTTTCGTATAATATTAAAATAAAATTTATTTTTTTGCAGCAGATGCAGCTTTTGCAGGTGGAGCAGCAGTTTTTCCTGCAGCAGGAGCAGCGGGGGCTTTTGCAGCAACAGGTGCAGCAGCAGCTTTAGGAACAGCAGCTTCTTCCTGTTTCAACTGGCGTGTCATTGTTATTGAAGCAATAGGAATACGTGGCGAATTCATGATTTCCATATTGTCTGCCTTAACATCCTGTACCCTTACATTTTCGTTTAATTCTAAATTAGTAATATCCAACTCAATATTTTCACGTAAATATTTAGGCAGCAACTTTACTTTTAAACTTTTCATTTTTGTAACCAGTTTACCACCAGCTTTAACGCCTACCGGTGCCCCGGTAAATTTAAGTGGTAAAGTAACTGTTACTTTTTTGTCTTCTACCAATTCTAAAAAATCAACATGAATAAGCTTATCGCTTACTTTGTCAAACTGAAGATCTTTTAATACGCATCTGTAAGGCTTTCCATCAATATTAGCTTGTACTACCATAAAATCGGGCGTATAAACTATATTTTTAAAAGCTGTTGCAGGAGCGGTAAAATTAATCTCCTTAGCACCTCCGTAAATTACAGCTGGCACTTTTTCCTCAAGGCGAAGTTGGCGGGTGGCTTTTTTGCCAAATTCGGTCCTGATTTGTCCTTCGATTGTAATTGTTTTCATTTAAATTATTTTTTTATGAGGCGCAAAGGTAGGGGAATAATGGGTAATTATTACATGTAAAATAGTAAATAGAGAATTTTATCCCAAGCAATCAGATAATCTTCATCAAACTTACTATCAGCTATTTTTATCAGCCATACGGCTTCTTAAGAAAAGGCTGTTTATGCTCTTATTTTCCAATGCATTACGAATAGCTATAGCGAAGAGTTCAGCAGTAGAAGCGACTCTTATCTTTCCGCCGTGGTATTTCAAGGGTATTGTATCGCAAACTACCAGCTCTTCTAAAGCACTATTTTCAATATTTTTATAAGCGTTACCACTTAAAACAGGATGAGTACAAAAGGCCCTTACACTACGGGCTCCTTTTTCTTTTAGCAGTCCTGCACTTTTAGCTAATGTGCCGCCAGTGTCGCAGATATCATCTATTAACACTATATCCCTGTCTGTAACATCTCCTATTACAACCATACTCGCTATTTCATTGGCTCTTTTTCTGTGTTTATCACAAATAACCATCTCGCTTTCAAAGTAAGATGCCACTTCACGGATTCTATTGGCGCTGCCTACATCGGGTGCTGCAAATGTGAGGTTCTCCAATTTCAAACTTTCTATATATGGAATAAAAATGGCGGAAGAATCAAGGTGATCAACCGGTATATCAAAATATCCCTGAATTTGTGGAGCATGCAAATCCATCGTAACAACCCTGTCAGCTCCTGCAGCAGTCAGCATATTTGCTACCAGTTTTGAACCAATTGCTACTCTTGGCCTATCCTTTCTATCTTGCCGGGCATACCCATAATAAGGCATTACAGCAATTACTTTATATGCTGAAGCCCTTTTTGCTGCATCAATCATCAGCAACAGCTCCATCAAATTATCTGTAGGTGCAAAAGTGCTTTGAATTAAAAACACAAACTGCCCACGGATGCTTTCCTGGAATTCAACACCAATTTCACCATCACTAAAGCGCTGTATATTTACCTTACCTAAAGGTTCACCAAATTTTTTGGCTATAGCCTCAGAAAGGTATTGAGAACCAGTACCCGAAAAAAGCTTTGCGTTGCTTGACATATTATTATAATTGCAAAATGAATAAAAAGTAAGATGCTACAAAACTATCGTTTAATAATTGATGTTTAAATTTATACAATGGAAAATATCAACAAACCATCCACTTCTATAAAAAACTGGGCAATAGACGACAGACCTAGGGAGAAATTATTAACAAAGGGTGCCGCAGTTTTAAGCGATTCGGAATTGCTTGCCATTTTAATAAACAATGGCCATAGAGAAAAATCGGCTGTAGAAATAGCAAAGGAAATTTTAAAACTCGGAGGTAATAACCTGAATGAATTAGGAAAGCTTTCATTAAAAGAATTGCAAAAAATTAAGGGAATTGGCGAAGCAAAAGCAATTACTATTGCAGCCGCACTTGAACTTGGCAGACGAAGGCATTACTCATTTGCTTTAGATAAAACAGTTATTAAAACAAGTAAAGATATTGCCCAATATTTAAGAGCAGCCATCAAAGATTTTAGCTATGAAGTTTTTGCCGTTTTGTATTTAAATAAAGCCAATAAGGTAAATCATTTTGAAATTGTCAGCCGGGGTGGCTTAACAGGTACTGTTGCAGACCCAAGGATAATTTTAAAAATTGCATTGGAATACGAAGCTACTTCAATTATACTTTGCCACAATCATCCAAGTGGTAATTTAAAACCGAGCAAAGCAGATGAAGCGCTTACACAAAAAATAAAAATGGCAGCAGCCTACCTGGATATTTTAGTAATGGACCATCTAATTGTTAGCGAAGAAGGTTTCTTTAGTTTTTCTGATGATGGCCTTTTATAATACTCTAAGCCTGTGCAGTGGGGCCACCAAAAGTGAAAGGAATTTCCAACGCTTCCATATCCTGAATTATTCCGTTAGCTGCTTCAAATTTCTTCACATTTTCTACCATCGCTTTCATAAAACGTTTTGCATGAAAGGGAGTTAAAATGATACGGCTCTTTACTTTACTTTTAGGGGTGCCGGGCATTACATTCACAAAGTCAATTACAAACTCTGCATGGCTATGGGTAATGATGGCAAGGTTGGCATAAATGCCTTCTGAAACTTCTTCGGAAATCTCTATATTTATTTGATTGGGCACTTGTTGATCGGGCATGTAAAATATTTAATGGTATTATTAAAATAAAAAAGGGCTATTTCACAAAAGTATGAAATAGCCCTTAAATTAACTTATTGAAAATATTACTCTTGTTTTTTTAGAACAAGCAGGTTTTCGCCAAAACTACCCTGGTCAACAGCATAGTCAAGGTAAATACTTACAGTTTGTGTGCAAGGGATAACCCTATTATCCGGGTTGCTTGATAGTGTTAGTACTGTTGGATTTGTATACGATGGTTCCCATAAAAAGTAATCGCCAATTTTTTGTTTTACAATAGAAACCTTTAAGCTTACAGGATCGATTGTAACTTTAATGGGTATCGGGTTTTCAACCGCTGGCTGTAAAAAGGAGAATTGGGTAGCATTTATAGTGGTTAAAACAACTGTAGTCCCCGCTACAAAATCTCCGAACTCATCTGACACAACAATAAAATTTCCACTATATACAGCAGGTTCATATTCTACTTTGGTATTATAAGTAAGCGAGGTTTGAACACCGCCATATTGACCTGAAACCCCAGCGCCGTAAGGATTACCTACAGCAGGAAATGCTTCATAAATTGTACCACTTTGTGTAGTTATATTTACCCCAACTGTAAAAAAATCGCAGGTTTCCACAGTACCGAATAATGCAATTAACTGAGGTCCTGTAAATGATACAACTGTTGGATAAGTTGTGATATTAGCCTGAAGTACTTTAACTGAACTTTTGTCGCCATTTTTGATTATAACAAGATCCATCTTTTGTGGAGGTGTATCTGTTTTAAAGAAAACATCTACACTAACTTTTCCTACAAAATTGGCTATATCCGAAACAACTATTGTTTCTGTACCCGAAGCATCCTTTAACAAACTTGGAACCGGTACTCTTGTAAGGGTAGGAATTTTTGGATTATCTGTTTTTTGACAAGCACTTAAAAGCATGATGGCTGCTAAAAGGCTATAGGTTATTATTTTTTTCATTATTAAAAACTATTATAATTAAAAATTATGGCTGCCAAAAAACTTTATCTGTAGCAGGTTGCTTTTGCGCAGGAGCACTTGAGTTACTAGTTAGTTCTGCTGATGGCCAGGGAAGTGATAATGGATAAGCCATATTTAAACTTACTGGCACCGGAAGTTGTGGATCAACTAATGGATTACCATGTAAAGGAGGTTGCACATTACCGCCTGGCGCCATCAGCGGGTTGTTTGGATCAAAAAGAATTGGAAAGCCCGTTCTTCTATAATCTGTATAAGCATCAATTGCACTACCGAAACTTGATATCCATTTTTGTGTCATAATAATTTGTAATTGCTTACCAGCATTTGCATCGTATTCAGCCATTACTCTTGCCGTATAATCTTCAACAGCTCCACTACCTGTTAAAAGCGGCACACCAGTTGTACCCGTTTTTGCTACTACAGCATCTACCTGTTTAAAAGACTCTGTAATTGCCGCAAGTGTTTTAGCTCGTGCATCGCCTGTAATTACGCCTTGTTTTATTAATTCGGCCTCAAGGTATAACCTGTCCGCATATGTTATAAATCTATAAGGGGCGGCTCCGGTAGCAGAAGTGGCATTAATTGATCCCCCTCCTTTGCCAGTTCCATCATCAAACTTTCCACCAACAGGATATATTCCTAATATAGTCATTGTATTTTGTTGACTTCTTCCTGCATCAGGGCCATTTGAGCCAAAATAGGTAGAAACAAAGGAATTGTCTCTGTATTCGGTTGGGTTACCATCATTTACTTCGTTTTGCCCTTGCGCTATCTGGTTAAAAAAATAATAAGGGATTCTTGGATCTTCGGTACCGTAAAAAATATTAAGATTGTAGCCTTTTAAAATTTCGTAAAACCATGGGCTTATATCCTCAGTTCTTTGACCTGCTGAATAATCATTATATCCTGGATTTTTGCTATCTGCACTATAAGGAAGTTGAAAATTTTCTGAAGTACTGTTTATTAAATTAGCAGGAGTTGCTAAAAGGGCTGTAACATCTGCAGAAACATTTTTAACTAATCTTATTTGTGTATACAATTTAAGTTTTAAAGTATTGGCAGCCTTAATCCATTTTGTTATATCTCCGCCATAAATAACATCGTCGCCTGCTGGTGAAAGCGGATTTGCTGCAGGGTTTTTTAAGTTGGCAATACCATCATCAATTAAAGTAAATAATTTTGGGTAAATAGTTGAATCAACATCAAATTTTGGATTTCTTACATTTTGCAATAACTGTGTTGCTTCGCTATAAGGCACATCACCAAATACATCAACGAGCTGGCTAACGGCATAGGCTTTTATTATTTTTGCAATTCCCGCATATTTAAAATTGCCTACTGAATTTGCTTCATTAACTATAATATCAGCATTTGTTAACACAGTGCTATAATAAAAATTCCACATCGGATCAACAAAACCACTACTTCCGGTAACATTATAACCATCCGGAGCTTCTCTAACCGTAATTCTATGTACATAAACTTCTAACGCTGCCGACATGCCGCTATAAATTGCACTTGCGTTACCCATATTTTGCTCAATTTGAGGCAGCAAATTTTTTACCGGTAAACTTGACGGATTATTAGGATCTACATTTATATTAAAAGATTTTGAACAGCTAAAAGTTGTAAGTAATCCAAATGCTATTATATATTTAAATTGTCGTAACATAATTATTATTTAACAGGTCAATTAAAAGGTAACATACAGATTAAGTCCAATTCTTCTTGCAGTTGCAGCAGCAGCAAACTCTAGCCCCTGTATGGATGAAGCTCCATAACTGCTTGTTTCAGGATCAAAATTTGAATACTTGGGAAAATTAGGTGCGTAATACAATAAATTTCTGCCGGTTAAAGTAATGGTAACTGCTGAAATATGTTTACTATTTAAAAAAGATGCAGGTACATTATATCCGATTGATAATTCTCTTAATCGATATACCGTTGCGTCATACACATTCCATTCAGAAGCTGTATTGATGCCAAATGTATTACCCCCCGTTGGTGAAAAATAAAGATCGTTGGTTGTTATTCTTGTTTGATTGGGGATAGTTTTTCCGCCGTTAGTAATAGTTTTACCAGTTACTGCATCACCATAAACGCCTGGTATTACCCAACCTGTTTGCCTATCGTAAGTATCCATTGTTACACCACGGCCTAATAATGAATACAAAGTTGTAGAATACAAATCACCGCCCTTTGTCATATCAAATAAAGCCGTTAAAAAAAATGCCCGATACCTGAAAGTATTAGTGATGCCCAGTTTATAATCTGGATTAGGATTTCCAATTTGTCCTTGAGTAGGATCAAGAATCATTGTACCGGTTGAAGGATCAATTAGCAATGAGCCAGAAGCGCTATCCCTTAATACCTTTGTGCCATAAAGAAATCCATAAGGTTTTCCAACTTCAAAACCAGTTGTTATGGTAGAATAACCACCGCCTAAACTTAGATGAGTTACACCTTCGGTAAGGGCAGTAACAATACTTTTATTTTTTGTATAAACACTTAAAATTTCCCAGCTAAAATTTTGTTTGGTTACAGGTCTTAGGGTAACTGCAATTTCTACTCCTTTATTATTAATGCTTCCAAAGTTTGTATAAAATGAAGCATAGCCAGTTGAAGCAGCTGTAGTAACAGGGGCAAGCAAATTGGTTGAATTTTTATTATACCATGTAAAATCAAGCTCTAGTAATTTTTTAAAGAAACTTAATTGTGTACCTAATTCTACCTCTTTCGTAAACTCTGGTTGTAATGAATTTCCGCCTTTAGCATCTGGACTAACATTTCCAACAGCCTGGTTCAAAAAAGCAATACTACTTAAATTATACACATTAAATTCGTTGTAAGGTTCAGCATCACGGCCCACTTTAGCGTAGCCTGCCCTTATTTTACCAAAATCGAGAATTGATTTACTCATTCTAAAAGCATCAGAAAAAACAAACGATCCAGAAACAGAAGGGTAAAAATAACTTCGGTTATTTTCCGGTAAAGTAGAAGAAATATCATTACGGCCTGTAACAGTAATAAAGGCATAATTTTTATAGGCCAGGGACACATCTCCAAAAATTCCCATAATTCTTTTGCGTGCATAAAAACTAGTGATATCCCTGTCTACAGGAAGAAAATTCTGTAAAGTATAAACGCCACGTATTATGTAACCTCCGCCACCATTCCTATATCCACCTTGTCCTAACTCTCTTGTACGTGTCCGTTGATTATAATCTGTACCAGCAGTAGCTTTCAATGAAAAGTCTTTTCCAATATTTGGTGTAAACGAAACCAATAAGGTAGACTGAAGTTCCTGAGCCCTGTAATTATCAACAGCAAGTTTTCCCAGCCCTCCTCTTGAACTGACTTCATTAATTTCCTCGCGGTTAAGGTAAGAAACATTGCTGCCAAAATTATAGTCAACTTTTATCCATCTATTAATATTAAAATCAAAATGAACCCCTGCCACCATTCGTTCATCATAAGTTGTTTGTTTATTGTATTGCTCTGCCCATAAAGGATTGTCTGCCTGGGTACCAACCCACGAAACGTTGTTGCCATTTTTATCCTGATAAGGCAGATCAACGGGCCAGCTTCTGCCAAGAAACAAGGTACGGGCAAATTGCGATGACGGGCTTTCACTATTCTGATTATCCCCCAACAGCCCACCAGTTTGTTTTGATCGTGAATAACTAAAATTGCCACTTACGTTTAAACCAATATCTAATTTAGAACTGCCGCCGGCACTAATATTATATCTTCCATAATTATTATTGGCAATGTAACCTGTTTGACTAAGTTGAGATGCGGTAAGTGCGAAACTTGTTTTTTCATCACCAGTATTAAACCCTAATGAATTTTCAGTAATTACACCAGTTTTAAACAAGTCATTTGTATTAGTTGGATATGCCTTGTAAGCGGCCATTCCATTCGGAAATAATTCGGGATATGCCCGTAAATAATCGGGCCATGCTGCAATAGAATCGCCCGGCTCAAAATTTTTACCCCAGGATCCATTTGAACCACTACTGGCATTACCCTGAGATCCCGTACCATATGCATTTTGATATTCAGGAAGATTTGAAACATTTTCAAAAGAAAGAGAACTTCTAAAAGTTACTTCAGTGCCTTTTTTACTCCTTCCTGAACTACCAGATTTGGTTGTAATGATTATGACACCATTTGACGCTCTGGAACCATATAATGCACTTGCAGAAGACCCTTTCAGAATATTCATACTGGCTATATCGTTGGGATCAATATCGGCAAGTCCATTGCCATATGCGCCACCGCCGGTAAGTACATCGCTTGTTTGAATCTGATCATTACTATAAGGAACACCATCTACAATAATTAACGGTTGCGTTTCGCCATAAAAGGAAGAGTTTCCTCTTATTTGTATTCGTGTTGCCGCACCGGGAGTACCAAGGCCTGATCTTATATCTACACCTGCTACTTTTCCCTGAAGATTTTTAAGCATGTCCGGTTCTGATTTCTGAAGCAATCCACCCGGATCAACCTTGCTGATTGCATACCCAACCGACCGCTCAGATTTTTTTATGCCTGCCGCAGTTATAACAACTGCAGTTAACTGGGTATTGTTCCTTGCTACTTGTAATGTTAGTTTTGTTTGATTGCCAATATTAAATTCTTGTGTTGTAACACCTATGCCGCTAATGATAAGGGTAGAACCCTCAGGCGCAGAAACTTTAAAGTTGCCATTGGCATCAGCATATGTACCCGTCTTATTGCCTTTTATTGTTACGGTAGCTCCTTCTATCGCCACCCCTTTTTCATCAGTAATAGTGCCGGTTACAACCCGGTTTTGTGCAAATGCCAATACACACAAGAGCATCAACAATATAAGTAGAGTTGAGAATTTTCTCATATACGGGGGAGTTGTTTTAGTTATTAAATAAAATATGGAATTACAACAAAAGTAAACTAAAGATTAAAAAATATGAACTTAATAGTCAAATATTAATAAAAGACATATACGCATACAAAACTGCTGCATACAAAAAAAACTAAAACCGGTATTGAACCAGTAAACTAAAACCGGTTTTTTTATTACCATCAATTTCATCAAGCCCTGTTCCAATAGTGTTTTTATTTTTATAAATACTTTGCGCCCATTTTAACCACACTGCTACTTTTTTATTAAAATTGTAATTGAAATTTAAATAGTACCTGCATCCATTATCGTAAAAAACTGGAATAGAATAATTATATAAAACGTCGTTTTCATAAACATACATCCGGCTATCATACCCACCTGTTTTAAAATATTGAAATCGTATATTTCCGGAATATTTTTTTAAAAAAGGGGCATAGATAATATCGGCATAGGTTAAAAATCCATTTTGTTTGTCCTCGCCCTTTCTATCGAACCAAATAATTTCAACTCTATTGCGAATAGTTAGTTGATTGTTTATTGCATAGATTACTTGTGTTCTTAAATTTTGCCGGGGTTTATCTGCAACTGTTGTTAATACTTGCAAAAAGGGGTTATAATTTTTTGATTTGGTTTCTGTCCGGTAAAGGATATAAGCTTCCAAAACCTTATTGGGCCTATAGGTTACCATCATCAAATAATCTACACCAATAGAAGGCGCATCCACGAGGTATTTAAGCCATGGAAATTTATAAAAATCAGCATAGGCATTAATACGCCAAAAACCTGAAGGCCGAATACTTATACCTGCATATACTCCTTTTTCGTTATTAGGATAAGTATTTTCAGTAAAGGAATTGGTGTATAAAGATTGGTATTTTTCAGAAATATTTCTATAAACCAAACTTATATCTGCTTTATTATCGACACTTATCATCAACCCGTTTATAAATGCCTTATTAAAATTATTAGTGGTTGCGGCCTCACCAAAAAAGTGAAGGTTTTTAAAAGTATAACTGTAGTCGATACTATAATTGCCTAAGTTTTTTCCTGAAAGTGAATATATATTATACGGATCTGGTGATTTATTTATTGGAAGTTGAAAATGATATTGAATAGCATTTACGCCAACATGCCAGTTATTGCGGTTATAAGAAAAGTTACCACCAAATGTATATTGCTTCTGTACCCCTTTGTCGTCAGTTTCACTTTTGGTTCTGTGCAGGCCCGAAGATTGTAAAGAAGAAATATAATTTTCATTATTTATTGTATCATTGATGAAATTACCATCTACTTTTTTATAAGAAGCAAATAAGGTAGCCGCTATATTATTTTTTGCAATGGTTATGCCAATGCCGCGATGATAATTTATTTCACCTGTTGAATTAAAAGGGCGCAAAATGGCCAGTTGCCGTTTAACATTAATTACATCTGAACCTTTTTTAAATGCAAGGTTTTGCCACTGCGTTAATCCCTGGCCCATATTTACAGTAAAGTTTCCAATTGCCAACAATTTTATAATACCTATGTTCCTGGCAAAAAAATGGGCCGAATAAAAATCAAATCCTTGTTTTTGTGTTCCTTTAAAAAATTGTTCGCCAGCATCTTTTTCTGCAACAACTCCAAACTGTAACAGGTTTTTATATTGATACAAGTATCGTACACTTATTCTTTGACGTGAACCAGGATAGAAATTATTGGCCATATACTGGTTTAATTTATATCCTTTTGATTTTTCCAACATCTGGCTGGCACCAACTAAAATAGTGTTGGTGCCTCCTTTTATCCTCTCACTAAATGTATTTACTATTTCTACATTTGTACTAACAGTAATAAATGGACGTAATCGATTGATAGTATATATATTCCACCCCGGTATAGCCTGTAATTCATAAATACTAATAAAACTCCCTAAAAGATTTCTGTAGGCAATAATGTTTTCAATCTGCATAGCTGAAAGTATAATCAACTCTTTTAAATCATTTGCCGTAGCAGTATTAAGATTTACGGGTTCTGTTGAAAACTGCACCAACGCCTGCAAAAAAGAATCATCTTCTGTTTCATTATCATCATTGCTTTCTGTTACGTTTTCTAACTGTTGTTCAAAAGTACCGGAAGGTATTGGAACCACCTGTGGCAAAACAAAAAAAGGTAACAAAAGAGAAATAACAAGAAGCAAAAAAAACTTAGTAGTCCAACTGGCATATAATTTAAAATAAATAATATTTTTAAAAGCGTTACTCATTGGAGAAGGTAATGACAGGTTTTTCGAAATTCATAATTAAAAATAAACCTGGTGATAAGCCCAATTGCGGATGGTAGCTACCAGTAATGTCTAACCTAAAATTACTCCAGCTTACACCAACACCTGCATACCAAGTTGAAGTAGCGCTTACAATCCCTGACCTGACAAAAAACTGGTGCATAAACCGATATTGAAATCCGGCATTAAAACTTACCGGAAAAATTTCTTCTTTTACTATTTCAGTACTTACAAAAAAATTATCAGATAAATCATAACCCAACCCGACAGTATAGGCATAGGTAAGTTTTTCATCGGTTTTGGTAAAATTTCCCCCAACCGGGTTATAAACATGCATACCAATATTTAATTTATCGGTTAAGTGAACTATGGTTCCAATTTCAAAATTTATAGCAGCATTACTGGCATAAGTAGGAACATTGTATCCGTAATAATTAAATTGCGCACCTACGTCTATCATTTTACCTAAACTGAGTGCATATGCCAATCCAACCTGGTTCTCTGTATAATTTTTAAAACCCGTATAAATCATATTAATGCCGAAGTTTCCATTTTTTGTAGGAATAGCCACTGTTGCACCATATAGGCTGGTGGCGACTAATGAAAATCTTCTTTCGCCATATATGCCTATGGCTACTTTTTTTATTTCAGCTAAAGCTGCCTGGTTATTTAAATAAGAAAAAGCATCTTCCTGTTGTGTACTATAAGCTCCCAATCCGAGATAAATAGCCGATAAAGGCTGTCTTAAAACCTGCGAGGATATACTCTGTGGCGTGAAAAATAAAAAAGCCGGTATGAAAATAAAATTTTTCAAAGCATCGTTTTTTACGAATAGTAATATAATGAAAAAATACCAATTGAGGTAAAATATATCATTTGTAGTTACTTTTGCAACATGCAAATTTTAGACGGAAAAATTGTATCTCAGGCAGTAAAAGATGCTTTAAAAATTAAAACGGAAGCCTTAAAAAATTCAGGCAAAAAAACGCCGCACCTGGCAGCTATATTAATTGGTAATAATGGTGCAAGCGAAACTTATGTTGCAAGTAAGGTTAAAAGTTGCGAAGAAGTCGGATTTAAAAGTTCGTTTATAAGACTACCCGATACCGTCAATGAATCCGATTTGGTTGCTGCTATTGAGCAATTAAATAAAGATGAAGATATAGATGGCATACTGGTACAACTGCCTCTGCCAAAACAAATAAGTGAAGCAAAAATAATTAATGTCATTAATCCCGATAAAGACGTAGATGGCTTTCACCCCATGAGTGTGGGAAAAATGGTGCAAGGCTTACCCACCTTTATTCCGGCCACACCTTATGGAATTTTATTAATGCTTCAGCATTACAATATTGAAACAAAAGGTAAACATGCTGTAGTAATTGGCAGAAGCAATATTGTTGGCAGGCCCATGAGTATTTTACTTAGCCGCAATACTTATCCTGGGAATTGCACAGTTACCATTTGTCATAGCCATACGCAACAGTTAAAAGAAATCTGTCTTCAAGCAGATATCATTGTAGCAGCTTTAGGTATCCCGGGATTTTTAAAAGCTGAAATGGTAAAAGAGAATGCTGTAGTAATTGATGTTGGCATTACAAGAGTGGCTGACGAAACAAAAAAATCGGGTTTTGCAATAAAAGGTGATGTTGATTTTATTAATGTAGCACCAAAAAGCAGTTACATAACACCTGTACCAGGTGGAGTAGGTCTAATGACTATTGCTGCCCTGTTAATAAACACGTATAATGCTTGTGAACAAAAGAGTTTATAATCAAACAGAATCTATCTTACTATATCTTAATGTTGCTGTATTTTAATTTTATTATATTTAAATGATTCAGGCACCCACTAAAATAATACAAAAACTTCCTGTAATGGAGCACTTTTATACCCTGCAGGGAGAAGGTAGCCACCAGGGCAGGGCAGCATATTTTATACGGCTGGGCGGCTGTGATGTAGGCTGTGTATGGTGCGATGTAAAAGATAGCTGGGACGCAGGCAAACATCCTTTGGTAAACATCGAAGACTTAACAAAAATAGTTGCAAAAACACCGGCAAAACTGGTAGTAATTACCGGTGGTGAACCACTGATGCACGACTTAACAATACTTACAAACTCTTTAAAAGAAAATGGGTTTGAAACCAATATTGAAACATCGGGTTCACATCCGCTAAGTGGCACATGGGATTGGATTTGCTTATCTCC